>CADBWQ010000014.1 GCA_902798545.1 Oscillospiraceae bacterium
TAATCTTTCCTCCCCAACAAAATCAGGCTTGACGGCCAGATTGCGCACAATCATCTCTGATTATTATAAGCATTGGAGCATCAATATTCAATGATAAAGTATGTCAAAGGCGCATCCTCTCTGAAGAGAAGCGCCTTTTTTACACTCCAATCTCCGTCCCGCAAGTCAGCCGGAATACGATCCGATCCTTGCTGTGCACTGTCATCGCGTCGTCGCGGATTGCGTATCGACTCGCTTCCCCGCAGGCGCGAAAGGAGTGAAAAGGGGTGAAGCCCGAAAAGAGAGTGAAATTCACATGAGAAAAGCGCCTCCTCAAAAGAGACGCTTCCATTCACCGATTCTTCAGGTGCTTTTGAGCCTACCTTTTCTTATAGAGAACAAGTTCCGGATTGGCTCCATCCTTCTCATAGGTGCAGATCATGATAAAATCCATGCTCGCCAAAATGCCAAAGCACCGATCACCGCCATATTCCGATTCAATCTGGCTTCCCAGATAAGTTGTCTGGTCATCAAGAAACTTAACTCTTACACCGCTGGGAAGTCGGTATTCGAGATTCACATATTTCCCAACAAGTGCATTCAGCCTTTCAATCTTTGGGAGTCCTTCAATATGAAGCCCATTGATTTCTTCAAGCAACTGCTTTTTGAATGCCGCAAACTGTCCTCCATCGCTTAATTCTTCGTACCTTTTCCAGTAATCCAGCTTGGGCAGCATTTGTTTCATATAAGCACGAGCCTGCTCTTCTGTAAAATTCTCATTTACCATGTGGCCGACACAGACATCAATCAGGTCATCCATATCATCATATGTATAAGTTCCGTCGGCATAGCACCACTTGCAGTAATCTTCGTTGAAACTGCCGTCGGATTCCTTGCTGATGACTCCGTCCTCACTCAATGGCATCCCGCAGCACTGGCAGATAAGCTGTCTCGGCGACCCAAGGAGTGTGTTGATTGACACATCAAATTCCTTTGAAAGCAGCTTCAGTGTATCTGTATTAGGCTGAGTCTCGCCGTTCTCCCAGCGGCTCACCGCCTGGCGGGAAACCATGACGCGCTCCGCCATCTGATCCTGCGTCAGGTGATGACTCTCCCTCAGATTTCTCAAAATATCTCTAATTTCCATGACTGATCCCTCCCGATAGCTGGCTTGTAATAACTATACCATCTTTGCCTTTGTGGGAAAAGCAACTTGCGGTTGCTCTCGGAGACTCCTGACTTGGATCATAGTTTTTTCAGGGGAATCCAAATATAGTTGATTTCCCGAATATGAACTTACCACCTTTATTCATCTGTGGCATTTCCGTTTCCTCCGCGAATCCCGGTTTCTTCACGCGGGCGGGCACTCAAACTTTGTATATCAGTATAATCCCACCATGCTCCGTACTCAAGAAAAAATGTACAAACAAGAAAAAGCCCTGCCAAGAACCATGTCCCAGCAGGGCTGTCGTACTTTCAAATCTCAATCTCCACTCCGCAGGAAAGGGTAAAGATCATCGCTCCCTTCCGATGAACCGTGACCTTTTCGACCAGGTGCCCCAGTAGCCTGTGCGGATTTACAGCTTATCAGCTGCGATTAGAGATATTTCAAAACATCTTTTGCTTTCAGTACCCGTCCCATAGAGACAACTTTGTCATCGACCATCAATGCCGGGGTGCTCATGATGCCGTATTCCATGATCCTGGCCATATCGGTGATGTACTCAATTTCGGCATTGATACCCTTTTCGGCAACAGCCTCTTTCACTGCCTCCAACAGGTTCTCGCATTTGCAGCATCCGCCGCCAAGAACTCTAATGTTCATTTTGCTTTCCTCCATTTAGATAAAGATATATTGGAAGGCGTTGAAGCCATATCCAACGATAATGATGCCAAGCGTACAGATGGCAATAAAGGTACCCAGCAGTTTGGGCTTGACAGCTTTGCGGAGCATAATGAGCGAGGGCAGGCTCAGCGTCGTGACAGCCATCATGAAGCTGAGGATCGTACCCAGAAGAGCGCCTTTGGCCAGCAGCGCCTCGGCTACGGGAATGGTGCCGAAAATGTCTGCGTACATGGGAACCCCGACGATTGTCGCCAGCACAACGCCGAAGGGATTACGGCTGCCCAATACAGTTTCCACCCAGCTTTCAGGAATCCAGTTGTGGATCACCGCACCGATGCCGACACCGATAAGAATGTACGGAAAGACTTTCTTAAAAGTGGAAACTACTTGATCCTTTGCGTAGATCAACCGATCCTTCACAGTCAGATCCGGCGTTTCGATATTGACGCTGGAATTTGCATTGCGGATGAAGTCTTCGACATAGGCTTCCATATGCAGCTCCTCGATCAGTGTCCCGCCGAGGACAGCAATCACCAGTCCCAGCACCACATAGGCTGCGGCAATCTTCACACCGAAAATGCTCATCAGCAGAACGAGACTTCCGAGATCCACCATGGGCGATGAAATCAGAAATGAGAAAGTCACACCCAGGGGCAATCCGGCACTGGTAAAACCCATGAAGACCGGGATAGAGGAACACGAGCAGAACGGCGTTACCGTACCCAGCAGCGCCCCGATGATATTGACCCCTATCCCATGAAAGCGCCCCAGAATGCGCTTGCTGCGCTCCGGAGGGAAGAAGCTCTGAATGTAGGAAATGATGAAGATCAGGAGACAGAGCAGGATGGGTATCTTGATTATGTCATAGATAAAGAATTGAATGCTTCCGCCCCAGCGGGAGGCGGTATCCATGCCAAGTGCGCTCAGCCCTTTGCCGATCAATGCGTTGAGCCACTTCATACCGAGGATCTGATCTTGAATGAACCTGCCCATCAAGGAAACCTGCCTTTCGTGTTATTCGCAATTATTACAAGTGTAAGCATTGAAACATTTAATTGTCTCTATCTGTAACGTTCAGATTAGGCCGACGCAGGAAACGTCGGCTCAATCGCAGCCGCTCTTTTGCCGGCAGATGCAGTCCGGCTTATCCTCAAACATCTGGCCGAGTGTCTGATGCATGGCGGCCAATGCTGCGCTGTTGAGGGAGTAGTAAATATTCTTTCCTTCCCGCTTCTGCTTAATGATCCCGGCTTCACTCAGCACCTTCATGTCGTGTGATAGAGTTGGCTGCGTGATGTGGAATTCCTCCTGAATCTTGCAGGCGCATAATTCCCCACAGGAAAGCATATCCACAATCCGCAACCGTTTCGGGTCAGACATGGCACGGAGCATCTTGGCGATATCTATATAGATCTTTTCCATCCGTTTCACCACACATTTAAAAAATTCTATCTGTAGGATAACACACATATAGATTTTTGTCAATGTGTTTTGCGAACTGAGTCGCTTGAATTTGAAAATAATGGAAAAGAGAAATTATCACTTCATGGCAACAACAATCGGCTGATAGAATCCTGATTCCTCTGGGAATTTCCAATGAAAAAGCAAAACGGTGAGAATCCTTCTGCGGATCCTCACCGTTTTCAAAGTCTTCAGATAGCTGGGAGGGGGTGGAATAGCTTCCGAGAGTCAGGAAGACAGCGTTGTCAGTCGGCAAAGAGCGGGGTAGAGAGGTAACGGTCGCCGGTGTCCGGCAGGAGCGCCACGATGGTCTTGCCCTTATTCCCGGGGCGTTTGGCCAGCTCAACAGCTGCCCAAAGTGCGGCGCCGGAGGAGATGCCAACCAGAACACCTTCTGCTCTGCCGAACTTCTTGCCGGCGATAAATGCGTCTTCGTTCTCCACAGTAATAATCTCGTCATAGATCCTGGTGTTCAGCACTTCGGGGACAAAGCCAGCACCGATGCCCTGAATCTTATGCGCACCGGCTGTACCCTTGCTTAAGACAGGGGAAGTAGCGGGTTCCACGGCGACAATCTTGATATCGGGGTTCTTCTCCTTCAGGTATTCGCCGACACCGGTCAGCGTTCCGCCGGTACCGACACCTGCGACGAAGATGTCCACCTTGCCGTCTGTGTCTTCCCAGATCTCCGGGCCGGTAGTCGCCTTATGGGCGGCGGGGTTTGCCGGATTGACAAACTGACCGGGAATAAAGGCGCCCGGGATCTCCGCTGCAAGTTCTTCCGCCTTGGCAATAGCGCCTTTCATACCCTTGGCACCCTCGGTGAGAACCAGTTCAGCACCGTAAGCTCGCATCAGCTGGCGCCGCTCGACACTCATGGTCTCTGGCATGACGATGATAATACGGTAGCCACGGGCAGCGGCGACAGAGGCAAGACCGATGCCGGTATTTCCTGAGGTAGGCTCGATGATTACAGAGCCTTCCTTCAGCAGGCCGCGGGCCTCTGCGTCATCAATCATGGCTTTTGCAATGCGGTCTTTTACAGATCCGGCAGGATTGAGATACTCCAGTTTAACCAGAAGCCGGGCTTCCAGAGCCTCGTTTTTTTCGATATTTGTTGCCTCCAGCAGCGGGGTCTTCCCGATCAGCTGGTCTGCGGATGTATAAATCTTTGACATGATAGAATCCTCCAGTGAAGTGATGTTTGATATTGATATAATGAATGGATAAAAAGACGGAAGCAGACAGAAATTCAAGACCTGCTGCGGGAGCTATAAACATCAACATCGACCGGTCAGAAGGAACATCAACTTAACCTACCTTTCGTATGGGTTTGTAGGAATTATAGCACATACTTCCGAATTGTCAATAGGCATTATGCGATTTCCTGCTATTCTGAAATGTTCTTGAATTCCCATCAACCTTACAGTATAATAGGTATAAGGAAGAATAATAAAGTGTAAAAGAAAGGGAGAGTTTCTGCTATGATGATTTCTACCAGGGGCAGATATGCACTAAGGATCATGATTGACATTGCAGAGCATCAGGCAAAAGGATATGTTCCGCTGAAGGACAGTGCAGACCGGCAGGAGATTTCCGAAAAATATCTGGAGAGCATCGTGAATATGTTGGTGAAGTCCGGATTCGTGGAAGGCCTTCGTGGCAAGGGGGGCGGTTACCGTCTGACGAAACTGCCGGAACAGATCGTGATCTTCGATGTGCTGTCTGTGATGGAGGGGACGCTGGTACCAGTGGCCTGCCTGGAAAAGAACGCGAAAACCTGTGCTCGGATGTCAGAGTGTCAGACGCTGCCGCTTTGGAAGGGACTAAACGAAGTTGTGACCGACTATTTGAACCGCTATACAATTCGTGATCTGATGCGGAGAGAAGACGACAGCTACGACTATGTCATTTGAACGGGATCAGCAGGAGGCTGCATGGCAGATATGAGACTTGTGTCCAGCCAACAGACAGCATATTATGACACTCTTCTCCAGGGACTCGACGACAGCAGAACTGTAGAGAGACTGGTCCACGGTATCTCCTGGACTGCGGCAATTCTGAGTGGCGGAAGTTGCGGCGTTGCCATGCATACGACAGGGGAGATGGTTCCCAGAATGTATGACACACTGATTGGCCTTCCGGTTTGTGAGGCCGGAAGAGCGATGATGTCCTGGAATCTTGAGGAGGCGAGCGAAGCCTTTGCCGTTGTCAACGCTTTTTATAACCGGGCTGACTGCGGCTTCCTGCAGCCGGAGGCGAAAACGCTGGACAACGTGGAGATCATCGGAAAAAGAGTCGGCATGATCGGCCATATGGTCGGGCACAGCAACATCACCGCTGATCTCCTCGCTCCAGCAGAGAAGCTCTGGATCATGGACCGAGAGGAAAAGCCAGGGGCCTACCCCGACAGCGCGGCGGAGTTCTTTCTTCCGCAGTGTGATCTGGTCGTCATCACCGGCAGTGCCGCCATCAACAAGACGCTGCCGCGTCTGCTGGAGCTCAGCCGCGACGCCGAAGTCATCCTGACGGGACCGAGCGTGAGCTGCTGTCCGGCACTGCTGGAGCTGGGGATTGACCGCCTGAACGGACGCGTGATTACAGACCCCGAGCCGATGCTGAAGGCGATAGTGGAAAAACGGATGTCCGTTAACGCCTGGTCCGAGACCTTTCAGTTGGAGAGAAACCATGGCACATGAACTTCAGATAAAACCAGTAGCCCACATCCGTACGGATTTCCCAACCAAGTTCGGAATCCCAAGGCAGGCGGGCTTGGCCGAAAACCTGAAAGGGAAGATTGTATTTGAACCCGCATACCGGATCGACGAGGCTCTGCGCGGACTGGAGGGCTTTTCGCATCTCTGGCTGATCTGGGGTTTTTCGGAGAATATGGGATATGACTGGACGCCGACAGTTCGGCCGCCTCGGCTTGGCGGCAATGTACGCATGGGTGTCTTCGCAACGCGCTCACCTTTCCGGCCAAACGGCCTGGGTCTCTCCTGCGTGCGCCTGCTCTCCATACAGAAGGAGGAAGGACTTGGCACAACAATCCTTGTGGGAGGGGCTGACATGGTGGACGGCACACCGATCTATGACGTCAAGCCCTACATTCCCTATGCAGACAGCATCCCTGAAGCTGTCGGGGGCTTTGCGCCCGACGCCGGGAGAGTTCTGGAGGTGAAGATACCCCCGGAACTGGAGCAGAAGATCCCGCAGGAGAAGCGATCGGCGCTCCGGGATGTTCTGGCCCATGATCCGAGACCGCGCTATCAGGAGGATCCGGAGCGGGTCTACGGTATGGGGTTTGCCGGTCTGGAGGTCCGCTTCCGAGTGGAGAGGACAGTCCTCCGAGTAACGGAGATCGAAACGGCAGCAAGGGAAAACGTCGTACCATAACCAAACCGGTATCCTTCCTTCGGAAGCAAGAGTCAGAGGACATAATCACATCATAATGAAAAAGCAGAGACAGCAAAGGAATACAGGATTCCAATGTTGCTTCTGCTTTTTGTTTTTCCGAATGTACCGGCTTAAAGCAGACGGTAACTCGCGATATAGACTGTATCAGAGGGAGCCGGGAGTCCGGGATCCTGATGAACAAACTCGATTTCGCGGTTCTGAGCCTCCGTACCGACAGCAAAGTGGCGCAGGTCAATTCCCGGAGCTCCGCCATCTTTTTGGGTTATCTGATCGGGGTGAGGTACTTTGCACAGAATGGCTTGATTTTGCCTTCGTCATAGACATGGAGCGTGCATCGGTGCAGGCGCTCAATATTCAGGTTCATGGCATCCTGAAAGACCATGGACGAGAGAGACAGGCTGTGATGTCGCAGGCGATAGAGGAAGGTGTCGAAGTCCATTTCGTCGGATAGTGCTTTCGACGCCGACGGCTCCGGCTCTTCCGGTGGCTTCCTCCAATGGCGGGCGACATACTCCCGATTCTCCTTTGCACAGCCGCGGCTGTGGGAGGAGTGGGTGATGGAGGATAAGGGGCGCAGGGTGGAGTCGGGATTGATCAGAAAGTCCGCATGAAACCCGCAGAGGGGATGGTCACAGCGGGAGGGCATAAAGCTCTCCGGTGGAATCCCGGCCTGGTCGCTGAGATCGGCCATGAGTTCATCCAGGGTATAGCGGTCATCATCGCCGGGCAAACCGGGAACACGTCCGAACCAGGAGACCGGCTGAAAATGAATCCCACGTACGGCAGGGGAGAGAGAGACAGCGAGACGGACCAGATCTCCGAGGTTCCGGGTATTTACACCCTTTACGACGGTGGGCACCAGCGTGACACCAAGTCCGGCATCGGAGCAGACATGGATGGCTTCCAGCTTGGTCTGCAGGAGCGCCGCGCCGCGCAGTGTCTGGAAGATCCGATCCTCGGTCCCGTCAAACTGGAGAAAGACAATGTCAAGGCCCGCTTCTACGAGACGGCGTACATAGTCCGGATCCTGTGCCAGACGGAGCCCATTGGTATTCACCTGTGTATAGCTGCAGCCGGCTTCTTTGGCGTAGTGTATCAGCTCCGGCAGATCATCCCGCAGGGTGGGTTCGCCTCCGGAGAACTGCAGAAGGGGTTCTCCGCATTGACGAACAATCTCCCGGATGGAGTCGCGGAGCGTGTCTGGGGATGGATCAGAATCAGCGCAGCCGCCGTCGGCAAAGCAGAAGCGGCAGTGCAGGTTACAGCGCCGGGTCACCTCCAGTAGAACGCAGCAGCTGCCGCTCTCATGCTCGGTACAGAGGCCGCAGTTATTCGGACAGTGCAGACCGTTTCCGGCAGCCAGAGGCTCATTCCCCAGAATCCAGCGGTCGAAGTCAGCAAGCCCCTGCCACACCGGAACTTGAAAAGGCCCGTGATCCGGACAGTGCTTCTCCAGCAAAATTCTCCCATCGTTCTCCCGGACGAGAGCAGCCGGAAGATTCCGGAGACAGATCGGACAGACGGAGCGGGTAGGACGGGGGAAGATGCTCACTGTTGTGCTCCCATGCCGAAGCATTCCTTGTTGAAGAGCATGAGCTCCAGCTGATACTGCCCGGAGACCGCTTTGACTGTGTCGGTGATCAGGGAATCCAGCTGGGCATAGGGGCATGCGGCACTGCCATTCAGAACCACGGCGATCTCGGTGCAGGGAGCGGCAAAGCTGTGCACAAGTTCCACAGGGCGGTCGGTACCCAAAAGGTCAGCCTTGCCATAATCCCCCTCCGAGGTCCAGGCTAAGAGCTTAAGATGCGGAATCTCACAGCCTGCTTCTCCAACGGCAGTCTGGACTGCTCTGGCGAGGTCAGTCAGATAGGTGTTGCCGTCAAAATCGTTGCAGCAAACAGTGGCGTGATATTGAAGATAATACTCGCTCAGCCGGGTCATGGCCTCCATGAAGACCGGACCGCCGTAACCGATGTCCGGGCGGCGCATGGATGCGGAACAGGTCATCAGAGAATGAGAAAGGGTTTCGAGCCCTTCACCGGTGCGTGCACTGATGGAGATGACGTCAGCATCCGGATAGTGATCCCTCAGCCAGGCAAGATCCGCCTCCGCCTGGTTGGCAGCCAGAAGGTCCTTCTTGTTCAGGACGATGAGGTCCGCTTCCACCAGCTGGGTATTCAGCAGGTAATCGAGATCGCCGCCTTTGCCCTCCCGCAGATGGTCGACGGTTTTCGGTTCCACCAGAACGGTGAATGGCCCGAGGTCAAACTGTCCGGGAAACTTCTCAGCCAGACCGTGATAGACGTGATCCAAAGCTCCTACACCAAAGCCCGGAATATCCGAAACGACAAGCTCGCAGCCCTCGGCATAATACCCCTTGAGGCGGTCAGCCAGCTGCTCATTCACATAGCAGATGCATTCGTCCGTGATCTCTGAAGCGTTGCACCCGTCGAGCTGGGCATAGCGGTTGTCGGCGAGTCCTTTTCCGCCGAGATCATTGGAGATCATGGCAGCTTTGCCATGATGGGCTGTATGGTACTTTGTCAGGGCCATCATGGTTGTTGTTTTTCCCGAGCCGAGGAAACCGCTGAAAACGACAAATTTGTTCATTAAGTAAACCTCCCGTTTGTCAGAGTCAACCACTTTTCTCATGAATATTATATCAATCTAACTCTGCGTTTGCAACTTGTTTTCTTATGTGATTCGTAACGCCGGCTGGTGCCGGAGGCCGGTCAACAAAACGGAGCAGTCTCGGAATCGGGACTGCTCCGCTCTTCGCCGTTGCCTTGACAACTTGAAATGCGATTTTATGCCTTCTGAAGATCCTCGCCACGAATGTAGGTCTGCAGCGGCTTCCAAAGCAGAAGACCGACCACCAGACAGAGCGCCATGTCGATAACCATGTAACTCCCGTTATAGAGCATGGAGTAGAACCAGGGGGAGTGCATCGTCATACCGAAGAAGGTTTCAGGCATATATTCTGCCCAGACTGTGGCACCGACCACATAGTGCACCAGAAAACGGGCGCAGCTTCCGACAACAGTGCCGATGAAGAAGCCGTATTTCTGCTTGTGGAACAGACCTGCCAGACCGAGAACCGTAAAGGCGATGATGTAGTCGCCGAGCATGGACTGCCATCCCCATGCATAGGCGCCGTCCAGTGTGAGCTGCAGAATACTGTAGACGAAGCTTGCCAGCATACCGGGACCGAAACCCCATCGTGCGCAATACAAAAAAATCGGAAGCATGGCGACTGTGATGGAGCCGCCCTGAGGCAGCTCGAAGAGCTTAAGATAGCTGACAACCTGGGCAATAGCAACAAAGATGGCTCCTTCGGTCAGCGCGCGCAGGGTGAGTCTGGATTTTTGCATATGATATTCCTCCTGTTTTTTCTGAAAGCAGAAAAGAAAATATCAGGTTCGCGAACGAACCTGATACCAATGAACTCTTGCTTTCCTACGCCGGCATTATCCGGATCAGGTTCCATGGTGTTGGAGATCAATTACTCCATCTCAGCCGGGAAAACCCAGCGCCCATCTCAATTGTGAATGTATTTTAGCGCCAATAACCAGAATTGTCAAGCGCTCTTTTCTTCTTCGAGAGCTTCTTCCAACGCACAGGCAAGCTGGTCGGCACAGGAGGTGCCGCGGCCGCCGCAGTCGTTGCCCTTGAGCAGACGGATGGCCTCTGTGGCCTCACGACCTTCTAATAGTTTCCCGATGGCCTTGAGGTTTCCGTCGCAGCCGCCGATGAAGCGAAGCTCATGGATTTTCCCGTCTTCCAGCCCAAAGCGGATCTCGCGGGAACAAACATGTTTCGGGATATATCTATAGTTATTCACAGTGTATTTCCTCCCAATGGATAAGATAAGGATCAGGCTGTGGCTGAACCGTACATACAATAGCACTTCTGCAGGGGAAGATCAAGGAAAGATTCTGTTACTGACCCGGTGACGCATTGAGCGGCGTACATAACAGTATTGCCAGGTCAGGTCGCACTGCCGGCAAACTGTGTCATGTAGAGATTGTAGTAACTGCCGCCTTTGGCGAGGAGCTCTTCGTGAGTGCCGGTCTCGATGATGTGCCCCTGTTCCATGACGACGATCTGGTCTGCATCGCGGATGGTAGAAAGGCGGTGGGCGATGATCAGGCTGGTGCGGTCACGCATCAGTTCGACCATGGCATTCTGAATATGCAGTTCGGTACGGGTATCTACTGAGGAAGTAGCTTCGTCGAGAATCAGAATCTTCGGATAGCTCAGGAAAGCGCGACCGATGGTCAGCAGCTGGCGCTGGCCCTGGGAGAGGTTGGCGCCGGCGGCAGCGAGTACCGTGTCATAGCCATCCGGCAGTGCGGCGACCACCTTGTCACAGTTCGCGCTCTCCGCGGCTTCGATCATCATCTTATCGGAGATGCTTCGGTCAGCATACTTGAGGTTGTTACGAACCGTGTCAGTGAAAAGAACCGTGTCCTGCAGTACAATGCCGACCGAGTCACGCAGCACGTCAGAGGAGATATCACGGATGTCCACGCCGTCGACGGTGATGCTGCCGCTATCGATGTCATAGAAGCGCATCAGAAGATTCACGATTGTTGTCTTGCCGGAGCCTGTAGAGCCAACCAGGGCAATCTTCTTCCCGGCTTCGACCCGGAGATTGAAATCGTAAATGACCTGTTTGCCGGGAACGTAACTGAAGTCAACGTGCTTGAACTCAATGACACCGTCTGTGACTTCAAAATCCCGACTTCCGTCGGTGTTCTCACTCTCAGAGTCAAGAATGTCGAAGATCCGCTCCGCACCCGCGATGGCGGTTTCAATCTGACCGTAGAGCTGGGCCAACTCGTTGATGGGGCGGGAGAACTGCTTGGAATAGATAATGAAGGCGGAGATCACACCCACCGAAATCATCCCCTTCAGCGCAAACCAGGCACCGAAGGCAGCCACAATCACAAAGGAGAAGTTATTGATCATGTTCATAAGGGGACCCATGGCGTTGCCGATTACGTCGGCGATAATGCCGATTTTGGTGAGTTCGTCGCTGGCAGCGTTGAACTCGCTGATCGTGACGTCCTGGAGATTATAGGCTGTAACGGTCTTGCCGGCAGAAACCTTTTCCTCCACAATGCCGTTGAGCCGCCCGAGGAGCTCCTGCCTGCGAAGATAGTACCGTCGCATCAGAGCGGACATGACGCGGGTCACCACAATGGAGAGCAGAACGGTCACACAGGTGAGCAGTGTAAGGGGAATACTGTAGCGCAGCATCATAATGACGGTACCGATAAGCATCAGGACTCCGGAGAACAGAGAAGAGAGACTGGAGGAGATGACGTTGGAGACGTTCTCGGCGTCATTTGTCATACGGCTCATGATGTCACCGTGGGAATGACTGTCCAGATAGGGGATGGGCAGGGAGACAACCTTGCCGAAGAGCTGCTGCCGCAGGCGATAGATGACCCGCTGGGAAAGGCGAGCGGAGAAGAAGCCCTGCAGCAGTGTCGCACCGCCGTGGATCAGGTAAGTCAGCAGCATCAGGCCAAGAATACGCGGGATCTCGCCGAAAGCGTTTGTAACAAGTCCGTCAATTGCGCTGCTCTGGAGGCTCGGAGCGATGACGCTGGCGAGCACAGCCAGCAGCACTGTGAGAGCCAGGAGAATCACATACTTCTTTTCCGGACCGAAGTAGGCAACGAGACGGGAGAGGGTTTTCTTCCCCTCTTTTGGCTTTTCCACCGGGGCACCCATATTCCCGCGCCCGCCGCCGAGGCGGAAGCCTCTCTGGACGGTGGAAGACTGAACGGTGGACTGCACGCTCATGCGGTCGCCTCCTCTCTCAGCTGAGAGTCATAGATGTCGCGATAGACGGGACTTGACAGCATCAGTTCATCATGGGTGCCGCAGGCGGAGATGGTGCCGCCGTCCAGGACCACAATGCGGTCGGCATTGCGGACCGAGGCGATGCGCTGAGCGATGATGATTTTGGTCACATCGCTGTAGTTCTGATTCAGAGCATCGTACAGTGCCGCTTCTGTCTTCAGGTCGAGCGCGCTGGTGCTGTCGTCAAAGATCAGGATCTCTCCCCGCTTCAACAGTGCCCGGGCGATGGCGATGCGCTGACGCTGACCGCCAGAGAGACTCATGCCCCGCTCCGCGACCGGTGTATCGTAGCCCTCCGGCTGAAGGAGAATAAAACCGTCCGCCTGTGCGGACATTGCCGCCATGCGAATTTCTGCCTCCGTGGCTTCCGGATTCCCAAGGGCAATGTTGTCCCGTATGGTAGTGGAAAAAAGCTCGCTCTTCTGAAGGCAGACGGTGATCTTCTCCCGCAGGGCCGCAGGGTCATAGGCGCGCACATCCACCCCGTCCACAAGCACACGGCCCTCCGCCACATCGTAGAAGCGTGGGATCAGACTGACGAGAGAACTTTTGCCGCAGCCGGTGGAGCCGATGATAGCAAGCGTCTCTCCGGGGAAGATGCTGAGATTGATGTCGTGGAGGACTTCGGCGCCGTTGTCGGTGTAAACAAAACTTACATTCTCAAAAAGGACGGAGCCACGGCTGCCGTCGCCGTCAGAGGCGAGAGAGGGGTCCTTTAGGATCTCTGAGCGGGTGTCGATAACCGCCTGCAGGCGGCGGGACGAAGCCAAACCGCGGGAGAGAGTCTGGAAAATCATGGCCAGCATCATCATGCCGTTGAGAATCTGGGAGAGATAGGTGATGGCCGCCATGACCGTGCCGGGAGCGACGGTCCCTTTCTGAATCTGGACTGAGCCGACATAGAGGATGCCGACAACGGCTATGTTCAGAACGATGTTCATTACCGGCCGGAGAAAGGACAGAAGCATCTGGACATTGAACTGGGTTTCCACCAGGTTCCGATTGGCTTCGTCGAAGCGTGCTTCCTCCTGTTTCTCCTGAATGAATGCCTTGACAACACGAATGCCGGTAACGTTTTCCTGGATGATGCTGTTGAGGCGGTCGAGGCTCTCCTGAAGAACTGTAAAGAGTGGATTGGTACGCCATACCACGAAGATGATATCGATCAGAATCAGGGGAAACGCGCATGCCACGATCACGCCGAAACTGAGATCCAGCGACAGCAGGGCAGCCGTCCCTCCGATAAAAAACATCAGGCAGCGAACCAGACCGCGTATGAGCTGCATAATCAGCTGCTGCAGCTGGGTTACGTCATTGGTGATGCGGGTGATAAGTGAGCCGGTGGTAAAGTCATCCGTCTGCGCAAAGGAAAAATGCATGATCCGGTCAAAGCAGAGCTTCCGGATCTCATTGCCGCAGCCCTGCCCGGTGATATTGGCGAAGAGCGCCGAGAGCAGACCGCAGAGGCCGCCCGCGATAACCACCAGAAGCATTCTGGACCCGGTGGAAATCACGAGGCCAAGGTTTGAGACACCGCCGCTGGCGAGGCCGAGTATGCCCTCATCCACAATCAGCGCCATCATGCGGGGCTGATAAAGATCCACATAGACCTCGGCAATCATGAAAGCCGAGGCCAGCATGGCGGTATACCAGTATTTTTTCAAAAAGCGCAGAACCAGTTTCAGAGGGATCACTTCCTTAACAACAAACCGGATGTCACGGATAATTATACCGATGCTGCTGTTTTTATGCAAGAAAAAGAAAAAGTTTCTTCCTGCGGTTGGAAAAAGCGCAGAGGGATGGTATACTGTCTGCACCAATTCATCTTGACACAGGAGGAAAAGCAGATGGCAAGCGGCAGAATGGAATTTCACGCGGACACAATCATGCAGCACACAAACTTCAGCTTTGTGCTTCCAAACGATTTTATCATGGAGGAGATCAAGGAGCCGAGGCACTACGATCGGCCGACCAAGTCCCTGATCCTGCTCCACGGCCTTACCGGTACGGATACAGACTGGCTTTATGGCGGCGTAGCCCAGGAGATGGCAAAGCAGTATAACCTGGCAGTCTTCATGCCAACGGTCGGAAACTTCTTCTATCTGGACCACGGGTATGAAGGCGGCAACTTTGCATCCTTCATCGGGGAGGAGCTGCCGGAATACATCCGGGATACATTCGGATACTGCATCAACCGGGAAGACACCATGATCGCGGGGCTCTCCATGGGCGGATTCGGAGCCATCCACACGGCACTGCAGTTCCCGGATACTTTCAGCTCCTGCGTTGCACTCTCCTCGGCCCTGGTGATCCATGAAGTCGCCGAGCTGGGGAGACGGAAGAACAGTACTATGCCTGTGCAGATGGTCCGGGATGTTTTTGGGGACCCCGCGACCATCCTGGAATCCGACCGGAATCCGGAATACCTCTATCGCGGACTGAAAGAGGAAGGAAAAGAGATCCCCCGCATCTATATGGCCATCGGGACCGAGGACAGCCTATATGAAGTGAACTGTGACTTCAGGCGCTTCCTGGAGAACGAGGGCGCAGACTTCTTCTTCGAAGACGGACCCGGTGCACACACCTGGGACTTCTGGAACAAATATCTCCCCAGGGGAATCGAATGGATGTTAAAGTGAGTGCTGCTGACAGATCGTCTGTGCGGAGACACATGGAATCGCGCTGCATACAATAAAAGAATGAATTCAGAAACCCAGGAGCATGGTGATTCATGTCAAGCGCTGTGCTCCCGGGTTCTTGCGGTCTTTACAGAAGTTATATGACACTGTCAGAGGCGTTGAAGCCCGCGGCCATCTACTTCCGCGAGTTCGACCAGAACACCAACAGCCGCAGGCTGCTTATTGTGTAATATAGAAGCCCTGAAATAAAGCTATAAAAACGGTCTTGCCTTTTTCACAGTTCTTGGTACAATGGAGCTGCAGGAGAGGCAAAACTGCTTTGAAAGGAAAGAGAGAGATGGAAAACAAGCTCGAACGCAGATACGGGCTGTTCACCGCAATCTGCATGGTAGTCGGAATCGTCATTGGCTCCGGTGTGTTCTTCAAGGCGCAGACGATCCTTCAGAAGACCGAAGGAAACATGCCGCTCGGTATTCTCGCCTGGATCATAGGCGGTATGATTATGATCTTCTGCATTCTTGCCTTTGCGGCGATGGCGCAGAAGTATGAAAAGGTCAACGGTGTCGTCGACTATGCAGAGGCGACGGTCGGCCCCGGATACGGCTACTATCTGGGCTGGTTCATGACCATCATCTACTATCCGACGCTGACAGTGATACTCGCGTGGCTCACGGCACGGTACACGCTGGTCTTCCTGACTTCCTGCTGGCCAGCTCTCCCGATGCTGATTCCGGTGGCCGAGGGCGGCTGTGTCATCGGACCGGAGTGCATGGTATTGATGATGGTGTACCTGGTATGCGCCTATGTGGTGAACGCATTGTCGCCGAAGCTTGCGGGCAGGGTCCAGGCCACGACCACGGTGATCAAGCTGATCCCGCTGGGCCTCATGGCGGTGGTCGGGATTCTGGTCGGCCTGCTGGGACCGAATCACATGCTGGTGAGCAACTTCGGTACGGCCTCCGAAACACAGGACGGCGTCGCGGCGCCCCTTCTGGCCTCCGTCTGTGCGACGGCGTTTGCCTATGAGGGCTGGATTATCGCCACGACCATCAATTCCGAGCTGAAGGATGCCAAACGCAATCTCCCAAAGGCACTGATCATCGGCGGGATCATCATCATTGCGACCTATATCTGCTATTACATCGGTGTAGCAGGAGGCGCTTCGGTCGAGGTGCTGATGGCAGAGGGCGCGACAGTCGCCTTTGTCAACATTTTTGGAGGTTTTCTTGGAAACCTGCTCAATCTCTTCGTGGCGATCTCCTGTGCCGGAACCATGAACGGCCTGATGCTGGGCTGTTGCCGCGGTGCGTACTCGCTGGCTGCCCGCGGCGAAGGTCCGGCTCCCCGGCTCTTCGGCGAAGTGGGCAAGGAGACCAACATGCCGGGCAATTCTGCCATTTTCGGCCTGCTGCTCTGCGCATTCTGGGGGATGTACTTCATCTTTGTGAGTGTCCTGGAGGTCTGGGGCGGCGCGAAGGTTTTCACCGGTACTGCGTTTGAGAGCGCACCATTCTGCTTTGACGCCTCAGAACTGCCCATCATCACGATCTACGCCATGTATATCCCGATCTTCGTCAATTGGATGCGGAAGGCCACAAATGAGTCTGCCCTGCGACGCTATGTGATCCCGGCTCTGGCGATTGCAGGATCGCTCTTCATGGTCTACGCATGCCTGGTGGGGCACAGGATGGAGAACTTCTGGTATCTGATCGTGTTTGCGGTGATCATGCTGATCGGCAGGCTGGTAAACCGGAAGAGAGTATGACGCTACAGATGTCAAGCCTTTGTTTGCTCGCATTTAAAAAAGGGCTCCGTTCTTTCCGGTTTGAAAGAACGGAGCCCCTTTTTCACAGTTATGCGGAAAGAGGCTCAGTCTGCGGAACCGGACGGCTTCAGGAAGCCCATGACCTTCCGAAGGCTGTCCTGCTTTTCGAGCTGGATGTGTACGGTTCCGATTTCCGTGCTGAGATCAATCTCCGGCCGCTTTTCGCGGACGGGAACACAGTGCCCGGCGCTGATGACGCGGAAGGATTCCTCGACCTTTTCGATGGCGGTATAGGGGAGATATTTCCAGCGCAGCCCCTCCGGGACGTAAAGCGCTTCCTTTCCGAACCGATATTGTTCTATTTTTACGGCACTGCGGAAATCCTCTTTGACATTGTCGAGGTTTTTCCCTGGAATCATACAGGACGGTGCGGCCATGCTGTTTTCCTCGCTTTCTGTGTTTTTGATGTGGC
Source organism: Oscillospiraceae bacterium (assembly GCA_902798545.1). Classification (GTDB taxonomy): domain Bacteria; phylum Bacillota; class Clostridia; order Oscillospirales; family Oscillospiraceae; genus Limivicinus. The sequence continues at coordinate 17,457 of CADBWQ010000014.1, forward strand.
AACGGTCGATTGCAGATGAATCTGAAAGCATTATATAACAGAACATGGAAAAGCACAACATCATATGAACAGGGCTTGACAACAGGGGAAATATGTGTTATTGTATTAATCACTTAAGACAATAACACAAAGGAGGAGCCGAATGGAATGGATTTTTCGCAGTGATCTGCCGATCTATTCCCAGCTGGTGGAACGAATCAAGCTGGGGATCGTCTCGGGAAGCTTCCGACCGGGGGAACGGCTTCCGTCGGTACGGGACATGGCGGCAGAAGCCGGCGTCAACCCGAATACGATGCAGCGGGCGCTGCAGGAGCTTGAACGCGACGGTATGGTCTATGCCCAGAGGACGGCAGGCCGCTTTGTTACGGAGGACATGCGCGTAATCGAACATACGAAAAAGCAGTTCGCAGAGGAGCAGATCCGGAGCTTCCTGGATGCAATGGGAAAGCTGGGATACAGACGGGAAGAAATCCTGTCGCTCCTTGCTGAGGAGAAGGAGGAAGAACATGGCAATACTTGAGTGCAGAGACTTGTCCAAGCGGTTCGGCGCCGTACAGGCTCTGGACACGGTCAGCCTGAAGATCGAGCCCGGCAGAGTCATCGGTCTGCTGGGGCCCAACGGCAGCGGCAAGACCACACTGCTGAAGCTGGCCAACGGCCTGCTGACCCCAACGGGGGGAGAAATCCTCATCGAGGGAATGGCACCCGGAAACGAGACGAAGAGCGCGGTGAGCTATCTGCCTGACAAGCCGTATCTGGCGGAGTGGATGAAGGTAAGGCAGCTGCTGGACTTTTTCCAGGACTTTTATGCGGACTTCGATCGGGACAAGGCAATGGAGATGCTCCTGCGTCTGAATATTGACGAGAATATGCGCATCAAGGAGATGTCCAAGGGCACCCGGGAAAAGACACAGCTGATCCTGGTGATGAGCCGGAAAGCAATGCTCTATCTGCTGGACGAACCAATCGGCGGCGTGGATCCCGCAACCCGGGACTATATCCTCGATACGATCATCCGCAACTACAACCCGGAGGCAGCCGTGGTCATTTCTACCCACCTGATCGCCGATGTGGAGCAGGTGCTGGACGATGTGATCTTCATCAATCAGGGGAAGATCGTGCTGGAATCCTCCGTGGACCAGATCCGGGAGGAACATGGCATGAGTGTGGATCAGTACTTCAGGGAGGTATTTCGATGCTAGGGAAGCTAATTAAACATGAATTCCGCGCAACCGCGAGAATCATGCTGCCCGTGATGGGGGCGCTGATGGTGCTGGCGCTGCTGGCGAATCTCTCAATCCGTGGACTGACAAGCGGTCTGTCGGATGTACCGGTGCTGAGGATCCTGTTCGTCCTGATTGTGGTTTTCTTCGGTATTGCGATTATTGCGACGATCGTGATGGCGATTGTCCTCATGGTGAGCAGGTTCTATCGGAATCTGCTGAAGGACGAGGGGTACCTAATGTTTACCCTTCCGGTGAGCGCCCACGAGCTGGTCTGGTCCAAGCTGATCGTATCGATGGTGTGGTTTCTGCTGACGGGACTGCTGATTTTCCTGGTGATGGGTCTCACAGCGCTGAACCTCGCCAACACCAACCTCGAGATGATCATCGAGCAGTTCCCAAGCTGGCAGGAAATCTCACAGTTCCTGCGGGAAGCCGGGATCCAGAGAGAGGTCATCACGCTGATATGCCAGGCTGGTCTTGGAATCCTGCTGGGCGCGATCGTCACCTGCCTGCATTTCTATGCGGCCATGTCCTTGGGACACATGTTCACAAAGGATAAGATCCTCCTTAGTATTGTGTTCTTCATTGGAATCAGCTTCGCGTTCAACCTGCTGTCAACCGCCTACGGCTTCGTCGGGTTCGGGCTGTCCGGAATGGCGGAACACTGGGACAGCATGGAGAACAGCGGCGTGCTCAGCTCATTCAACAGCATCGCATGGCATGGACTCGTGATCAGCGCGATTCAGGGCGCGTTGCTCTACCTTGCGACGATTCTCGGCCTGAAGAAGGGCCTGAATCTGGAATAAAGGCCTGCTGCATCGGATAAAATATCAGAAACAGAATAATAAAAGCCACCCGGAAGCATTGTGAGCATCTCGCAGTGCTTCCGGGTGAAAACTGTTTTTATGAACCTGTTGTGCAGTGTTGCCGGACCTGCTTTCACCCCAGCAGCTCGGAAAGAGTATTCAGAGCTGAGAGGGAGATCGCATTGACCATCATGTGAAAGAAGATGCTGCCCCAGATGCTGTTGCAGCGCTCATAGCAGCGACAGAGCAGCCAGGAGACCGGCAGATACTGCAGCAGGTAGAGCCAGTAGATCGGATCCTGCAGGGCGTAGCCCCAGACGTGATACAGCGCAAAGAGCAGCATGCTGACCGCATAGGCCAGAATGCGGCTGCGGCTGCGGAGAGAGCCGAAAACGGCACCGCGGAATACGGGCTCCTCTACCAGCGGCGCGAGAAAGACCGCGAGTGCAGCCGTCTTGCCATACTCGACCCCAGCCATCTCCATCACCGCGGAGTTGTTGGGATTGGCGCTGTCCGCCGGGAGAATCAGGGAAAGAACCGCGCTGAGGATCAGATTAAAGGCGACCATCATGCCGTAGCAGATCACGATCTGCAGAATGCAGTAACGGAGATGATCACAGAGAGGGTCAAAGTCTCTCCGCAGGAAGCGGCCGACAAAGACCAACATGTAGACAGCTCCGGTGATGTAGACAATGACGTTCAGTGTCAGTTCCGAAATCCCGCTGGTCGCGGGAAGAGAGAGCAGCAGCATCGGGAGCAGCCAGACATGCAGGGGCAGGTAAAGAAGGGCTGCGACTACTTCGCCGCGGGTCATGCGGCTGGTAAAGAAATCAGTGTCGGTGGAGAGACGGTTCATTGCATCGCCTTTCGCTGCAGGGTATAGAGCAGGTTCAGTGCCTCCAGGGGCGTGAGGGTGTTGAGATCGGTTTTACGCAGGGTTTCGCGGATCTCATCTGCCTGGATGTCGGCAAAGCTGATCTGGCTGAGTGGGTCATCATCGACGGCAGCATGCGTCTCCGGCAGGACCGCGATGCCCCGGTTCTCGATCAGCTCGTCCAGGCAGTGCTTGGCCCGGTCGATGACCGAATCCGGGACGCCTGCGAGTTTCGCAACCTCAATGCCGTAGCTGTCATCGGCGGCACCGGGGACGATTTTTCGCAGAAAGATAAGCTTGCCGTTCTGCTTCTTGGCGGTAATGTTGTAATTGCGGATACCGTCCAGCTCGCCCTCCAGAGCGGAGAGCTCATGATAATGGGTGGCGAACATGGTGCGGGCGCCGAGGCGGCGCTTATCCGCGCAGTATTCAAGAATAGCTCTCGCGATGGCCATGCCGTCGTAGGTGGAGGTGCCGCGTCCGATCTCGTCCAGGATCAGGAGAGAGGCAGGGGTGGCGTTGTGGAGAATGTTCGCAACTTCGCTCATCTCCACCATAAAGGTGGAGCGGCCGGAGGCCAGATCGTCCGAAGCGCCGATGCGGGTAAAGACCCGGTCCGTGACACCGATGACTGCGGATTTCGCCGGAACAAAGGAGCCGATCTGGGCCATGAGGACGATCAAGGCTGTCTGGCGCATATAGGTGGACTTACCGGCCATGTTGGGGCCAGTCACGATGGCGAGGCGGTCGGAGCCGGTGTTGAGGTAGGTGTCATTCGGGACAAAGCGGACATCCTTCAGGGTCTGCTCAACGACGGGATGGCGGCCTTCCCTGATGGAGAGCTCACGGGTGGCGTCGACTTCGGGCATTGTGTAGCGGTTGCGCACCGCGACCTCGGCCAGCGAGCAGAAGCAGTCCAGCGCTGCAACCTTTGCCGCGGTCTCCTGGATACGCGTCACTTTGGAGGCCACAGAGTCGCGCACCGCGATGAAGTAGTCATATTCCAGAGCCTGGATCCGATCCCTTGCGGTCAGAAGACTGTTCTCCAGTTCCTTCAGTTCAGGGGTGAAGTAGCGCTCATTGGAGACCAGGGTTTGCTTGCGGATATAGTGTTCGGGCACATTTTCGAGACCGGCGGATTTCGGAACGTCAATGTAGTAACCGAAGACACGGTTGTAGCCGACCTTCAGCTTCCTGATACCGGTAGCCTGACGCTCCTGCTCCTCCAAAGCAGCGATGCGCTCGGCACCGTGATCGCGCAGCTGGCGCAGTTCGTCCAGCTCCTGAGAGAAGCCCTCGCGGATCATGCCGCCCTCACGGACGGAGAAGGGGGGATCATCACAGATGGCGCGGTCGATTTCCTCCCGGACATCAGCGAGCAGGTCCATGGCGGCAATGTCCCGGAGCTCTGTGCTGGTCATGTCCTTCAACAACTCCTGCAGACGGGGCAGAACAGCCACACAGTTGGAGAGCATACGCAGATCACGGCCGCCGGCGCTGCCGTACACCGTGCGGCTCACGAGCCGCTGCATGTCGCTGATGTCTTTCAGAGCGCGCATGAGTTCTGCGCGGCTGACACTGGCTTTGGTGAGCTCCTGCACTGCATTGAGGCGACGGCGGATGGCGGCAACAGAGAGCAGAGGCCGTTCCACCCAGGAGCGGAGCATTCGGCTGCCCATGGCAGTACCGGTTTTGTCCAGCACCCAGAGAAGACTGCCTTTTTTCTCACCGCTGCTCAGGGACTCGGTGAGTTCCAGACTGCGGCGGGCGGTGTAGTCCAGCTCCATGTATCTGCCGCCGAAAAAGACATCCAGCCGGTTGATATGGGAGAGGTCGCACTTCTGCGTCTCCTGGAGGTACTGCAGCAGTGCTCCGCAGGCGCAGATGGCGTTGCTGCCGTCCTGAAGGCCGGCTTCGTCCACGTCGGAAAACCCGAACTGCTCACACACACGGGCGGCACAGGGGAGATACTCAAAATAGTCCGCGCCGAGATCCGGCATGGCATCCAGCTGCTCCCTGAGAAAGGAGACGATGGTGGGATTCCCGGCTGCAGCAGGGGACAGTACGGCCTCACGCGGGAGAAAGCGGGCCAGCTCGTTTCGCACATGCTCTTCACCGTCTCTCGGGAAAGCGGCACAGCAGAACTCTCCGGTGGAGAGCTCGCAGAAAGCGATGCCGGCGGCATCGCCGGAGAGAAAGATGGCACAGATATAGTTGCTGCGCTCATCGGAAAGCATGGAACTGTCAGTGACGGTGCCCGGAGTGATGATGCGGATGACGTCGCGCTGCACGAGACCCTTGGCCAGGGCGGGATCCTCCAGCTGCTCACAGATGGCGACCTTGTATCCCCTGGCGATAAGCTTGGCGATGTACCCCTCAGCGCTGTGGTAAGGCACACCGCACATGGGGGTGCGCTCCTCCGGGTCCTCAACATTGCGGTCGCGGGTGGTGAGCGCCAGATCCAACTCCCGGGAGGCGGTGACGGCATCATCGTCGAACATCTCATAGAAATCGCCGAGGCGGAAGAAGAGCAGACAGTCATTGTGCTGCTGCTTGATCTCCTTGTACTGCCGCTTCATCGGCGTGAGTTCAGCCATGGTTTTCCGCTTCCTTTCCGTAGAGTGCCCAGGTGTTGCCGTCAATGATCTCGACGGTGATAAACTGCCCGACCAGAGAAGGATCACCCTTCAGGTGAACCAGACGCCCGCCGTTGGTACGGGCGGAGAGATTGTATTCATCGCGGCCGGTCTCCCCGTCCACGAGCACACGCTGCTTTGTTCCAATGTATGCGCGATGCTTCTCGGCGGAGATTCGGTTTGCCAGTTCGGTCAGCGCGTCGAAGTGCTTCTGTTTGTCCTCGCGGGTGTAGGGATCGGGCATGGAGGCCGCCGGAGTGCCGACACGTCTGGAGTAGATGAAGGTAAACATAGCGTCGTAGCGCACTTCCTCACAGAGGGAGAGGGTCTCGGCAAAGTCCTCGTCTGTTTCACCGGGAAAGCCCACGATGATATCTGTGGTCAGAACGAGATCCGGCATCCACCGACGGGCGGAAGCGATCTCTCCGAGATACTTCTCCCTCGTGTAACTGCGGTTCATGGCTTTGAGGATGCGGTTGGAACCAGCCTGTACCGGCAGATGGATGTGGTGGGCACACTTTTTGCACTCAGCCATGGTGCGGAAGAGTTTTTCGGTGGCGTCCTTCGGATGGCTGGTCATAAAGCGGATCAGAAAGTCGCCGGGGATGTCATTGATCATGCGGATCAGATCGGCGAAGTCCACATCCAGACCCAGGTCTCTGCCGTAGGAGTTGACGTTCTGGCCGAGAAGGGTGATGTCCTTGTACCCCGAGGCAACCAGCTCCCGGGCTTCCGCCACAACCTCCTCCGGCAGGCGGGAGCGTTCCCGTCCGCGCACATAGGGAACCACACAGTAAGTGCAGAAATTGTTGCAGCCGTACATGATGGAGAGCCAGGCCTTGACAGAACCGTCGCGCCGGCGGGGAATGCCCTCAGCGACGACGCCCGGATTCTGCTCCGTGGCGAAGACACGCTTGTGCCGGTCCAGCACCCTTTTGAAGAGCTCCGGGAAACGCCAGAGTTCGTGAGGCCCGAAGACCAGGTCGACGATGGGGTAGGAACGCCTGATTTTCTCGGTCATGTGCTCCTGCTGCACCATGCAGCCGCAGACTGCGATGATTTGGTCGGGCTTGGCTTTCTTCGTGTGGTTGAGAGCGCCGACGTTGCCGAGAACACGCATCTCCGCATGCTCGCGAACGGCACAGGTATTCACGACAATCACATCTGCCTGAAATTCATCCTGGGTCATGCCATAGCCCATCTCGGCGAGATAGCCGCGCAGCTTTTCACTGTCGGCTTCGTTCTGCTGGCAGCCATAGGTGTCCACCATGGCAAGCGGTCTTGCGCCGTCGGCGGTGACACGGTCGAAAATCTTATGGCAGATGGAGAGCTGGCGGGCAATCTCCTCCGGGGGAATGGTGGTTCTCTCGTATTTCAAGGTGTTACTCCAATCTGTGCTTTGATGTTTGATTGATACAGCAATAAAATAACTCAAGAGGATTAAAGACTCTCTATTTTATCCTGAAAGCGGTAAAATAGCAAGAAGGAATCCTGAGATTTCAAGGAGCATTTTGGCGAGACAAAACGGATTATAATACAGCAGCACACCATATCAGAAGGGAAGAACAATCAGGGAAAGAATACGTGATGATCACAAGACAAGAAAAAGATGGACCTTTACAGTGGAATGGGTTATAATACTTTAATTAAGAAGTTTACTGCAAGGAGAGTCCCGCTATGCCGCAGATTAATCTCTTATCTCCGCATGTCGCCGACCTGATCGCAGCCGGCGAGGTTGTGGAACGTCCCGCGTCGGTCATCAAGGAACTGATGGAGAACGCCTTCGACGCCGGGGCAAAGAATGTCACCGTGGAGATCCAGAACGGCGGCGCCACCATGATCCGCATTACCGATGACGGCTGCGGTATGGCACCGGAGGATGCCGGAATCGCATTTTTACGGCATGCCACCTCCAAGCTAAAGGACGAACACGGACTCGAAGCCATTGAAACAATGGGCTTCCGCGGCGAGGCACTTGCGGCGATCTCCGCCGTGTCGCGGATTGAACTGTTTACCCGGCGTCCGGAGGACGATGAGGGAACCTATATGACACTGACTGCAGGAGAAATCGACGAGATGGAGCCTGTGGGCTGCCCGGCAGGAACCAGCATCTGCATCCGGGATCTGTTTTATAACACACCAGCGCGGCTGAAGTTCCTGAAGTCCGACCGCAGTGAGGCCTCCGCCTGTGTGCAGGCAGGACTGCGCTGCGCACTGGGACGGCCGGAGATTTCTGTACGCTTTCTGAGAGATGGAAAGGAAGAATTCTTCACCCCCGGAGACGGAGACATGAGTTCCGTAAGCTATGCCTTGCTGGGCCGGGAGATTACCTCCACACTGCTGCCGGTGCAGAGTGCGGATGAAGGAATTCGACTGAAGGGCTTTATTTCCTCACCGGCTGCGGGACGCGGCAACAGAGGGGCACAGTATTTCTACGTGAACGGACGCTTTATCCGCTCCAGCCTCCTGCAGGCCGCTCTGGAGCAGGCCTACAGGAATACTCTGCTCACCGGACGGTACCCCGCATGTGTTGTGTACCTTGAGATACGCCCCGGTGCTGTGGACGTCAATGTTCACCCGGCAAAGATCGAGGTGAAGTTTTCCGAAGAGCGGAGGGTTTTCAATCTCCTGTATCAGGCAGCGCTGGACACCCTGCGCGGAGAAGACCGCGTCACGGCAGAAACCGGGACTGAAGAAAAACCGGCTGCGGAGACATCAGCACCGGGCCTGATGAACAGGCTGACGGAAAACACGACCGAACAGAGGCCGGGGGAAGAGCGCAGCTCCAAAAGAGAAGAGACCATGCCTGCCGCGGCAGTGTCCACGTCAGTGGAAGAAGCCGGCCGTACCGGCGTGGTCTATGATACCATGCGTGTATCCGGGTACACTTCCGCTTCCGGATGGAAGACGGCCGCGGAGCCAGTACGGCAGGCGGCAAAGGATGAAGAGGGAAAACCGGATGCCGGGGTTCCGCAGGAGACGGACAACGAAGAGCGGCAGAACCCAGTGCCGAAGACCATGGAAGAAGCAGGGAACATCCAGCAGACGCTGTTTGCTCCCGATGGGTACCGTCAGTCCGAGACCGGAGGAGAGACAGCGGGCAAAGAGAGCGATTCCACACAAGCTGTCGAAAACTCTGTTCAAGATGTTGATATCTTTCCAGTACCAGACCACAAGATCGTGGGTGAGGTGCTGAAAACTTATATCATTGTTGAGGTGGAAGACCGCATCATCCTCATCGACAAGCATGCGGCGCACGAGCGGATGAATTTCGACCGGCTGAAGGCCAGACAGCAGCCGATTCCTGCCCAGCAGCTGCTGATGCCGCAGGCTCTGCACGTGACGGCGGAGGAGCTGGAAATGCTGGAGGAATACGGGGAGCTGTTCGAGGAATTCGGCTTCGAGATCGAACCCTTCGGACAGCATGAGGTCATCCTTCGGGCGGTACCGGCCGATATCCTGCTGGACGATGCGGTACCCACGCTGGAGGAGATCCTGGAGCACCTGCGGGAGGGCGGCACGCCGGATCCGCGGAGCGCGCGGGATGAACTGCTGCACACGGTGGCCTGTAAAGCGGCCATTAAGGCCGGATGGAACACCGGCACGGCCGAGCTGGAACGAATCGCCCGGGAGGTACTGAGCGGGAGAGTCAAGTACTGCCCGCACGGACGTCCCGTGTCTGCGACAGTGACGCACAGGGAACTGGACAAGCTGTTTCTTCGGATTATATGAGAGAGAAAAAGCTGATCGTCGTCGCAGGACCGACGGCATCCGGAAAAACGGCACTGGGGATCGCCCTGGCTAAGGAAATGGACGGGGAGATCGTCTCCGCTGACTCCATGCAGATCTATCGCGGGATGGACATCGGAACCGCGAAGGCGACAGCGGAAGAGCAGGCAGAGATTCCTCATCATATGCTGGATGTTGCATACCCGGGCGAAAACTACTCCGTCGCTAAATATGTGGAGGATGCCACCGACATCTGCGAAGATATTTTCTCACGGGGGAAGCAGCCAATTGTCGTGGGAGGTACGGGGCTGTACATCGATGCTCTGCTGGCCGGACGGCAGTTTGCGGGGAATCCGGAAAACACGGAGCTGCGAAAACGCCTTTCGGATGAATATGATCGGATGGGCGGAGAGACTATGCTGGAGCGGCTGCGTAAAATAGACGTACAGCGGGCGCAAAAGCTTGCCGTGACGGACAGGCGCCGGATCATCCGGGCGCTGGAGGTCTATCTGCTGACGGGCAGGAGCATTACGGAACACGATGAGCAGAGTCGGCTTCAGCCGCCGGCCTATGAAGCGCTCTATACAGTGCTCCGCTTTTCAGAGCGCAGGGCGCTGTATGACCGCATCGAGGCACGAGTTGACCGGATGTGTGAGAGAGGTCTGTTCGAGGAGACCGCGGCTCTGCTGGAACAGGGCGTGCCGGAGGAGAGCACCTGCATGCAGGCGATCGGTTATCGACAGGCCGCGATGGCACTCCGTGGGGAAATATCCAGAGAGACTGCGATCGGCCTTATCAAGCAGTCAACACGCCGATATGCCAAGCGGCAGCTCACCTGGTTCCGGCGGCATGAAGAGGCGCTCTGGCTGGAGCCGGACATAATGCCGGTACAGGAGATGGTTGAGAGGGTCATGAAGAGCTTCGGATAGGAGAAGGAGGACGGCATGACAGCAGAAGAGATGATCATGAAAAACGTGGCTTTCGTCAAGTCTGAGATCGCCCGTGCGGCAGAAGAAGCCGGGAGAGATCCGGCGGAGGTCCGTCTGGTAGCGGCAACAAAAATGAATGATGTGGAACGGATAAGAGCAGCGATCCGCGGCGGTGTGGACATCTGTGGAGAAAACCGCGTACAGGAAATGCTGGAGAAGAATGCCCAGGGAGCTTATGAGAGCGTCCCGCTGCACTTCATCGGACATCTGCAGAGGAACAAGGTTCGGCAGGTTGTTGGACTCTGTGCGCTGATCCATTCGGTCGACAGTCTGGGACTGTTGCAGGAAATCGCGAGGACAGCGAAAAGAAGAGATCAGATCCAGGATATACTGCTGGAGGTGAACATCGGCGGTGAAGCGTCAAAATCCGGCTTTACACCGGAAGAGATGGAAGAAATCCTGTCAGAAGCAGCGAAATTGGATGCTGTCCGGGTGCGCGGACTGATGGCGATTCCTCCCATCTGCGAAAAACCGGAAGAAAATCGGCCTTTTTTTCTGAAAATGCAAAAGCTTTTTGTTGACAATTGCAGAAAAAAATACGATAATATATCGATGGATTTTCTCTCTATGGGCATGTCCGGTGATTATACCGAAGCGATTCGCTGCGGAGCGAATATGGTTCGCGTCGGTACCGGGATTTTTGGCCCACGGAATTATCAATAAAACGGAGGATCAGCCATGGGTTTTATGGATGAATTGAGAAAGCTGACCCAGCCGTATGAGGATGAGGACGACTTCTACGAGGGCGCAGATCCCTCGGCTCAGCCGCCTGCCCCGACGGAGGCACAGTTGGAGTTTGAAAACGCGTTTGGCGGAAAGGAAACACCGGAACGCGCTGAAGAAGAAAGTGAGGAGGAGACGCCTGCTCCCCAGGAAGGCGGCGGGAAAGGGATTTTCTCCAGTCTCGGCAGAAAAAAGGCGCCTCGTACGCGGATTGCAGCCCGCGAGCGGACAGTGGAGTTTGCCGGCACTGAACAACAGGTTATCCTGTTCAATCCCAAGAGCTTTGATGAGGCAGGAGATCTGGTGCAGCATCTCAGTCAGGGACGCAGCATTGTGATGACCCTTGAAGGAGTTCCGACGGATCTGGCCAGGCGCCTGTTGGACTTCCTCTCCGGGATTGCCTATGCGCTTCAAGGAAAGATTACCCCGATTTCGGCAAAGACCTATTTTGTAACCCCGCAGAATGTTGACGTGCTCGGTGCGGAAGAGTTCGGCTCTTCCGGGGCGGGAACTTCAACCTGATATAGATACTAATACGCACATCAATCATTGAAAGGTGGATTATAAGCATGATTACAGCTCAGGACATCCGTGAAAAGACTTTTGAAAAGTCCAGAATGAATGGCTACGATATGGCTTCCGTGGACGATTTTCTAGAGGAACTGGCCGATGACATCAGCAGCTCTCAGAAGGAAAATGCTGTTCTGAAGAGCAAGATGAAGGTACTCGTGGACAAGATAGAAGAGTACCGTGCCAATGAGGAAGCCCTGAACATGGCGATCCTCTCAGCGCAGAAGCTTGCGGTGCAGATCGAGAGTGAGGCCCGTCAGCGTGCTGCTGCGATGATTGAAGATGCAGAGCGCCAGGTCAAGGCAAAGGTCGGCTCCATTCAGGACCAGACTGCGGCAGAAGAGCAGCGCCTTGCCGATGCCCAGACGGCGACAAAAGTATTCCTCGATAAGGCAAAGAGTCTGCTGGGCGATTCTCTCGCCAGACTCGGTGCCATTGGCGGAGAACTGGAACTCCCGGAAGAGGCCGAAGAGGTTGAGGATGAGCAGACAGAAGAGGAGGTGCCTGCAGTGACCGACGAAGTCGACATCGACGAAGCGGTCCGCTCTATTGAGGAGCAGGTCTCCCGGCCCAGTGCTCCGGAACCGGCACTGGATCTTGACCTTTCCGATTTTGATCTGGCTCCTGCCCCCAAACGGAAAAATCTGAGCAGTACGCAGTCTTTTAATCTGTAAGCTGCTCCTGTAAGCCGGATCAGCCGCGGGGTGGCGCGCAAGCGCACGCCCCGCTTTCGGCTTATTTTCTAATCTATTCTATCAGGAGTATTTTTATGTCCAAAGACTATAATGCAACGCTGAATCTGCCCAAAACGGACTTCCCGATGCGCGCCGGGCTTCCAAAGAGAGAGCCTGAGATGCTCAAGCACTGGGAAGAACTGGATCTCTATAACGAGCAGCTGAAGAAAAACGAGGGAAAGCCCCTGTTCTCTCTCCACGACGGTCCTCCGTTCTCAAACGGAAATATCCATATGGGTCACGCCCTGAACAAGGCCCTGAAGGACTTTATCAACCGCAGCTATATGATGCGCGGCCGCTATGTCCCCTATATCCCCGGCTGGGACAACCACGGCATGCCTATTGAAAGCGCAATCATCAAGGAGCAGAAGCTCAATCACAAGGAAATGTCCACTGCGGACTTCCGCAGCGCCTGTCATGCTTATGCCGAGAAGTATGCCAAAATCCAGATGGAAGGCTTTAAGCGGCTCGGCGTTGTCGGAGACTGGGAACACCCATACTATACGATGAACCCCGGCTTTGAGGCCGATGAAGTGCGGGTCTTCGGCAAAATGTACCGGAACGGCCATATCTACAAAGGCTTTAAGCCTGTGTACTGGTGCGCGCATGACGAGACCGCCCTGGCCGAAGCGGAGATCGAGTATCACGATGACCCGGTCACCACGGTCTACGTGAAGTTCCCCATCCATGACGACAAAGGCAAGCTCAGCCATCTGGATCTGAGCAGGCTCTACTTCATGATCTGGACCACGACCACCTGGACCCTTCCGGGAAACCTTGGCATCACTTTGCATCCGGACTTTGAATATGCCATTGTGAAGGTTCCCAACGGAGAGATGTACATCATGGCCGAGGCACTGGTCGATGAGGTCATGGCAAAGGGAGGTATCACGGAGTATGAGACCGTGGAGACCCACCCCGGCACCTTCTTCGAGTATATGCTGGCAGATCACCCCTTCCTGCCGAAAACCTCTCTGCTGATGCTGGCGGATTACGTCACGACAGAATCCGGTACCGGATGTGTGCATACGGCCCCCGGCTTCGGTGATGTCGACTATCAGACCTGCATGCAGTACGGCACGGAGATGGTCGTCCCCGTCGACGACCAGGGCCGTCACACCGACTATGCCGGCAAGTATGCCGGCCTGGGCGTGGAAGAATCCAATCCCATCATCCTGGCGGATATGAAGGAGAGCGGCATGCTCTTCGCAAGCGAGGATATCGTACACAGCTATCCGCACTGCTGGCGCTGCAAGAAACCCATCATCTTCCGCGCTACTCCACAGTGGTTCTGCTCGGTCGACTCCTTTAAAGAAGAAGCGATTGCCGCCTGCGAGAACGTCCGCTGGCTTCCTGCCTGGGGCAAGGAGCGTATGGGTGCGATGATCCGTGAGCGCAGCGACTGGTGCATTTCACGTCAGCGCCGCTGGGGCCTGCCAATCCCGGTGTTCTACTGCGACGACTGCGGAAAACCCGTCTGTACCGAAGAGAGCATCGAATCTGTCGCAAAGATCTTCGAGGCAGAGGGCAGCAACGCATGGTTTGAACGCGAGGCGGCCGGGCTTCTGCCGGAAGGATTCACCTGCCCGCACTGCGGAGGCAGGCATTTCAGCAAGGAGACCAACACTCTGGACGGCTGGTTTGATTCCGGCTCCACTCATTTTGCGGCCATGCAGCGTGATCAGGGCTTCTGGCCCTCCACAATGTACATCGAAGGCGGCGACCAGTACCGCGGATGGTTCCAGTCCTCTCTGCTTGTTGCAGTCGGCGCACTGGGCAAGGGCGCCCCGTATCAGGAATGCCTGACCCATGGCTGGACCGTTGACGGGGAAGGCCGCGAGATGCACAAGTCTCTCGGCAACGGCATCGACCCTGCCGATCTGATCAAGGACTACGGAGCAGACGTTGTACGTCTCTGGGCCGGCTCTGCCGATTACCATGTGGACGTGCGCTGCTCACAGGAGATCTTCAAGCAGCTCAGCCAGAACTACCTGAAGTTCCGGAACACCGCCCGCTACTGCCTCGGCAACCTTGCCGGCTTCGATCCGGAAAATCCGGTTGCGCCGGAAGACATGTTGCCGCTTGACCGCTGGGCGATGACCAAGCTCAACGAACTGATTGAGAAAGCGGAGTCCGCCTATCAGAATTACGAGTTCCATACCGTCTCCCATGCCATCAACGACTTCTGCGTGGTCGAGCTGTCCAGCTTCTATCTGGACATCATCAAGGACCGCCTCTACTGTGAGGCACCGGACAGCCTGAAGCGCCGGAGTGCCCAGACTGCCCTGTTCTACATCCTGGACACGCTGACAAAGATGTTTGCCCCGATCCTCGCGTTTACCTGTGATGAGATCTGGCTGGCGATGCCGCACCGCGGCGAAGACGACGCCCGCAATGTCCTTCTGAACCAGATGAATAAGCCTTTCAACGCATACAATCTTGATGCGGATGAGATGGCACGCTGGGACAGCCTGATCCGTGTCCGCAATGATGTCAATGGTGTCATTGAAACCGCCCGCACCGCAAAACGCATCGGCAAGCCACTGGAGGCAGCTGTTCGGCTGCACGCCACGGATGATGACAGCAGGACTGTCCTGGACAGCGTGAGCGACATGGGCCTCAGTGAGCTCTTTATCGTATCCCAGTGCCTGATCGCTCCCGATGAGGATCCAGATGCCGCGGCGAAGAGCAACGGAACCGCTTTCCCGGGACTGGAGATCAGCGTCCGCGAGGCGCCCGGCACCAAGTGCCCGCGATGCTGGATGCACTCTGTCGATGCAGATCCGGAGACGGGACTTTGCCCGCGCTGTGCGGAAGTTGTAAAGACACTTTAAGATTCCGGACAAACCGGAAAAAGACTGACTTCACCGCTGCTTCGGCGGCAGATAGGAGAACGCTATGCTGTATGCTATTATCGGAATGCTGGTCATCATTGCCGACCAGTACATCAAGTTCTGGGTTCAGGGCCATATTGCGCTGACTTCGACCGGAGAAGAGTTTATTCCCGGAATCCTGAGTCTTGCCAATGTCCATAACGACGGTGCCGCGTTCGGATTCCTCGCTGGGAGCGGCGCGAGGATTCCCTTTATTATTCTGGCGGGAGTCTTCACAGTGGCCGTGATTATTGCCCTGGCTACAAAGCTGATCTCCGGAAAGCTTGCGCGCTGGAGCATTGTTCTGGTAACAGCCGGCGCTCTCTCCAACTGCCTGGACCGTGTGCTGTATGGCTATGTACAGGACATGTTCAAGCTGGAATTCATTAACTTCCCGGTATTCAACCTGGCCGATGTTTTTATCACCGTCTTTTCCATCATATTCGCCCTTGCTGTGATCTTCGGGAAAACACGAAGAGACGACGATGACGATTATGAATTCGAGGATGACGAGGAAGAGGAAGAAGAGATCCGCCGTCCCGCCCGAAAAAAACAGAAGCAAAGCAAGCGCCGCACCTCCCGCTATGAGGATGAGGACGAGGAAGAGGACGAAGACGAGGAAGAAGACGAGGAAGAGCAGATTCGTGCCCGCAGACAGAAAAAGCAGAAACGCTCCAGACAGGCAGCTGCTGTGGAAGAGGACGACGAGGAAGACGAGCCAGTGAGGACACCTGCCCGCAGAACGGCTCAGCAGCCTGCAAGACAGCAGAGAGCGGCCGCAACAGGCACTCGTCCTGCTGCCAGAGCGAAAGCAGCAGATGACGAAGATCCGTTCGCCGGCTGGGAGCGCAGCTCCGTTGCGAAGACTCAGACCGCTGCAAAGCCTGCTGCAGGCGCGAGACAGAGAACAACAGGTACTGCAGCATCCACCCCCGCTGCAAGACCGGCGGCAAGACCGACTGCGGCAGCCTCTGCCGCGCAACCCAGATCGACCCAGCACAGCGCCGCAACAACCGCTGCCGCACCGGCAAAACGTCCGGCGGCAAGACCCGCTGCGAAGCCGGCACCGAAGCAAGCCGCGGAAGAGGAGTTCTCCCTGGACGATATCCTGAACGAATTCAGATAACAACAGAACACTATGGAAGAAGAAATTCTATCCATTATTGCCGAGGAGAGCGGAGAGCGTATCGATGCTCTCCTTGCGCATATGGTAGATGGCATGAGCCGCAGTGCTGCCCAGAGACTCATTGAGCAGGGGGCCGTGCTGCTGGATGGCAGACCGGTACAGAAGAATACCCGCTGTGATGCAGGGACGCAGATCACCGTGGTCTTGCCGGAAGCGCAGGACATCCCGCTGCGTCCGCAGAATCTGCCACTGGATGTAATCTATGAGGATGATGACCTTATTGTCGTCAATAAGCCGCGCGGCATGGTGGTGCATCCTGCCCCTGGACATCCGGACGGGACTCTTGTAAATGCGCTGCTATGGCATTGCGGAGACAGCCTCTCCGGTGTCGGCGGAGAGAGGCGCCCCGGCATTGTCCATCGGATAGACAAGGACACGTCAGGACTTCTGATTGTCGCAAAGAATGATTTTGCCCATCAGATTCTGTCTTCGCAGCTGGCAGACCGGAGCCTGTCCCGCGTGTATGAAGCGGTAGTGAGAGGACGCCTGAGGGATGACAGCGGCACGATCGACCGCCCCATCGGAAGACATCCGACGGACCGCAAGCGTATGGCTGTCACCGAGAGAAACAGCCGCCCGGCAGTGACGCACTGGGAAGTGCTGGCACGATATAACAGCTATACACATGTCCGCTGCCGGCTGGAGACGGGACGGACACATCAGATCCGTGTTCATATGGCAAGTATAGGACATCCGCTGCTTGGAGACGGTGTCTATGGAGCACCTTCACCGGAGAAGGGACTGGAAGGCCAGTGCCTGTATGCGCGGGAACTCAAGTTCATCCACCCACGAACAGGAGAGCATGTTCATCTGAAGACGGAGCTTCCCAGTTGGTTTACAGATGTATTGGCGAAGCTTGGCCCTGAGACCGCGTGACGGGAAAGGAGAAAACGCATGTCAACAAAACAGATTTCACGACTGGTTGTGCTGGTTGCAGTGGTAATATCCTGTGTTGTGCTGTTGGTCAGGCTTATCCAGGGTACGGCAGGGATTGTCGGCAGCCTCTTTAACCTGATCCTGGGGATCGTCGTGGTTATCGCCCTGGTGGTGATTGTGATCTGGATGTTCGCATACGCAAAGAAAATGCGGAAAAAGTGATTTATACTGTATTCTTGAAAGGAGGAACTCCGTGAGTAAGAAGAAACTCGGCTTTGGCCTGATGCGCCTGCCGCTTCTCAATCCAAACGACGATGGCAGCATCGACATGGAACAGATGAATCGGATGGTAGACGCTTTCCTGGAACAGGGTTTCACCTACTTCGATACCGCCTGGATGTACTGCGGCGGCAAGAGCGAGGAAGCCGTAAAAGAGGCCCTTGTCCTGCGTCATCCCCGTGACAGTTTTACCATTACAACCAAGCTCCCTTCCTATATGCTGAAGAAGGAAGCAGATCGTGAATGGCTCTTTCAGGAGCAGCTGCGACGGACCGGTGCCGGGTATTTTGACTATTACTGGCTACATGATGTGAATTCCCAGTCGGTGAAGAACTTCGACCGTCTCCGCTGCTGGGATTTCATCCGAGAGAAGAAGGAGCAGGGACTTGTTCGCCATATCGGCTTCTCCTATCACGACGGCCCGGAACTGCTGGATGAGCTTCTGACTGCGCATCCCGAAATCGAATATGTCCAGCTCCAGCTCAACTATCTCGACTGGGAGAGTCTTGGTGTCCAGAGCCGCAAGTGCTATGAAGTCGCAACCAGGCACCACAGGCCTGTCATCGTCATGGAGCCTGTCAAGGGCGGCACCCTTGCCAAAGTCCCCGAAAAGCTGGAACAGATGTTCAAGAACCGGGAACCTGACATGTCTGTGCCCTCCTGGGCCATCCGCTTTGCTGCCAGTCTCGAGAACGTCATGGTTGTTCTCAGCGGCATGAGCAATATGGAGCAGCTTCTGGATAACACAGGCTATATGAGAGATTTCAGACCCCTGACGGAAGAAGAGCAGGGCTTGATGCACATCGCCGCTGACATCATCAACGACAACATTACCGTCCCCTGCACCGGCTGTTCTTATTGTACGGTCAACTGTCCCATGAATATCGCGATCCCGAAGTACTTCTCTCTGTACAATCTGGATATGCAGGAAGCAAAAGAGAAGGGCTGGACCCCGCAGGGAGGATATTACGAGCGCCTTACTCTCAACCACGGCAAGGCCAGCGACTGCATCAGGTGCGGCCAATGCGAGGCCATGTGTCCCCAGCACCTGCCCATCCGCAGGCTGCTGGAAGATGTCGCAGCACATTTTGAATAAACCGTCTTCCCCGTCTTCCCGGACGGGGATTTTCATTATCCGCAAGGTTCTCTCTTGTGCGGAAAATAACGTTGTGATAAAATATACAGTAATTTTCCAGAGAAGGAGTGCATATTTATGAAAATGTCATCCAAGATGGAGCGCTGCGGGCTCTCTCCGATGCGCAAATTCAACCCCTATGCGGCGAAGACGAAAGAGCGCGGCATCAAGATCTACCACCTGAACATCGGCCAGCCGGACGTGGAAACGCCCGCACCCTTCTTCCAGGCGCTGAAAGACTTTGACGAAAAGGTGGTTTCCTATGCTCCTTCGGGCGGCCTTCCCGTTTATCTGGACGCGGTTCGCGACTACTATCACCGCATCGGCGTAGAGCTGGAGCGCGGCGACATCCTGCCCACCACCGGCGGCAGCGAAGCGCTGCAGATGACTTTTGCGACAATTCTGGACGATGGGGATGAGGTCGTTATGCCCGAACCCTTCTATCCCAATTACCACACCTCGGTCACCCTGGCCGGCGCGAAGATTCACCCGATCCCAACGACCGTGGAGGAAGGTTACTTCTACGCTGACCGTGCCCGTGTCGAGGCCTGCATCAATGAGCACACCCGTGCGCTCTTTGTTACCAATCCCGGCAACCCCACCGGCTCCATTCTCTCTCCGGAAGAACTGAAGCTTATGTTGGACATTGCCAAAGAGCATGATCTCTTTATCATCTGTGACGAGGTTTACCGAGAGTTTGTATACGCCGGTGAACCTTTGCTCAGCGGTTTGCAGTTTCCGGGTTATGAAGATAATGTAATTGTTATTGACTCTGTCTCCAAGCGTTTCTCCGCCTGCGGCGCACGTGTCGGAGCGGTCATCTCGAAGAACAGGGAGTTTATGGGCCAGGTCATGAAATGGTGCCAGTGCCGTCTGGCTACGCCGACGGTTGATCAGATCGCATCCGCCGCACTTTATGGCCTGGATCCGAGCTACTTTGACGCTGTGCGTGACGAGTACCGTCTGCGGCGTGATACCATGGTTCGCAAACTCCAGGAAATCCCCGGCGTGGTCTGCCGTATGCCTAAGGGGGCATTCTATGTCATGTGCGCACTTCCCGTGGACGATGCGGACAAGTTTCAGCTGTGGCTGCTGAACGAGTTCGACGATAATGGCGAGACCGTACTCTTCGCCTGCGGCGAACCTTTCTATGCCACCCCCGGCCGGGGCAAGAACGAGGTCCGCCTGGCCTACACCATCAACGCACCAGATATCGCACGAGCCATCGACATTCTGAAAGTCGCAATCGAGAAGTACAACGCCAGATAATAAAACGGATAATAAGTGCCGTCTGACAACACATCTATCGTCAGACGGCACTGTTCATTTACTATATAACGGCTGAAGTTTACTTTCCGGATTTCTGAAGAAGCTTTTCCTTTTCAGCCTGCAGTGTGTCGATCTCCTTCCTGCCCAGCGGGTACATGAAGCGGAGGAGCAGGAACACCGACAAAAAGAGGAGCGCCGGGATCATGACGGAGGAGTTGTACATGCTTTTCAGGGCGGATTCCGTCAGGCCTTCGGTATTCAGCGTGCTGCCGTTATAGCCAATGCGGAGAAGCGGAACATTGATGAGGATTGTGGCAACGGTGGTACCCAGCTTACGCATAAAGGAGTAGAAGGCATAGCTTGTGGCTTCGTCGTTCAGCCCGTAGGCAACCTTGTTATAGTCGATGGCGTCAGTGGCCAGAGCCCAGACCAACAGGAAAATAAAGGCAGTCCCGATACCGGACATCAGGCAGGCGGTGAGGTAGAGCCAGACACTGGTGATACCGACGAGAGCCAGAACAAAGAGAATCAGATAGAAGATGGCGGCGAGCAGAATGCCGTAGGAACAGACCTCACGTCGGCCGAACCTGTTGCCCAGGCGGGAGGCGAAGAACATAATGACTGCAACCGGCAGATATTGAAACACCGTGGGCAGCATCGTGAGGCCGGTGGCGTGGAAATAGTGGTCAAAGAGGTAAGTATTGTAGCCCTGGCCAAACATCTGGGCGGCGAGAAAGAGCATGCTTGCGAGGCTAACCGCCATGAAGGGGCGGCTCTTCAGCAGAACCTTAATGACCTTCATGGTCTGGCCCTTTTCCGCGGGCTCGGGAGCGGTCTCAACGCGCTCTTTGGTCCAGGCATAGCAAATAAAATAAGCAAGAACGCTGAGTGCCGCGATGGCGACGACTCCGACAAAGACCTTGTGATAGTCCATCTGAGAACTGCCATCAGCGAGCTTGACATAGCACATGCTGGCCAGCACCATCGCGGGCATCGCGCCGAAGGTGGAGCCGATGGAGCGGAAGACAGACAGAGAAGAGCGCTCCCGGTCGCTGGAGGTAATGACCTGGGCGAGGGATCCGTATGGTATGTTAATACAGGTATAGAGCATGCCGAAGAGAATATAGCTGAAATAAATCCAGGCTACTTTCCCGCTGCCAGAGAGTCCGCGAACATCCGCGAACATCAATACTGCAGAGAGTGCGACAGGGATGGCGAAGATTTTCATCCAACGGCGGTAACGTCCGCCTTTTTTCGGCTTGGCACGGTCGATCAACCGCCCCCAGATAGGATCGTTGATTGCATCCCAGATGCGGGCGATGATGGTCATAATCATGACGCTCAGAACGCTGATCTGAAGAATATCGGTGTAGTACTTGTTGAGGATGCTTTGGGTCAGCCCGAAAACCAGACATGAAGCAACATCTCCCATGGCATAGCCAACCTTATCCTTTGCCTTAATGCCGCTTGTGCGGGCAATGTAGCTCTGTTCCATGTGTTTATGACAGCCTTTCCTTATATTTGCGCAATGATGGAAACCTAAAGCACAGTGTACCCGAAACGGACCGATTCGTCAATTGTTTTTCCGATTGCAGGTACATGTTCTTCATGGTAAAATGCGCTCAGAACCACTTCATTCCGAAGGGGGATGGATATGGAACCAATCAAAGTGTTTATCACGGAAGATGAGAGCATCGTACGCGAAGGCCTGAGGGACATGATCCCGTGGGAGCAGTATGGCTTTACCTTCGCCGGAGAAGCGCCAGATGGAGAAGTTGCCCTGCCCCTGGTACGAAAAATCCGGCCGGATGTCCTGATTACCGATATCAAGATGCCGTTTATGGATGGTTTGGCTTTCAGCCGCCTGGTCATGAAAGAGCTGCCGAACACAAAGATCATCATTCTTTCGGGCTATGACGACTTCTCCTATGCACAGCAGGCAATTGAACTGCATGTAGACCAGTATCTCCTGAAGCCGATTTCCAAGAGCAGCATGATCAAAGCTCTGGAGCAGACAAAGCGGCGTATCGAAGAGGAACAGGAACATAGAGAATACCTGTACCGTTATGCCCAGGAGTCACAGGGATATGAACAATATGCCAGGAGACTGTTTTTTGAAAAGCTGGTCTCGGGCACACTCAGCGTCTCTGAGATTTATGAGCAGGCAGATGCACTGGAGATTGAGCTGGATGCCGAGCAATACAACATCGTACTTTTTAATCTCCAGGCAGAGGATCATACGACGGCTTATTCCGAACAGATCTCTCAGTTCCTGGACACAATCATCCGGGAACTGCTGCGATGCCCGGACTATCTTGTGTTCCGGAGCAGCATTCTCTCCTATGCTATTGTCATCAAGGGCTCGAAAGGCCATATGGAAAACCTGACAAAACGCTGTATTGACACCATAAGGGGCGAATGTGAGACGGCTGGGCTGCCATTGCGCTGGTATGTGGCAGTGGGAAAAACGACAAGCAGGCTCAGCGGCCTGCCACAGTCCTATACGGAGGCGAGCCATGCGCTGGCCTATCGACACTTCATGCCCTCACAGCACATTCTGACAGCGGATCAGCTGAAAAAGGAGAATGAAAACCCCCAGAGCTTTGATGCGGTGGAGATGGGGACTGCGGATCCCTCGCTGATCCGGGAAATGGTCCAGCGGGGGTTGGAGAGCGAGATCGACGACTTTGTTACGGAATTCTTTGAAAACCTGGGGACGGCGGCAGAGTCCCTGATGTTCCGGCACTATCTGATTCTGAGTGCCCGGATTACCGCACTTTCCGCAATCCAGGACATTGGTATCGACAGAGCGCTGCTGTCGGCCAGGCTCCCTTCTCCGGAGCTGGATGCCGGTGAGGATCTCCGGGCATATCTGAAAGAAGTACTGGAGACAGCCATCGCGCTGCGGGACGAGGAAGCCCAGCGCCAGAGCAGCGGCATCGTGGAGAGCGCCCTGCAGGTGATTGACCAGAATTACACCGATGAGAATATCTCTTTGAACGTGGTGGCAAAAACGATCAACGTGAGCACGAACTATCTCAGCGCTGTTTTCAGCCAGAAGATGGGGAAATCCTTCGTGGAGTACGTGACCCAGAAGCGCATGACGCGGGCCAAGCAGCTCCTGCGGCAGAGCGGAAAACGCACCGGCGAGATCGCGGCAGAGGTCGGGTATAAGGATCCGAGGTATTTCAGTTTTGTGTTCAAAAAGACACAGGGGGTCACGCCGAGGGAGTACCGGGCGGGAGAGCAGGAAAGATGGGTGTGAAACGCAGCGAGAGAGAAAAAACTTCCATCAGTGCGAGACTCCGACAGCTGATTCTGTATCTTGCAGTCCCGCTCTGTGTCCTGGCGGTACTGGTTCTGGTGCTGCTGATGATCTACAGCCTGCAGTATGCGCAGATCAGCAGCAATATCTCTACGGCCTCCCAATTCAACCAGAACTTCAAGGATGAGGTCGATCTGAAGATGTATTACTTCGTGACCGGCAGCAGAGATGAGATCCCATGGGACGAAGTAGAGACGGCGGAAGAGCTTGCAACAAAGCTCCTCGGCAACACAAAAAACAGAGAGAGCCGAAGAGCGGCCAACAGTGTTCTGAATCTCTGCGGAAACCTGAAGGACAGCATGAGCGAGATCGAAAATACGGATGGCTATGATCGACGGATGCACCGCCTGGAGAATAACGTCTATGTCATTACAGAGCTCGTGCAGGACTATATGTATACCTACCTCTATCATGAGGCGGGAGAACTCGCTGCCCTGCGGGAGAGGCAGAGCATGTGGCTAATCACAGGGCTGATCCTGACGGCTGTCGTGATGGTTACAACAATCGTGTACTCCCTGCGGAGAGGATTCCTTATCTCGCACAGCATCACCAGGCCTATTGACGAACTGTACCAGCGTGTTACGGAGATTGGGCATGGAGATCTCACGCCCCGGCCACAGGTGGAGGCGGAAGATGAGAAACTCCGTGCGCTCGGGGGTGGCCTGGAGGAAATGGCGTCGCGGCTCAGTGAACAGATGGAGCTGAACCGCCAGGAACAGGTCCGCCTGCGCAGTATGGAGCTGGCTCTGGTACAGGCACAGATCAACCCGCACTTCCTGTACAATACCCTCGATGCGATTATGTGGCTGGTGGAGACAGGGAAAAATGAGCAGGCGGTGAAGATGGTCTCCAGCCTTTCACTCTATTTCCGCTCCTTCCTGTCAAACGGAAAAGATATCATCACCATCGGGGAAGAGGCGCTTCACGTACGCAGCTATCTGGAAATCCAACAGGTCCGCTACCAGGATATTCTGCGTTATGAGCTGAACATG
The DNA here is from genome assembly GCA_902798545.1 of Oscillospiraceae bacterium. Lineage (GTDB taxonomy): Bacteria > Bacillota > Clostridia > Oscillospirales > Oscillospiraceae > Limivicinus. The sequence continues at coordinate 41,679 of CADBWQ010000014.1, forward strand.
GACCCGGAACTGGACCGCTGTCTGATCCCGAAAATGACTCTGCAGCCGCTGGTTGAGAATGCCATCTATCACGGCATCAAGGAGAAACGGGGCGGCGGCAGTATCACGATCAGCAGTGTTAGTGAGGGCAACCAGGCAGTGCTCAGGGTGCAAGACACCGGTGTCGGCCTGCCACCGGAAGCCCTGAAACAACTGCGGGAGTCACTGGAATCCGACGAAGGCACCGGATTTGGCGTGCTTGCGTCGTATAAGAGACTGAAACTGCTGTTTGGGGAAAGACTTGACTTCCAAATTGACAGCGTGGAGAATAAAGGCACAGAGATCACGATCCGGATTCCGAAATATCTGGAGGAGAAAACATGAGAACGATCAAAAGCGCGGTCACAGGCTTGATGATTCTGGCGCTGAGTGTATTGTTCCTTTCCGCCTGCGGACAACGAAAGACCACAATACCGGAAGAACGACTTATCCGGGTCGGCTTCTCGCAGGTAGGTTCGGAGTCAGACTGGCGCATGGCGAATACAGCTTCCATGACCGCAGCCCTCAGTGAGGCAAACGGATTTGAGCTGATCTTCGACAACGCCAAACAGCGCCAGGAGAACCAGCTCCTGGCAATTCGAAATTTCATTCAGCAGGATGTTGACTTCATCGTTCTCGCACCGATCGCGGAGTCTGGCTGGGATGACGTTCTGCAGGAAGCAGCGGCAGCCGGAATCCCGGTGATTATCGTAGATCGGCAGATTGACGTGGAGGATAAAAATCTTTATACAAGCTGGGTGGGATCTGACTTTCTGCAGGAGGGGAGAACCGCTGTCCATTGGTTAGAGGAGTGCCTGCGGGAGCAGGGCAGAGAGGATGAGCCTCTGCGCATTCTCCATATCCAGGGCACCGACGGGGCAACAGCCCAGATCATGCGCAGCCGTGCACTGGACGAGGCGGTTGAAGTCCATCCCTCATGGGAGATCGTTGCAAAGCTTCCCGGGGAGTACACCGAGGCCAAAAGCTATGAGCTTGTGAGAGATTTCCTGCAGCGCGGGGAACAGATCGACGTAGTCTACAGTGAAAACGACAACATGAGCTTTGGCGCAATCCGTGCGCTGGAAGAGGCGGGGATTCCCTATGGCGGCGAGGGCGGAGTCATGATTCTGTCCTTTGATGCGGTGCGGGATGCGCTTCGGTTTTGTCTGGAAGGGAAAATCAATCTCTGCGTGGAATGCAACCCCCTGCACGGACCGCGGGTTGCCTCCCTGATCCGACAGCTGGATGCAGGGGAACAACCCGCGAAAGAAACCTATGTGGATGAGACCTTCTTCTCTTCGAATACGATTACGGAAGAAATGATCGAGGCCAGAGATTACTGATGCATACGAGTGTGGTTCCGGATCAGCCGCTCCTGCGCTCGTAGAGTGTCCAAGGCAAGTGTATGGAATGTGCTTTTTTGCCGCGGATCATTGCAAGCAGCGTCAAAGCGGCAGAACTGCCCATCTGGTGACGCTCGTGTCCGAGGGATGTGATGGGAACCGGACTCAGGTAGCAGTAGTGGCTGTTGTCAAAGCTGACCACGGCGATATCCTCCGGTACACGCAAGGCTGCAGCCCGGAGACACTGGATCAGGGGATAAGCGATCTCGTCGTTGTAACAGATGACCGCCGTACAAGGAGTGATACAAGTATGGACAACGCGATGCAGCCAGTCCAGTCTTCCCTTCAGAATTGCATTGCGTTCTTCGGTTCCGTACCAGTGGATTTGAGCATCCGTTGGCGGCCGGCCGGCGTAAACAAGCTCCTTGATGAATCCCCGATAGCGCTCGTGACCCTGGAGGTCATCATACTTGAAGATCCCTGCAATGTCCCGGTGCCCCTTGTCCAGCAGATACCTGGTCAGCAGCTGGGCACCGCCGACGTTATCGTCCTGTACACAGGGGCTGTGTACAGGGACGATGTGCGGCGCATGGAGCCATACAAGGGGAATGCCAAGCTTGTCAATCCGAGTGAACAGATCCAGATTCGGACTGGGAAGAGCGGTTTTGGCACCTTCAATCAGAATACCGGCGGGAGGATCGGCCAGAATTCGGGCCAGAGCCTCCCGTTCTTTTTCGATCCGGTTATCGGTAAAGTAAGTTTCCACCCGGTAGTCACGCTGTTGAAAGACAGAATCAATGTCCCGCAAGAGCTGGGGATAGAGATACTCTTCTTCACAGCAGACAATGACCGCGATGCGCCCGATACCGGGAAATGAATCGGCAAGGTAAGTTCCGCTGCCGCGGATTCGGATCAAGGATCCTTCCTGCTCCAGAAGCTTCAGCGCATGCCGCACCGTCTGACGACTGTAGCCAGTCTGACGGCATAGTTCCGGTTCACTGGGGAGTTCCCGTTCGCCCTGGCGGTGGAGCTGTGCACAGAGCTGGCGCAGCTCGGCAGCCAGAATGAGGTATTTGGCAGCCATGATAAATCGCTCGCTTTAAGAGGGAATTACTTTCCATCCGGGAAACTGGTGAAGGAATCGTGCTCTTCCAATGGAAGTCCGGACTTTCCCTTCTCAGCAGCAATGGCCTTGATCAGGAAAGCCATGTTGCGGCCGAGGTTTCGCATGGTCTGGAGCCCCTCCAGATCCTTCTTCACATCTTCCGGAGTGAAACCGTGAGTCTGGTTCCAGTAGGTGCTGGAGACCACCGGCATGCCGGAGATGGTGAAATATTTATTCAGCATGTCGAAAGAGGCTGTATTTCCACCACGTCGGCAGTTCACGACAGCAGCGCCGACCTTCATCTGCTTGGAAAAACCGGTGCTGTAGAAAAGACGATCCAGAAAGGCAACCAGCGTTGCGTTCGGGGAAGCGTAATACACCGGGCTGCCGACCAGGAGACCGTCCGCTTCCTCAAAGAGCTTTGCAGCTTCGTTGACCTTATCCTTCACAACACACTCGCCGTGGGTGCTGCAGTAACCGCAGGCGAGACAGCCGCGGATCGTGTCCTTGCCGATCTGCAGCAGCTCTGTCTCGACGCCTTCCTCATGGAGCGCGCGGATGACCTCGTTGAGAGCGGTTGCGGTGCAGCCGTTCGGCCTGGGGCTTCCATTGATGACCAGAACTTTGTATGCCATGATGATTGCCTCCTTAAAATATGACCGGAATGAGCCAAATGATTAATGATTACAGCAGTTATTTTAACTTGAGGGATTACAAAAGTCAATCCGAGGAATCGAAGGCAGCAGGAGCGGAACTCGTTGTACGCTTCAAAAAAGACGTCTTCCTTTGGATATACCGGATAGCGGGTTCTCTAAGCGCCGGATGGGAACCCGCCGGAGCGCTGCTCAGAGTATAACATAGACAACCGAAAACAAATTAGAAGCAGAGGAAAAACGATGAAGGGCCAGGTATAACAACTGTTATTTTCTGCATGGAGAGAAGGCCTGGAGGGAAGCGCTTGAAGACGGGTGGGCTTTCTGGTATACTCAGCCTGACCAGAAGAAGAGGAACGACTGGCTGTGAATGAAAAGCGAGCTGAGGAAAAATATGAGACAACAGAACAGTGCTCTGGCATTTCGGATTTCTCTGAGCGCACTGATGGCAGCGCTGGGTGTGGTGATCATGCTCATCAGCAATTTGATACCCGTCTTGACCTATGTAGCCCCATTGACGGCGAGCCTCACCCTGATCCCCGTTCTGGTGGAATTCGGACGGAAATACGCGTGGATGACCTGGTGTGTCACGGCAGCGCTGGCGCTGCTGCTGTGCGCAGACAGGGAAGCGGCATTCTTTTATCTGTTCATTGGCTATTATCCGATCCTGAAGCTGAGTCTGGACCGCATACACGCAAAGCCATTCAGAATTCTCGCAAAGCTCGCAGTGTTCACCACGGCGTTTCTGCTGCTGTTCCTGATGCTCACCTTTGTGCTGGGAGTGGAAGATGTGAAGAGTGAGATGGTTTTAAGCCTCGCGGTCTATGCACTGCTGGTCTTCGTCATGCTGCTCTTTGACCGGGTCTATGATCGCTTGGCGCTGCTCTACATAAAGCGACTTAGAAACAGCCTGGTTCGGAAAGCACCAAAAATATGACGAAAAGATGACATTTCAAGCTTAAAAGCCCGTCTTTATAAAAATTTAATAATTTTCCCGCCAGATGCAGGATTTCTGTTGGACATTTGTTGGACATCGTGTGTTATAAAAAAGGTGTTAACATAACAAGGTCTCTCCTGACCGATATTTCTTCGGTTCCATGTGACAGTTGTGTGACAGTTCGTGTGATATGATGTGCAAGTAAACAAGAGATGGTCACGAAGACAAGTGATCTCTCTTAATAATAACAAAATGGAGGAAATAAAAATGGCAGAAATTATCAATGACAAAGATCTGGAAGGCGTCTCCGGCGGCTGGCAGTATGCAAACGGCAGCTTCGTGAACTATGGCAACTACATCGTCTACACCGTAGCACCCGGCGATGTCCTGAGCGGCATTGCACAGCGTTTCGGCGTGAACTACATGCAGATCGCCCAGTGGAACAACATCAAGAATCCCGACGTCATCAGCATCGGCCAGAAGCTGACCATCTATCCCGCAATTATCCGCTAATTGACGTCATCATCTGAACAGATAGAAAACCGACCGCTCTTCCGGTCGGTTTTTTCTGCCTGTTGCCGGGCAGCTCCTGCTTGCAGAAGGTTTTCACCTGTGATATGATAGCCGCCAGTTACGATAATCCGCCGGAGTACCGGTGGGATCACAGAGAAGGAGAATAGAGATGAGATACCCGGAGTTTATCAAAAATGGCGATCGCATCGGTTTCTGTGCCCCGTCGTTCGGCTGCAACGTTGAGCCTTACCGCACGGGGTTTGACCATGCCCAGGAGGTTTTTGCCAGGCAGGGATATCAAACCGTCTGCGGACCGAATGCTTATGCCGGAGACGGCATAGGGATCAGTACCAGTCCGGACAAGTGCGGAAAAGAGTTCATGGATATGATGCTTGCATCGGATGTGGATGCCATCATCTCCTGCGGTGGCGGGGAACTGATGTGTGAAATCCTGAAGTATGTGGATTTCACACGCCTTGCAAAGAGCAAGCCGAAATGGTTTATGGGATATTCGGACAATACCAATCTCACTTTTCTGCTGACCACACTCAGCGACATGGCGGCTATCTACGGCCCCTGTGCGGCTTCTTTCGGGATGGAGCCCTGGCATGAGGCCATCCATGATGCCCTGGCGCTCCTGAACGGGGAGAAGCTGGAGATGGCAGGCTACAGTGCGTATGAGACCAATCCGGATAAGAACCCCGAGCATCCTCTGGAACCCTATGCCTGCACAGAGCCAAGAAAGATCGTCGCCTTCGATCCCGTCGGAGGTGTACTGAATAATAACGTGGGGAATACCATCGACTTCTCCGGGAGACTGGTCGGCGGGTGTCTGGACATTCTGGCGATGCTCTGCGGAACGAAGTATGATCAGGTGAAATCATTTTCCGAGAAGTACAGCGGTGATGGACTTGTATGGTTCCTGGAAGCCTGTGACCTGAGTGTGTTCGGCATCCGGCGGGCTCTCTGGCAGCTGAAGAACGCAGGATGGTTCCGAAATGTCAAGGGTTTTCTGATCGGACGGCCCTGGGCCGGGCAGCAGGACATGATGGGACTCGATCATATCCGCGCTGTGACGGATGTTCTGGAAGAACTCCAGGTCCCGATCCTTCTGGATGTGGACATCGGACACCTGCCGCCGATGATACCGCTGATTTCCGGCAGCATCGCGGATATAAGTTATGATGTCGACGAGGACCGCTTCAAGCTGAAAATGAAGCTTGAATAACATTGAAGCCCGGTGATGGCTTTCAGGAGCAGCAGCTGCACCGACAAAAATACCGGGAAGAGGAAGTGCTACAGCACAACAGAACCCCACCGGCCTCACCCCCGGATCGAAAGCAGCTGCATTCTCCACTGAAAACCATTTCTATAATAAAAATAGCATTGTAAAACCCCGGTTGTAGGGCGGTAAAGGCTCTGCAGCCGGGGTGTTTTCAGGCGGAGGCCTCGGCGGCCGCCTGAACCAGTTTCAGTTCTTCAAGAGAGATGCAGTTCTGTATGGTTCCGGCAGCGACCCGGTCCATGCATTCCTGCAGGTCGATCCACAGAACGCCGTCAACTTCTTCCTTCTGGAGGGTCATCTGGTCTTCCTCCACGTCTGCCCAGAGAAGAAGCACCCTGGTGTATTGTCTGTCGTGATAAGGGATTCCGAAGAACACATCATCCCAGACGATCTTCATGTCTCCGCAATATACAAGCTCGGATTCCTCTGCCGTGAGGCCGAGTTCTTCCTGAAGCTCGCGGATCGCAGAGGGGCAAAAATCCTGACCGGCCGGAATATGCCCTGCACTGGAGATGTCATAGCAGCCGGGGAAGGATTTGGTCATCGCACGCTTCTGAAGGAGCACCTGGATCCGGCCATTGCGACGGCGGACCAGCCAGAGATGAGAGGTTCTGTGCGGAAAGCCCTCCCGATGCGCCACGGACCGCTCCACAGTCTTCCCGGTCGGCACTCCGTTTTCATCTATCACGTCAAGGTATTCTTCCAAAGTCCGTTTCCTTTCGGGCGAGAATCAGAGGGCGTTCTGGTAAACCGAGAACGTGTGCGAATCAAAGAGCACCCACTTTACCACATCCAGTGAGTCCGGTTTTTCGGCGACAAACTGCTTTGCCGTCGAAACGGCGATCTGTGCCGCGTCTTCCAGGGGAAAATGATAGACACCGGTGGAGATGGAGGGAAAGGCGATGCTCCGGCAGCCGTTTTCAACCGCCAGCTCCAGACAGGAGCGGTAGCAGGAAGCCAGCAGTTCGCGCTCGCCGTGACCGCCACCGTGCCAGACGGGGCCGGGCGTATGGATGACATATTTACAGGGCAGACGATAAGCGCCCGTGATCTTCGCCTCACCGGTGCGGCAGCCATGGAGCGTCCGGCACTCCTTTAAAAGCTCGGGCCCGGCCGCACGGTGGATGGCTCCGTCGACACCTCCTCCACCCAGAAGCGAAGTGTTTGCGGCGTTCACGATAGCGTCCACACCGTGATCTTTGGTGATGTCACCCTGAACACAGACAAATTCAGTGCCCATGTGAGAAAACTCCTTTCGATGCTTCAATTATGGTACATCTGATTATTCCGAAACTACTGCCGGGAGAGACTCTCCGTAGAACACCTCGGCGAAGCGGGCCAAGCTCTCGGTGTCGCGGGCACCCGCGGTCTCAAAGCAGGAGTGCATGGCCAGCTGGGCAAGGCCGATGTCCGCGGTGGGGAGAGGAATCTGGGACTCCGAGAGGCTGCCCAGGGTGGAGCCGCCGGGGATATCCGAACGATTGGTATAGTTCTGCCAGGGAATCTTATGCTGATTGCAGAGCTTCTTCAGCACTGCAGCGGAGAACGCGTCTGTGGCGTAGCGCAGGGAACCCTGATGTTTGATGACGATGCCGCCGTTGAGACAGGGACGGTTGACCGGATCGGAGGCTTGGGCGGCGTTCGGGTGAACCGCGTGGGCGTTGTCGGCGGAGACCAGAAAACTCCGGCTGACCATCCGATGGTAGTCTTCGACAGAGAGGCCGAGAGACAGGCAGATGCGCTCGAGAACATCCCGCAGAAACCCGGAGTCCGCACCCTGACGGCTGCGGCTGCCGACCTCTTCGTTGTCGAAGATGCAATGGACGGCAACGCTGTCCTGCGGACGGGCGTTCAGGAAGCCCAGAAAAGAACCGTAGCAGCATTGCAGATCGTCCAGACGGGCGGCGGAGAGGAATTCCTTCTTCGGGCCCCAGAGGCGGGGCGCTTCCCGGGTACAGAGGTATAAATCCGCACCGAGGATACGCTCCGGCATGGTGCCCAGACGGCCTGACAGCTGTGCCCAGAAGGCGTCAGCATCTCCCGCTTCGCAGAGTATGGGGAGCAGGTCTGTCTGGGGATTCAGAGGCTTCTTCTCACTGTCGTGACGGGTCAGATGCGGGGCGAGGGAGGGAATGATCAGAAGATCCTCCTCCGGCCAGACCAGGTGATAACTCAGATGATCCCCTTCATCAAGCAGCACACGCCCGGCAAAGGAGAGGGGACGGTCCATCCAGCTGCTGTCCACCGGGCCGCCATAGCGTTCAACATTGAGTCGAACGATGCCTTCGGTTACGATTCCGGAACCGGGTTTAATCTTATAGGACGGAGAGTCGCTGTGAGCAGCGATCAGGTGAAAACTTTGAAGGTCCCTGCCGGGGCCTTCCGGCAGAATGAAGGAGAGAACAGCAGAACCATTGCGCTCGACATAGTACTTCCCTCCGGGAGCAAGAGCCCAACGGTCCTCCTCATGCAGCTCCGTGAAGCCGGCCTCGTCCAGCTCTCGCTTCAGATTCGCAACTGTGTGGAAGGCGGTGGGGCTTTTTGCCAGAAAGTGCAGAAGCTTTTCGTTGACTTGATTCATAATTTCCTCGGATCTGCCGACGGTTCGGCCCGGCGGCATTCTGTAGTTTATGAGATACCGGCGGCAAAGCTGTCAGCCCATGCGCTGTCATAGACGTATCGTTTGGGCTCCATGCTGATGCGGGCGGAGAACTCATGCCGCAGGAGCTGATAATAAGACTCATCCAGTGGAATCAGCTGATTCTTGCCACCACGCCCGTGAAAGGTGATGACTTCGTCTCCGGTTTCGGTGCTCCCGGCATAGAACGGTTCTCTGGTCAGAATAAACCCAGGATTCTGACTCTGAAACTGTGATTTTGCGATATACTTATAAATCTCCAAGATACGGTCATCCCGCCCCATGACAAAGGCCATGAGCTTTTCCCGGAGCTCGTGGATATCGTGGACAATCCGTACACGCAGGCCCATATGGGCGCTCGACATGTTCAATGCTCTGACATAATCCGGAATCTGCGCCTCCTCGTGTACCACCTGAATCCAGACGTTGTTCTCCGAGTCATAGAATGAGAGGTCATATTCCAGACGGTCTTTCCTTCCGCAGTATGGGCACCTGTACTTAAACAGTGCTCCGGAGATCGTCTGATTCACGACGTCGGGCAGCTGGTTGTCGATGCTCCGATATACCATTACGTCGATCCCTTCGACACATTGAGGGCAAAGGAGATGTATCCTTTCGGGGGCAGCCATTTTTCCACGCTCCTCTCGCGGTCAAACTCATTGAAAAGAAATGATCCGCTTTCTGCGGCCTCGGGCGGGGTTGCTACCTGTATTTTATCAAACGGAGGAAGAGATTGCAACAAAAGGTCTGAGAATCTTGAACGGGTATAAAATCGGTTTGTTCTATAGAATAGAAAAATATGTGCCAAAGACAGTTTATCTATTGGAGAGTTGATGCCTGCAGAATAACAACTCTGACCAGAACCCCGTGACAAGCGGCTGGGCAAACTTCACAGATAAAAAGCAGGAACACAAGGGGGACGACCCCCTTGTGTTCCCATCATAGTAAAAAAAGGAAATATTACTTCTTTGCGAGACCCTTCTGGCGGGCATACTCCGCGGCACCCAGCGCGCCCATGAGCTGCGGGTCGGTCTTGAGGTTGATGACCTTCAGCTTGAGGACATGCTCGATGGCTTCCTTCAGGCCGTCGTTCTTGGCGCAGCCGCCCGTCAGGGTGATGCTGTCGGTGGCGCCGGCCTTTTTCGCCATAACGAAGCAGCGCTTCGCAACAGCCATCTCGATTCCGGCAGCGATCTCATCCGTGGCCTTGCCCTCACCAACGAGGGTGATGACCTCGGACTCGGCGAAGACAGTGCACTGGGCGGTGATGGGGATGACGTTCTTCGCTGTAAGGCTGAGCTTCGAGAACTCGGGCAGACTCAGCTCAAAGGAGCGGGCCATGGCCTCGAAGAAACGGCCGGTACCGGCGGCGCACTTGTCATTCATGGCGAAGTTCTTTACGGTGCCGTCAGTATCA
>CADBWQ010000015.1 GCA_902798545.1 Oscillospiraceae bacterium
GCCCATGCACTCGATGGTCTTGATGAACAGCGGGGCGGTGGTGGAGCGGAGCTTGACACCGTTGAGGTCTTCGGGCTTATAGATGTCCTTGTTGGTGACAACGGAGCGATAGCCGAAGGAGTAGTGGGTGTCGAGAACATGGATGTTCTCTTCAGCCAGACGGTCAGTGATGTCCTTCACGATCTCGGAACCCATGATGTAGTTGTACTCTGCGTCGTTGGTGAAGAGCATCGGGCCGGCCAGAACGGCGCAGTCACCGACATACTCGGCGAACAGGGAGGGCTCTTCCAGACCGATCCAGTTGTCGCCGTTGTAGGCGTGAACCAGGGAGTCGGCGTAGCAGTCCAGCTCATTCAGGCCGTGATAGGTCACGGTGATGTGGCCTTCGGTCCGCTCGGTGACGGCTTCGGCGAAGAGCTCGGCCGCCTTGTAGTTCCACTCAGCGGGGTTGAAGACGTTAGAGTAGGTCAGGTCAATGTGAAAATCATCCGCGTCGTCCGCATAAGCCGTTCCTACGGCTGCGAGCGAGAAGATCATGGCCATGACCATCAGCATTGCTAGGAGTTTTTTCATGTTTTTGCCATCCTTTTCATTTATTTTGGTTATATATTCGTGCTGCGCACGGTAACCACACCATCAGACCCCGAAACAGTCTTTCACCGGTACGCGAAGGCCTCCTGTTTACATAACAAAAAACACTGAAAAGGGCGATCAGCCGCATTGACACGGCTGATGGAAGAAGCGTACAACCAATCGATCGGGGTGCACATCCATGATAAACAAAATAAATATTAACATCCTGTGAATACCGTTTAGAATATACGCGCAAAAGCATAAAATGTCAACCTGTCAGACAGATTGAGCAGACGCTTTTGACTGATTGCACAAATTGGAGAACGGATTTTTGTGAGGTTTGCGGTATTGACGAAGAAAACTCTGCAGGTTCTCTTCAGAACTGTTCGGGTCTGCCTAATTTTCTATTGACAATTCTGTGAGAATGAAGTATTCTCAGAAAACAAATATAGCCGTTTTTGAGCATATTGAACAAAAATGGAAATGATCTTAAAGGAGACACGTTGGACTATGATCATGAACTGTGCGCAGTACACCGGCCCCTGCCGCTGCGGCCGGACCCATACCCTCGAGACCAGGAAAGTCGTTGTTGACTACGGCGCTCTGGACCATTTTGAGGAATATATGGAAGAGCTCGGCCTCACCGGCCGGAGAGCGGTGGTCTATGACACCGTGATTTACAAGCTCACGGAAGGCAAGCATGTGAAGGCCGACCAGGAGATCGTTCTGGAATCGAAGGGGCTGTTCTCCGAAAAGGGCCTGATCGAGGACATGATGAAACAGCTGGATCATCCGGATGTCATTGTGGCTTTCGGCGCCGGTACGATCATGGACTTCGGCCGCTATCCCGCCTATCACCTCGGCATCCCCTTTGTGGCGGTCCCGACCCTGGCCAGTTCCGACGGCTTCACGGCGAACATCTGCTCCATTGTCATCGACGGCCAGAAGAAGTCCATCCCGATGCAGGCTCCCGAACTGGTCGTCGCCGACCTCGATATCATCAAGGGTGCTCCTGCCCGCCTGGTGGCCAGCGGCATCAACGACATCCTGGCCAAGTACATTTCCCTGGTTGACTGGCGCATTTCGAAGATCGTGGCGAATGAATACTATTGCCCGATGGTCGCCGACCTTGCCGAGCACGCCCTGAAACTGATGCAGGATGCCGCGGACAAGTACGCCGCGACCGGCGTCGCCGATCACGAGGCCATGACCATGGCCCAGATGGAGAGCGGCCTCACGATGCAGCTGCTGGATCACTCCCGCGCAGCCTCGGGTGCCGAGCATCTCATGGCGCACCTTGTTGAGATGAAGCCGCCGCGCTTCGAGAAGGCGGAGGGCATCCACGGCGAGTGCGTCGGTGTCGGAACCTTCCGCTGCTGCCGGCTGTATCACGAGCTGGCGGAGAAGACTCCGAAGGCGAAGCCCTTCGAGCCGCTCACCAGAGACTGGGTCCTGGAGAAATTCGGCGAGCGCCTCTGCGACGGCATTATGAAGGAGAACGAGAACGACGTGCTCGGTACCTTCGATCCACAGAACATCGTCGACCACTGGGATGAGATCAGGGAACTCATCGCGACGATTCCGCCGGTGGAGAAAATGGAAAAGCTCTACAAAGACTGCGGCTGCAAGTACCTGCCCGAGCATATCGGCATCGATCCGTCTCTGGACGATGAGATGCTGCCCATCTCGGCCGCCATCCGCAACCGGCTCACGCTGGTCCGGATGATGCGCGTGCTGGATTTTGAATAATCCTGCCGGTTTTCGCCTGTTGTATGCTTCCCCCGCGCCTGGCGGGGGAATGCTGTTTTCCTTGAGGAGGGGTCGACTGTGTTTGAAGAGTTTACAATAAGGGATATGCTGCTGGGGAACCTGACCTTTACACAGAATCTTGATTTCTGCGTCAGGCTGCTGTTGGCCTGCGTCTGCGGCGCGGCCATCGGGGTCGAGCGCAGCAGGCATTTTAAGGAAGCCGGTGTCCGTACCCATATCATCGTCTGCATGGGGGCGGCTCTCGCCATGATCGTTTCCAAATACAGTTTTGTGGACCTGACGCTGGCGGACGGTTCCGCGTTTCCCGGGACCAACGGCGCGGACCCTGCCCGTGTGGCGGCCCAGGTCATCAGCGGCATCAGCTTCCTGGGCGCCGGTGTCATCTTCAAGCGTGAGGGCCTGGTCCGTGGCCTGACCACCGCCGCCGGCATCTGGGTAACGGCAGCCATCGGTCTTGCGGTCGGCTCCGGCATGCTGGTGGTGGGCCTCTTTGCCGCGCTTGTGGTCTGCATCCTGCAGGTCCTGATGCACATGTTTGTCTTCGGACCGGACGCCTATGCAACAAACCAGCTGCACTTCACCGTCAAGAACGGGTATGAGTTCAACCACGCGCTGACCAAACAGCTCGAGGAATGGAACGGAACGGTACTGGAGAGCGCCTACTCCCGGAACCAGGAGGACGGCACCACGGACTATGACCTGACAGTGCGCCGCCGCTCGGAGATCACTTATGCTGAGATGAAGGAATTCATCGCCAAGCATGAGGAGATCATCTCCGCCACCAACAACTCGGCGAAAAAGTAGCCCGCGGAGAGCTTGAGCTGAAGAAAAGCGCATAAGAAGCGAAATTACCCGGCGGAAACTCCGCCGGGCGCTTTTCTTTCTCTGAGGCTTGTGGTAAAATAAGGATAACTGAGAGTGAGACCGCCGGGACCCTGTATCTGGAGAGGAGGAAGTCCGCCCGGCGGGCGAATCATAAAGGAGCGATGAAAATGCAGGAAACGCAGAACATGTTGGACTTTCTGAGAGAAGAGGGCATCGGTGAATCCCTGATCGGTGAAATCGAGGCTTTCCGGCGGGCGTATCCGGCGACGGGCGACCTGCGGCGGATTCCGAAGCCCCATTTTCACTATTACGGAAAGGAGATCTGGCTGAAAGCGCTGACGGCGCTGCTCGCCGGGGAAAACATCCTCCTGGTTGGCCCAAAGGCAACGGGTAAGAATGTCCTGGCAGAGAACCTCTCTGCGGTGTTTGATCGGCCGCAGTGGGACATCTCTTTCTATCTGAATACGGATGCGGCCTCCCTCATCGGGACCGATACCTTCCGCGGCGGCGAGGTTGTCCTGCGGGAAGGTCCGATCACCCAGTGCGCGAAAGCGGGCGGCTTCGGCGTCCTGGATGAGATCAACATGGCCAAGAACGAGTCCCTTGCCGTGCTGCATGCGACGCTGGACTTCCGCCGGATCATCGACGTGCCCGGTTACGACCGGATCAGTCTGGCACCGGGGACCCGCTTCATCGCCACCATGAACTACGGCTACGCCGGTACCAGGGAACTCAATGAAGCGCTCGCCTCGCGCTTTATGGTGATCCAGATGCCCATCATTTCGAATGAAAACCTCCGCAAGCTCCTCGTTACCCAGCACCCCGCCCTGAAGCCGGAATACTCCGACCAGCTGGCCCAGCTCTTTGGCGAGATCCGGGCCAAGTGCGAGAGCGCCGAGATCTCTACCAAGGCGCTGGATCTGCGCGGTCTGCTCGCGGCGGTTTCCCTCGTCGAGAACGGACTCAGCCTCGGCGACGCGCTGGAGCTCGGCATCATCAACAAGAGCTTTGACGACTTTGAACGCCAGCTTGTGACCGACATCATCTCCGCGCGCATCGATGGCACAGTCAGCCGGAAAGAGCTCTTCCTGTCATGATACAGGAAATATCGGACCTGCAGAAAAAGCGCGCTTACAATCTGATCTGGAACGCTGCGGCGGACTACGGCTTTACCCCGGATTTCAAGTCCTATACCACCGCGGGTATCGCGGATATCTACTGGAACAGTGTTTTCGGCCTGGCACATAAGTATTATGACTATCCAAAGCTGAGCAAACTGTTTCGCGGCCTGGAGCACGAGGAAGAGGCGGGGGAGTACGAGGCCCTGCTCTGGCTCGGACTGGAGAACGCCCTTGTACAGAGAGAAAAGAAGACCCGCCCCGCGCTCACCGCGCTGCAGCGGAACTATGCCGAGGCCTGGCTCCGGAAATTCGGTGGAACAAAGGCGGAGGACGACCGCTTTTTCGACTTTCTGGCAAAAGCGCATTACCGGCGCCTGCTGGGCCTGCCGCAGGAACTCTCCCGCTATGATCTCGCCCTGCTGGACGAGCTGGAGTTCTCCCCGGACCTGGACACCGATGCCCTTGTGGCGGAGATGCAGCGCCTCCTGCTCAAGTGGTTCGCCATCCGGGCGAAGGAGCGCTCGCACGAGTTCCATCCCTGGAACCTCCCCTTCCTGAAGAAGGCGGAGACACGAAAGCACGGCAAGGCGAAGCTTCGCCCCTTCGGCCTCGGCCTGGCCGAGCACCCCCTTCCCGACGACGGCGGCAGCGAGATGCCGGAGGACCCCATGGAGCGCCGAACCTCGCTGAGCGAGGCGGAACTGCGGGAGTTCATGGCGGAGAAGTACGGCCGGCCGATCCTGCGCCCGGAGCAGATTGCCGCGCTGGAGAAACAGCTCTGCACAGGCAATCACAAAGGCTGCCATCTGCATCTGACCAAGGGCGAGGCGGCAACCGCCCACATCCGCAACGGATTCGAAGCCCTGCAGAAAGAGAAAGAAGCGGCCCAGATCGCACGAAACCGCGCTGTTTTCCACGCACATGAGGCCCAGAACCGCATCGCCATCTCCAGACTCGTGGAGAAGATCCAGAACTCCGTCCTGCTTTACCTCCAGCCCTATACCGTGAGGGGAAACGCCGGCGAACTGGAAGCCGGCCGTGTCTGGCGGGCACTGGACCTGAACGATCCGGACGTCTTCCGGCGCCGGGAAAACAGCAACGCCGGCGACGTCAGCGTCGACATCCTTCTTGACGCATCCACTTCTCAGAAGGGCCGCCTGGAGAGCATCTCCGGCCAGGGCTACTGCATCGCCGAGGCCCTGAGCCGCTGCGGCATTCCATGCCGGGTGATGGGCTTCTGCTCCATGACCGGCTACACCGTCGTCCGGATCTTCCGCGACTACTGGGAATCCGGAAAAAACGACCGGA
Organism: Oscillospiraceae bacterium; assembly: GCA_902798545.1. Lineage (GTDB taxonomy): Bacteria > Bacillota > Clostridia > Oscillospirales > Oscillospiraceae > Limivicinus. Next base: position 5,598 of record CADBWQ010000015.1, read on the forward strand.
TCTTCGACTATGTCTCCAACGGCTGCAACCGCGACGGGCTCGCGGTCCGGCTGGTGCGGACCATGATGGAGAACGCGGCCTGTGAGCACCGCATCCTGATCATCCTGTCGGATGTGAAGCCCCAGGATATCGTCCGCATCTGGAACGAGGAAGAGGAGAGCTTCATCTCCTATGAGCAGGAGACCGGCGTGCGGGACACTGCCTATGAGGTGCGCCGTGCCCGGGCTGAAGGGATCGCGGTGATCTGCGTCTTCACCGGCGAGGATGAGGATCTCCCGGCTGCGCGGACGGTCTATGGCCGCGATTTTGCGCGGATCCGGTCCGTTGACCAGCTGGCGGATACCGTCGGACTCCTGATCCAGAACCAGATCAGGAACATCTGAAACTTTTCGGAAAAACCGGCAGAATTCCTCCCGGGAAGCATTGACCGGAGCAAAGGAAAATGTTAAAATAAAAAATAACACTGATGAGAGTGAGGAGGGGCGTTTCATGAGATACAGCCGCCCTGTGCGCCTGGTATTCGGGATCATTATTCTGATCCTTTTTGGCTGGTATCAGGTGAGATGGATGACCAACAGCGTGATGAGCAATGAGGTGGGCAATGTACAGAAAAAGCCCGCGGCCGCGGCCAGTACGCCCGCGCCGGAAGCCGCTGTGATGGAAGCCGCACCGGCCGAGGTGACGCCGGAACCCACGCCGGAACCCACGCCGGAGCCGACCCCGGAGCCGACCCCGCGCCCGGAGGAACTCAAGGCGGCGGAGCTCGGTCTGCCGACACCGCCTGTGGTCGACGTTCACAGCTGGGAGCTGATGCTTGTCAATGCCAAACACCCCATCGAGACCTATGAGCCGCCCCAGCTGGCTTATCTGAGCATGAACGGTGAGGACACGGATATCTCCTACGATTACAGCGACTACCGCTGCCCGGTGGACTCGCGGATCGCCCAGCCCCTGATTGACTTCACCCAGGGCTGCAGGCAGGCCGGACTCCCGGTCTATCTGTCCTCGGGCTACCGCTCCTATGACACCCAGAACTATCTCTACGAGCGGAAGATCGGCCAGGGCTATTCGCCCGAGGTCGCCGCGACGATTGTTGCCCGTCCCGGTACCAGTGAGCACCAGAGCGGCCTGGTCTGCGACATCACGGACTACTATCGCGAGCTGAAGGACAGTTCTCTGGAGCTTACGGATACCTACCAGTGGCTGAAGGAACACTGCGCGGAGTACGGCTTCGTGGTTCGCTATCCCGCGGACAAGAGCGGCAGCGCCGACAGCATCACCGGCATCATCTATGAACCGTGGCACTTCCGCTATGTGGGCGTGGAGCCTGCGACTTATATGATGCAGAACAACCTCTGCCTGGAGGAGTTCCTGGCCCTCTACGGCGTGGAGTAAGCCCCCGGCAATGAAGAGAATCCTGTGTATCACAGCGGCGGCGATGCTGCTGCTGTTCATGTGCTTCGCACTTGCGGGCTGCGGACCCATCGACCGGCTGAAGGAACTGAACGCGGTGCGGATCACCCCGACCCCCTCTCTGGCGGAGTCGGTTGCAACTCCTCCCGCCCCGACGCCTGAGGCGCAGGCCGCCGTGATCGAGACCGTCGAAGAACCTGCGGCCCCCGCCTCCGAAGAGGCCGGGCTGCCGCCCGCCGACATGGCGGCGGAGCCTGTTGCAGAACCGGTCGCGGAAGACGGCGCCGGGACCATCCCGGAACCCGCTGCCGAGGCGGTCCCGGACGCTGTGGCGGTCACGGCGCCGGAACCCCCCGCACCCCTGCCGGATATCGACATCAACAGTTTCGAGTTTCTTCTGGCAAACTCCTATAACAGCATCGGCATGGAATATGCGCCGCCCTATGCAAACTTCGAAGGCCAGGGGATTGACGCCCGTATTGTGGAACCGGCGACTGCGTTTGTCAACGCGGCCCGGGAGGCCTGCACCAATGTCTGGGTCAGCGCCGCGTTCCGCAATTCCGAATTCCTCAACAGCTGGTATCTGAGCTACTTTAACAACGTCTATCACCGTGATGCTGTCGAGACGGCGAATCACTTCCTCGCCCAGGGCATTGACGAGCACCAGACCGGTCTTGCTATCGACTTTACGGATGTGCTGTACCGCGCGGCGCTGTATGAGATCTTTGACGATCCGGAGATGCAGGAAACCGAACTCTACGAATGGGCGGTGGAACACTGTGCCGAATACGGCTTCATCCTCCGCTACCCGGAGGGCAAGGAACAGTACTACGGCGTGGCCTGCCGCCATCCGGCCCACTTCCGCTATGTCGGCGAGGAGGCCGCCCGCTACATCATGGACAACGACCTCTGCCTGGAGGAGTTCCTGATGATGTACGATGGGAACAAGGTTTTTCTTCCGGCACCCTGACTGCCGGAACAGTCTGACCGGAGTCCGGTCTTTGCCGGCTGGATCAGCGTGAGACCTGAAAATGCCGCCGGTGGCGGCATTTTCTTTGAAGCATCCTTTGAATTATCCGCGGAAATGGAACACAGGGCTTGGATGGAAAAAACAGAGAAAAAGAAATATACCCGGGATCTGATTCTGGTGGGGATTGTTCTGCTGGCTGCGCTGCTGCTGTTTTTTATGGTTCGGAACAACCAGGAGAAGGCCACCGGAACCGGCGCCGAGGCGGTCGTCACAGTGGACGGCCTGGAGATCGGCCGATACCCGCTGAAGACCAACGGCACCTTCCCGCTCAACGGCGGGAGCAATATCCTTGTCGTTGAAAACGGCGAGGCCTGGGTCAGCGAGGCCAACTGCCCTGACAAGGTCTGCATGGGCATGGGGAAAATCAGCCGCAACGGGGAATTCATCGCCTGCCTGCCAAACCGGCTGATCGTCGTGGTCGAGGGCGGGGAACAGAACGCCCTTGTGGACGGAATGACATGAAGACCGGAAAGCTGACCGTCATGGCGCTCACGACAGCTCTCGCCATGATCCTCTCGTTTATCGAGAGCCAGATTCCCGCCTTCGTGGCCGTCCCCGGTGTGAAGGTGGGCCTTGCGAACATCGCCGTCGTCTTCGCGCTCTACAAGCTGGGCTGGAAGGAAGCTGTGGCGGTTTCCCTCGTCCGCGTCGTTCTGGTGTCGATGCTCTTCGGCAGCCTTGCAAGCATGTTCTACAGCCTTGCCGGTGCGGCGCTGAGCCTGATCGGCATGGGCCTTCTGAAAAAGAGCGGGAAATTCACCGAGATCGTGGTGAGCGTTGCAGGCGGCATTCTCCACAACATCGGCCAGATTGCCATGGCCTGTCTCATCCTTGAGACCGACGTACTGCGCTACTATCTGCCGTTCCTGCTTCTGAGCGGAACGGTCGCCGGGGTGGTAATCGGCGTGATCTCAGCTATTATGGTAAAGAGGATCCACATCGCAGAATAGCGATTGATCGATAGAAAAAAATATGAATCAACGGAGAGAAAAATGGCAGAACTGAGACCCAAAATTGTAAAACTCTGTCACATTGTCGGCGGTATCACCGGCGTTGTGAACAAGATCGATGAAAACGCTCCTGAGTACTACAGTCTCGCGAGCATCGTGACCGATGACGAGGCGGATGTCGCCATCGCCGCCGGCCTGAGAAAGCTCCGCACCGCCGGCTACCTCGCCAGGAAGGTCGGCAAGCCGGTCGAAGAGGTGGAGAAGCTCGCAAAGCACCTCGCCTGGATCGGCATCTTCCGCTGCACCTATGACCCGACCCTCGGCGAGGATGTCTACTTCATGCAGATCTTCGCCCCGGGCATCATGGAGATGCTGGTCAATAACCAGGAGCTCCTGGACACCCACCCCGAAGTCGGACGGGCGTTCGAGGAGTACACCCGCATCCGTATGCAGACCATGTCCCCGCTGCTCCCGAATGGCTACGGCCTGATGCGCGTTGTCCCTGTGGAGAGCGCCATCAAAGACATCCCGAATGTCCACGACTATGAAAAGCTCAGCTATTACCTCAACAAGTATGACCGGTTCTGCGTCTCTCCCTGCTCCTGCCGTGCCTCCCGCACAAGCCTCAATGACGGATGCGGGCACCTGGCGGAGGAGATGTGCATCCAGATGGGCAAGGGTGCGGAGCATTATATCCGCACCGGCCGCGCCCGCGAGATCACCCGCGAAGAGGCGCTGGAGATCATCGCCCGCGCTGAGGAGAACGGCCTCATGCACGATATCCCCAACATCGAGGAAGCCGGCGAGAGCGCGGCCATCTGCAACTGCTGCTCCTGCGCCTGCTTCGGTCTGCGTGTCGGCCTGATGTTCGGCGCCCGTGACGCCATCCGCTCCAACTTCGTGGCTGAGGTGGACGAGGCCAAATGCGTCGCCTGCGCCCAGTGCGTGGAAGTCTGCCCGGCCAACGCCCTCAAGCTGGGCCAGAAGCTCTGCAGCACGGTGAACATCGCTCCCCAGAAGTACACCAAGCTCTCCGAGCATATCGTCTCGAAGGACGCCTGGAACCCCGATTACCGCGAGAACCGCCAGGATGTCCTCCCCAGCGGCACAGCCCCCTGCAAGGTGGCGTGCCCCGCCCACATCCCGGTCCAGGGCTATCTGAAGCTCGCCGCCCAGGGACGCTATGAGGACGCGCTGGACCTCATCCGCACCGAGAATCCTCTGCCCGCCGTCTGCGGCCGCATCTGCAACAAGAAATGTGAGGCCGAGTGCACCCGCGGCGGCGTCGACGAGGCTGTCGCCATCGACGAAGTCAAGCGCTTTATCGCCGACCACGACCTCAACAGCGAGACCCGTCGGATCCCGAAGATGGTCAACCAGATCGGAAAACCCTATACCGAGAAGATCGCCGTCATCGGCTCCGGCCCGGCCGGACTCAGCTGCGCCTATTACCTGGCGAAGAAGGGCTATCCGGTCACGGTCTTCGACCGCAACCCGGTGCCGGGCGGCATGCTGACCCTCGGCATCCCGAATTTCCGCCTGGAGAAGGATGTGCTCAACGCCGAGATTGACATCATCCGCGAGATGGGTGTCACGTTCAAATGCGGCGTCGAGGTCGGCAAGGACGTCACCATCCAGCAGCTCCGTGACGAGGGCTACAAGGGCTTCTATCTCGCCATCGGCGCCCAGAAGTCGGCCCCGCTCGGAATCCCCGGCGAGGACCTCACGGGTGTCTGGGGCGGCGTGGACTTCCTGCGTGAAGTGAACCTCGGCGGACGGCCCGAAATCGGAAAGCGCTGCGCCGTGGTCGGCGCAGGAAACGTCGCCATGGACGTCTGCCGTACGGCAGTCCGTCTCGGTGCCGAGGAGACGTATATCATCTACCGCCGTTCCGAGGCCGAGATGCCCGCCGATCCCGAGGAAGCCGGCGAGGCAAAGGACGAGGGCGTACAGTTCCGCTTCCTGAACGCGCCGGTGGAGATCGTCGGCGAGGACGGAAAGGTCACCGGCCTTCGGGTCGAGATCATGGAACTCGGCGAGCCGGATGAGAAGGGCCGCCGCAAACCCGTCGGCACCGGAAAGTTCGAGACCATCGCGGTCGACTCCGTCATCGGCGCCATCGGCCAGAAGGTCGACTGGGGCAGCCTGGATGTCGGCGCGCTGAAGACCACCGCCAAAGGAACCGCCGAAGCCGACAGCCTGACTTACCAGACCGCCGAGCCGGACCTCTTCGTCGGCGGCGACGTGTATACCGGACCCAGCTTTGCCATCAACGCCATCGCCGCCGGCAAGGAGGCCGCCATCTCCCTGCACCGCTATGTCCATCCGGGCCAGACCCTTACCATGGGCCGTGACCGCCGTGTCTATACCGCCCTGGACAAGGAACATGTCCAGCTTGAGATCGCCGACTTCGACAAGACCCACCGCCAGATCCACGGCTATAACAAGGAGAAGGCAAAGACCTTCTCCGATGCCCGCGTGACCTTCACCGAGGAGCAGGTCCGCAAAGAGACAGCCCGCTGTCTCGGCTGCGGCGCCACCAAGGTCGACCCATACCTCTGCATCGGCTGCGGCATCTGCACAACCCGCTGCAAGTTCGACGCCATCCACCTGAACAAGGTGCGCGACTGGCACGCCGGCAGATACGAGACCATGCCCATCAAGGCGGCCGCCGGCCTCGTGAAGAAGACCGGGAATATCGTCAGGAAAACGGTCACAAAGTAATGCACGAACTCGGTATCTGCGACGCGCTGCTCAGGATGGTGCGCGGCATCGCCCGGGACGAGGAGCTGGAGACCATCCGGCGGATCACCGTCGAGGTCGGTTCCCTCAGCGGCGTTGTCCCCGCCTATATGTCCGACTGCTGGGAGGCCGTGACCGACGGCACCGAGCTGGAGGGTGTGGAGTTCGTCGTCGAGGAACTTGAAGGGACAGCCCGGTGCATGGACTGCGGCGAGGAATTCCCCGCGGATGTGAACCGGCTGCGCTGCCCGAACTGCAGCAGTGAGAAACTCACCCCCCTGACCGGCCGCGATCTGACACTCAAAGAGATCCTGGCGGATTAGAACGAAAACCCAATACAAACGAAAAGCCCCGCCAATCGGCGGGGCTTTTCGTATCCGGCGTATTACTCTTTTCCAAAATATTTATGATCGGGATCCTTCCACATTGCGGTGCAGGCGGCCAGGGACAGATACGCCTTGTCCGGGGAGTCGCTGCGGGAGGTAATGGCGACCGGAATCTTCGCGCCCACGAGAATGCCGCAGCTGGTGGCGCCGGCGTTCATCTGCAGGACCTTGATCAGGAGGTTGCCGCTCATGAGGTTCGGCACGACGATGCCGTCAAACTCGCCGCAGTACGGGCAGTCGTAGTTCTTCAGCCGCGCGGCTTCCTTGCTCATGATGAGGTCATAGGCGATGGGACCGGCGATGTTGCAGTCGGCGATGGGGCGCATCTGGTGCTCGCGCACCATGGTCTGATCCTCAACGGTGTCGCGCATGTGGAAGCTGGGCTTCTCAACCATGGCCAGCAGGGCGATGTTCGGATGCTCCACATCGAAGACGCGGAGCGCGCGCACCAGGTTCTTCAGGACCTCTCTGCGGGCGTCGGCGGACGGGTTAATCAGCAGCGTCACGTCAGATACGGCCAGAAGCTTGCTGTATCCCGGAATCTTCAGAAAACAGACATGGGTGACCAGACGGTCGTCGCGGATCAGGTGGTTGGCTTTGTTCAGTACCGGCATCAGCAGGTCTCTTGTCGAGGTATTGCCGCGCATCAGGCAGTCGGCATTGCCGGACTTGATCATCTCGATGGCGAACTGGACCACGTTGGTGTTGTCATCCACCGGCTGCAGGTCATAGTGACGGTCCTTCAGACCGAGACGCTCGGTCATCTCCTGAATTCTCTTGTAGTTGCCGATCAGGATCGGCTCCACAAAGCCGTCGGCCTCCGCTTCAAACACGCCCTGCAGGATGGACTCGGAATCCGCGCCTGCGACGGCAACGCGCATGCGTTTTCCTTCGGCACGGGCTTTGTTGACGATGGCTTCAAACTCTTTTGCGAATTCGACACTCATGGTGAGATACCTCCTGAATTAAATTGATATTTGATATGAAATCATGATTTGTGAAACAATAATACGGGAAAAAGAAACCGAAAATCCACTAAATATCATTGTATCACAAACATTGTCCTCCGACAACAGAAAAAACCGGAAATCAGTTTTTTTCCGGCCATGGATCCCTTCCGGAAATTCAGGCCGGGGCATGAAAAAACTGTTGACAATCGGAGAGATTTCTGGTAATATACACTTCGCTATCCGAATGGCGGCATAGCTCAGCTGGCTAGAGCATGCGGTTCATACCCGCAGTGTCCCCGGTTCAAATCCAGGTGCCGCTACCATAGGCGCAGCCAATCCTGCGCCTTTTCTATGGCCCGTTGGTCAAGTGGTTAAGACACCGCCCTTTCACGGCGGTAACATGGGTTCAAATCCCGTACGGGTCACCAGAGAGCTCCGATTCCTCGGGGCTCTCTTTTTTGCAGGAAAAATACTTCTTGACTTTAGCACTATAACGTAGTAAAATACGACACAACTTCATAAGGCTGTTTAAACCGTTGATGAAGAGCAAGTAACCGGTCCGGGGATGGTACAGAGAGCTGCGCAGAGCTGAGAGCGCGGTACAGACAGGATCGTGTGAATGGACTTCGGAGGGCAATCGGAAGGCGGGGTTCCCGCCCTATGTGCGACGGAGCGGCACTCCGTGAACAAAGCCACCGTATGATGGTACGGGTGAGGAGGACGCGAAAGCGTCAAGCCGGGTGGCACCGCAGGATTTTCTGATCCTGTCCCAGCATGACTGTATGCGGGGACGGGATTTTTGTTTTTTGAAGTTCATCATGTTGTATTATTCCCGTATTGCTGTGGAGGCGTTTGAAATGTTTATCTTGCACAGACGATGGCGGCGATGGCGTGCCGCGAAAGAAAAGAATATCAGCACATGATCTGTGCACATAATCTGCAAAGTAGAAATATCAGAACATAATAGAAGATAAATATAGAATAAAAAGCTTTAAAGGAGTAATAACCATGAAAAAGATACTTTCCGTCATGATGATCCTCGCCATGATCCTGAGCCTGGGCACCGCGGCCTTTGCGGCCGATGCCGGCGATACCGTCTTCAAAGTGGGCATCTGCAACTATGTGGATGACGCGTCTCTGAACCAGATTGTCGAGAATATTCAGAACCGGCTCGCCGCCATCGGCGAGGAGAAGGGCGTGACCTTCGACATCAGCTATGACAACTGCAACGCCGATGCCAACGTCATGGCCCAGATTATCCAGAACTTCATCGCCGACGACGTGGATCTGATGGTCGGCGTGGCCACCCCGGTCGCCATGAGCATGCAGGCCGCCACCGAGGATAACGGCATCCCCGTGGTCTTCGCCGCGGTCTCCGACCCGATCTCAACCGGCCTGGTCGAGTCCATGGATGCCCCCGGTGCCAACATCACCGGCACCTCGGACGGCCTGGACACCGCCGCCGTTATGAAGCTCATCTTCGCCGCCGACCCCGAGGCCGACAGCATCGCCCTGCTCTATGACATGGGCCAGGATTCCTCCACCACCCCCATCGCCGAGGCGAAGGCCTTCCTGGACGAGAAGGGTGTTGCTTACAAGGACTATAACGGCACCACCGTGGACGAGGTCATGCTCGCGGTTGATGCCCTGATCGCCGACGGTGCGGATGCCGTCTTTACCCCGACCGACAACACCATCATGACTGCCGAGCTCTCCATCTATGAGGCTCTCGCCGAAGCGGGAATCCCGCACTACACCGGCGCCGACTCCTTCGCGCTGAACGGGGCCTTCGTGGGCTATGGCGTGGATTACGCCAACCTCGGCGTCGAGACCGGCAACATGATCGCGAAGCTCCTCCTTGAGGGCGCCAACCCCGCGGATACCGCGGTCCTGACCTTCGACAACGGCACCGCCACCGTGAACACCGAGACCTGCGAGGCCCTCGGTATGGACTATGACACCGTCGCCGAAGCTTTCGCCCCCCTCTGCACCCAGGTGAACCCCATTACCACTGCCGAGTCTTTCGGCGATCTCGCGTAAACACCGGAGCGTCTCTCTCCACCGGACGGCTGACCGCTCTGCTCCGTAATGACCTTATCTGCCGCCCTCGATTTGTTCCTACCGCGTCTCACCCCGCCCGCAGGGCGGGGTGAGACCGACTACTATGAAAGAGGATAGAAACCCATGACCTTATCTGCCGCCCTCGGTTTGGGCCAGACGGCGCTTGAGCTGGGACTGATCAACTCCCTGACGGTTCTGGCGCTGTTCCTGAGTTATTCCATGCTGAATGTCTGCGATCTGTCCACGGACGGATGCTTCACCCTCGGCGCCTGTGTCGGCGCCGTCGTTGCCATTTCCGGGCACCCCTGGCTGGCCCTGCCGGCGGCGATGTGCGCGGGGGTGGTCTCCGGCTTCGTGACGGCGCTTCTGCAGACCCGGATGGGTGTCGAGAGCCTTCTCGCCGGAATCATTGTGAACACAGGCCTCTATTCCATCAACATCGCTGTCATGGGCAATTCCTCGCTCCTGAACATGAACAAAACCGAGACCGTCTTCTCCAAGGCGAAGGCCCTGCTCAGGGACACGCCCTTTTCGGCCCAGTACAAGCTTCTTGTTGCTCTGATCGCGGTGATCGCGGTGATTGTTTTCCTCTCGCTCTTCCTGCGGACACGGCTCGGCCTTGCCATCCGCGCCACAGGCAACAACCCGGACATGGTGCGCTCGTCATCCATCAATCCTGCCTTTACGACGACGGTCGGCCTCTGTGTGGCGAACGCTTTCACAGCTCTCTCCGGCTGCCTCCTGGCTCAGTCCCAGAAGTCCGTGAACATCGACATCGGCACCGGCATGGTGACCATCGCCCTGGCGAGCCTCCTGATCGGAGGCACGTTCATGGGTCGGGGCAGTATCCCCAAACGCGCTGTGGGCGTGGTTCTGGGCTCGTTCATCTTCCGCCTGGTCTATGCCATCGCTCTGCGCTTTGACATGCCGGCCTCGATGCTGAAGCTCGTCTCCGCCGTCATTGTCATTATCGCAATCTCCGGACCTTATCTGAAGAGCCAGGCCCCCATGCTCCGCCGCCGCCTCAGCCACGGTCGGGAAACCGGCCGAACCGGCGCGGCTTCCGCCACGGGAGAAGGGAAGGAGGTGCGCTGAGATGCTGACCCTGACCCATATCTCCAAAACCTTCAACCCCGGCACCGTGAACGAAAAATGCGCCATACGGGACCTCTCGCTGCACCTGGACCCGGGCGACTTCGTCACCATCATCGGCGCAAACGGCGCGGGAAAGTCAACGCTCTTCAACGCCATCGCCGGCAGCTTCTACACCGACGCCGGCAGCATCGTTCTGGACGGGCGGGACATCACCTTCCTCCCGGAATACAGGCGGGCAAAGATCATCGGCCGGCTGTTCCAGGACCCCATGCTGGGAAGCGCTCCCGGCATGACCATCGAGGAGAACCTCGCCCTTGCGGCGGGCAGCGGCGGCTGGCTCAGCCATGTCACCAAAGCCGAGAAGGACAACTTCCGTGACCGTCTCGCCCTGCTCAACATGGGCCTGGAAAACCGCATGAAGCAGCCCGTCGGTCTGCTCTCCGGCGGTCAGAGACAGGCACTGACCCTGATGATGGCCACCATGGCCAATCCCAAGCTTCTCCTCCTGGACGAGCACACGGCGGCCCTGGACCCCGGGACGGCCGAGAAGGTCCTGAAACTCACGCGGGAGATTGTGGAGGAAGACCACCTCACCTGCCTGATGATCACCCACAACATGCAGTCCGCCCTGGACCTCGGCAACCGCACCCTCATGATGGACAGCGGGGATATCATCCTCGACATCGCGGGGGATGAGCGCCGTGGCCTCACCGTTGAGGACCTGCTGCGGCGCTTCAAGGCGGGCGTCGGCCGCGCACTGGACAACGACCGCATGCTGCTGTCATAAATTCCTCTTTCGAAGCCCCGGGAGGTGCGACTCCCGGGGCTTCTGCCGTTTTACGACCGGCTGACGTCGCAGGCGAATGAAAGTTTCTCTTTAATTCCTATAAAATTTGTGGTATATTGATGGCACTGCGAAAAAAGAGAAGGAGGGCGGCATATGAACATCACCAGCAAGGGCCGCTACGCACTGCGCGTCATGCTGGACCTGGCCCAGCATCCGGAGGACGGCTACGTCTCGCTGAAGGTGACGGCGGAGCGGCAGAACATCTCCCTGAAATACCTGGAGATGATCATCTCCCATCTGAAGAAGGCGGGCCTCGTGGAGAGCACCCGCGGCAAGGAGGGCGGCTACCGTCTGACCCGGGCGCCGGGGGACTATACGGTCCTCGAAATCCTTGACAGCATTGAGGACAACCTGGCCCCGGTATCCTGCATCCAGGCCGGGGCGGTCACGTGCGACCACGCCGCGGCCTGCCTCACCATCCCGATGTGGAAGGAGCTGGACGACCTGACCAACGCGTATCTGTCATCTGTCACCCTTGCGGACCTCATGAGCGGGAAGAAGTGGGCCGCGGCAGGGGAGATCGCGCCGGCGTGAAGGCCGGAGCTCCGGGCCGGCATCGCCGAATGCGCGGATGAGACAAAATCGCCGCAATGTGACTTGACAAGCCTGCAAACTATGATATAATCCCCAGTGAAATCATAGGAATAAGCAGCACAATAGAATTATGTAAACCGATGAAACGGTGAAAACTGATAATAGAAAGAAGGAGACACCATGTTTGTTTATGCGGACAATGCCGCGACCACCTGCGTCAGCAAAACGGCGCTGGACGCGATGATGCCGTACCTGACGGATCAGTACGGAAACCCCTCCAGCCTCTATGCCCTCGGACAGAGGGCGAAGGAAGCTCTGGACGAGTCCCGCGAGACGATCGCCCGGTACATCAACGCCGACCCGAAGGAGATTTACTTTACCTCCGGCGGCAGCGAGGCCGACAACCAGGCCATCGTTTCCGCTGCCCGGATGGGCGCGCGGAAGGGGAAGAAGCACATCATCTCCACCCAGTTTGAGCACCACGCCGTCCTGCATACCCTCTCCAGACTTGAGAAGGAGGGCTATGAGGTCACGCTGCTGGATCCGCATTCCGACGGCGTGATCCGGCTTGAGGATGTCGAGAACGCCCTGCGGGACGACACCTGCCTCGTGACGATCATGTTTGCCAACAACGAGATCGGCACCGTCCAGCCCATCGCCGAGATCGGCGCCCTGTGCCGCGAGCGGAAGGTCCCCTTCCATACGGATGCGGTTCAGGCCGCGGGCCACATGCCCATCGACGTCAAGGCCATGAACATCGACATGCTCTCCATGTCCGGCCATAAGTTCCACGCCCCCAAGGGCGTCGGCATCCTGTACGCAAAACGGGGGATCGTTCTCACCAACATCATCGAGGGCGGCGCCCAGGAGCGCGGCAAGCGCGCCGGAACCGAGAACGTCGCCGGCATCGTCGCCATGGCCGCGGCGCTGAAGGAGAGCTGCGACCACATGGAGGAGAACACCGCGAAGATCATCCCCATGCGCGACAAGCTCTTCGCCGAGCTCAGCAAGATCCCCCACAGCAAGATTAACGGCAGCCTCGAGCATCACGTGCCCGGTACGGTGAACATGTGCTTTGAGGGCATCGAGGGCGAGAGCCTCCTTCTCATGCTGGACGACCAGGGCATCTGCGCCTCCTCGGGCAGCGCCTGCACCTCCGGCTCTCTGGATCCGAGCCATGTGCTGCTCTCCATCGGCCTGCCGCACGAGGTCGCCCACGGAAGCCTGCGCCTGTCCATCGGCGAGTACAACACCATGGAGCAGATCGACCACATCGTCGAAGTTGTTCCGAAGGTCGTGAAATATCTGCGCAGCATCAGCCCCGTCTGGGACGAACTGGAGAAGGGCGAGCTCAAACACCTGATTTGATTACGCAAACGCCTGCCCCGCCCGCCGCGGGGGATGAGACAGAATAATAAAGGAGAGAAAAATCATGGCACTCTATAGTGATAAAGTAATGGACCATTTCCGCAATCCCCGCAACCTCGGCAAGCTGGATGACGCCGACGGCATCGGCGAGGTCGGCAACGCCAAGTGCGGCGACATCATGCGCATGTATATCAAGGTTGACGACGGCATCATCACCGATGTCAAGTTCAACACCTTCGGCTGCGGCAGCGCCATCGCCACCAGCTCCATGGCCACCGAGCTCATCAAGGGCAAGCCCGTGGAGGAAGCCCTCGAACTCTCCAACAAGGCCGTGGTGGAGGCGCTTGACGGGCTGCCCACCCACAAGATCCACTGCAGCGTTCTGGCCGAAGAGGCCGTCCGCGCCGCGGTGAAGGACTACTACGACAAAAACGGCATCGCCTATGACCCCGAGATGTTCAAAGAGAGCGACGACCCCCACGGAGAGAGCTGCGAGGCGTAACCGGAGCTGCGCGGCGTAACCGGAGCCTTGAGGCGCGGCCGGAGCTGCAAAGCCGCGAAGCCGCAGAATCGCATCATGACAGGAAAGAAACCGCTCACCCGCCCGCGACAGGGCAGGGGTGGGCGGTCCTTTCATCCGTCCGGGATCTGCGCCTGTCCTGCCCGGGGGCGTTATCCCTGACTGAAAAGATAAAAAGTCCTGAAACAAAGCATAAGAATTTGTACATTTTTTTGAACAATTCCATGTTGAAATATGACTGATCAGATGCTATAATTTAGTGTGCTATAATTACAGAATGATATAATGTTATCAATCTGTCCGGCTGTGCTGCTTCTGATGCGCGGCTGCTCCTTTCAACTACTACGTTTCAGACCGGAGATAGATCTATGACATTTCGTAAAGCGATTGCGCTGATTCTGATTCTCGCGCTGCTGGGCGGCGGCGGGTACTACCTGCTGAAGACCGAGCGCGAGGACGATGAGCGGATGCGCAACTTATATTCCGAGGTCGAGCCGCTGGAGCGCGAGCGCGAGTCTCTCGCTCTGGAGAAGAAAAACCTCGAGACCGACTACGCCCTGAAGATGCGGGATTACGGCACGGTGGAGATCCTGTTCACAACCCTGGATGCACAGATCTTTACGGATGTCTGGCCGGTGATGCGCAGCCGCGACATCGTCGGCGTGCTGCCGCTGTCGTTTGTTGAGGTCCCCGCGTACTACAACAAGCTCACCGCCGAACAGATCCGCACCCTGCTGGCGGACGGCTGGGGCCTGTGCGTGAAGTATGAGAACGTCGGTGGATCTTTCAAAAACTGGTATGATGCACTTGGACGCTTCCTGGAGACAATGAACCTGCCCGCACCGACGGCCGTGTACTTCCCGAACGACGAGTATGACAGCGAGACCATGGATGAAGAGCTGATCGAGTGCGGGATCAAGACCGTGATTACGAACGCGTCAGACGGACGCAGCAATACGGTTTCGGATGTGACGGCGCCGCTGTGGAAGACCGGGGCCATGCCATTCGGTTACACCGGCTCCTATGCCGATCTGGAGCTCCTCGGCCGTACCGACGGGGCCAACCTTGTTTTCACGGTCCAGCTCAACGAGATCTGGGACAAGGCGAAGAACAAGAACATCGAGAGTCAGGAAAAGGCGAATTTCATCGAAGTTCTGGACAGCTGGAAGGAACTGCTCTATGAGGAGGATCTTCTTGCCGACTTTGAACAGGTGGGACCGACCCCGAATATCTATGTGGACACTACGGATCCGGAGGTCCTCCATGAGATGTATCTGGAAACGCTGACCCCGGCCCAACAGTTGCTCCTCTCCAAGTTCCGCTCTGCGAGTATTGATACGGCCCTCTCCCTGCACCGGGATACGGCGGTGAAGAACGCGGCGCTGAAGCTGGAGATGCAGCAGAAAGAAGCCGAGCTGGATCAGAAGATCGCCGTGCTTGACGCGAAAATCAGGGACACCTACACCGCACACGGTGTCGGGCAGACCGGGAAAGCGGAAGAAAATTCATGATCAAGAAAGACGACAGACAGGAAGAATATATCGACCTCCTTGAGGTTGTGCGTATTCTGTGGAGACAGATTGTTCCGATCATGCTGGTCGGAATCGCGTTTGCGGCGCTCCTTTTCGGGTATGCGCGTTTTTTCAAGACGCCCAAGTACGAGGCGAATGCGCTGTTCTATGTCAATAACAGCACCTTCTCTCTCTCCAGCGCCGTGGCCATCAGCACCGGTGAGCTGAGCGCGGCCTCGGACCTGGTGGACACCTATGTGGCCATTCTTCAGTCCCGTGCCAATATGGAACAGGTGATCTCCCAGAGCGGTGTGGACTATACCTACGAGGAACTGCGGGAGATGATCTCCGCCAAGGCGGTGAACGCCACGGGCCTTTTCCAGGTGTCGGTCACCTCACCGAATCCGGAGGAGGCGAGAACTCTTGCCAATGTCATCGCCAATATCCTCCCGGATAAAATATCGGACATTGTTGCCAACAGCTCGGTCGAGATCGTCGACTATGCGGTTACGCCGCATCAGCGCGTCTCGCCCAGCTATATCAAATATGCCGCCATCGGCCTGCTCTTCGGCATGGTCCTTTGCGCCGGCATTGTGCTGCTCTCGGCCTATACGGACAATGTGATCCACAGTGAGGATTACCTCCTCCAGAATTATCAGCTGCCCGTCCTGGCCACGATCCCCGACCTGACCGCCAAGACATCCAAAAAGTATGGGTATTACAGCGCGTCGGCCAAGAAGGGAGGCGTCAGCTGATGGCAAAGAAAGAAACCACCGAACAGACCGTCAAGCCTTCCCGCAGAAACAAGCAGAAGGGACTGGTCTGCGACAATCTGAGCTTCGCGGCGGCGGAGTCGTATAAGCTTCTCCGGACGAATCTTAAT
Source organism: Oscillospiraceae bacterium (assembly GCA_902798545.1). Taxonomy (GTDB): domain Bacteria; phylum Bacillota; class Clostridia; order Oscillospirales; family Oscillospiraceae; genus Limivicinus. The sequence goes on from CADBWQ010000015.1 coordinate 21,888, forward strand.
TTCTCCCTCCCGGAGAAGCCCTGCCACATCATTGGCGTGACCAGCTCCGTCCGTGGAGAAGGCAAGTCCACCACCTCGGTGAACATCGCCTATACGATCGCCCAGACCGGGAAAAAGGTCCTGCTCATCGATGCGGATATGCGTCTGCCCAGTGTGGCGGCAAAACTGGAGATCCATGGCGCGCCTGGCCTCTCCAACCTGATCGCCGGGATGAATGCGGAGCAGAGCTGCCTGCGGAAGTCCGGTTATTTTGACAACTGGTATATCCTCCCCGCCGGAGATATCCCGCCGAACCCTTCCGAGCTTCTGGGCTCTGAGCGGATGCACGCCCTGTTGGAGCGCTATTCCGGTGTCTTCGATACCGTTATCATCGACCTGCCGCCCATTAACATCGTCGCCGACGCCCTGGTCATTTCCAAGTGGACCGACGGGCTGATCGGTGTGGTGCGCCAGAACTACACGGACAAGCGCGCCCTGGCTGACTGCATGTACCAGGTCGAGAAACTCGGCGTCAAATTCCTCGGGTTTGTCATGACCGACGCCGCGGTCGGTGAGAGCAGCTACAAGTCCTACGGCAAGTACAGCAAGAAGTACGGCTATGGCTACGGCTACGGTTCGGACTACGGCTATGAGATTTCCCAGTCCAGCTCCACCGGAAGCAAGAAGAAAGCGTTCCTCGATGCCGCCGGCGATGATACCCCGGGTGCCGGGGCAGGGACCGCAGAAACGGAAGCATACGGCGAATCCGAAGGATGATCGATTTCCACAGCCATATTCTCCCAGGCATCGACGACGGCAGCAGAAGCGTGGAGATGAGTCTTCAGATGCTTGCCGCCATGCGGCAGCAGAAGATCGATACCGTCGTCGCCACCTCGCACTTCTATGCGACCCAGCGTACCCCCCATCGCTTCCTCGAACGCCGTGAGGCGGCCTGGGAAAGCCTGGCGGATGCCCTGCCCGCCGATGCGCCTGAGATCATTCTCGGCGCGGAGGTGCTCTATTTCCCGGGTATCAGCCACATGGCAGAGCTTCCACAGCTCTGTATGGAGGGCAGCAACATCCTCCTGTTGGAGATGCCCTTTGATTCCTGGAGCGAGTACTACATCCGCGAGGTTATGGAACTGGCCCGCAGCGGTGAGTTTACGATCGTCATGGCGCATATTGAGCGGTATTATTTCAAACAGCCGGTCTCCGTCTGGGATGATTTCCTGGAGGAGGGGATCCTGATGCAGTCCAACGCGGACTTCTTCCTGCCCTTCCGGACCCGGCGCAAGGCGCTGAAGCTTCTGCAGGACGGCAGGATCCATCTCCTGGGGACGGATGCGCACAATGTGTCGTCCCGCCCGCCGCGCATGGACGAAGCGGTTGAGATGATCCGCAGGCATCTTGGCAAGGCAACCCTCAACGAGATGGATCGGTTGGGACGGGCATTGCTTCGGGAGGCGGGTTATGAATCGTAAAATCCTGTCCTGTTGCCTGCTCCTGTGCTGCAGTCTGCTGGTCTGCTGTCTCTCCGGCTGTGCCGGCAAAACGGCGCAGACCTCCGGAAACGTACTGGACACGGCCCGCGAGGCCGCCCTGCAGGAAAAGCCGATCGACTTTTCCGAACTGGAGAAGCTGAACCCCGACATCTGCGGCTGGCTCGTGATCCCCGGCATGGAACTCAGCGAGCCTGTGCTCCGCCATCCGGAGGACGATACCTGGTACGCCGGCCATGCCCCAGACGGCAGTGAAAACGCGGGAGGAAGCGTCTATTGCCAGGCCACCTACAATACCGCGGACTTCACGGACCCGGTCACGGTGCTCTATGGATCGGAATTGACCCCCGGCCGGCAGTTTTCCGGCCTCATGAAGTTCTATTCCGAGGACGGATCACTGCAGCGGGCCGGCGAGATCCGGATCTGCACCCCGACAGGGACCCTGTCGTATCAGGCCTTCGGCGCGGGCCTGTATAACAGCACGCATATCATCCACGACCACAACGGCTTTCAGAAGCCGGGTGAGCTGGAAGCCTTTCTCACGGCCTTTCGGCAGTACCACAGCATGTCGCGTCAGTATGACGACGGCATCACCCTGACGGATTCGGACCGAGTCCTGATCCTGTCGACGCATGTCCCCCGGAACGAGGACCTGCGCTATCTCGTTGTTGCTAAGCTGGTCGGACAGACCGGTTGAGCATATAAATGTGTATCCTAATAATTTTTGAGGATGAAAGGAAGGAAGAAACCCATGAAAAAACTCTTAGCCGTCCTGCTCGCAGTCATGATGCTCTCCGGCATCGCCGTCTCTGCCTTTGCCGTCGACAGCCCCACTCAGGACACCTCCGGCGCTCCCGCGGTTGAGGAAGCTGCTCCTGCCGTTGCCGCTCCCGCCGAGGAGGAAGATGCCGCCACGCCCGAAGAGATCGCCGACGCCGAAGCCACCGAGGAAGAGGCCGTTGAGGCACTCGGCGAAGTGACCGCCGAATCCGAGGACGCCGCCGAGGGCGAGGATGCCGTCATTGTCGGTCTTGGCAGCCTGCCTGAGGAAGCCACCCCGAAGATGGAAGAGGACTATGTCGCCATCGTCGATAACCTGGTCGCCGCGAAGAAGGACCTGGCCGAGAAGAAAGAGGCCGCCATCCCCGCCGCTGTTGTTGAGGCTCAGCCCGCCGGTGTCACCCTGACCGCCAGCCAGCCCTTCCGTGCTGTTGCCAGCGTCTACCCCGCCACCATCACCATCGCCGTTGAGAATCCTGCCGACTTTGCCGGCATGATGGCCTTTGTGAACGGCGAGTGGGTCATGATCCACACCGTCGTCGACGAAGAGGCGGGCACGGTCACCTTCGTTCTGGACCAGCCCTCTGTTCTGAGCATCATCACTGCCGTTGTCGAGGCAGCCTGATCTCTGAACTTTGCGCAGACATAAGAGACATACCGGCAGGTCTGCCGCGTTCATCGCCCTGCTTGCGGCGGTGATCGCGGCGGGCCTGTTCGGCTTATACCGCTGGGAGCAGCAGGACCGTGCGCGGGAGGCGGAGCAGATCGCCGCCCGCAGCATTGACACGCTCCCGCAGGAGCTGGAGGTCTACTATCAGGGGCGCTGGTACCGCCTGCGCGACCGGGTCGAGACTGTCCTGATCATGGGCCTGGACAAGTTCTCTGAGCGGATCGACACCGTCAGCGAGGGGGACCTCCTGAATGACCTGCAATCCGACTTTCTGATGCTGCTGGTCATCGACCCGGCGGATCAGAGCGCCACCGCGCTCCAGCTCAACCGCGACACCATGGCCGAGATCCGTCGCCTTGGCTACGGCGGAATCAAAACCGGCCTCATCACCCAGCAGCTCGCCCTCTCCCATACCTATGGCAGCGGGGGCAAGGACAGCTGCCGCAACACCGTGCAGGCGGTCTCGCGCCTGCTGTATGACGTCCCCCTGGACCACTACTACGCCGTGACCATGGACGCCATTCCGGTCCTGAACGACCTTGTGGGCGGAATCACGGTGCATGTGGACGACGATCTCACCGCGGCGGACCCGGTCCTGGTCCAGGGGACGGATGTGACCCTCCACGGCGACCAGGCGCTGCACTTCGTGCGGGCGAGAATCAACGTCACCGACGGCACAAATCTCAGCCGTATGAAACGCCAGCGCGTGTATATGAACGCCCTGTACGACCGGCTGAATGAGAAGCTCCGCGCCGGCGACCGCTTTGCCCTGACCCTGGCCGACACCCTGGAGGAGTACGCGGTTTCAGACCTCATCACGGATGAACTGGCCCAGCTGGCTGACCGTCTGAAGGGCTATACCTTCAAGGGCATCGAGACCGTCCCCGGCGAAGCCCGCATGGGCGCGCGCCATGTCGAGTTCTATCCGGACGAGGAGGCCCTGCGGGAGACCGTGATCCGCCTCTTCTTCGAGCCGAAAGCGGCGTGAGAGCAGATGACGTTCAGAAGAGCTGCATCTGCAGATAGGCCGCGTCCAGGGCGTCCTGGGTGATCCCGAGGTAACGCCGTGTGACGGCGAAGCTTGTGTGGTTGTAGATCTGCATGATGATCTCCGGGCGGATCCGCGCCCGGGACCACGCGTTGTATCCCCAGGTCTTCCGAAGGCTGTGGCACCCGATGTGACCCGTCAGCCCGAGCGCGGACACGGCGCTCTTGATGATCCGCCAGGCCTGGACCCGGCTGATGGGCTTTTCCTCCCGCCGATGATTGGAGAAGAGATACTCCCCCTCGCGGCGCGGAAAGAAGAGGGCCAGGGCCCGCAGCGCCTCGCGGTTCAGGGCGATGATCCGCGTCTTGCCGGTTTTGCGCTCGGTGACCGTAAGGCGGTCCCGCAGGCATCCGTGCTCAAAGTCGTACACATCCGCCCAGCGCAGGCGCAGAAGGTCGCTGACCCGCAGGGCGGTGTGGGCGCCCAGCACGACAAAGGTGTAGTTCCGCAGCTCGCCGCGCTTCAGAAAGAAGTTCGCCAGAGCCTTGAGCTCCCGCCTGCTGCGGATCGGATCGGTGGCAAAAGACATAAAAAATACACTCCTTCACGTTAAGATGGCGTTAAGAACCACGCGTCTACGTGAATGAATGTAACACATTAACCAGACAGTTTCTGTCCGGATTAAAAATTATATCATAACTGCCGGTTTCTTTGCAAGATTTTTGACCCGATTGCAAATAACCTACGGGCATATTTAATCGCAGAAAACAAGTAAATATCGATGATTTCCCAAATCCCCGATGTAACGGAATGGTTAATCCGTTACATCGGGGATTTTTTTTGTTTTTGGGGGTCCTGGGGTGAGCGAAATTCTTTTTCCGCACAACAGTGCAGCTTACAGGAAAGTCCTCACCATGCTGGAAGAGAGCGGCAAGGCCTGCGTCATCCATCCGACCGGAACGGGGAAGAGCTTCATCGGCTTCCAGTACGCCGCGGATCATCCGGACGAACGAATCCTGTGGCTGGCCCCGTCCCAGTACATTTTCACGACCCAGCTGGAAAACTGGAAACGGGCCTGTGCTTCCGCAGATGCCATGCAAGCGGGCAACCGGACGGAGTCCGGCTCCTGGCGAGTCGCAGGAGGTAACGACCCCGGCAATATCTCCTTCCTCACCTACGCCAAGCTCTCGATCCTGACACCCGACGAGCTCGCCGGACTGCGGCCCGCGGTGATCCTCGCGGACGAAATGCACCGCACCGGCGCCAGCGTCTGGGGTGAGGGCTTCCGCCGCCTCCGGGAGCGCTTCCCCGAGGCCCGGCTCATCGGTCTGACCGCCACGAACATCCGGTACCTCGACGGACAGCGCGACATGGCCCAAGAGCTTTTTGACGGACAGGTCGCCTCGGAGATGAGCCTCGGCGAGGCCATTGTCCGGGGAATCCTGCCGGCACCGAAGTATGTGCTCTCGATCTTCAGGTACAAGGACGATCTCGCAAAGTACGAGCTGCGGGCCAGGCGCACGAAAAACAGGGCGACCAGGGACGCGGCCGAAGAGATCATCGAGAAGCTGCGGAGGGCGCTGGAAAACGCCGTCGGCATGGATCAGCTTTTTGCAAAGCACATGACGGACCGGGCGGGGAAGTACCTCGTCTTCTGCGCGAATTACGAGCACATGACCGAGATGATCCAGACCGGAAAGGACTGGTTCCACCTTGTGGATGCGCATCCGCATGTCTATTCCGCCTACGCCGATGACCCCGCGACGTCCAGGGCCTTCGCGGACTTCAAGGCGGACAGAAGCGACCACCTCAAGCTCCTCTACTGCATCGACATGCTGAACGAAGGGGTGCATGTGGACGATGTCTCCGGCGTCATCCTCCTGCGCCCGACCGTCAGCCCCATTGTCTATAAACAGCAGATCGGCAGGGCCCTGTCCTCCTCTTCGGGCAAGACCCCGGTTATTTTTGACATCGTTCTCAACATTGAAAACCTCTATTCCGTCGGCAGCATCGAAGAGGAGATGGAGGCGGCGACGGTATACTACCGCGACCTCGGCCAGGGCGAGGAGCTGACGGACTCGTTTGAGATCATCGACGAAGTGCACGACTGTCTCGAGCTCTTCGACCGCCTCAACGACACGCTGACGGCCTCCTGGGACCTGATGTACGAGTGCGCCCGGAAGTATTGGGAGGAGAACGGCGACCTGGATGTACCGAAACGCTATGTAACCGCGGAGGGCTACTCCCTGGGTCCGTGGCTGGACCGGCAAAGAAGGGTCTGCAGCGGGAAAACGGCCGGAATCCTCACCCCCGGACAGATCGCGAAGCTGGACGCGCTGGGCATGCGCTGGAAGAGCGTGTCCGAGCTCTCCTGGGAACGGTATTACGCCGCGGCGAAGGCGTACCGCGACGCCCACGGCGACCTTCTGGTGAAGATCGACTATGTTTCCCCGGACGGCCTCGCCCTCGGCAGCTGGATCGCAAACCTCCGTGCCCAGCGGAAGGCGGGCATCCGGAGCGGGTATCTGACGGAGGAGCGGGTGGCGGCCCTGGACGCCCTTGGCATGACCTGGAACGTGCCGGACTATTACTTCGAGACAAACTACGCCGCCGCCGTCGCCTGGCACCGGCAGCACGGCGATCTGGACGTGCCCCAGAGCTATGTCAATGAAGACGGCATCCGTCTGGGCGCATGGATATCCGGCATCCGCCAGAGAAGGCGGACGGGCAGACTCTCCTTCTCCCCGGATCAGATCGCGCGCCTGGATGAACTGGGCATGATCTGGACCGACCGGTACGGCATGCGCTGGGAGCAGGGCTTTGAACACGCCCGCGCCTATGCCGCCGTGAACGGCAGCCTGCTGGTCCCGCCCTCCTGGGTGTGTCCGGACGGCTTCAGGCTGGGCGACTGGGTGTCGAACCAGAGGGAAAAATACCGCGCCGGCACCATGAAGCCCGAGCGGCGCGACAGACTGGAAGCAATCGGCATGGTGTGGGAGCTCCCCGACCCATGGGAACTGCGCTTCCGGCTGGCGGAGCAGTATTACCGCGAGCACGGGAATCTCCGCATGCCCGCCGACTGGACCGTGGAGGGAATCTGGCTCGGCAGATGGCTGGACGAACAGCGCCTGATCCGGGAGGGAAAACGGAAGGGCAAACAGCTGAGCCCGGAACAGATCCGGCGCCTGGAATCGATCGGAATGACCTGGACAAACCGGGTGGACGCCGCCTGGGAGGAAACCCTGGAAGAGGCAAAGGCCTGTCTGAAACAGTACGGGGATATCCCGTCGGATGCCGTCAGCCGTCGGGGCTATCATCTCCGGAAGTGGCTGGTGGATAACAGGCGGAAGGCCGCAAAGGGGCAGCTGAGCCCCGAACGCGCCGCGGGAATCCGCGCGCTCATGCTGCCCGAAAAGGGGGAGAACCGCTGGCTGGAAGCAGCGGCGGCGTACCGGGAAGCGCACGGGGATCTGGACGTGCCGGCAAAGTACATCACCCCGGACGGCCGGCGGCTTGGCCTCTGGATCCAGAACACGCGCCGCGACGGCCGCGAAAAACTGAGCCGGGAAGACGCCGAGCGACTCGATGCCCTCGGCATGATCTGGGGAAACCGCTTCGACGCCGCGTGGGAGCGGGCCCTTCGGGCACTGGAGGAGTATGTTTCCGCGCATGGGAACGGGAAACTGCCCTTCCGGTATACCACCGCGGACGGCTTCGGCCTGGAGCGCTGGCTGTACGAACAGCGGAAGGCCGCCGTGAAAGGAAAACTGCGGCAGGACCGGCTGGAAAAACTGGAGCGGGTCGTGCCCGGCTGGCAGAACCAGTATATCGAGCGGGCACAGAACCCGTAAGGAATGAACAAACCACAGAAGAAGGGAGGCGTCAGTCGTGTATAAAAGAAGCAATCAGAACTGGGTAAAACATCTCGACTTCATCGTACTCGATGCGGCCACCCTTTTACTATTCTGTGATCATATTTCCCCGATTGCTTTCCATAGCTGTTAGGCGAAGGAGGAGTACCAGATGCTTGTCTGGTGGAAAATTGTACTTGCTGCAATCATAGCATTTTTAATTTCATATGTTGCTACTCCTGTGGTTAAGAGCTTAGCGGAAAAAACACATACCGTGGATATTCCGGCGGATTATCGACGGGTTCATGATCATCCGATACCCTTGCTCGGCGGACTTGCAATCTGGCTGGCATTTGTTATATCCGTACTGATACTGGTCCCTCTTAATCGACAGGTGATTGGCCTGCTTGCCGGTGCAAGCCTGATTATGCTGATGGGTGCCGTGGATGACAGGTATAATCTCAGCCCGTGGATAAAGCTCTTTGTGCAGATCCTTGCCGCGGGTATCGTCATCTACAGCGGTATTTACATCAGGAATCTTTCTTTCATCGGCGAGGGTGAATCGGGTTTCGGTGTTCAGCTTGGCTGGCTCTCTGTTCCTGTAACGATTATCTGGATCGTCATATGTACCAATGCAGTGAATTTGATTGATGGTCTGGATGGCCTTGCTGTGGGCATTACTGCGATTTCTGCGACAACGCTTTTGATCGCGAACCTGATGCTCCCCTCATCGTTCTGGTATGTACCCATTCTGATTGCGGCCATTCTTGGTGCATGCATCGGGTTTCTCCCGTATAATCTTCATCCTGCGAAGATTTTTATGGGGGATACCGGGTCTCAGCTTCTTGGATTTCTTCTTTCTGCGGTTTCCATTCTGAGCCTTACCAAGTTCCATGCGCTGGTACCATTTGTCGTTCCTATTCTGGCGCTTGCCCTGCCTTTGGGCGATACTGCCTTCGCGGTTGCCCGCAGGATCGTCAAAAAACGCAGTATATTTAATGCGGACAGCGGACATATCCATCACCGCCTGCTTGCCACAGGTATGAGCCAGAGACAGGTTGTTGCCGTGCTGTATGTGGTTACTGTCTTTTTCTGCTTTGTCTCTTTGCTCGTGATCCGTCCCGGGGATCAGCTGATTCGTTTTATTCTGATTGTCTTCGTGCTTGTGGTTGCCTTCCTCGCGCAGTTTATGTTTTTCCCGATCAAGACCAAGGAGGAGGATGGGGAAAAAGCTGCGACAGGGGTGAAGAAGCATATCCTTGTTGTCTCTCAGTATTACTATCCCGAGAACTTCCGCATCAATGACATGACCTGCGAATGGGTGAACCGTGGATACAAGGTGACCGTTCTGACCGGTGTACCGAACTATCCTGTCGGTGAGTTCTTCCCCGGCTATTCCTGGACAAAGAAACGGCATGAAGTTTGGAACGGTGTTGAGATCCTCCGTATTCCGGTGGTGCCCCGCGGCCATGGCCCCATTGGCATGGTACTGAATTACTTTTCTTTTGTTGTGACTGGCTGGATCTGGAACTGGGTGACCGAGGTCGATGCTGATCTCGTGTTCAGTTTTGAGACCAGTCCCATGACCCAGGTGAAGGTGGGCTGCCGTTATGCGAAGCGGCACCATGTTCCTCATTATGCTTATATTCAGGATCTCTGGCCAGAGAATGTGGAAGTCGTAACCGGCATCCACAGCAAGCTTGTTATTAAGCCGATCGACCGTATGGTTGACCAGATATATAAGGATGTGGATGAGATCTATGCCACATCTCCAAGCTTCGTGGAAGCAATCGTGAACCGCAATGTACCTGTTCCGAGAGAAAAGGTTCATTATTGGCCGCAGTACGCAGAGGAGTTCTATCGTCCCATCGAAAATGCGGATGTCTTTGAGATACCGAAGGACGACAGCCTGAAAATTGCTTTTACCGGAAACCTCGGCTTTGCCCAGGGGCTGGATGTCCTGCCGAAGGCTGCGGAATTGCTGAAAGAGGATAATGTGAAATTCGTTATTGTCGGCGGCGGACGCTACCAGGAAAAATTTGAAGAAGAAATCAGAGAGAGAAAAGTCCAGGATAAGTTCATCCTGATTCCGCGGCAGGCGCCGGAACGGATCCCCGAGATGCTGAGTGCCTGTGATGCCGGGTTTGTCTCTTTCGCAAAGGATCCTCTTTGGGAAAACACAATTCCCGCTAAACTTCAGACTTATATGGCCTGTGGCAAGGCGATTATTGCCTCTGCTTCCGGCGAGACGGAGAGAATCATCAGGGAAGCGCAGTGCGGCTTCTGCGCTGAGTGTGGCAACCCAGAAGCGCTGGTGGCTGAAATCCATAAGCTGATGGTCGCGGATCGCAGACAGCTGGGAAAGAATGCCCGCGCATATTTCGAAGCGAACTTCACAAAGAAAATGCTGATGGATGAAATGGATGAGTATTTTGCTGCGAGGATTGAATCATGAAGAATAAGTTTGAAGCAAAATACTATTATCGCGCTGCGTGCGCAATCATCCTGATTGCGGTTGCGGTCAGCATGTTTGCGTATGTCTGGATCCCGTTTGTTTCGGATCATAATCAGACTAATCATCTGACAGGCTTTGGTAATATCGGCATGTCTTTAGGCCTTTATGCGATTGTTTATGCTTTTTCTGGTTATCGTTTTCGGGCTTTCATTATTGGCGACGAGAGGAAGGCCAGCATCATTGCGGCTCAGATTGTGACGCTGATTGTTACGGATATTACCGAGATCTTCATCTCTCTGGCTATTCTGGGCGAGTTTCGCTTCTTCTGGATGATTACGTGGAGATACTTCTTGCTTGGGTGTGTGCAGGCCGTGGTAAACGGCTTGATTACAGTTTTGATGGTAAGCGGATACCGCAGCATATTTCCACCTTATCAGATCCTTGAGATTCATGGGGATGCGGATAATGGCTTGAGAGAAAAGATGAATGCCGTCTTCTACAAGTTTCATGTGAAAGACAGCATCCATTATTCCACTGCTGATATTGATAAAAAGATCCGGGATTATGATGCGGTTCTGATCAATGATATTCCGGCTGTGAACAAAAATGACATCGTCAAGTTCTGTTTTGAACAGGATAAACGTGTTTATATCACGCCTAAGATTTCCGATATTCTTGTCAAATCTTCCTTGGACGTAAACCTGTTTGATACCCCGGTTTATCTCTGCCGTAATGATGGTATTACAACAGCCGAACTTTTCTGTAAGAGGGCTTTTGACCTGATTGCCAGTCTTGCTGCTCTGATCATTCTGTCACCGCTCTTTCTGGTCACGGCAATTGCGATTAAGAAAGAGGATGGAGGCCCGGTATTCTTCCGACAGGAGAGATGTACTGTTGGGGGGAAGCGTTTCATGATCGTTAAGTTCCGTTCCATGATTGTGAATGCCGAAGCAGATGGCCGCACGCATCCTGCGGGCGAAGATGATGATCGTATTACCAAGGTAGGTAAAGTGATTCGTGCGGCGAGAATCGATGAGCTTCCTCAGGAAGTATTAAGCTGCCTACGTGATAATCCTAGAATGACCAATGCTAACTTAATAGAAAAGATCGGGAAGTCTCAGCGAACGATAACTCGTATATTAGCAACCCTAAAAGGAAAAGGCTTAATTGTACGTGTTGGATCGAATAAAGCGGGATACTGGCAGGTAGTGTAAAATAATAAAAACCGGCACTTCAAAAAAGCTAAAAAGTGCGCTTTGTCAGATAATATGGCCGATAAACACGTGCGCTTTATCGGAATTTAAACACGCTACAAAATGTATCCCATTGAAGTAAAATCGGGAAAAACGTATTCGCTAAAGTCTTTGATTCGGTTCAAGGAGAAATATAAGCAAAGGATTGGTGGAGTCTACGTTATTCACCCGAAGAATCTGATTGAGAAAGATGACATCCTATGTATTCCTCCGTATATGACGATGTGCCTATAGTACTCTTCTTCTTCGAAAAGTTCTAAGTGAAAAAAATGCGGAATGCCGCAAAAATTTCAGATATATGGCTTGCTATGCTCACAAGTCCGGTGGTATAATAACCTCGTGAAAAAATTGCGGATGCCGCAAAAATTTCATGGAGGTTATTTCGATGCAGTATGCCAGAAAGCAATATATGGATCAGCTGATCCGCAAAAGGGACAATGGACGTATCAAAGTCATTACGGGTCTCAGACGGAGCGGAAAGTCCTACCTCCTGTTTACTCTTTACCGTCAGTACCTCCTGGATAACGGTGTCGGAGAAGATCAGATCGTAGGACTTGCTCTGGACGAGATCGATAATGCAAAATATCGCAACCCTTTTGAACTGAACAAGGTCGTGAAGGAGCGGATGCCGGATAAGAATAAACGCTATTACGTGTTTATCGATGAAATCCAGTTTGTAGACGAGATCCGGAATCCATATGTGGATAATCCGAATGAGAAGATCACCTTTATCGATGTGGTGCTTGGGCTCATGAAGATTCCGAATGCCGATATCTATGTAACGGGAAGCAACTCAAAGATGCTTTCCTCAGATATCCTCACGCAGTTCCGTGACCGGGGTGATGAGATTCGTGTCAATCCGCTGTCCTTTGCGGAAGTCTTTGAGCATTATGAAGGAGATAAGCGTGGAGCATGGCGTGACTACTACACCTACGGCGGTATGCCTTTGGTTTGGGCAATGGAGTCCCATGAGGAGAGAAGCCGCTATCTGCGGGACCTTTTCAACCGTACTTATATAAAGGACGTCCTGGAGCGCCATCAGGTGAATAATGATGCAGAGGTCCTGGAAATTCTTCTGAATGTGCTGGCCTCGGGTATAGGTTCTCTGACCAATCCGAGCAGGCTGTCGAACACGTTCGCAAGTGAACGACAAATCCGGATTGCGCCGGATACGATAGACAAATACATCGGATTTTTTATGGAGGCGTTTCTGATTCAGAAAGCAGAGCGGTACGATGTGAAGGGACGGAAGTACATCAAGACACCTGTCAAGTACTATTATTCCGATCCCGGCTTACGAAATGCAAGGCTCGGATTCAGACAGTTGGAAGAAACGCATCTGATGGAGAATGTCCTGTACAACGATCTTATTCGCAGAGGCTTCGATGTGGATGTCGGTGTGATTGAGCAGAATACGAGGGATGAAGCAGGAAAGAAGATCCGCAGGCAACTGGAAGTTGATTTTGTGGTTAACAGAGGCGATGAACGGTATTATATTCAATCTGCGCTGTCTGTCGATGATCCTGAAAAGAAGGAACAGGAGATTGCCTCGCTGATCAGAATACCTGATTCCTTCAGGAAAATCGTAGTTGTCAAAGACTATGTGAAACCATGGCGGGATGAAAACGGCATTCAGTACGTTGGCATCGAGGATTTCCTTCTGGATGAAAGCCTTATTTCCGGATAATGGATGCCCGTGAAAAAATGCGGATTGCCGCAAAAAATCAGCGCTCTGAAAAATGCTCAGAGACTTGACAAAGGCGACTGGACAGATTACAATGTTGCCAAACTGAATAAAAGTTCAGAGAAAAATTATTCAGAAACAAAAAGAGGTGAGAACCTGTGTTTATAGGACGGGAAAAAGAGCTGCAAGCCCTTTCGGCCGAGCTGTCTGCAGGGAAGAAAAAAACTGCTGTTCTGATATATGGAAAACGCAGAGTCGGAAAATCAACGTTAATCAATGAGGCCGCCAAGGTGTTTGATGGTATTGTTGTCAACCATCTGTGCGTGACGAGCACCTTTGAAGGAAATCTGGAACTCCTTTACAGGAATGTGTCAGAGGGCCTGTCTCTCCCAAATATTCGTTTCGATTCTTTGTTTGCGATGATGGATTACCTGGGGACGTTGGACAAGAGAATTCTGCTGATCATTGATGAGTATCCCTATCTGAAGCAGACAAAAAAGAAGAATGAAGTCGACTCTTATATGCAGGCGGTCATCGACAGGCTTCCCGGGAATGTGAAGCTGATTCTCTGCGGTTCCTACATTACGATTATGAAGGAATTACTGGCAGAAGATAATCCGTTGTTCGGCAGATTCTCCCTGATCCAGCATATCCACGATTTTGATTATTACGATGCCGCACAATTCTACCCTGACCTGCCGGTACGTGAGAAAGCTGCCTTCTATGGTGTGTTTGGAGGATGCCCTTATGTCCTTGAGAATCTTGAAACGGACAAGTCCGTAAAAGACAATATCATTCGTCTGCTTCTGCCCGAAACGGGACTTATCAGGTCGCACATCGAAAACGTTATGTTGAAGGAGATTCAAAAATCCTTTGATGCCAGGATATTGGAGTCCCTTGGAAACGGGAAGAAGAAATATACGGAGATAAGGGATCAGCTGGGAGGCAGTGAGACAGGGCTTTTGGATAAACAGCTGAAGATTCTTCTGGACATGGAGACAATACAGAAGACCGAGCCGATCAACCGACGGAATGACAGGAAAAAGCAGTTTTATGAAATCACGGATAACCTGATGCGTTTCTACTTCTCGTTTATCTTCGGAACCGCCGGTACCATTGCAAGGATAGGGGAAGAGCAATACTATGATCGGAACATCGAGAAGACTCTTGAGCAGTTCATCAGCAGAAGATTTGAAGGAATCGCTCTGCAGTACTTCCACAGGATGGCGGTTCGAGGAAAGATCCCGGATATCGAGGATTTCGGCTCCTATTGGTATGATGACCCGGTAAATAAAACAAACGGAGAATTCGATTGTGTTATCAGGCGTACCGGCAATCTGTACGACTTCTATGAATGCAAATTCTTCGACAGGCCAATGACACTTAAGGAGTGTGAGCAGGAAAAGGATCAGCTCCAGAAGCTGCAGGGAATTGAAGTGACCAGAACAGGCTTTGTGTGTGCAGGGGGCTTCGATTTTGAAAGCAAAAGCGAATTTATTCTGATTGACGGGGAAGCCCTGTATCAGTGATTTGAGGCTCGGAATGAACGCGATCCATCCGGGAGCCAGAATACAGGCAGTCCGAATCTTAAACCTCTTCTTGCAACCGGAAAACTCAGCATGACTATCCCCGATAAACCAAATAGCAAAAACCAAAAATATGTTGCGATCACGTAGCACACAGCCCCCTGAGCGGCTTTCCAAATCCCGGATAGCGGCTGAGGGGGCTGCTTCAATAAAATTCTGCAGTTAACCAGATTTGCAGAAAACCATTGAAATGGAGGTCGGCATGAACACAATCCACCACATCGCCATCATATGCTCTGATAAAGAAGAAGCACTTCTATCAGAACTTTTTTCTTGACTTTCCAGGGAAAATGATTTATCAAAAATTTGCGGTGAGTATTGGGCAAATGTTGACTTCGGTCAAAAAATGAGTATACTTTTCTCTGAGATCTGTTTCCCGATCATAAATCACTTAGTGCTGTTGAGCGGGGACTGAGATTCCGGATGGAGGCTGCAATATGAAAAGCAATATGAAAGCCAAGTTTGAGCTGGTGGAATACAACACAGGTTCCCTGTATGTTGCAAGGCGGGTAAAAAAGATTTCAAGTGAGCTCCACTGGCACAGAGAAATTGAAATTGTGTATGTGATTCACGGTTCACTGGATGTGAGGGTCGATAAAAAAGAGTTTTCTGCCAAAGACAGGCAGATGGTGCTGATCAATGCCAATCAGATCCACTCTATCAACGATGACAGCAATGTTGAAGGGGATTTTTTCCTTCTGCAGATTAACGAGCAGCTGCTGAAAAACCTGAGGCAGGATTCCAAACAATTCAGACTGACGACCCTGATAGACCGGGAGGATGAGGAGGTTTCTCCTGAAGCAGCAGAAGAAGTGTTTTCCGATATGGACAAAATTGTGGAAGAAGCGGAAAACAATTCAGACCCGACGAAAGTGAATACGTTATCCCTCCTGCTGCTTTCAGCGCTGATAAAGAACTTCGGGACAGTTCAGTCTGAACTTGTTATGAACAACAACGATAATCAGTATTATATGGTGAAGAAGATTATCGACTATATCAGCAACAATTATGCCAGCCAAGATTTAAATCAGGCAGATGCGGCGAAAAAGCTCGGGCTAAGCGCCGGGTATCTTTCCCGTCTGTTTTCTGCTTATACAAATACTTCGTTTGTACACTATCTGAATACATACCGCATTGACAATATCTGCTATGAACTTCTGAGCACGAAAGATACAGTTACTGAGATATATCTGCGCAACGGCTTCTCAAACGGGAAAACTTTTAACCGCGTTTTTAAAGCAATAACGGGGGTAAGCCCGAGAGAGTACAGGTCTGATCTTTCCAAGAGCAGAAGTATAAAAATTAACACTGACCGCACAACTTCAACGTCAGTCGGTTCCTATGTCAATTATGCAGACACCAGCAACAGGGATACAAGCAGCCTGCAGAAGGATTTTCTTGTCAGTGACACCGGAATAAAGCATTCTCAGGAAGCAATGCACCATATAACCAGAAGCATCAGCGCAAGTATTCTTTCTCCGACATCACAGTTAAAAAAACCTGCACAGAAACTTCTTTGTACAGGCAGGGCATTTGATATTCTGCTTGCTCCGTGGAGAGAGCAGTTTGAGATGTGCCTGGCAGAGATGAGATTTGATTATCTGCGTTTCCACGGTTTGTTTAATGATGAGATGGGGATTATATACAGGAAGGGCCAGTACAGCGATTATAATTTTTATTATGTTGATAAGGCAATAGCCTATCTGCTGGAACACGGCGTCCGACCTTATATTGAGCTCTCTTTTATGCCCTCGACACTGGCAAGCAAGCCGGATACCGTTTTTGTTTACCGTGCCAATATTTCCATGCCCAGGGAAATCGAAGAGTGGGAAAAACTTCTGGATGCATTTATACAGCATGTTATCCGCAGGTTCGGCAGGGAGGAAGTGACTCACTGGTATTTCGAGGTCTGGAATGAACCGGATATTGACGAGTTCTGGGCAAACACATATGAAGAATATCTGCTGCTTTACCGGGTGAGTTATAAAGCACTAAAAAAGGCCGATATGCGGCTGAAGGTTGGCGGCCCTGCATCTTCGAGCGTTATGTTTCAGAAGAAAACAAAGTTTTTTGAGTTCCTGGATTATTGCAAAGAACACAGGATTTATCCTGACTTTGTCTCTCTGCATCCGTATCCTGCCATCTTTATGAAAGACGACAATAACTATGAAGAGCTTCAGAAGGTATGCGATGTAGAATACACAAGGAAGAATATGACATGGGTAAACGGAGTGATGAAAGAACGGGGCCTTTCCAATATTCCTGTTCATATGAATGAATGGAATTCCAGCCCGAGATTTGATGATTATACACACGATACGGCCTATATGGCAACCTATGTAATCAGCACGGTCCTCAGCTGCAGCAATTTGTGTGATGTGTTAGGATGGTGGACATTATCTGACCTGTTTGATGAGGGAGGAGTTGTTTATAAAGAATTCGGAGGAGGATTCGGCTTACTAAACAGAGATGGTTTAAAGAAGCCTGCCTACTGGGGCATGTGGGCTTTAAACAAACTGTGTGACAGTGTTATTGAAGAAGGAGAAGACTATATCATCACCAGAGATGAAAAGCATATTGCAGTTCTGATCTGGAATTATGCTTTTTTTAAAGATAAATTCGCTGAAGGAGACAGATCCGGATTAAGCTACTATAACCGCTATGATATTTTTGATGAAGTACCCGCAAAGAAAGTACAGCTGACGCTGACAGGTTTTCATTCCAGCACACTTGTGATTAATAAATACAGCTTCAGCCGACGCCACGGAAGCATTTATGATTTCTGGATAAACTCCGGCGCGATGGAATATCTGAACAGCGAGCAGCTGAAGATGCTGAAGGAAAACAATCATCTGCGCACAGCGAGCTTTGTGAAATCAAATATTGAGGAATTGATCCTGGAGGAAGAGATCAGACAATTCGGCTTTGCGTTGTATGATATAACATTTTTGGAGTGATTTTTGTTTGCTTCATCTCACATGCACCTGACAAAATGACGAAGAATTATAAAAATTTAAGGTATAATAATCTAATAATAATAATTTAATAAAAATATGAGATAAAGAAGTCATCTTTTGACTAGACAAAAGATGACTTCTTTTATATACTGAATTCAACTACAGCGGGGAGAGTGTGACAAATGTCAAATGTAAATAACCCCATAATCAAAGGTTTTAATCCGGATCCGAGCATTTGCAGAGTAGGGAACATTTATTATCTCGTTACATCGACTTTTGAGTTTTTTCCCGGAATTACGATTTATAAAAGCTGCAACCTGATTAATTGGGACATCATCGGACACTGCCTGACGGACGACAGGCTGACGCTCAACAACTGCAGACCATCGGGCGGCCTTTACGCACCGACGATCCGTTATCACGACGGGTACTTCTTTATTACCTGCACGAATGTGACGGATAAAGGGAACTTCGTTCTATATTCAAACAGTATTACCGGCCCCTGGAACGGTCCTTTCTGGGTGGAACAGGGAGGCATTGATCCGTCACTTTTTTTTGACGATGACGGCAAATGCTATCTTGCCTCATCGTGCGACTGGGAGGGCAAGACCAGCATTTTACAGTGTGAGATCGACCCGTATACAGGCAGACAGCTTTCTAAGAGCAGGCTGTTAAGCACGGGAACAGGCGGGAAGTACCCGGAAGCACCGCACATGTATAAAATTCATAACAGGTATTATCTGATGCTGGCAGAGGGCGGCACTGAATACGGGCATATGGTCACAATACAGAGATCTGATAATCCGTGGGGCCCGTTTGAAAAATGCCCGCATAACCCGATACTGTCACACCGCGGCAGGAATGCACAGTACAGTCCGTTCCAGTGCGTGGGGCATGCGGATATCATCGAAGATCCGGATGGTAACTGGTGGATGGTTTCACTGGGAGTACGGACATTGCCCGGGGTGCTGCTGCACAATCTCGGCCGTGAAACATTTTTATCCAGGCTGGTATGGACGGATGACCAATGGCCGAAGATCAATGATGAAGGATTGCTTACTGAGACAATCACAGCTGAAGGTGAGACAAAGAATGATTCAATCGATTTTTCAGACGATTTTACTGATAAATCATTTTCCAATGAGTATCTCTTCCTGCGAAATCCCAGAAAAGAAAACTATATAAGGGAGAATGGCAGACTGCTTTTAAAGGGAGCCGGCTCCATCAGTGAGAACAGCTCACCGACAATTGCATGCATCCGGCAGAAAGACTTTGAAGCACATTGCCGCGTGAACCTTGAGATTCCAGACGGAGAAAGCAATTTCACGGGAGGAATAAGCGCCTATTACTGCAGCGATCAGCATTATGACCTTTACCTTGAAAATGAAGGTTCAGACACTTATCTGGTTTTTACAAGAACGATATATGATGTGGTGAAAAGCGACAGGTTCCCGGTTTACGAAAAGAAAACAGCATTATATATTGACAGTGACAGAGACTATTATTATTTTTCCGCAGGAAACGGAGATAATAAAAAAATGCTGGGGAAGGCAAGAGTCTACGGCCTTTGCACTGAAGTTTCCAGCTCAATGACGTTTACCGGCGTAATGATTTCACTGTTTTGTGAAAAGGGAACGGTCGGTTTCAGAGATTTTCGCATAAACTATGATTTGTGATTCCAGATGCGTTGCATCAAAATATAAAAGGAGGTATCATACAAATGAAACGCATTCTAGCAGTAATCCTTGTTCTCGCACTTATGTGCCCCGTGTCCTTCGCTTTTGCTGAGGAGGAAACTGTTCTCCGTTTCTGGAACCCGGAGGACAGCCCTGAGGCTATCGCTATGCTGGACTCCATGATTGCAAATTTCGAAGCATCACATCCCGGCGTGCGGGTTGAGCTCACAACAATTCCATGGGGAGATATTTACTCAAAGTGGATGACAGCAATAGAGAGCGGTACAACACCGGACGTCAGCCTTGCTTCAGCAGCATATGCGCGTTCCCTTTATTCTGTTGGCGCTCTTGAACCACTGACTGATGTTATCCCTGAAGATTTCTTCGCTGACAGTGCAAAAGCATTTGTAGATGTTCACACAGCAGAAGATGGCGAAATCGTTGGCATGCCGTATGTTCAGAACTGTGTTGTGCTCTGGTACCGCAAGAGCTCTTTCGAAAAGCTTGGCCTTGAACCGCCAAAGACCTGGGATGAAATGCTGAAGGATGCAGAGCTTCTGACAGGAGACGGCAAGTATGGTATGTTGGTAACGGCATCCCGGTCACACATTACGCAGCAGTGCTTCTACTCTCTGATCATGGCGAACGGCGGCGAGATTACCGACCACGAAACAGGCACGCAGAATTTGTTTAACAGCCCGCAGAATGTTGAAACACTTGAGTACTACAATAAGCTCGCACAGTTCACACCGCCAGGATCTCTCGGTTACGAGCGTCCGGACGCAGAGAGTGCTATGGCTACCGGCCTGATTGATATGTTTGTTTACGGTTCATGGCTTGGCGGCGCACTGCTTGCAAGTGCCCCGGATGTTTACAATGACTTTGCTGTTGCTCCTGTGCCAGGCAACAATGGCGCACGCGGTTCCAATATGGGCAACCTTGATATCGTGGTTTTCAAAAACAGCCCGAATACTGAACTTGCCAAAGAGTTTGTGCTGTTCCTCATGGATAATGAGAACTATCTGCCTTGGGTTACATCTAACCCGACAAGCTATATGCCTGTGACAAAAGCAGCGCAGGAAAGCCCGGATTATTATGAGAATGAGAATGTAGTTGCGGCGAAAGATATCATTGATGTGGTTATGCAGGAGCTGCCCTATGCATGGGTCTACGGCGCACCAAACCCGAATGCCGGCCAGCTGGAGGGCCTTTCCACAATTACTTATGCAGTTACCCGCACCCTGCTTGAAGGAATGGATCCTGCAGAGTCGATAGCTGTTACAGCAGAAGAAGTAGGAGAAGTTCTTTTCCCTGAATAATTCCGTTTAACACTTAAAGGGGGCGGCTGGTAAACTCTGGTCGCCCCATTGTGATTTCATAAAAATGGAGAGGTGGAAAATGACTGATTATAAAATAAGCTTTCCGGAAGTAAATGGTAAATACAGTGTGCTGATTGAGGCTGCAGACTTCTCAGCAAAGGCTGTAAGTCCGGTTGAACTCCAGGTGCTGCATGGCAGACACTTATCTGCAAAGTATTCCAAAATTGAAGAAAAAGAGAACAAAGTTTTTGCTTTCGCTACTCTCTCTGACGGATGCGGGATTGAAATAGAAGTGCAGGATATCTGGGCAGAAGCTCAGCTTGGATTCAAACTGCAAAGGAAAGTAAAATGCAATTGTGCAAATGCCGGTTCTGCAATCAGGTGGACAACAAATTTCAGATGTGCTGTGAGTGACGCTGCTTCCTTTGATGATTATCAGTTCGTAGTCCCAGGTTCTTTTTATAATAAAAACGATACTGATAAAGACGGCATGGATGATTATCTGGGCACCTTCAATCAGGATTATAAAGATGACAGGAATCCGACACTCTCTGTGACAGCATATGCACCGAAGAAAAACTTCTGCTTTGCGCTTATCCGGGCAGATAAGCCTGAACTGGATGTTACAATTACTCATGAGCAGATCAAGCAGAGGCATTTTGTCCACGAAACAGACATTGGATCTTTGGGATTTTCTCCAAGCCCCTACGCAACAGGTGAGTGTATCCTGCGCTGCGATTATCCATTCTATGAAAGAACGTCTTTCTGCCTGAATGTGGACGGCTCTGAATGGGCTGCATATAAGAGCATCTCAGCCGGCACAGAATTCCAATCCGGTTATCTTTTCATCATGGACAGCGCTGATACTCTGACAGAGGCTGCGTGGAAGGTTCATAAATATCAGGCTGACAGAATACTCAATTCTGAAGTGCCACTGCCTTTCACTCTCGAAGAGGCGAGAGATGCAAGAAGAAAGATGCTTTTTGACAGTTACCGTAATTTCCCTGAAAGAAAAGGCAGCCCTGCCGGTTTCTGCGTTCATTTTTCACCGCGTAAACATTACGGAAAATATAATATTATTGAATATGGTTTCTGCGGCGCACAGGCAATGGTGAGCTATGTTATCCTGAACGGGTATTATGAAAACGGAAACGAAGAGTATTATGAGAGAGCAGTTAAAACGCTGGACTTTTTTGTAGACAGAGCAATTGCCCCATCCGGCATTCCTGAAGGAATCTATAATGCAGATACAGATTCCTTTGTATACTGGTGGACGGGGATACTCTTCCCATTCCAGTATTCCGCGGACAGAGAAACGCTTGTAAATTTCGTCGGTGAGCAGATTGTTGACTCGCTGATGGATGTTGCCAATGAACTGAAAAAAGTAGAAGGCAACTATACCAGGAGCATGTGCGAAACAATCTATTATCTTGCACTTGCCTATGAGAAAGAAAAAGCGCACGGAAAAGATCATCCAAAGTGGCTCACAACAATAGATACGTTCTGCAACAAGCTGCTTGAAATGCAGGACGAAAGGGGATTCTGGTACAGAGGGTATTCCATGACGGGCGAGCCTCTGACCAGGCCGGCTGCCTGGTTCGGCGCCAGTGTTACAGAGCTTGGCAGCGGGACGATATTCCCGGTTGAAGTCCTGGTTCAGTACTACCGGATGACTAAGGATCCAAAATATTTTGAAGCTGCAAAACGCGGAGCTGAATTTATACGCCGGGAGTATGTAGACAGCGTGACTTATCTCGGCGGATTAAACGACACGACCCATATAAAATCAGTTAAAATTGATGCTATCGGTGTAATGTACGCAATGAGAAGCATGCTGATGGTATATGAGATCAATCATGATCCGAATCTTCTGCTGGGTGCACGGGATGCGGCGAGAATACTGGCGACATGGACATATATCTGGGATATTCCGTTCGATGAGGGAACACTGCTCGGGAAAAACGGATTCAAAACAACCGGATGGACAGCCTGCGATGTTATACCTGCATGCAGCTATGTGGATGATGAATTCCCTGAATTTGTACCGGATCTGCTTAAGATAGCAACTTACTGCAAGGATAGAGATATAGCCCTGTTGGCGAAAACAGTCACAAGAGGTATGCACCACGGCCTGTCAATGCCACAGCGTATGTATGACTATGCTATGCCAGGCGTCCAGACTGAGGGATATATGACATCGCTTTGGTTGAGCGACACCGGCAGGAAGGAATTTTCCGGGGCTGCTGCGAAAAATAAGGGCGATGATAATGATACCTGCAACGGGCTGATCAATGCACAGGCACTGACAAATCTTGATTATATCCTTGAAAAATACGGAACATTAGACTTCGATAAGGTTATAGAAAAAGTTATGGAGTGATACCATGGAGAGCGAACTCGCAAGGAATCAGAGGCGAAGAAGAATAAAAGAAGCTGCAACAGGATATCTGCTTCTGCTGCCTGTGCTGCTTGTTATCTTTCTTTTCGTTTTTTGGCCGATGGTCTCCTCCCTTCGGATGAGTTTCTTCAAAAAACAATTAGGCATATCAGCAATGAAATATGTCGGATGGAAGAATTATAAGGACCTTTTTAAGAACGCACTGTTTAAAAAGTCACTGATTAATTCTCTCATCTGGACAGTCGCTTCAACAGCATTTCAGTTTGTCCTGGGGATGATTTGCGCTTTAATACTGAATCAGAAATTCAGAGGACGCGGGTTCTGGAGAGGACTGTTCATAGTGCCCTGGGTTGTGCCGCCTGTTGTTGTGGCAATTATATACCGCTGGCTTTTAAATGGCCTTTTCGGATATGCTAATCAGATATTTCAGGCACTGCATTTGTTCGAAGAGCCTCTGGGATGGTTTTCTGATGCAAAACTTGTGATGCCGGTTTTGATCTTTATCAATGTCTGGCGGGGAGTTCCTTTCATGATGATTACTTTGCTTGCCGGTATGCAGACAATCCCAATGGAATTGTATGAAGCGGCCAAAGTTGACGGAGCAAGTTCGGTTCAGCGGTTTTTCCATGTCACAATCCCGAATATGAAATATGTAATTTCTATCGGACTGTTGATCTATACTTTATGGAACTTCAATAACTTTGATATGATCTATCTGCTTACAAAAGGCGGGCCGGGGACTATTTCATTTACACTGCCGGTTATGATTTACTCAGCAGCATTTGAAGAATTTCAATACGGCAAGGCAGCCGCAATCTCGACAGTGATGTTCCTGATTCTGGCAGTTGTAGCTTTTATCTATCTCCGCTTGATGCATTCGGAAGAGGAGGGTTCATAAATGACTTCGCTCAGGAAAAAAATCCCTCTGTTTGAGATTATCATCGGTCTGGGAATTTACTCTATTTATCTGGTATTCCCGGTATACTGGCTGATAGCCAGTTCACTGAAACCAACGGAAGATCTGTTTCTTGTTCCTGCAACACTGTTTCCTAACCGGATATCACTGGAGAACTTCAGGCTTATCCTGTTTCAGACAAAGGTACCGCAGTATTTTCTGAACAGTATTATCACGTCAGTTGCTGTTACAATCATTACGATTGTTATTGCAACCCTTGGTGCATACAGCCTGACAAAATTCAGATTTCCCGGGCGTAAACTGATATCCGATCTGATCCTGCTGGCATATATATTCCCGGGAATTCTGATTCTGCTGCCATTGTATCAGCTGATTGTCAAGTGGAAGCTTAACAACTCTCTTATTGGGCTCATCCTGGCAAATCTGACGTTTACCGTGCCTTTCTGCCTGTGGATGCTGCGCGCCTTTTTCATTCAGCTTCCTGAAAGCCTTGAAGAAAGTGCAATGATTGACGGCTGCACAAAATTCGGCGCCTTCCGGAGAGTACTGCTTCCACTGGCGTCTCCGGGTATCGTCGCAAGCGGAACTTACGCTTTTATTCTCTCCTGGAATGAATATATGTTTGCACTGATATTTGTGACAAATGATGCAAACAAAACTTTGCCGCTGGGAGTGGCGGGATTTTTGGGGCATCTTACAATCGACTGGGGGTCTCTGCTGGCTTCAGCGGTAATAGCGGTGATACCGATTATGCTTGCGTTTATGTTCTTCCAGAAGTATCTGATACAGGGTATTTCTGCCGGAGCTGTAAAAGGGTAAACAACAACACTTTGTTTTCTCTCATAGTGATGACTAATTAATGCAGAAGACGGAGCAAATAAGGCTCTGTCTTCTCTGTTTTGATGAAGCTCCCTGATTTTTGATATCACATTTGGTATCACTGAATAATAAGTCTCATTTAATGGTCTCGTACTTCTTGTGGACATGATCGAGACTGAGAAGTACGGGTATTACCACTTGGCCGATGATCCTGCCGATCATTTCATCCAGGTGATATCCTGCTATGATCTTCCGGATCACAATGAAAGCTCCTATATGCAGGTTGCCACTCCTTCCTGAGGGTTATTTAACCCTTAAGAATTGTACCGCATTTCTGCTGCAATTGTAAGAGAAAATTGCCGAAACATGCCGATTTTCTTGGCTTTTTCAAGTCTTAGGCTTTGAGGCTTAAGTACTTGAGGGTTAATTATTCGGGAAGTTGAGAGTCAGCTTTTGAAAAAAACCCTAAAAACACTTGCAATTTGACGCGCAATCTGTTATTATTTATCGGCAATTCGCACGGGGTGCGGACTCTCTCCATGTGGCCGGCGGCTTTGACCGACGGCTTGGCGGAGGGGCTGAGGCCCCCGGAGGATTAAAAACAAAAAAGGAGAAAACAAAATGGCAGTAGTATCCATGAAGCAGCTGCTGGAAGCCGGTGTCCACTTCGGTCACCAGACCAGACGCTGGAACCCCAAGATGGCCGAGTACATCTATTGTGAGCGTAACGGCATCTACATCATCGACCTTCAGAAGACCGTGAAGAAGCTGGAAGAGGCTTATCAGTTCGTCCGTCAGCTGGCGGAGAACGGCTGGAAGAGGCTTATCAGTTCGTCCGTCAGCTGGCGGAGAACGGTGACACCATCCTCTTTGTCGGTACCAAGAAGCAGGCTACGGACGCCGTCCGTGAGGAGGCCTCCCGTGTTGGCATGTACTATGTGAACGCCCGCTGGCTGGGCGGTATGCTCACCAACTTCAAGACCATGCGCACCCGCGTGGATCGCCTGGCCCAGCTGAAGAAGATGCAGGAAGACGGCACCTTCGACATGCTTCCGAAGAAGGAAGTCATGAAGCACCTCGGCGAGATGGAAAAGCTTGAGAAGTACCTCGGCGGCGTGAAGGACATGAAGAAGCTCCCCGGAGCCCTGTTTGTCGTTGACCCGCGCAAGGAGCACAATGCCATCGCCGAAGCCCGCAAGCTGCACATCCCCATCGTCGCGATCGTCGACACCAACTGCGACCCGGACGAGGTCGACTATGTGATTCCGGCCAACGATGACGCCATCCGCGCCATCCGCCTGATTGCCGCGACCATGGCCAACGCCGTTCAGGAAGGCCACCAGGGTGCGGATGAGACCGAGATGACCATGGCGGAAGTTGAAGCCGCTGCAGAAGCTTCTGAGGAATAAGAATCAATCGGGGGCGTTTCAGCGCCCCCTTTTCTGAGTAAAAAAGTAAAACAGAATAACAGGAGGAATATTCAATGGCATTCACCGCTCAGGATGTAAAGACTCTGCGTGAGATGACGAACGTCGGCATGATGGACTGCAAGAAGGCGCTCCAGGCCACCGACGGCGATATGGATAAGGCAGTCGACTGGCTGCGTGAGAAGGGCCTTGCAAAGGCCGCGAAGAAGGCCGGCCGTGTGGCCGCCGAAGGCATGGCTTATGCACATGTCTGCTCCGAGTGCGGCGTCGGCGCTGTCGTCGAGGTCAACTGCGAGACCGACTTCTGCGCGAAGAGCGAAGCTTTCGTGCAGTTCGTGAAAGACATCTGCAAGGTCGTCATGAATGACAACCCCGCCGACGTGGAAGCCTTGCTCCAGTGCACCTATCCCGGCCGTGACCTGACCGTCGCCGAGATCCTGCCCGAGAAGGTCATGTCCATCGGTGAGAATCTGCAGGTCCGCCGCTTTGCCCGCTTTGCCGATCCGTTCAACGTGGCCTATGTCCACGCCGGCGGCACCCACGGTGTTCTGGTGAACCTGGCCGTCGAGGGTGACATTGACGCCACCGAGATCGGCAAGAACGTCGCCATGCAGATTGCGGCCATGAATCCGAAGTTCTGGGACAAGTCCCTGGTTCCCCAGGCCGACATCGACCACGAGCTGGCCGTCCAGGTCGCTCTGATGGACAACGATCCGAAGATGGCCGGCAAGCCCGCCGCCATCAAGGAGAAGGCCGCTGCCGGCAAGCTCAACGCCTTCTTCAGAGACAACTGCCTGCTCCAGCAGGAATTTGTCCGCTCCGACCTGTTCAAGGGCTCCGTCGAGGGCTACATCGCTGACGCTGCCAAGCAGCTCGGCGGCAAGGTCAAGTTCGTCAACGCCGTTCACTTCATCAAGGGTGAAGGCATCGAGAAGAAGCAGGAGGACTTCGCAGCCGAAGTCGCTGCTCAGATGAACATGGGCAAGTAATGAATATATTTCAAGGGCCACCCGCCTCCGGCGGGTGGCCCTTGAAAATCCCGGCTCAGACGAACATGGGCCATGTAATTTCCGGCTCAGACGAACATGGGCCCTGAGATTTCCGCCTCAGATGAAAGATCCCCCGCCGTACGGCGGGGGATCTTTATCTCAGCGATAGGAAATCGGCTTCAGGGTGTCCTTGTCATACTCGAAGCGGACATACTCCAGCGGGTCATTCCCGCGATAGGCGTAGCAGGTGGGGAAGTTGTCGTACTCGAACTGGAGACGGAGCTGCTCATACCTTGGCGCGGCTTCCCAGCCGCCGTTGTTATGGATGTCGCCGTAGCGCCAGGACTCCTCGGTGGGGTCTTCGGTGGTGCTGTTCACGATGCAGTTAGGGTGCAGCTGCTTATACTGCTCAATCTGCTCCGGGGGCACCGGCGAGAGACATCCGATGTACAGCCGGTCCAGATCCAGGTTCATGATGGGCCGGATGTCGCGCAGCGCGAAGTTGTAGCAGATGTTGAGGTCCTTCAGATTCGTAAGTCCGGAGAGTGGCGTGAGATCGGCGGCGGCCGAGGTCTGGTACTCCAGATAGTTCAGGTTCTTGCATCCGGCCAGAGGCGAGATGTCCTTGACGGCCGTCATCGCAAGGATCAGGACTTCAAGGTTGGGCATGTTGCGGATGAAGGAGATGTCGTACATCAGGTAGTTATGGCCCATGTCCAGGTATTTGACATCCGTGCAGTAGAAGAGCCCCTCAATGGACTCCGGCGTGTTCAGGTCGCCGCCACGGTCCGGGTTTGAGACCATCAGACGTTCGACATCCGTCCGGGTGCTGTAATCCGCGCCGATCAGGACGCGCCACACCACATGGACATCGGGAAAACGGTCACGAATCTCGGCCATACGCGGGTTGGAGACGCCGCAGCTGTCCATGTCAAGAACCTTGAGGTTCGGCATACAGGCGGCGATCTGTTCCACAAGCTCCCCTTCGTCGCTGAAGGGCATGTGGTTGAGGTTCAGAATCTCATCCGAAAGGGAGACGGGATAGCCCTGAATCGTGAAGTCGTAGTGGATGTCGGCATTCGGCAGGCCTTCGCGCAGCGCCGCCACCTGACTCCAGGAGATGGCGGGCGATTCGGCGGCCGCGGACCCCAGCTCCAGGCTGCGCAGTGCGGGCAGCGCCGGAAGTACCGCGATGAGACGGTCAAGCTCCTCGGAGCTTGCCTGGGAGAGGTCCAGAGTCTCCACACCGGCGCTGATCTGTTGGCCGGCGACCTGGAAGTTCAGATCATAGGCGGGTGTTGGCTCCGGCGTCGGTTCCGGGGTCGGAGTCGGCGTTGGCTCCGGCGTGGCTTCCACGGCCGGAACGACGGCGGACTCAACAGCGGACTCCGGGGAGACCGTGCCGCTGTCAGGCTCGCTGGTGTGCTTCATGAAGGGCAGACTGCAGCCGCTGAGAAGCGAGATGCACAGCAGCAGAGAGAGGGCTGCGCAGAGGGTGGATTTGTGTTTCATCATGGATACATAAACTCCAGGTTCGAAATTGGCTGAGGGAACTCAGTACAGCGGATCGTTCTGCGGCAGGGAGTAGGCCGCCTCGCCCAGGTCATACTGGAACTGCTCACGCAGGAGCGCGTAGCGCGGCATGTAGTCGTAGTTGAAGTAGCCGTACTGCATGTAGAAGGCCCACTTGGAGTTGTCCACATGCTCGTCAAAGCGCCAGGTGCCCTGCGAGGGGTCGCCGGCGATGACGTTGACGCGCTGGTTGTCGACAAAGTCATCCTCCGGGTCCGGCGGAAGCTCGTGCAGGAGCTCCTTCATATAGGCGATCTGCTCGGCGGGGATGCCCGGCGCGGTCAGCGAGCCGATCCACAGGCGCTCCAGCCCGTCCAGCCCGTAGAGCGGGGTGATGTCGGTGACGCGCGGGCGGTTCATGTCCTCGCCGTTGTTGACGTCGGACTTCACGGTGCGGCCGATATTGAGATGCCGCAGGCTTGTAAGGCCGGAGAGCGGGGTCAGATCCGTAACGTTGGTGGAGTTGATTTCAAGGTATTCCAGTTTGTGGCAGTCGGCCAGAGGGGAGATATCGCTGATGTCGTTGATGGCGAGGATCAGAACCTCAAGGTCAGGCATGCTGCGCGCAAAAGAGATATCGGTGATGGCGTTGTTGTGACCGAGGTCGAGGTACTTGACCTTGGTGCAGTACTGGAGCTTCGCGGCCTCCTCATTGGTAACGGTGCCGCCGCGCAGGGTGGAGGAGGCGAGGATGCGCTCGACATCCGTGCGGACGCTGTAGCCGGCAAACCAGATGCGCCAGATCACGTCAACGTCCGGGTTCTCGTCCCGGATGACGGCCATGTTCTCGTTGGAGACATCACAAGTGTCCATATCCAGAGTCTCGAGATTGGTCATATAGGGCAGAATCCTGCGCACCGCGGCGCCCTGGTCGTCCATGCGGATGTGGCTGAAGCTGAGGTACTCGTCGGCGAGGTTGGCGTCGACGCCCCAGAGACTGAAGGCATAGTCCAGCGCGGCCTCCGGCGCGGCGTCATGGATCGCGGCGACACCGTCCCAGCCGACGCTGCCGTTCTCACCGCCCAGGCGAATCTTCTGGAGGTTGGTCATGCTGCGCAGGACAGCGGCGGCCTCACCGACCTGATCGGCGCTCATGGAGGAGAGGTCGACCTCGGTATCCGAGAGGCTGACCTCCTGCCCAAGCAGAGAGAGCGCATAATGGATGTCGGCGTTCGGGCATGCGGCCGAGAGAGAGGCCAGAACGTCCGACGGGATCGTATTCCCGGCCTGGGCAAGGCCGAGGTCGACGGTCTGGAGACCCGGCAGGTACTGCAGCAGGGAAGCGGCCTGGGGCAGCAGAGAGGGATCCATGGAGGCGAGGTTCACCGCAATGACGTCACTGGCAAGCGTTTGCCCGTCCGGGAGCGTCACGGTATAGCGGACGCTGACATCCGGATGACTCTGAGCCCAGGACTGAATCTCCGCATAGCAGGTGCTGCCGGAGAAGTCGGCGGATTGCAGCGCGGTGAACTGATCCAGAAGGGCGAGATCCGCGGGCGTCACGACGGCGGCCAGGTAGTCGGCCGTCTTCTCATAGATGCCCGAGGAGAGCGCGATTTCGTTCTCGTTCTTCGGCTGGGCCACCGGCTGGGCAGCGGTCTGGGCCACCGGCTCGGACAGATCACCGCCGGATGCGGCGGGAATGCTGTTGCGAAACAGCGTCATGATGCAGGAGTGGCCGCACAGAACGATAAACACAAGGTATGCCAGCAGGATGATGCACTTGAAAACATGCAGTACTTTTCTCATGGGATTCCGCCTCTCGTCGAATCGCAGATTATTCTGAGATAAAATTATAATAAGTATAGCACCATGGACACGGCTTTGCAAGAAGAGAAGTTGTCATAATCGCAAAACGGGAGACCGGCGGAAGCGGAAAACGAGGGGGCGGCGGAAGCGGTTGACAGAAGCCGGAAACATGAATATAATAGCAACATTGCCCCGCGGAAGGCGGAGACTTTTGTGGAGAGAATTATGTTTCAGGAACTGAGAGAGACAATAGAAGCCTATAAGCAGCGCGACCCCGCGGCACGCACCTCGCTGGAGGTGCTGCTGCTGTACCCCGGCATCCATGCCACCCTTGCCCACCGCAGGGCGCACTGGTGCTATGAGCACCGGCTGTTCTTCCTTGCGCGATGGATTTCGCAGCGCTCCCGCCACAGGACGGGGATCGAGATTCACCCCGGGGCCAGGATCGGGAAACGCCTGGTCATTGACCACGGCATGGGTATTGTGATCGGCGAGACCGCGGAGATCGGAGACGACTGCCTGATCTATCACGGCGTGACACTGGGCGGCACCGGCAAGGACGTCGGCAAGCGCCACCCCACCATCGGGAACAATGTCCTTGTCAGCACCGGGGCCAAGGTACTGGGCCCCATCAACGTCGGGGACAACAGCCGCGTTGCGGCAAATGCGGTGGTCCTCTCGGACATCCCGGAGAACAGCACCGCGGTCGGTATTCCGGCCAAGGTTGTCCGCGTGGCGGGAAAGAAGGTCAACTATGTCCGCGACGTGGACCAGGTGAACGTCATCGACCCGGTGGACGCGGAGCTGGCCGCGCTGCGGGCAGAGCTGCATAAGCTGAGCCGGCACGTGTCGTCGGACAGCGAGATCAGCTCTCTGGACAGTTCGGAGCTGTGAGTGCGTTTGACAGCCAATATTCAGGAAAGCGCTCTTGACGGTTTCAGTTTTCTTTTGTATAATCAAATGTGTATGAAATGCAAAATGTTTGCCTGGGCCCCTTTGGAAGATCCCGCCTGAGGAGAGAGAATCTGGAGGAGAAACGAATGAACAAGAAGAAAAACAAACTGCTGTACGATGTTCTGGGCATCTGCTGCGGGCTGGCGGTCCTGGCGACGGGCCTGATTCATCACGCGGTGGCGCCGAAGACTGCCGCGGCGTCAGGGAACGCGCAGACGGCCGGAACCGTCCTGGCAGTGGCCGAGGCGGAGCACACCGGCAGGGGCGTCGCCAGACAGGTTAAGACCATGTCCGGCGTCACGGTGCTGCACGCGGCGGACTGGCAGGACGAATACCCCGAGATCTACGACAGCTTCATGAGAAACCGGGAAAACGACGAGATTGTCGATTACCTGAAGGAATACCCCCAGCTTGTCACGCTGTATGAGCCCTACGGCTTCTCCAAATACTACGGAAGCGCCCGCGGGCACTTCTACGACGTGGACGACATCCTGGAGACGGGGCGCCCCCATGCCATGGCCCAGTGCTGGACCTGCAAGACCCCGGACTTTACGAATCTTGTGAACGAGACGGGACCGGAGGTGTATCAGTACTCCTTCGACGATGTGCGTGAGCTTGTGAGCGAGGGCATCAGCTGCTACTCCTGCCATGCGAATGAGCCGGGTGAGATCACGGTGACGCACACCTATATGATCGACGCCCTCGGCGCTGATTTTGAGAAAGTCGCGGCGGCCAACCTGGCCTGTGGCCAGTGCCATGTGGAGTATTACTTCTATCCGGGCACGGGCGTGACCAGTCTGCCCCGCTCTGATCTGGAGAGCATGCATCCGGATGCCATCCTGGACTACTACAACAACGTGCTGGTGGACGAAAACGGCCTTGGCTTTGCGGATTACACCAATCCGCGGACCGGTGTCCGCCAGATCAAGGTACAGCACCCCGAGTTCGAGACCTTCCTCGGAAAGGGCTCCATCCACGGCAGCGCCTACACCTGTGCCGACTGTCACATGGGTACGGTCGTGGGTGCGTCCGGAAAGGCGTATCCAAGCCACTACCTGACAAGCCCTCTGGAGAACCCGGCCCTGATCGAGGCCGAGTGCGCCAAGTGCCACCAGGATCTGATTTCCGAGGTCCGTGCCGTGCAGGAGAAGGTGGACACCAGAACGACGGAGATCTCCGATCTGCTGGTGAACCTGACCGAAGCACTGGCCGCGGCGGTGGAGAGCGGCGACTATACCGACGAACAGCTGGACGCTATCCGCGCACTGGCCCGCGACGCACAGTTCTATTGGGACTTTGTGTTCGTTGAGAACAGCGAAGGCGCCCACAATCCGGCTCTGACGAATGAATGCCTGGACAAGGCGGAGGCTCTGACCAACGAGGCAATGGGCATGCTCAGCACCTGAGAAGAGCGCGGAACAGGTACAGAAAGCGAAACAGGACCGAGAGCGCCCGCCCGGATGGGCAGGCGCTCTTCCCGTTCAGGAAACAGACGATGAAAAAGACAGTACAGTTTTTCCGTTCAATGCGGTTCGGCATCCTGCTGCTGGCGCTGATCGCGCTGCTCTCCGTGGCGGGGACTGCGATTCCCCAGGGCAGAGAGGTCGCCTGGTACGCACAGACGTATCAGCGATTTCACGGTGTGATCCTGGCGCTGCGGCTGCATGATGTGTTTCACAGCTGGTACTTCCAGATGTTGCTGATCCTGCTGGGGCTGAACCTCACGCTCTGCTCGCTGGTACGGATCCGAAAACTGAGCCGGGCGAAGAAAGCCGGGAGAGAAGTGCTCCTCCGCCTGCCTGCGGAGTTTGTGCTGAATGAAAAGCAGCATGCGGCGATACAGAACGGGCTTCGTGCGATGCGCTGCAGGGAAGAGGCGTGCGGCGACAGCCTGCTCTACAGTAAAAACGCCTTCGGGCGGTACGGCAGCTTCGTGACGCATCTGTCGATCCTGCTGGTGATCGTCTTCGGGGCCATGGCGCTGTATATGCCGAAGACGGTGGACCGCGCCTGCCTGCCGGGCGAGTCGGTCACGATGGATGATGGGACCAGGATCGCGGTCCGAAGTTTCCGGATCGAGAACGAAGAGGGCCGTCTGGACTTTACAAGTGAGCTGACCGTGACGCTTCCGGACGGGCGCGAGAGCGGTCTGCGGGAGATCAAGGTCAACCACCCGCTCTCCTTCAGCCCCTGGAAGATCTATCAGCAGACCTACGGGACGGCAGGGGCCGTGACGGTGCAGAATCTGGAGACCGGCATGGCGGACACCTTTACCCTGACGGACCTGGTGTTCCTGTCCCTGGACGGGGTGAACGGCCTGTGGTATGAAGCGGTCTATCCGGATCTCATCCGCGACCCGAGCGGAAATGTCACTCTGATCACGAATACCGCCGGCAGTTATCCGAATCCGGTCTATCAGGTGCAGACGGCGTCCGACGGCGTCTATACCCCGATCCTTGCCTTCCCGGGGGAGGAACTGCAGGTTGGAACACTGAAATTCCGCTTTGAGGACCCGGTGGAGTATCCGGGGCTGCGGATCAAGTATACGCCCGGCTTTATCAACGCGCTGCTGTGCGGGGCGTTCCTGATGCTGACAGCGGGATTCTATATCACCTTTTTCTGCCAGCCGGTTCAGGTACGCCTGGACAGGGACGGATGCGCCGTCGGAGGACCGAAGCCGGAGGGGATGCGGATCCGGATCCGGGAATGGACAGAAGAGACAGGATGAAAGAATCATAAACAGGAGAGTATGGAATGAACGTTCTGTTTTTCGGCAGCCTGGTGCTGTACTTCGCGGCGATGGCGCTTCAGTTCGCGGCGGTCGCATTCAGGAAAGAAAAACTCGGAAAAGCGGCGTGGATTGCTTTCCTCGCGGCGTTTGCGGCGCAGACCGCCTACATCATTGTCCGCGGTGTTGTCGCGAGGCGCCTTCCCCTGAGCAATCAGTTCGAATTCGCCACCGCGTTTGCGTGGGGCGTGGCGCTGATGCTGCTGGTGCTGCGCACACGGATGAAGGCGGAGTGGCTGAGCGCCATCGCGCTGCCGATGATCTTCTTCATTCTCTCCTTTGCGGCGCTGCAGCCGAGGGAGATCACCGACCTGATGCCGGCGCTGCGCAGCGGCTGGTTCGGGTTCCACATCGGCTCGGCGGTGATCTCATATTCCGCGTTTATCGTGGCCGGATGCATCGGCCTGCGGTATATCCTGCTCAGCAGGAAGAACAGGGAAGAGGACAGCTTCAAACTGCAGCAGATGGACTGGCTCAGTTACCGGCTGGTTGCGCTCGGCGTGCTGATGCTGACGGTGACGATCCTCTCCGGCGCCATCTGGGCGGAGCAGGCCTGGTCCGCGTTCTGGACCTGGGACCCGAAGGAAGTCTGGGCGCTGATCACCTGGATCATCTATGTGGTCTATCTCCATCTGCGCCTGCGCAGCAGAAAGCAGGGCCTTGTGATGGCCTGGTACGTGCTGATCGCAGTGCCGGTGGTGATGTTTACCTTTGCCGGCGTGAACACGCTGATGTCCGGTCTGCACAGCTACGGCTGACCGGCGGCCACGGAAAACAATAAAACAGAAACATGCAGGAAAGAGGAATGACGATGAAGAAGTATCTGTTGCCCCTGCTGCTGATCGTGGCGCTGCTGCTCTGCGGCTGCGGCGCGGCGGCCAATGCGTCAGAGAAGGCAGCGGCGTCGGCGACGCCGGAAGCGACACCGACACCCACGCCGACGCCGACCCCGACACCGCCGCAGGAGGTCACCTTCCCGGACGGCAGCGTGCACAGACTGGAGGAGAGCAGTCTTACGCTCACAACGCTGAAGCACGCAGACGTGGATGCGTATGCCGACTGCCTGAAGCAGATGAAGAACCTGACAGCGGTCGACCTGGGCGAGGAGAGCGAAGCGCGCGGGCTCAGCTGGGAGGACATCGGCAAGCTGGAGGCGGCCTGCCCGGGGGCGGAGCTGAAGTACGGATTCACACTGTTCGAAAAGCACTTTACGACGATGGATGAGGAGATGAACTTCCACCACGTCCCGATGGACGACGAGGGTGCCGCGGTCCGGGAGGTCCTTCCGCACATGAAACACTGCAGACTGCTGGATATGGACTTCACAGGGGTCAGCTCCGAACGGATGGCGGAGATCCGGGATGAGTATCCGGACATGAAGGTGGTCTGGCGCATCTTCTTCGGAACGGACTGCAGCGTGCGGACGGATGTGGAGCGGATCCTGGCGTCAAATCTGAATCATGCGCTGAACAATTACAACACGAAAGAACTCAAGTACTGCACGAAGGTGAGGCTCTTCGACGTCGGACACAACCAGGGGCTCAGCGACTTCAGCTTCCTGGAGTATATGCCGGATCTGGAGGTTGTCATCGTCAGCATGACCGGGTTCAACGACCTGAATGTACTGCGCAACGCCAAGAACCTCGAGTACCTTGAATTCCACTCCTGCAAGGAGGGCATGGACCTGTCCCCGCTGGTCAACAACCCGAACCTGGAACACATCTGCTGCTGCTTCCTGGGGAGAGTGCAGGGCTGGGAAGCCATCAAATCGCTGACCAAGCTGAAGCGCTTCCA
This sequence comes from Oscillospiraceae bacterium, assembly GCA_902798545.1. GTDB lineage: Bacteria > Bacillota > Clostridia > Oscillospirales > Oscillospiraceae > Limivicinus. Next base: position 57,991 of record CADBWQ010000015.1, read on the forward strand.
CATGGGTTATTATACGCTGCTCCCGGACGGCGCGCTGGAGGAACTGAGAGAGCTGATGCCGGACTGCGACTTCAACAACACCAATACGGTGGGCAGCACGGGCGACTGGCGCTATGAGGCCAACGCAGGCCTGGTTCCGCGGTACGCGGAGCTCTGCCAGCAGTTCGAGTATGACAACTATGCCCATGTCTGCTCGTCCTGGTTCAACGATCCGATGTTCTACAAGGATGACGGGAGCTATGACTACAAGTCCTCCTACTGGTTTTTCCCTGCGGAATAAGAAGATGAAATAAAAACACCCGCTTCCGACGGAAGCGGGTGTTTTTCGTGAAAGCAGTCATGCGCAGAGGGCCGTGCCCTGCATTCAGCCCAGCAGCAGAGCCCCGAGCTCCGTGGGCGTATGGGCCAGTGTCACGGCGCCGGCCTCGAGAAGCTGCGGCTCATCCCGGAAACCCCAGGTGACAGAGATGCAGTCCATCCCAGCATTCCGCGCGGTCTCAAGATCGACCTCGGAGTCGCCGATATAGACACAGCGTTCCGGCGGGACGCCCATCCTGGCAGCGGCGGTGAGAACGGTGTCGGGGGCAGGCTTGCGCCGGACGGAAGGACTCTCGCCGACGGTGTATGCCAGCAGCCCGGAGAAAAAGCTCTCCGCCAGCTCCTGGACGGCCGGATCGGGCTTGTTGGAGACGATGGCGAGCAGGAGGCCCTCGGCGCGCAGCGCCTCCATGAGCGGAACAATGCCCGCGTAGGGGGCAGTTTTGATCCGGCAGTGCGCGTCATACCAGGGCTTGTAGAAGTCCAGAACCCGGCTCTGAAGCTCCTGAGGGGTGTCCCGGGGGACACAGTGCGCCACGAGAAAGGCCGCACCGTTGCCGAGACTCTGACGGACATGTTCAAGGCTTACCGGCGGAAGAGAGAACTGCGCGAGGGAGTAGTTGACGGAATCGTACAGATCGTCCAGCGTGTTCAGGACGGTTCCGTCCATGTCGAACAAGACAGCCTGATAACGCATCAGATCAGGATCCCGCGTTTCTTCGCCTCAAAGCGCAGTTCATCGCGGAAGTCGGGGTGGGCGATGGCGATGAGCTGGCTGACGCGGGAGGAGAGCGTCTGGCCGCGCAGGTGCGCAATGCCGTACTCGGTCACGATATAGTCGACGTCGTTCTTGCTGGTGGTGACAACGGCGCCGGGGGTGAGAACGGGCTTGATCTTGCTGATCGTGCCGCCCTTGGCGGTGGAGGAAAAGGCGATGAAGCTTTTGCCGCCTTTGGACTGGCAGGCGCCGCGGACATAGTCCACCTGGCCGCCGGAACCGGACATGATCTTCGTGCCGATGCTCTCGGCACAGACCTGGCCGAAGAGGTCGACCTCGAGGGCCGCATTGATGGAGATCATGTTGTCGTTCTGACAGATGACCTCGGGATTGTTTACATAATCCACGGGCAGGATTTCGATGGCGGGGTTATCGTCGATGTAGTCGTTGATCGCCTTGGAGCCGAAGGCGAAGGTGGTCACGCTCTTGCCGCGGTGGATCTGCTTTCTGCTGTTGTTGACAGCGCCGCACTCGATCAGGTCGACCATGGAGCTGGTGAACATCTCGGTATGGATCCCGAGGTCATGCTTGGATTTCAGAGCCATGCCCACCGCGTCGGGGATCGCGCCGATGCCGAGCTGGATGCAGGCGCCGTCCGGAATCAGCTCGGCGATGAGGTTGCCGATGGTGATGCTGACCTCATCCAGGGTCGGCGCGGGCAGCGTCGGAAGGTCGAAGGTGTTCTCCACAAGGCCGTCGATCTGGCTGATGTGCAGCTGGGTGCCGCACACGGCGCGGGGTGTGTTTTCATTCACCTCGACAAAAATGTGCTTTGCCTTGTCGATCATGGCGGGGGAGTAGGAACTCACGGTGCCCAGGCTGAAATACCCGTGTTTGTCCATGGGGGAGACAGAGACACAGAATGCGTCGTATTCATAGTTCGCGCGGATGTGACGGGGACAGTCGCGGTAGTAGTTGGGAATATAATCCGCGATTCCCGCGGCAAGGGCTTTCCGGGCGCCGCCGCTGGCAAACCAGGATTCACCGGTCACCCGGCCGGAGAGATGATCATCCGCAAAGAACGCATAGGGATAGGTGTCAAGGAGCATCTGGACACGGACGCCGGAGAGAGAGGAGCTCTCCGCCCGCCTGCAGATGGCGTCGATGATAGCAGGAGTCTGGCCGATGGCGGCATCCATACCGATCAGCCAGCCGTTTTCCACACGGGCGGCGACTTCGTCGGCGGTGAGTTTCTTCCGGGCATAGAGGGCTTTATAGTCGTTCATTCTGAATCCTCCAAACAAGACCCGCCGGGGAGGCGGTTAATACAAACTATATTCTACACTATTTCATGAGAGATTACCAGATGCAGAAAAAGAAAAAAGAGCATAAAAAACAAACTCGAAGCCCGGGAGGGCCTCGAGTTTGAGAGGATGAAGAAATGCCATCCATCGCGGTGCAGCCCCCGTGTGGTAGGGGAGAACACCTGAGCAAATGGAGTTCTTCTGATATCAGCCGCCGAACACGGCGAGCAGGAAGCCTGCCGCCACGGCGGAACCGATGACGCCGGCCACGTTCGGACCCATGGCGTGCATCAGCAGGAAGTTGGACGGATTTGCCCTTGCGCCCTCCAGCTGGCTGACGCGGGCGGCCATCGGGACCGCAGACACGCCGGCGGAACCGATCAGCGGGTTAATCTTGCCGCCCGAGAGCTTGCACATCAGCTTGCCCAGCAGAAGGCCGCCGACGGTCGCAAACTCAAAGGCGATCAGGCCCAGCACAACGATGAAGATCGTCTGCGGGGTCAGGAAGCGGTAGTACACCGCCGTCGCACCAACCGAGGTGGACAGGAAGATCGTCACGATGTTCATCAGGGCGTTC
>CADBWQ010000016.1:0-65454 GCA_902798545.1 Oscillospiraceae bacterium
GCGGCAAATCGGCAAGACCTTTATCATCCGCCACGTCGGGCAGCAGCTTTTTGAAAACTATATCGAGCTGAACTTTGCGGAGGATCAGAACGGCCCCCGTGTGTTCGAGTCCGTCCGCACGGTCAAGGACTTTTATTTCCAGGTCAGCACGATCGCTGGCGAAAAAATGGGCGAGAAGAAAAACACGCTGATCTTCCTCGACGAGATCCAGGCCTACCCCCACCTGCTGACCATGCTCAAGTTTCTGAAGCAGGACGACAAGTTCACTTACATCGCCAGCGGTTCTTTGCTCGGCGTGACCTTGAAGAAAACGAGCTCGATCCCAATCGGCAGCATCGAGGTCAAGCGCATGTTCCCGTTGGACTTTGAAGAGTTTCTTCTCGCCAACGGCTTCAACCGTTTTGCGATCGACACGATGCGCGAGAAGTTCCTGACCGGTGAGAGTCTGGACGTCGCCGCGCATGAGAAGGTCATGGATCTTTTCAAGAAATATCTCTTGATCGGCGGGCTGCCCGATGCCGTGAACTCTTTTATTGCCGATACCAACATCGTAAAGGTACGAACGATCCATCGTGATATCCGCGCGTTCTATGCCGATGATGCGTCGAAGTACGAAGCGGACAACAACCGGAAACTGAAGATCCGCAGGATCTATGACATGATCCCCTCCAATCTGGAGAGCAAGAAAAAGCGCGTGGTCTTTCAGAATATCGAGGACAAGCGCGGCAAGCGTTTCTCCGATTATCAGGACGAGTTTGAATATCTGATCTCCGCAGGCATCGTCCTGGACGTCAACGCGATCTCCACGCCGGTGTTCCCGCTTACGCAGGCGGTCGGCAAAAACCTGCTCAAGCTCTATCTGAACGATGTGGGGCTTTTGACCGACGTTCTGTACGGCAGCAATATCCGCGCGATCCTGGACGATGAGACGGGAATCAATCTCGGCTCTGTGTATGAAAGCGTGGTGGCCCAGGAGCTGGCCGCTCACGGCTGCAAGCTGTTTTATTATGATAACCGCAACAAAGGCGAGGTCGATTATCTGATCGACGATTACGACAGCCTGTCCACCGTGCCGATCGAGGTCAAATCCGGCAAGGATTACACCATCCACAGCGCGCTGAGCGCATTTGTGAAGAACGAAGATTATCATGTAAAGAAGGCCTATGTCCTGTCCAATACCCGCGAGATCACAACAAACGGCAAGATCACGTATATCCCGATCTATGATGTGATGTTTTTGGGTATAAATTCTTAATAGCCAGATCTGAAAAGAAATAGAGGTACACACCATGCCAAATGATAAATTTGCCGCAGTCGGAACGAATATAGCAGAAAAGGCCACCATGATTTGGAACGTGGCTGATATGCTGCGTGGCCCGTTCAAGCCCCATGAGTACGGCCTTGTCATCCTGCCGATGACCGTTGTAAAGCGTTTTCACGATTGCTTGCTTCCCACATGGCAGGCCGTTCAAAATACCTATGACAAGGTGAAGCACCTTGCCGTCATCGAAGGATTCCTGACGAAAGCCTCTGGCTACCAGTTCTACAATACCAGCAAGTTCACCTTTGATAAGCTGCTGGCCGACCCTGAGAACATAGAGGCAAACTTCCGTGACTATCTGGCTGGCTTCTCCCCGAACGTACAGGATGTTCTTTCCAAGTTTGACTTTGATAACGTCATCAAGCGTATGGTTGAGAGCAATACCCTGTATCTGACCATCAAAGAGTTCAACAGCCCGAAAGGCTACCTCGGTCCTGACAAGATAAGCGCCGTGGATTGCGGCTATATCTTTGAGGACTTGGTACGCCGTTTCTCAGAGTCATTTGGTGAGGAAGCTGGAGCACACTTTACCAGCCGCGACATTATCTATCTGATGACCGACCTGCTGCTTTCCGATGCAGACCTAACCCATGCTGGCAACGTCACCGTCTATGATATGGCAATGGGAACGAGCCAGATGCTTTCCTGCATGGAAGAGCGTATCCATGACCTGAATAGTGATATCGAAGTCACCTGTTTCGGTCAGGAGTTTAATCCGTCCACCTTTGCCATTGCCAAGGCTGATATGATGATTCGCGGTGGTGACCCGAACAATATGCGGTTCGGTGATACGCTGTCTGATGACCAGTTCAAGGGCTATACTTTTCAATACTGCATCTCCAATCCCCCGTTCGGCATTGATTGGAAGCGGGAGCAAAAAGCTGTAGAGAAAGAAAATGCGCAGGGAGAACTTGGACGTTTTGCCCCTGGATTGCCGAGAATTTCTGACGGTCAGCAGCTTTTCGTGCTGAATGGGCTTTCCAAGCTGGCACCAAATGGCAAAATGGCTATCATTCAGAATGGTTCGCCGCTTTTTGCGGGAGATGCAGAAAGTGGCCCCAGCGAGATACGTCGTTATATTCTGGAAAATGACTGGCTGGATGCCATCATTCAACTCAGCAACGATGCCTTTATGAATACGGGCATTGCGACCTATATCTGGGTATGTTCAAAGGACAAGCCCTCATATCGTGCAGGAAAAGTCCAGCTTATAAATGCAAGCCACTGTGCTGAAACAAGGCGTAAGCCAATTGGTAATAAGCGTAACGATATCACTGACCTTGCCAGAAATCTTATTGTTCAGGCATATGGCGAATTCCAAGATGATGCTATTTACGGAGACAAAGACGGTATCTACTGCCAGAGCAGGATTTTCAATACGGAGGAATTCGGCTATTACAAAATCGTGGTCGAACGTCCGATACTGGATGAACAGGGTAAACCTGTTCTGAAAAAAGGCAAGCCTGTTGCAAATGCCAGTCTACGCGACACTGAAAATGTTCCGATGACAGAAGACATAGAAGAATACTTCCAGCGTGAAGTGTTGCCCTATGTTCCTGATGCTTGGATTGATACTAAGAAAACCAAGGTGGGTTATGAGATTCCGATGACGCGGTATTTCTATGAGTATGAAATTCCTGAACCTGTTGAGGATATCATTTCAAGAATTACAGGTTTAGAAGCAAATATTTCTGCAGGCCTGCAGGCGTTATTCCATAAGGAGGCGTGAGCATGGCGAGAGAAATGAAAGAAAGCGGGATTGAATGGATTGGGGATATTCCTGCTTCATGGAAGACCAATACCGTATTCCAGCTCTTTACTCAGGTTAAAAACAAGAATTCAGATTTGCAGGAACAAAACTTACTATCACTCAGCTATGGCAAAATCAAGCGCAGAAGCATTGATACGACGGATGGTCTACTACCTGAAAGCTTTGATGGTTACAACATAATCGAAAAAAACGATATCGTCCTTCGTTTGACTGACCTGCAGAATGACCATAAAAGCTTACGCGTAGGGCTTGCTACAGAAAGAGGTATTGTAACCTCTGCTTATCTTACAATTAGAAATCGAAGTGAATCATTAGCGAAATACCTATACTATTACTTGCATTCTTTTGATATTTCTAAAGGGTTTTACGGTATGGGGGCTGGTGTTCGGCAAGGTCTGAATTGGGATGAAATGAAATGGCTCAGAATTCTCACTCCGCCCGTGCTTGAGCAACAACGCATCGTGTCTTTTTTGGACATTGAATGTGAACATATTGATGCTGTAATAGAACAGACCATCGCATCTGTTGAGGAGTATAAAAAACTGAAACAAACGATTATTTCGCAAGCGGTTACTAAGGGTATCCGTCCTGACCGTCGGATGAAAGACAGCGGGATTGAATGGATTGGGGATATTCCATTTGAATGGGATGTGCTGTCCTTCACAAAAAGCATACAAAGTATCGTTGATTATCGAGGGAAAACTCCAGAGAAGCAAGATGAAGGAACGCTTTTGGTTACAGCCAGAAATATCAAAGAAGGTAAAATAGATTACGAGTGTTCCAGAGAATATGTTCGCACAGAGGATTATGATGAAATCATGCATCGTGGGAAAGTTGAGATTGGAGATGTCCTTTTTACAACTGAAGCGCCTTTAGGAGCTGTAGCTAATGCTGACCGAACAGACTTTGCTTTGGCTCAAAGAATTGTAAAATTCCAAGGAATGCCTGACGTGCTGAATAACTATTATTTGAAATACTGGATAATGTCTAATGGCTTTCAGCAGAATTTGGCAACCTTTTCTACAGGTTCAACAGCAAAAGGTATCAAGGCATCAAAATTCTGTATGCTCAAACAAGTGCTTCCTCCAATTCACGAGCAGAAAGAGATTGTTGACTACCTTAATGAAAAAACCAGTATTCTTGATGAACTGATAGGCAAGAAGGAAATACTTTTGGCAGAACTTGACTCATATAAAAAATCGCTCATTTTTGAATATGTCACTGGTAAAAAAGAGGTTGTGTGAATGGAATCTTTGCCCATAACCATCCGCTCTGATGAAAAAGGCTATTTTGATAGAGAGTGCCCCAACGGAGACTGTTTATACACCTTCAAAGTACTGATGAAAGATTGGGAAGAAAAGGTATCAGACGATGAAGTGCATTGCCCACTCTGCGGCCATGTCGATACAGCAGACAAATGGTGGACACAACAGCAGCTGGAGCAATTAAATCCTATCATTACTGGATTTGCGGAGAACTATATTCAAGAATCATTAGATAAAGTGTTCGGTGACTTTGCTCAGTCAACGCGACACAACAAATTCATCCGCGTTACTTATAAACCAGGCAGACGAGTATCTTTTTCCAACAACCCCATCGGCCAGCGGGAAGAATGGGAAACTGAGATTTGTTGTGAAAAATGTGGTACTCATTATAGCGTTATCGGTTCAGCTTATTTTTGCCCATGCTGTGGATTTAACTCTGCAGTCAATTCCTTTAACGATTCGCTGGATAGCATTGAAAAGATGCTTGAATCCCTGCGTGAAATGAAAGCAATGCTGACCGACAAGTATAATGCTGATTCAGCAGAAACGATGTGTCGGAGTATGCTTGAAAGCAGTCTTGGTGATATGGTTTCTGCCTTTCAGAAGTTTGCAAGCTGTAAGTATGATGAACTGAGCGGAAAAACGTCCCGTGTCAACGACTTCCAGATTGTCGATAAGGGCAGCAAGTTATTTGAAAAAGAAACTGGAAAGAAATACAGTGATTGGCTGTCGGCTGGAGAATTGGCTTTTATGGAGCTGATGTTTCAAAGACGGCACATATTAGAACACAATAATGGAATGGTAGACCAACAATACTTGAACAAGTCAGGTGATACCAGCTATTCTCTCGGACAGAGAATTATAGTCAAAGAGGCAGATGCACATTCTCTATTGGCTATTCTGAGAAAGCTCGGAAGCTCAATAATGAAATTGCAGGTAGGTGGTGATTCAGATGGCAATTGATAGAACTAACGAAAAACGCTTTGAATCCGATATCGAAGCGGCGTTCCTTTCTCCCGCTGGCGGCTACGTCAAGGGCACAGATACCTATGACCCAAATCTGGGACTGTATGTAGATACGCTGGTTACCTTCATTCAGAAAACCCAGCCCAAGGAGTGGGCGCGGTTTGAGAATGCAAACAAAGTTGATACGGTGCGGAAATTCTGCGTGGCGTTCAACAATGCCTGCGACATTAGCGGCCTTGTCTCGGTGCTGCGGCATGGCTTCAAGCATCGTGGCATCACCTTCCGCGTCTGCTATTTCAAGCCTGAATCTTCTCTGAACCAGACGGCTGCGGCGCAGTATGCCCGAAATCACGTTGCCTGTTATCGCCAGTGGTATTACAGTGCTGACACGAAGAAAAGCGTGGACATGGTGCTTGTCCTGAATGGCATCCCCGTCTTTGCCTTTGAGCTGAAAAATCAGTACACAGGTCAGACCGTAGACAATGCCAAAACACAGTGGATGTATGACCGTGACCCGCGCGAAGTCTGCTTCCAGTTCAACAAGCGGATTCTGGGTTACTTTGCCGTTGACCATACGGAAGTCTGGATGACCACGCAGCTTGCAGGTAAAGATACCTACTTCCTTCCTTTCAACCAAGGCAGCAACGGCGCAGGCCGTGACGGCGGCAAGGGCAATCCTCCGAATCCGAACGGTTATCCTACTGCCTATCTCTGGGAAGAGGTATTCCAGAAGGACAGCATGATGGATATTCTGCAGAAGTTCATCCATCTGCAGTTCACAGAGGAAAAGAAGCTGCAGCCTGACGGCACAGAAAAGGTTATCAGGAAGAAACGTCTGATATTCCCGCGTTACCACCAGCTTGACGTTGTTCGGAAGCTGATAGCTCACGTTTCCGAGAACGGCGCAGGTCATAACTACCTGATCCAGCACTCGGCTGGCTCTGGCAAATCCAATTCCATAGCATGGACGGCCTACCGTCTGGCCTCCCTGCATGACAAGGATAATAACGCCATCTTCTCCAGTGTCGTTGTCGTGACCGACAGAACGGTACTGGATGCACAGCTGCAGGAGACCATTTCTGGCTTTGACCATACGCTGGGTGCGGTGGAGACCATCGGCGAAGACAAGAACAGCCGCGACCTGCGGGATGCTATCAACGCAGGCGTTCGCATCATCGTGACCACTCTGCAGAAATTTCCTGTTATCTATCAGGAAGTGGACAGCGCCAAAGGCAGGAACTATGCCGTTATCGTGGATGAAGCGCATTCCTCCCAGACTGGCTCTTCCGCTTTGAAGCTGAAAGCAGCTCTGGCTGATACAGAAGATGCTCTGCGGGAGTATGCCGAAATCGAGGGTAAAGCTGAGGAAGATATCGACCCGACTGACAAGCTTGTTCAGGAGATGATTACCCACGGCAGGCACAAGAATCTTTCCTTCTTTGCCTTTACCGCTACTCCGAAGGGAACAACGCTGGAGATGTTCGGCACCGAGTATGAGGACGGCAGCTTCCATCCGTTCCATATCTATTCCATGCGGCAAGCCATCGAAGAAGGATTTATTCTGGATGTTCTCCAGAATTACATGACCTACGACACCTGCTTCAAGATTGCCAAGACCATTGAGGACAATCCCGATGTGCCTGGCTCCCGTGCTGCCAAGGTCATCCGCAAGTTTGAAGAGCTGCACCCGTACAATATCAGCCAGAAAGCGCAGATTATCGTGGAAACCTATCTGGGAACGACACGGCATAAAATCGGTGGGCGCGGCAAGATGATGGTCATTACTTCTTCCCGTCTGGCAGCCGTTCGCTATTACCATGAGTGCAAGCGGTATATCGAGGAAAAAGGCTATAACGATATCGGCGTTCTGGTGGCCTTCTCTGGCTCAGTCAATGACGGCGGCGAGGAATACACCGAACCGAAGCTGAACGTCCGCAAAGACGGCAGCCATATCGGGGAATCCCAGACCAAGGCTGAATTCCATGAGAACTTCAATGTCCTTATCGTGGCTGAGAAGTACCAGACTGGCTTTGATGAACCGCTGCTGCACACAATGATTGTTGATAAGAAGCTCCGTGGTGTTAAGGCAGTTCAGACGCTTTCCCGCCTGAACCGTACCTGCCAAGGCAAGACAGACACCTTTGTTCTGGACTTTATCAACAAGCAGGAGGATATTCAGGATGCGTTCCAGCCGTTCTATCAGGAAACCATGCTGGAGCGTGAAGTCAATACCGACCTGCTCTATCAGGTGCAGAAGGAGCTGCGGGGCTATTCTATCTATTCCGATGCCGATATTGAAGCGTTTGCTGGGGAGTATTTCAGCTACGGCAGGCAGGATTCACGGTCAATGGGACGTATGACCAGCATCTTGAAGCCTGTTGCTGACCGATATAACAAGCTGACCCCTGATGAGCGTTATCAATTCCGCCGCCTGTGCCGCAACATGATTAAGTGGTACGGCTATATCTCTCAGGTGGTGCGGATGTTCGATACAGACTTGCACAAGGAATATGTGTTCCTGAGCTACCTGCTGGGGCTTATCCCGCCTGAGACAACGACCATGATTGACCTTGAAGGAAAGCTGCAGCTTGAATACTATAAGCTGCAAAAGACCTTTGAAGGGGCAATCATGCTGAAAGAAGAAACTGGCGTCTATACGCCTGCCAGTGCCAAGGGCGCGGTGAAACCCGAAGAGAAGCAGCCGCTGGATGAAATCATCGAGAAGATTAACGAGCAGTACAAAGGCCAGTTCACCGATGCCGATAAGGTGCTGCTGACAGCACTGAGGGCAAAGCTCATGAGCGATACCAAGCTGCAGACCATGGCGAAGACCAGCGACCCGCAGATTTTCGCGGAGAGCATCTTCCCGAAAGCGTTTGGAACGGCAGCACAGGACAGCTACATGGAATCGCAAGATACATATACAACGCTGTTTGAAGACCAAGCCAAGTACAATGCCATCATGCACGCCCTCGGCAGCATCGTGTACAGAGAGATGCGCGCGGCTCCAAGAGTTTAATTTATACGAAATCAGCTATGCATTCGGAACAGGAGGAGTTGCTGATATGAGCATTGCTGTGAATCATGCCGTCCTGGCCAAGGGCTGGGGGCGCTTTACGGTCATGCATAAGGATCGCAAGGTCGCAGCCATCCGCGAGGACGGCACCTGCACGATCTATGCCCCGTCCTTTATGCCCTACAATCTCTATCTGGAGACGGCGAATGATCTGGACACGCGGCTCAACAACCTGAACAATTTTGCCAAGGAGATCCTGAACAGTATCGGGGCAAGGCAGACTGCGACTGACCTCGACCGCGCCGCCATCGCCATTTCTTATCATGGGCTGAATCAGATAGCAGAGATCAATCCGGAGTGGTTTGAAGATCAGGCCACACGGGATATGTTCTTCCGGCGCCTAGAGGCAGTAAAGAATGCCGATTCGGCAGGGGCCCTATAAAGACAGGCACCTGGGAAACCGCTGCTCGCGGCTCCCAGGTGCCTTTTGCATGGTATGAATTAGATTTCCTTTATCGGCCCGTCCGTGAGAATGTCCATCATGATTTTCGCACCGAGCTTGAATGCGAAGCAATAGGTCTCGCAATCCGTGAGAACGGTGACTGCTCCAAACAAAGTTAAGCTTTACAGAGCGGTCATTGTGTAAAAGTACCGAAGGCGGCAATGGCCTCATCTACGGTCATCGCACCTGTTGCAACACGAAAAAGTGCCTGTCTGAACTGGATGACCGCATCATCCATCAATCCGAATACTTCCGGCGACAGGATCCGGGATTCCGGCACAGCCCCGAATGCGGCGTACATGTCATTAAATGACAGGTCTTTCGTCGGGGACATAAGCCCTTTGTTTTTTGCCATTTCGTTCAGTTCCCGCGGCGTGATCAGGAAACGCATGAATTCGTTGGCCATGTCCAGATTTGGACTGTCTTTGTTGACCGAGAACTGCAGATTCGGCATGTCAAGGAAGCTTGCACCTTCGTCCGACATGGGAACAGGAGCAAAGGTGTAGGTAAAAGGGCTGGCGATAAATGCATCGGAACGGCTCTCCCGTTTCTTCGTCCCGGAGACGGCGTCTCCGGAACAGATCATCATGGGGACGTCGCCTTCAAAAAAGCGAAGGATCACGGCGTCATAGTTGTTTTCGATCTCGGCGCAGGCGTCAAGGTTCACACAGCCGTCGTTCAGAAACTGCACGATCTTTTCAAGGGATGGCCGCATGTACTCACCGGCGGAGGCATCAAGGGCATTGAGCTTTTTGACAGCTTCCGCATCATGAGCCACGGTTTCGCAGAAGAAGGGATACATTGCCGCCGTAAAGAGCGAGGTGAGCTCCTCCCGTGAGAAGCCCATCATCGGGTTTTCATAGCCTTTTTCACGGAACGCGTCACACACGGCCACCAGCTCAGAGTAGGTCGTGGGAACGCTCAGGCCTTCTTTTTCAAAAAGACTGTTGTTTACCAACATGCCGTAGGTGTTTGAAAAGACCGGGACCATCGGGAATGTCCCGTCGTCCGTATGCAGGATGATATTGTTTCGGATGCAGTCCAGATCAAGACCCAGCGCAGGATCGGCCAGATCCTCGGCATAATCGATGGCTGCCTTATACCTCTCCCGGCCATACATCCAGGAGTAGTTGACATAGATGTCAGGGGCGTCATTCCCGCTCAGAACCGTTCCGATCATGTTGTTATAGTCGTCAACTTTGGTAAACATCAGTTCCACTTCGGGATAATACTCGTTGAATCGGTCAAATTCGGCTTCCAGCGCCTCAAAGTTATTGTAACTGCCGGCAATACGGATATGACTGCTGATGTTAGTATCCAGAGCCGGTCGGAAGCCTTCCTCAGCCGTCACTTCCTGCTTCTCTGAGCCGCATCCGGCCAGGCTCAGGAGCATCAGAAGCGCCAGAAGAATACACATCGTCTTTTTCATCATTGTCCCTTTCTGTCTTTGATTCTTCGGATTTCTTTGATCACCAGTTTGATATCGACGGGCTTGGCAATATGCCCATTCATTCCTGCATCCAGACATTCCGTGACGTTTTCGGAGAATGCGTCCGCCGTCATCGCGATGATCGGGATGGAAGCTGCCCAGGGATTCTCCAATCTCCGGATTGCCCTGGTTGCGTCGAGACCATTCATCTCCGGCATCTGTATGTCCATGAAGATCAGTTCATAGCTGTCCTGCGCAGCTGTACGCATCATATCCACACAGACCCGTCCGTTTTCTGCACGCTCAGCCGTGATCCCATACATGGCAAGCATGGCGGAAATGATTTCCCAGTTGATATCATTATCCTCAGCGACAAGAATATGCAGTCCCTGCAAATCGGAATAATCATCCTCGGGCGCAAGGGAGGAGGACTCCTTCCCAATCAGGTCATTGATTCTTTCATAGAGTGTGGAGCGGAAAAGCGGTTTGCTGACAAATCCGTTTGCCCCGGCCTCTTTAGCCTCATCCTCGATATCCGACCAGTCATATGCCGAGATCAGTAAAATGGGAATACTGTTGTCAATCTCCGAACGGATCCGCCGGATTGTCTCAAGGCCGTCCATTTCGGGCATCTTCCAGTCAACAATGACGATGCTGTAATCCCTGCCGGAGAGATGACGGTGCTCAATCATGCCGAGGGCTTCCGGTCCGCTTCGCGCCTGCTCCGCGGATGCACCAAGGGAATCAAGGGTGTCCGCAGCCGTCTGAAGCATGACCTCATCGTCATCGACGATCAGAACGTCAATGGGATCAAGCCGCATATCTTCCCGCTGCCTGTCGGCTATGGGGACGTCCAGCACCACAGTGAAGCTTGTCCCCTTGCCCTGTTCACTCTGACAATCTATCGTTCCGCCAAGCAGATCAACCATCTGCTTGGTAATGGCCAGACCAAGACCGGTCCCCTGAATGCTGTTAACGCGGCTGTCGATCTGCCGTGAAAAAGGCTGATACATGGTCGCCATGAATTCCGGACTCATACCGATTCCCGTATCTGAAACTACATAGATCAGACGTATGCAGCCGGGTATGGGGCTTTGTTCCTCGCACAGATCTACGCTGACATGTCCACCGGGTTCCGTGTATTTGATGGCGTTGGAGAGAATATTGATATAAATCTGATTCAGACGGAGCTGATCCGTATACAGGTATTCCTTTTCCATCTGATTGACGTGGAAGCTGAAATCAATATTCTTCTCCTTAATCATCGGCTGTGAAATATTGACGAGGTTTTCGACCGTTTCCACAATGGAAAACGTCAGAGGACTCAATTTCAGTTTTCCACTCTCTACCTTCGATATATCCAGAATGTCATTGATCAGCGTCAGCAGATGATTGCTGGCAAGACTGATTTTCCGGAGGCTTTCTCCTGTTGACTGCACATCTCCGAGATTCTTCTCCGCGATGGCCGTAAGGCCTATGATGGCGTTCATGGGAGTACGGATGTCGTGAGACATGGTAGAAAGGAAATCGGTCTTAGCCTTGTTTGCAGACTCCGCTTCTCTGGCCGCGATCTGAAGGCGCCTGTTAAAGTAAAGCATATAGAACAGATCACAGAGAAACAAAATCAGCAAACCGGCAGAGACAATGCCAACCAGCAGCCAGTTTTCGGTATCTACATTGAGATCTTCCGCCGGAACGAGTCCCAGCAGTGTCCAGCCGACAGTAGCCGAGACAGGAGTAAAGGCCAGGACGCACTCCTGCCCGTGTGAATTGAGTAACGGAACGGAACCGGTCGATGAAGTAATCCTGTCGAACAGTTGACTCGACGATTCAGGATCCGTCGGATTATAAGATTTGTAGAACTCAAAAAAACTGGAATTCTTAAAGCTGTATCCCTTCAGGATATAATCACCGTTGGCATCGATCATGGACAGCTCGGCGTTTACCAGCTCCGTCTGGGGAAAAACCCATTTCTGCTGCAGTACCGAGATGGGAATAACCCGCAGCAGAACCGCATCTCCGATAGCTTCGCTTTCCGGATCATACAGCGCGACACGGTTGCAGAAAGCAAGCGACTGCTCGCCATTCATAGGATTCGTGTAGGTGCGGGTGATGTTGACTGACTGACCGAGTTCAGAGATCCAATCCACGTCCTTCAGGAGGCCTACCCGTTCGTAGGAAACAGCATAGTCATCGTCCGTTCCCTGCTTCGGACGTGTAGAGAGACCCGTGAGTGAATCAAGAGAAATCAAATGCGCCGAAGAGTTCTCAAGCACGTGCAGAGCGCGGATATAATCGGCTGCCTCTTCCATTGTCATGGCCCTGCTGTTGATATAGCGCGCCCATACATCGCAGATGTTCTGCTCGCCCACCAGATAATTCTCCGTCACCTGCTCCATAGTGACCACTGTGTTTTCAAAGTGTTCTACCTGCCGCCGGTATGACTCCCTGCTTTCAAATCTGGAGTAGAGAACAACAAAGATCAGGATGGCGGCCATGATGATCACATTGACAATGATAATAAAACCCTTTTTCATGTTCTGATCTCCCAAAAAGCCAAGTCATACTTGCAGATATTCCAACGTCTGAATGGGAAGAAGATACAACGCTACAGAGTCAGTATAGCAGGTTTTCGTGTTTTTGAAAAGTGCATTTCAATTACGATGGCAAATGCAGGTATGTTCTGATTTATGTTGACCGGCCAAAGAAGGGAAGGTATAATTTAACGCGTGCTTTGTATCACGTGCGAAACAGCGCTTCTGTTGATGCATATGTCATGACGTAGAAACGATTGAGGTGCGGGATGAAACGATTCTTATCGCTGGTTTTGACATTTGTTGTTATGCTGGTGTTGATGCAGATAGGGGGGTATGCCGCCTGTGCTGAACAGGCAGCTGCGGTGCCGACCGAGGAGCTTCCGCTGACACAGACCCTGCCATCGGGTGTACGGGAGGACGGGACCCTTGACGGAGATATCGTGAAACAGTGGGTGGATGCCTATCTGGCAGAAAATCACTGGGACAGCCCGGGCTGCCAGATGGCAATCGGATACTGGTATTCCGGGGACGATGAGTCCTGGTATTACAATGCCGATGAGTGGATCGGAGGGGTGAACTGGTACAAGCTCCCGCTGTGCATGTATTACGCGGAAAGACTGAACCGCGGTGAGATTACCATGGAAACAGTCGTGACCGGCATCACACTGGAATATGCTCTGACCACCACACTGGAGAATTCCAGCGGGCCGAGCATCTATTCACTGGTTACGGACCTGGCCGAAAAAGAGTCGAAGAGCTATACCGACCTGGGAAAACAGTATGCTGATCTGCCGGAGGACTATTATACCAGCGAGTATTACAATAATGCCTATACTGCACGACTCATGATGGAAATCACGAAGACACTCTTTCGTGGCGGGGAGGAACGTTTTCCACATGTTCTGGAATCGATGAAAAAATCCCAGCCCGAGGACCTGTTCAAGCGGGACTGGAACGTACGTACTGCCTGGGAGTGCGCCCAGACGCACAGCGCCGACTGGGGTGGAGAGGGGGACGACCTCATCCATTGCACCGGGATTATCTACACCCCCACACCGGTGGTGCTGACTGTAATGACGAGAAACATCTGGGATCTGGATATTATCGGGGGCGTTGCGGGACACTTTGCGAACCTTGCGGTAGAGATGCATAACAAACAGCAGGTGCGGCAGAGCGTCGCGGCCGATGCCGACGACACGGTAAACACCACCCCGGCCGGGAATGCGACAGCCGAAGCCGGAGCTGTATACGGGAATCCGGAACGCGAAAATACCTCGGAAGGGTATGAGACTGCGGCCACTGACGGTATGCAGCTTCCGGCAGAGACACCGACTCCCGAAAATGTATCGGCACCGGCTGAAGCAGGGCAAGCTGACGCGAGAAGGAACACACCGGTGCACCTGATCGTACTGCTTCTCGTTCTGCTGCTCCTTATTGCGGCGGAGGCTGTTTTTGCCGTGAGGCGCAGGAGAACGAAATGAGCCCCATGTAGAAGTTGAAGCGCTGCCTTCCGGATAATATGATGGACCTTCTATCTGCGGCGATGCGGTCGTGATAGTGGAAGAAGCGGATCCGGAGCAGGCAGAAAATCTGACCCGGAAAATACTACAGCAGACAAAAAGCAGGCAGCGCAGTTCTTCTTCTCATGAAGACTGCGCTGCCTGCTATAGCCGGTCAAGGTATATGATGTGGTTATCTGCCCCTGCGCCAGGCAACATATTCTTCCAGTGTGATCCCCCGGTTGGTGATCTCATGAGCAAACTTCTCACCGACATAGCGGTAATGCCAGGGCTCATAAATGATGCCGGTAATGTCACTGCTCCCAGGGGGATAGCGGAGAATGAAGCCGTAATCGGCGGCATGCTCCTTGAGCCACTTCTGGGTGCCGGTGGTCTCCTGCCACTCGGTGAGATAAGGGAAAGTCTCGTCGATGATATCGGCAGCGAGACCAAGCTGATGCTCACTGGTGCCGGGATAGGCGACCTCTTCAGCGGCAAGCGCTGTCGCTTCCTCAATGGTGCAATATCGCTCCATCATGACGCGAACGACCTTGTTGTCAAAGAGCTCCTGCTGGAACTCCTGGGTTCGGTAGGCAGAGCAGATCATAGGATATCCGGCATTCTCAGCGCGGCAGTCCTGCATCATCTGCCAGCAGATGGCAGCACAGCGCGCGTCAAGCTGGTATTCTTCCACTACAGTGCCGAGCTCCGGAACATAGCCGTCCTTCATAGGGGAAGCAGCACTCACGATGGTCAGCAGATCAAGGTGCAGATCATCGAGACGGGCCTGCTTCTTCGCAGGGAGAGATGTGAGGCGTTCCGCAGCGGCTCTGTGGTAGGCACGCTCGTTCCAGGCGTATGTCTCAAACTCCTCCAGTGTGTCCAGCATCAGAAGACCGGCGCGCTGTTCGGCGCGGCGGTTATCCTGAATCTGCAGAAGAACCTGGATTGCAAAGCCTGAGGCCAGTGTCAGGATCACCAACAGAAGGGCCAGGAGGACCTCCTTATGAAAAGAGTCTGTTGTTCTGGAATCAGAATGTTTCATCGAACTTATAACTGATGTCTTCCTCGAGGCTCATGCGCATTTCCGCCTTTTTGGCAATGCGGGGAATAGCCGGGAGGTTTTTCAACAGGACGATTCCCGCGGTCAGAATGAGCAGCATGGTGAGCAGCCGGTCATCCACCACCAGGACTGCAACAAGGATCGAAGCGAGGGCTCCGGCGATAGCCCCAAGGGACAGATATCTTGAGAACCAGGTGACGAGTGCTGAGACAATGATGCAGGAGGCACCGAGCGAGAGATCAGCACAGATCATGGTCACCGCGAGACAGATCGTGGCATAGCTGCCGCGAAAGCGGTTATAGACCGGAAAGAGCCTGCCGAGCACGAGACAGAAGCCGGCAAACGCCCGCCCGATGTCCGCATGTCCTTTAATGGCCATCAGGAGACCGCCAAGCAGAATCGGCACCAGATCGCGAATCAGCTCCACCAGCAGGAGCTTCAGAAAACCGGTATAGCCAAAGAGTCTGCGGAAGTTCGAAATAAACATGCGTTTTTTCCCAATCCGGTGCAGGTCTCTGTGAAACACAAAAACCGAGGCAATGGAGAGGGTGCTGATGCTGCCAAAGTTATAAGCAACGAATGCGGTGATGAGCAGCAGAAGCCAGTAGCCGATCATTCCTGTTCTCCCTTCTGCCGGATAATGAGATGGACCGGCGTACCCTCAAGACCGAATACCGAACGAATCTGGTTTTCAATATAACGCTGATAAGAAAAGTGAAAGAGCTCTCGGGAGTTGCAGAAGATCACAAAGCAGGGGGGCTTGATGCCTGTCTGCGTCATGTAATAGATTTTCAGGCGCCTGCCTTTGTCCGTGGGCGGCTGAACACGGGCCTGTGCATCGGCGAGGACGTTATTGAGCATACCGGTGGTGATGCGCATGCTGCTCTGGTCGTTGACAAAATTGATGAGTTCGAACAGCTTTTCTGTACGCTGACCGGTGAGAGCAGAGATGAACAGAATTGGTGAATAGCTCATGAAGCCCAGATCCCGCATGATGTCCTTGCGCATCTTCTCCATGGTGCCGGTCTCTTTTTCGACCAAATCCCACTTATTCACAACGATGATGCTTGCCTTGCCTGCTTCATGGGCGAGACCGGCAATCTTGGTGTCCTGTTCAGTCACGCCGTCCCGGCCATCAATCAGAATCAGGCAGACATCCGCCCGCTCAATGGCGAGCTGAGCGCGCATAACAGAGAACTTCTCCACACGCTCCTCCACGCGGGATTTGCGGCGGATGCCGGCGGTGTCAATGAAGACATATTTGCCATATTGGTTTTCAAAGGGTGTATCCACGGCATCGCGGGTGGTGCCGGCGATGTCCGAGACGATGACGCGCTTCTCCCCAAGAATGCGGTTGATCAGGGAGGATTTGCCGACGTTCGGTTTACCGATGACGGCAACATTGATAACATCGTCTTCTGCGTCTTCTTCCTCCTCAGCGGGGAAATACTCCATACAGGCATCCAGCAGGTCGCCGGTGCCATGGCCGTGGACAGCAGAGACAGCGATGGGATCGCCGAGACCGAGGGAATAGAACTCATAGAGTGTGGGATCCGTGGCGCCGGTGGAGTCTGCCTTGTTGACAGCGAGGACGACGGGCTTGCGGGAACGCTGCAGCATGGTGGCGACATCCTCATCCGCGGCGGTGACACCGGTGCGGATATCGGTCACCAGAATGATGACGGTGGCAGCGTCGATGGCGATCTGGGCCTGTTCGCGCATAAAAAGAAGAATCTCGCTGTCGGTACTGGGCTCGATACCACCTGTATCGACAAGATCGAAGGTACGACCGCGCCATTCGGAGGAGGCATAGAGACGGTCACGGGTAACGCCGGGGGTATCTTCGACAATCGAGAGCCGCTGTCCGACCAGCTTGTTAAAGAGCATGGATTTTCCGACATTCGGTCTCCCGACAATGGCAACAAGCGGTCTTGACATTGGTTTACCTCCATAAGAGTCTGATTAAGCCCCAACTCCTGCAGAGCGGGGTTGTAAAAAGAGAAACAAAAGCGGCCGTGACAGGGCTACCTTGCGTTCTGATTATAGGTGTAATATTCTGAGTCTGACGGGGGCTGGAGCGGGGCGGTATCGTCCGGGGCAAGAGCGCATACAGCATCCCAGAGCGCAAAACCGTCGGACTCCACCGGAATAACAGGGACACCCAGCGCCGTTTCCGCCTGGGAGAGCGTCGTACCGTCAAGAAAGTCCATTTCCTGTCGACGCAGCATATTCTGGGAGATGAGGAGACGGTCGCCCAGATCCTTTCCCTGCAGCTGTCGGATCAGATCCTGGCCGGTGATGAGACCGGCGACGGTGATCTGATGTCCGAAAAAATCATTGACAATCGGATAGACGGTGACATGTACATCCGGATACTGCGCGGCGGCACGGTCCATCAGCATCTGCAGCCAGGGCGCGGCGGCGAGACCCGTCGCTATGCTGCAGCGCTGTACACCGGGGTCATCGGAGAGACGCAGGGCAGACCGAAATTCCGTCTCCAGGAGACGGAGCATGCCGATTCCGTTTTCCAACTGAGTATACTCTTCGTAGAATTCATCCGGCGGAAAGTCACGACCCGCCTTCAGATAGAGTTCATCCCCGCAGAAAAAGATGCGGGAACCAAGTTCCCGGAGACAGCGATCACCGAACGCAGTGACCTGATCAATGGTTTCCGCTGCGTGCTCCGGGGAAAACGGACACAGCGGATACAGTTCATCACGATATTTTGTAAGGCCCACAGGGACGATAGACACACTGTGGACAGCGGGGTAAAGCGCCGCAAGTTCACGCATGCTGAAGTCGAGCTCTGCACCGTCGTTGAGACCGGGGCAGCAGACGATCTGGCAGTTCATCACGATGCCGGCTTCCGCCAGGCGTTTCATGGTGCGGATGCTCTCCCCGGCACGGGGATTGCGAAGCATTTTCACCCGGAGCTCCGGATTCATCGTATGAACCGAGACATTCACGGGACTCACATGAAGGGCGATGATCCGATCGATCTCCCGAGGCGAGAGATTGGTGAGGGTGATGTAGTTTCCCAGCAGAAAACTAAGGCGTGCGTCGTCATCCTTGAAGTACATCGTCGGACGCATCCCGCTGGGAAGCTGATCAATGAAGCAGAAGACGCAGTTGTTTGCACAGGATCTGGGGCGGTCCATCAGATAGCTCTCAAAGTCCAGTCCGAGATCGCCGCCCTCCGACTTCCGGACATGCAGACGGTATTCCTCTCCATCCGGGCGGGCAAGAACCAGGTGCAGATCCCGGTCATAGGCATAGAACTTATAGTCGAGGACATCAAGGATACGCTTGCCGTTAATGCTGAGCAGGCGATCGCCGGCGGCGGCACGGCCCTCCAGGGGGCTCCCCGGGTCAATGCTGCGGATCACATTCTCCATGTTGTTCACCAAAAACAAAAGGAGGAAAGGCGAAGCCCTCCTCCTCTAAAATCTTACTTGCTCTCTTCCACGTTGATGACCGAACGGCCTTTATACTGTCCGCAAGCCGGGCAAGCGCGGTGAGGCATAACCAGTTCGCCGCAGTTGGGGCATGCTACCAGTTGGGGAGCGGTGAGCTTCCAAACGGAATGAGACTTTTCCTTTTGGGACTGCCATGTTGTTGACACCTCCTGATCACGGCTGTTTTGAGCAGCTCGATTCTCCTATTTATGATTTATCCAACAGCTGCTCAAGTACAGCAAATCTTGGATCAATATCTTTCCCGCAGCCGCACGGACCCAGATTGAGATTCTTGCCGCAGCGGGCGCAAAGACCCTTGCAATCTTCCCGGCAGAGGAACTTTGTCTCCATATCCAGAATGAAACAGGTAGACAAAACCTCCTGTGCGTCGATCTCTGTCCCTTCGAGAACAAAGAGTTCGGGATTCTCCTCACTCTCTTCCTCGACCAGGACAGCATCGACGGCTGTTTCTTTTATGCTTTCAAACTGCTGGCCGCAGCGGTCACAGATGCACAGCATGTCTGCCGTGATTATACCCTGCATATGCAGAATACCGGCTTCGTTGTACACGACGCCCTCAGCTACCGGCGGATTCAGATATTCACAAACTGAGGGAAAATCCAGATTGTCAGTCTCCAGCTCCAAATGGAAGGGAAGACGGAGCGCTGGATTCACGATCAGTTCTCGCAGATCAAGCCGCATGAAACAGCACCTCGCATTTCGCATAGACTAAAATATTATAGTCAACGGCGAAAAGCTTGTCAACCAGAAATTGGCCCGGAATAGGGGGGCGGCGTGCTTACTTGAGCTCGACCTTGGCGCCAACAGCCTCGAGCTGAGCCTTGAGGGCTTCGGCATCTTCCTTGGAAACGGCTTCCTTGATCTTGGCGGGAACGCCTTCGACCAGAGCCTTGGCATCGGCGAGGCCGAGACCGGTAATACCACGGACTTCCTTGATGACCTTGATCTTCTCAGCACCGAAATCGGTCATGACAACGTCGAACTCAGTCTTCTCTTCGACAACGGGGCCAGCGGCAGCGCCGGCGGCAGGAGCTGCAACAGCAGCGGCGGAGACACCGAAGGTGTCCTCAAGAGCGTGAACGAGCTCGGAGAGCTCCAGAACGGAAAGACCCTTGATCTCTTCGATCATGGCAGTGATTTTTTCACTCATTGTAATTTCCTCCATTTAATAGATTTCCTGCTTATTCAGCAGCTTCAGCTTCGGGGGCTTCAATAGAGCCACCCTTCTGTTCCAGAATCTGGCCGAGGCATACGGCGAGACCTGTGATTGGAGCGATCATAGTGCCCAGCACCTTCGCATACAGAGCATCCTTGCCGGGCAGCGCGGAAATTTCTGCGATTTCCTGTTCGTTGAGGATCTTGCCCTCCATGAACGCGGCCTTGACATTGAAGCGGTCACCGAGCTTCTTGGAGTAATCGGTGATGATACGGAACGGAGCGATAGGATCGCTTTCGGTGGTAGCCAGAGAGGTGGTACCGTTGAGAACGTGGTCAAGACCTTCCATCCCCAGAGAATCCAGAGCCTTTCTGGTCAGCGTGTTCTTGACGACGGAGTAGTTAACGGATTCCTTGCGCATCTCGGTACGCAGAGCAGTGTCTTCTTCGACGGTGATACCCTTATAGTCCACCAGAATACCTGAACCTGCGTTCTTGATGCGTTCGGCCAGCGCTGCTACGATCGCCTGCTTTTCGCTGAGAACCTTTGCGTTTGGCATGTGTGATTTCACCTCCACACTTGAACTCACGCTCATAAAGAAAACCTCTGCATCAAAAGACGCAGAGGTACAAAAACAATCAAGATGATGTTGATGTCCTCGGCAGGAATTACGGAAAACCCAACCTGCTGTCTTCGGAGCGCTCCGATACTATAGTCGATTTCAACCAGTTTGTCAAGCAAAAATTAGCCTTTGACCGAAAAACCTGTGACTCAGGCGATACGATCCCTGAGGGTTACCGTCATGAGAACCGGATTGTGATCGGAGTTGGCAAAACCGAGATCAAGAACTTCAACGGAACCGACTTCAACGTTCGGAGAGACAATATAACCGTCGATTGAGTAATACTGGGTGTTTACCTTGTCAGAGGGATCATAGGGCTGGTTGAGCAGACGACAGCTCGGCACTTTCAGGTCATACGCATAGCCGAAACCCTCAGGGAGCTCACTCCCGTCCAGTATGCCGGGGACCCAGAGCTCAGGGTGGGTATTCGGCCAGGTATCCAGCCCGCCGGGGAAGATTTGATTGAAGTCACCGCCGGCGATAACGTAATTGCCCTTTTTAAACTCCTCTTCCAGAAGAGCCATAAGCTGCTTCGTCTGAGCAGCCTTTCCCTCACCGTCGTCATAGGCCTCAAGATGCAGATTAACCAGAACCAGTTCCTGATCCCGGCCGGCGACCGGCAGACGTGTGACAAGCAGACAGCGCTTCAGGTTCGCGGTAGAGAGCGGCCAGGAAAAGGGACAGGGCAGGGCAACGCGCTCCGCACCGGAAATCTCATAATTGGTGGTGGTGAAAAGGCCGCTGTTTATTTTCCCCATGGGCGGCCAGGGAATCGGGACAAAGGGGCAGGAATAGTTCAGTGCGTAGACCGACGTCCTCAGGGCAAGGCGCTCGGTCTCGTCGATGCTGTAGGTGCGGGAGGAGTCGGTATCGACCTCCTGCAGAATCACCAGATCTGCGCCGACCTTTTCGATGGTGGCAGCGATTCCGTTGAGGTACGAATGGACGACGTCCCTGTCACCGGGCTTTGATTTTGTCCCCCCGTCCATGAAGAAGTCCTGCTGCCTGCCGAGACCCGCATAGCCGATATTCCAGCTCAGGAGCGTGAGATCCCCGGCCGGGACAGCCTGTGCGCCGGAATGAGCCTGGATCGGGAGCACCTCCACATCTGCCGGCCTGTATTCCGTGACAGTCAGAAAACCGAGAAAACCGCCGATGGCAACCAGAACCACGATGACAACGATGAGGAGCGTTTTGAGCACTTTTTTCATGCAGATCATACCTCCTGGCGAAAGACGGTACTTTTATACATGATTGTACCATCTTCCAGCTGATGTGGCAAGCAATATTCGTCTAATCTGTCCGATTGCCAAGCAATCATAAAAAAGGTATAATACATTGACTATTTTATAAGTTATCGCAGGAGGCGATTCAAGATGAATTATGATCATATCCGCCGTGAGGATCCGGAGATATATGAAGCGATGATGAACGAGCTGCACAGGCAGCAGGATCACATCGAACTGATTGCGTCAGAAAACTTTGTGACCGAGGCCGTCATGGAGGCTATGGGCAGCCATCTGACGAACAAGTATGCCGAAGGCTATCCGGGGGCACGCTATTACGGCGGCTGTGAGTATGTAGACGTAGTGGAACAGATTGCCATCGACCGTGCAAAGACAATCTATGGAGCGGAGCATGTCAATGTCCAGTCTCACTCCGGCTCTCAGGCAAACGTCTCGGTGTACCTGGCGCTGCTCAAGCCCGGCGACACCATTCTCGGAATGAGCCTCGCCGACGGCGGACATCTGACCCATGGTGCCAAGGCATCGATTTCCGGAAAGTATTTTCACGCGGAGTCCTACGGCGTCAGCCGCGAGACAGAGCAGATCGACTATGACGAGCTGCAGAAGAAGGCTGAGAGAGTACAGCCGAAGATTATCATCGCCGGCGCCAGCGCGTATCCCCGCTTCATCGACTATAAGCGGATGCGTGAGATTGCCGATTCGGTTGGCGCATATCTGATGGTCGATATGGCACATGTTGCCGGTTTGGTCGCTGCGGGGGTTCATCCAAGCCCGGTCCCCTATGCGCATGTGGTTACCACCACCACCCACAAAACCATGCGCGGTCCCCGCGGGGCCATGATTCTCTGCACAGAAGAGTTGGGCAAAAAGATCGACAGCGCGGTCTTCCCGGGATCTCAGGGCGGCCCGCTGATGCATATCATTGCGGCAAAGGCCATCGCCCTGAAGGAAGCCATGCAGCCGGAGTATAAGCTCTATCAGCAGCAGGTCGTAAACAACGCTGCTGCGCTGGCTGCGTCGCTGAAGAATGAGGGCGTTCGTCTGGTAACCGGCGGAACCGACAATCACATGATGCTGGCAGATGTTTATTGCTGCGGCAAGACAGGCAGAGAAGTCCAGCAGCTTCTGGATGAGGCAAACATTACAGCCAATAAGAATGGCATCCCCTTTGATACTCTCTCTGTAAAAGAGACAAGCGGTATGCGCTTCGGCTCCCCGGCCAGCACAAGCCGCGGAATGAAAGAAGCGGAGATGACCGAGATCGGCAGGATGATCGCCCGGCTGATCCGGGAAGGGGAAAGCGCCGTTCCTGCAGTCAAGAGAGAAGTCCTCGAACTGTGCAGCCGCTTCCCGCTGTATCCTGAGCTATGAAAAACGGCATCAGCAGACAACTTGCCGTTATTGCGGTGCTGCTGACATTGGTGCTCCTGATCGGCTGTGGATCGAGCACAGACCAGGAAGCGCCCGCGGAGAGCACTGTGCCTGAGGCGGAGCCGTCAAAGAGCCCGGAAGAGATTGCCGCCGAACAGGAACGCCGGGAGCGCCTGAATGCGCAGAAAGACGGTTTCCTTTTTGACAAGGGATATCTTTACGCAGTAGACGGTGAGGGAGATCTGATCCGTGATGGGTATGTCGGCGTGCTGTACTTCGGAGAGGACGGACGTTATACCAGCGGATCCCAGGATCTGGACAGGCTGGTGGCGGGCGTAATCCGGAAGAACACGAAAGACGACATGACCCGGATGGAAATGCTGCATACCATGTATGAGTATACCCGGGACAACATCAAGTATGTCGGTTTTGGAAACCATGATTACAGCTATGAGCCGGCGCACGGAAAAGACGGCTGGATGGTGGAGAGCGCCATCTATGCACTGGAAAACCAGAGAGGGAACTGCTATCACTTTGCAGCCGAATTTGCCGCACTGGCGCGCGGGGTCGGTTACCAGGCCTTTGCCGCCTCCGGCGTGATCGGTTCGGAAGAACAGCAGCACGGCTGGGTTGAGATCCGGGATGAGAGCGGAAAGATCTGGTACTGTGATCCGGAAACGGAATATTCGAGAATCCGCTGGCTGAATGAAGAGCACGATCTGTTTTACAAGTCCAAGGACGACATCGGTGGAACCACGGGTCTCGGATATATGCAGTATATCGACCCGTTCGAAGCGGAGAGAATTGAAGCTGAGGAGAGATCAAACCCTGCTGCGGCCTCGAAAAACCCCGGGATAACCTCCCCGGCAGGCAGTATAACGGGAACAGACAATAACGCAGCGCCGTGACGGGCAGGTGTCATAAAACAGTTTAGAGGAGGCTTTTTATGATACAGGAGAGCATAATCGTCGGAGAGAACACGGAATACCCTCTGAATGGCCTGCTTACGCTGCCGGAGAAGCTCATGGATCCAGCTCCGGCCGTTGTCATGGTGCATGGCTCCGGCCCCAGCAACATGGATGAAAAGATTATGAAGCTGACTCCGTTTAAGGATCTCGCGGAAGGCCTTGCAAAGCACGGCATTGCCTCCATCCGGTATGACAAGCGTACCTTTGCCTATGCTCGAAAAATGGCAAAGGAGTGTCCGACTGTAAGGGTAGAGACCATCGACGATGCATTGCTTGCCATAGCGCTTTTAAGGAGAGATCCGAGGATCGATTCTGACCGCATCTTTATCCTCGGCCACAGCATGGGCGCCATGCTCGCGCCACGGATCGATGCGGAGGGCGGAGACGTAAAGGGCTTTGTGCTGATGGCAGGAACGCCGTACCGACTGGAAGATGTTGTGCTCCGGCAACTCAGGCAGGCAGGCAGCAGCAAGTCCGCTCTGAAATGGATTGTCAGACTGGAACACAGGCTCTTTGCGAAAAAGTTTGCAACGCTCTATCAAATGAGCGATGACGATGCGAAAAAGAAGAAATTTGCCGGAAATCTGTCGCTGTATTACTTCAAGGAGATGGGGCAAAGAACCGCAGCGGACTATTTGATGGATACGGACAAGCCCGCGCTCATTCTGCAGGGCGGCAGGGACTTCCAGACGCTGGCGGAGGACGATTTCGAAAAGTTCCGTGAATTGCTCAGCGGTCGGAAAAATACAGTTTTCAAGTTATACCCCGCTCTCAATCATGCCTTTGTGAATGCCCTATGCGACGATATCCTGAAAACGTCAAAAGAATACGGCGTCGAGAGACATATTGGCGAAGATGTCATCGCCGATATTGCCGAATTTATCCATGATAATGCATAGGTGATGTTTTGACTCTGTTTGCATGGGTAAACAAGCACCGCTTATATAAACAAGGAAGATGGTTTGCACGTTGAGTTGCAAACCATCTTCCTTGTTTTCCCGGCTCCTTCAGCCGGATGCACCGAAGAGCCTGCCTTTCAGAAATGTCTTATGAACAGCCGGCTGACGGACGTTATGTGTTTCGCGTGCGAAAGAGCTGCGATGGAACACAGAATCCGCGCTTCGGATCAGAGCCTGCCGAGCGTATTCAGCACATAATCGGCGATGTCGGCCTTCTCAATCACGTCGTTATGAAGGTAAGCCTTGTCCTGTAAGCCGGAGAGCGACACAGGAGCTTCCAGCCCGGAGACGCGGGAGAGCTGAGCCATCTGGGAAAATGCATCCCCCTCCGGTACCTCGCCCAGGGCGGTGAGCACGGCTGCGGGGAATTTGAAGGGAGATGCGGTGGAGAGCACCACAACGGGCGCGCCACTGCGCTCCGTCTTTCTGTATGCCCGGGCGGCGTGGAGGGCGACGGCCGTATGGGTATCCGGCAGGTATCCGGTCTCGCCGAAGCAGCGGCGAATCTCGGAGAGGGTTTCGGCCTCGCTGCAGCAACAGGCGGAAAAATCCTTCTGAATGAAGTCCAGGGCTTTGGCGGAAATCTTATAGTAGCCGGAATTTTGCAGGCGAAGCATGTCATTTTTCACGGCGGCCGTGTCGCCATCCGCGGCGTAGAAGAGCAGCCGTTCCAGATTTGAGGAGACCAGAATGTCCATGGAGGGAGAACTGGTTTTGTAGAATTCTCTGCGACGGTCATAAACACCGGTGGTGAGGAAGTCGGTCAGGACGCGGTTGGCGTTGGAAGCACAGACCAGACGGCCGACGGGAAGCCCCAGCTGTTTGGCATACCAGCCGGCCAGAATGTCGCCAAAGTTGCCGGTAGGAACTACATAGTCGACGGCTTCCCCATACCGGATGCGACCCTGCTTAATCAAGGACGCGTAGGCAAGAAAATAGTAGACCACCTGGGGCGCCAGACGGCCGATGTTGATGGAGTTGGCGGAAGAGAGACGGACACCCGGAATGGGAGCGCTGTCGGCATAGCGGGAGAAAACCTGCTTTACGGCGGTCTGGCAGTCGTCAAAGTTGCCCTTCACCGCACAGACGGCGACATTGGCCCCCTCCTGGGTCAGCATCTGGGCTTCCTGTACAGCAGAGACCCCCTGATAAGGGAAAAAGACCATAATCCCTGTTCCGGGGACATCGTGGAAGCCCTCCAGAGCGGCCTTGCCGGTATCACCGGAGGTGGCAGTGAGAATTACGGTTTTGTCCCGCATCCCGGTGATCGTCCGGGCGGCGGTCATGAGCTGAGGAAGCATGCAGAGGGCGACGTCCTTGAACGCGGCGGTGGGCCCGTGGAAGAGTTCCAGCACGTAATCGTCCCCGACGGGGACGAGCGGGGTGAGCTCGGGACTTGCAAAGCGTCCGTCATAAGCGCGCTGAACCAGGGCATGCATGTTGCCGAAGCCGGGCAGCAGGTGGGAGAGAATCTTCTCCGCCTGTTCCAGGGGGGAGAGGGCGAGACAGCCCTGCACGTCGAAGCACCCGGAGGAGATCGCGGGGTCCACATACAGTCCGCCGTCCGGCGCCAGACCGCGTAGAACCGCTTCGGGCGCAGTGGCACGGACTTCGCTCCTGGTGGACTGGAAGGGCGCGGGGGAGGCGGTAACAGAAGATGCAGGGACATTCTCTCCGGAGACGGAGCTGCGGGATTTGATACGATCAAGAAGACTCATGGCGACAGGTTCCTTTTCAGTTATTCGAAAGTCTGTGAACTGCTTTTCCAGGCAGCCGGCAGGTGTTTGATTGAAAACGCCTTATTCTATGGCGAGGAGACGCAGATTGTCAAGCCCGGGGATCTCGGACAGACGGACAGAGAGCTGATCTACGCTCTCGGTGACATCGGTGATGTCAATGGATATGGTCACACTGGCCTTGTTGTGGATCGGTGGACTCTGGGTGATGGTCAGGACGCTGGCGCCGACTTCGGAGATACGGAAGAGCAGTGATGACAGAACGCCGGGAGCATGGTCCAGCATCATGGAGAAGACGGCTTTGCGGGAGCTGTTGAGGTCGGAGGGTTCAAAGATATAGTCTTTGTATTTGTAATACGTGCTTCGGGAGATGCCGACATGCTTTACGGCCTGGCTGACTTCCTTATACTTCCCGCTCTCCATCAGACGACGACAGGCGAGGACTTTTTCATAATATTCGGGCAATATGCTTTTATGTACGATCAAATAATTAGAGAGCATTGTTCAAAATCTCCAATTCGTGAAAAAAGTAAAAATCAAGGCTTGTTTTTCGGACAGCTATATGATACACTGTCGCCCGTAAAAAAACAAGTGTTTTTATTTCACGGACTGGATTATTTTCTGAAGCTTCAGTCCTGCCCCTGAACCGGGGCTGTCACAGCAGAGAAAAGAGCAATAAAGGAGAACATAAAGGTGAAAGTAGCAGTGTTGGGATACGGTACCGTCGGTGTCGGCGTGTATGAGATGCTGAAAGCGGCAGAAAGCCTGGAGCCGGGCCCGGTCCTGGTTCGACCCGGGAAAGTGGACACTGATTTCAAGGTTTCCAGTATTGATGATATTGTGGGAGATCCTTCTGTCGACGCGGTCGCGGAGGTAATGGGTGGCGTGGAGCCAGCCTTTACTTATGCCATGGCGGCAATCCGGGCTGGAAAGCACTTTGTCACTTCGAATAAAGCACTGGTTGCGGCAAAGGGTGTGGAGCTGAACCGCGCTGCCCGCGAGGCGGGGGTGTGCTTCCTGTTCAGCGCTGCCTGCGGCGGCGGTGTTCCCATCCTGCATAATCTGGCGCGCGCAGCCCGGACGGACGAAATTCTCTCCGTCGGCGGTATTCTCAACGGAACGACCAACTTCATGCTCGACCAGATGCAGAGCACTGGCAAGGATTATGCCGACGCGCTGAAACAGGCTCAGGAACTGGGCTATGCCGAGGCGGATCCCACTGCGGATGTCACGGGACTGGATGCTCTGCGGAAGATCATGCTGGCCTGTGCGGTGGCCTGGGGCATCCTGCCGCAGAGCGGGCTGCTCAACGAGGGGATCGACAGCCTGAGCGCGGAGGATGTGAAAGACTTTATGGAGAGGGGCTATGTATGCCGCCTTGTGGCCAGTGGTCAGCGCGCGGAGGACGGTCGGATCTCCGCCTATGTAGAACCGGTCCTGGTCCGGGCAGGAGACGCGGAGAGCGCGGTCCTGAAGAATTACAATATGGCCCGATATGAGGGCAGAAACGCCGGACCCATCGCCATGATCGGACAGGGTGCGGGCCGGTATCCGACAGCCTCGGCGGTCCTGCGGGATCTGAGCGGAATCTGCCAGGGGGAATCGGCCATGTTCCCGGCAGACTGCATTGACGGCGCTGCAGACAACAGCGCAGCGGTCCACGCCTACTATATGCGGCTGCCGAAGACCTGCGCAGACGCGGTTCCGACTGCCAAAATTCTGGCCGATGACGGAAACGTGATTCGAATTCTGACAAAGTGTGTCAGTGTACAGAACATGCATGCATGCGCCGCCGAACTGAGGAAGGCCGGACAGAAGGTTTTCTTTGCCGCGGTTCGGGAGGCGTGAAATGCTGAAGGTAGCGAAATTCGGAGGATCCTCGGTTGCAGGCGCGGAGCAGTTCCGCAAGGTTAAGGCAATCGTCGACGCGGATGAGAGCAGACGCGTGATTGTCATCTCGGCGGCAGGAAAGCGGGACAGCAATGACCACAAGCTGACGGATCTGCTGTATCTGATTCACGCGCATCTGACTTACGGCGTCTCCTGCGAGGACATCCTGAAAACGGTGGAGTCGCGGCTGACAGAAATCCGGGACGAACTGGAGATCCCGGTGGATATTTCAGCAGAGCTGAGCGCATTCCACAGAAAGCTCAGCAAGGACACCTCGGTGGACGAGATTGTGTCCAGAGGAGAGTATTTCACTTCAAAGCTGATGGCGGCCTATCTGGGCTATGCATTTGTGGACGCGGCGGACTGTGTGTTTTTCGGAATGGACGGCACGCTTGACCGTGAGACGACCGATGCGGCGATTGCTGAAGCGCTGGAGAGGCACGGCAGGATCGTGATTCCCGGGTTCTATGGACAGCTCCCGACCGGACGGCTGCGTGTGATGTCCCGCGGAGGCAGCGATATCACCGGCGCAATCGCCGCGGCGGCAGTGAACGCCGATGTGTATGAGAACTGGACGGATGTATCGGGTATCCTGATGGCGGATCCGCGTATTGTGGAGAACCCGGCGCCCATTGAGCAGATCACTTTCGCTGAACTCAGAGAACTGGCCTATATGGGCGCCTCGGTGCTTCATGAGGAATCGGTGCAGCCGGTAAAGGAGCGCGGTATACCGCTGAACATCCGCAACACCAACCGGCCACAGGATCCCGGCACGATGATTGTCGAGAACGCAAGCGACACCGAGCAGAGCGAGCGTTTTATCACCGGTATCGCGGGCAGAAAGAACTTCACGATCGTGACGGTGTACAAACACGCCATGAAACTGAGTCACAGCCTGCGGCAGGCCCTGGAGATCTTCGACCGATACAATGCTCCGGTAGAGCACATCACGCTGGGGCTGGACTCCTTCGCACTGGTCTCTTCGACAGCGACACTGGGAGATGCGGTATATGATATCCTGGCTGAAATTAAGAAAAACTGCCGTCCCGACGAGGTGGAAATCCGTGAGAACATAGCCATGGTATCCGCCGTCGGACGTAAGATGAGCAGTCGTCCCGGTGTTTCGGGCCGCCTTTTCAAAGCTCTGGGCGACGAGGGCGTCAACATCCGCACCATCGCACAGGGGGCCGATGAGCTGGCAATTACGGTCGGCGTGGAAAATGAGCAGTACGAAAAGGCGATCCGCGTGATGTACGACAGTTTTGCTGGATAACTGCAGATCGTTAGGAATACCAAGAACATCAAGATAAAAGGAGAACAGAGAAGATGAAACAGTACAACATCGGTATTCTCGGCGCCACAGGGGCCGTCGGACAGGAGATGCGGAAGGTCCTGTATGAATATCAGATTCCGGTGGGAGAGCTCCGCCTGCTTGCCAGCGCCCGCAGCGCGGGTGAAAAGGTCTCTTTCGGCGACAGAGAGGTTGTTATCCAGGAGACCACAGACAACAGCTTTGACGGGCTGGACTTCGTCCTCGGCGCCGTCGAGGGCCCGATGAGCCAGAAGTTTGCCCCGGCGATCAAAAAGAGCGGGGCCATCTATATCGACAACAGTTCCGCATTCCGGCTGGATCCGGATGTTCCCCTGGTGGTGCCGGAGATTAACGGCGAGGACGCCCTGCAGCATAAGGGCATCATCGCAAACCCCAACTGCTGCACCATCATCGCGCTGATGGCGGTGGCCGGAATTGCGAAACTCTCTCCCATTGAGAGCATGATCGCCTGCACGTATCAGGCAGTGTCAGGTGCGGGACAGGCGGGGCTGGCCGAGCTGGAGAACCAGATGGCAGCCATCGCCAGAGGTGAGAAGCCGGAGGTCAGGACCTTTGCCACCCAGATTGCCCTGAACGTGATCCCGTTCATCGACGCGCCTTACGGCAACGACTATACCAAGGAAGAAATGAAGATGCAAAACG
The DNA here is from genome assembly GCA_902798545.1 of Oscillospiraceae bacterium. Lineage (GTDB taxonomy): Bacteria > Bacillota > Clostridia > Oscillospirales > Oscillospiraceae > Limivicinus. The sequence goes on from CADBWQ010000016.1 coordinate 30,770, forward strand.
AGGGACGCCGCATCATGCACGCCCCGAACCTGAAGGTCAACTGCACCTGTGTCCGTGTGCCGGTCATGCGCTCGCACTCCATCGCAGTCACGCTGAGAACCGCGGAGAAGGTCTCGGTGGAGGATGCGAAAGCAGCCGTAGCAGCATTCCCCGGCGTCCGCCTCATCGAAGACTATGAAGGCCGCTGCTATCCCACCCCGCTGGATACCAGCAACCAGGATCTGGTCTGGGTCGGCCGTATCCGCGACGACCTGACCGATGAAAAAGGCCTGACGCTCTGGTGCTGCGGCGACCAGATCCGGAAGGGTGCTGCAGCCAATGCGGTCCAGATCTTGAAATTCATCGCGGAACATCAATGAAATAAATGACACCCCGCCGAAAGGCGGGGTGTTTTGGAGGAAACATGAGTTTTGGTGTGATCCTGCATGAGCCGGAGCAGCCGGGCAACACCGGTGCCATCGGCAGAACCTGTATCTGTGCCGGTGCGAGTCTGCACCTGATCCGGCCGCTGGGTTTTCTGACCGATGAGAAGTCGGTGCGGCGGGCAGGCCTGGACTACTGGCCGCGGCTGGGCGTGCGGGAATATGACAGCATGGAGGATTTCCTTCTGCAGCATCCGGAGGCAAGAATCTGGTATCTCACCACCAAGGCAAAACACACCATCGACGAGGGAGACTACCGGGACGGAGACTTCCTGATGTTCGGGAAGGAGAGTGCCGGCATCCCGGAAGAGATCCTCGTCAGGCATCCCGAACGCTGCGTGCGAATCCCGATGGCGGAGGGCGAGCGCTCCCTGAACCTCTCCAACGCCGTAGCCATCGCCTTATACGAGGCGCTGCGCCACACCGGCTATGGGGGACTCGAAAAGCAGGGTGAGCTTCACCGGCTGACATGGTGTGGCGAGGCTGGTCAGGATCGCCTCTCCTGAAAGAAGCACCGCAGCAGTTCCCTGCACTCCGCCTCGCAGACACCGGGGAAAACTGCCGGTCGATGGCCGTAGTTTTCCGAGAAGAGGTCAATCACGCTGCCGCAGGAGCCGGTGTTCCCCTCCCGGGCACCGAAGACCACCCGGGAAATCCGGGCGTTGATGATGGCCCCGGCGCACATGGGACAGGGCTCGAGGGTGACATACAGGCTGCAGCCGTCAAGACGCCAGTCTCCGAGTGCGGCACAGGCATCCCGGATGGCCTCGAGCTCGGCATGGGCGGTGGCGTCATGACGCGCTTCCCGCCGGTTCCGGCCCCGGCCGATGACCCGTCCTTCGGCATCGGTGATCACACAGCCGACCGGGACGTCACCCCCGGCCGCAGCTTCTTGGGCGAGGCAGAGCGCCTCGCCCATCAGTTTTTCTCTGTCTGGCGTGCTCATAACGCATCCTTTTTCATAGATGAAAGAATCCACCCGCCTGCGGCGGGTGGATATTCTTGCTGAGATTCAGATTCCGATCAGGCGAGAGCCGCCGTGATGATGGACATCTGATAAACTTCCTCTGCGTCGCAGCCGCGGGAGAGGTCATTGATCGGGGCATTCAAACCCTGCAGGATCGGGCCATAGGCAGCGAAGCCGCCGAGGCGTTGGGCGATTTTATAGCCGATGTTGCCGGACTGGATCTCGGGGAAAATGAAGGTGTTGGCATAACCGGCGACCTTGCTGCCCGGGAACTTCAGCTGCCCAACAACCGGAGAGACAGCGGCGTCAAACTGCATCTCGCCATCGATGGCGACATCGGGGGCCTTCTCCTTGGCGATGGCGGTCGCCTCGCGGACGAGATCGACATTGGCGCCCTTGCCGGAGCCCTTGGTGGAGTAGGACAGCATGGCGACTTTCGGGTCAATGCCGAAGACCCTGGCAGTCTTGGCGGTCTCAACGGCGACTTCAGCAAGCTGAGCAGCGGCGGTGAGAACGACATTGCCGTCCTTGTCCTTCTTGTCCTGGTAGTCAATGTTGATGGCGCAGTCGCCCATGGCGAGCATCTCGTCACCGCGGACCATAATGAAGCAGGAGCTTACGAGGTTGGCACCCTTTTTGGTCTTTACCAGCTGAAGAGCCGGACGAACGGTATCAGCGGTGGAGTAGGTTGCTCCGCCGAGCAGCGCATCAGCAACGCCCATCTTGACGAGCATGGTGCCGAAATAGTTGCCCTTGCTGAGTGCAGCGCGGCACTCTTCCGCAGTCATCTTGCCCTTGCGCAGCTCGACCATCTTATCGACCATCTCATCCATGGCGGGATAGGTGGCGGGATCAAGAATCTCAAGGCCTTCGATATCGAAGCCGCCCTTGGATGCGGCAGCCTTGACTTCCTCCACATTGCCGACAAGAACCGGCGTGAGGAAACCGCCCTTCTTCAGGCGGGCAGCTGCTTCCAGAATACGGGCATCGGGGCCTTCGGTGAAGACGATCTTACGAGGGTTGGCTTTGAGAATTTCTACGAGATTTTCAAACATGAGAATGCCTCCGTTACTAATTTAGTTTCACAAAACGTACTCTACCACGCTGAGAACGGTTTTTCAAGAGAAAACGACAAGCAAAATTAAAATTGTCTTAGTTCGACAGAGTTTTTGTTTACAAGGGCAGACTCCATGGGGTATAATATTCTGACTCAGAACAGAAACGGGAGACGACATGACAGAACAGAGCAAAATCCGGAATTTCTCTATCATTGCACACATCGACCACGGCAAATCGACCCTGTCTGACCGCCTGATCGAAAAGTGCGGCGCAGTGGAAGCGCGTGTGATGGAGGATCAGATCCTCGACAATATGGAGCTGGAAAAGGAACGCGGGATCACCATCAAGGCCCGTGCGGTCGGCCTGCAGTACAGCGCGCAGGACGGTGAAAAATACACGCTCAATCTGATCGACACGCCGGGACATGTTGACTTTAACTATGAAGTCAGCCGGTCTCTCGCGGCCTGCGAGGGTGCAATTCTGATCGTCGATGCGTCGCAGGGGGTGGAAGCCCAGACGCTTTCCAACACTTATCTGGCGCTGGACAACAACCTGGAGATTCTCCCGGTGGTGAACAAGATTGATCTTCCGGCAGCGGACCCGCAGCGTGTCAAGAACGAGATCGAGGAAATCATCGGAATCCCGGCTCAGGACGCCCCTGAAATCAGCGCGAAGGCGGGAATTAACATCGACGCGGTCCTTGAGGACATCGTCGCAAATGTTCCTGCGCCTCCGGGGGACCCGGATGCACCGCTGAAGGCGCTTATTTTTGACAGCCAGTATGACAACTACCGCGGCGTTATCGTCTTCCTGCGTGTGATGGAAGGCCGCATGGCCAAGGATACCGAGATCCTGCTCATGTCCACCGGGGCAAGGTACAAGCTCCTCGAAGTCGGCTATCTCCGCCCGATGGCACTGGAACCCTGCGATGAACTCAAGGCCGGAGACGTCGGCTATTTCACGGCCAGCATCAAGAACGTAGCGGATACCCGTGTGGGTGATACCGTCACCGAAGCCCTGCGCCCGACGTCGGAACCGCTGCCCGGCTATCGTCCGGCCCGGCCGATGGTCTACTGCGGTATCTACACGGAGGACGGATCCAAGTACCCGGATCTGAGGGACGCGCTGGAGAAACTGAAGCTCAACGACGCATCTCTGTCCTACGAACCGGAGAGCTCTGTAGCCCTGGGATTCGGATTTCGCTGCGGTTTTCTCGGCATGCTGCATATGGAGATCATCCAGGAGCGGCTGGAACGCGAGTTCAATCTGGAACTTGTGACGACACTGCCTTCTGTCATCTATAAGGTCATAAGAACCGACGGAAGCACGGTCATGGTGGATAACCCCCACAACTATCCGGAGACGGTATCCATTGCTGAGGCCTACGAACCCTGTGTGAAGGTCTCCATCATCACACCGAATGAGTTTGTCGGGAACATCATGCCCCTCTGCCAGGATCGGCGAGGAGAGTATAAGAACATGCAGTATCTCGACACCAGACTGGTGGAGCTGCACTATGAGATGCCGCTCAATGAGATTATCTATGATTTTTTTGATACACTGAAGGCGCGTACCAAGGGCTACGCTTCGCTGGACTATGAGTTCTCGGAGTATAAGCAATCGGATCTGGTGAAGGTTGATATGCTTATCAACGGGGATCAGGTAGATGCGCTGAGCTTTATCGCCCACCGGGAGAAGGCTTATCCCAGAGCACGCAAGCTCTGCGAGAAGCTGAAGGAGAATATTCCCCGCCAGCTGTTCGAAGTGCCGATCCAGGCAGCGATCGGCGGAAAGATCATTGCCCGTGAAACAGTCAAGGCCCTGCGCAAGGATGTCCTTGCCAAGTGCTACGGCGGCGATATCACGCGCAAGAAGAAACTCCTGGAGAAGCAAAAGGAAGGCAAAAAGAAGATGCGACAGCTTGGGACCGTACAAATCCCGACCGAGGCCTTTCTTGCCGTCCTGAAGCTCGACGAATAAGGAGGAAGCGGAATGAGCGGAAAAATACGGTTGTTCTGGCTGATCCTGGCAGTCCTGTTCGCGGGCCTCGCGTGCTTCGCGTGCTTCTATGCCGGGCTCTACGGGAGCATCTACAATCAGCCGGACGCAGATCCCGCAGAGACGGTGACACGGTTTTTTGAAAGTATAAGAATCGGAGATTATACAACGGCCTATGCGTGCCTCAGCGATTACACCACGCTTGGGCTCGAGCGGGAGCCGGAGAGCGCAGAAGCAAAGCAGGTTTACAGTGCGCTCCGAAACAGTTATGGCTATACGCTCAGCGGCAACGCCAGCGTGAGCGGCCTGGATGCCACACAGAGAGTGTCACTGCGAGCATTGAATCTGAGACTCACAGAGTCAGCCATCCAGCAGCGGGTCAACGGGATCCTGGAAGAGATGGTGGCGGAGCTGCCGGCTGCTGAGGTGTACGATGGAAACGGAGGGTATCTGACCAGCCTGACGGACGCCGTGTATGCGGAAGCTCTGCGTCAGGCACTGCAGGAGACGGAGTCGCTCTGCACGGAGACCCCGCTTGAGATCCAGCTGAAATATATGGACGGGACGTGGAAAATCATCACGGACCGCAGCCTGATGACCGCCCTTGTAGGCGGAGAAAACTGAGGGAAGGAGGAGCCGAAACCGTATGAGAGAATACGATCTGGAAGATATCCTGGCAGAATATGCCGCGCAGGAAGCAGAAGCGGCTCAGCCTGAAGACCCGGCAGAACTGCCGGAGGAGGAATACTGGCAGGAAGCCCTGGAAACGGAAAAGGCACAGGCACAGGAAAAGACCTATGCAGAAGAAATCCCGGAGGCAGCCGAAGAAATTCCGGCAGATGCGCAGATGACGCAGATCTTCAGAGCGCCAAAGCTGCCGAAGGCTGACCGTGCATCGGATGCGATTATGGAAAGACTGCCTGTCGAAGAGCCGGACGAGCATGGCAAGAAAAAAACCAAAAAGCAGAAACCGGCAAAGAAAAAAGCAAAAAAAGAGAGCTTTGGCAGGAAGCTGGGCTTTGGTTTCCTGAGCCTTGTTTTCATGGCGGTCTCGCTGGCGGTACTGGCGTGGTCCCTGGAAAACATCCATCCGGATACCGCAAAGACCACCGATTCGACACGGAGCCTTGGAAACACCAATCTGGTCTCCCGGCTGGACACGGGCCTGAACAACGCAAAAGCCAATGCGCTGAGCGATATTGCGTATATCCCGAAGCACTATACGATCCCCGAGAGTGAGACCGTCGCACCGAAGCCGCAGGAAGTAAACTTCGGAAGCGTCACGCCGGATAACGCGGCAAATGTCATGGATGTAATCCAGCTGGCAAGAAATTCCGGACTGCTGGAGGGCCAGGATGTCATCTTCAGACCGGATCTGAACTTTGAGCCGAATACAAACATCCAGTACTATTACGACGAGACGATCCTCACCATCATCTGGAAGGAACTGATCGACGGCAACACCGTCACCTGCTGTGAAGTTAAGGTCGCAGATGCAAGTCAGTTTCGCCGCAAGCTGGTGGATGACACCTTCGGCTCCCCGAGAAAGCTGTTTGCCACATCTATCGCGGCCAGCGTTAATTCCGTCGTTGCAATGAATGCGGACTTCTATATGTTCCGTGATTTTGGCATCGTGGTCTATGACCGTGAGCTCTATCGCTTTTCGGAGGACACTTATACCGGCAGTTACAAGAAATACAACTGCACAGACACCCTGTTTATCACGGAAGAAGGCGACTTCGTCTTCTGGCATCGGCTGCAGGAGGCGACACCGGAACAGATGCGTGCGTTTATCGAGGAGAACAATATCATCTTCTCCATCGCCTTCGGACCCATCCTGGTGGAAGACGGACAGCTGACCCCCTGCGACTGGTACCCGGCGGGTGAAATCGACCGTGGTTATTCCCGCGCGGGAATCGGGCAGAAGGATCATCTGCACTACTTCTACATGTCGCTGAACCATTCCACGCACAAGGAAGCCCGCTGGACGGTCAACACCTTCGGCGAGAGAATGTACGAGCGGGGATTGCAGCAGGCCTACTGCCTGGATGGCGGACAGACCAGCGAGATCGTATGGCGCGGCGCGCCGTTTAATTACATCGACTTCGGCGGGGAACGTGAAGTCAGCGACATCATGTACTTCGCAACCGCAATTCCGGAATCGGAGGGAACGCCATGAATGAAATAGCTGTTTTCACGGGCAATCTGACGATCTACTGGAGTTCGATTATCATCTGCCTGGGGATTGCTGCAGGACTCAGCCTGACGCTGGCGCTGTATCCCGTGGACCACCGTCATAATACGGCTGTATGGGTCTGGTTCCCGATGACGGCGGTGCTCGGCGTGCTGCTTGCGCGGCTGATCCACTGGTACAGTCACATCGAACAGTATCCCTCCCTGATTCGCTCTTTGACAGACTACAGCACCGGCGGCTACTGCGTACAGGGCATCATTCTGGCGGCACTGTTTGCAGCGCTGATTGTGAAGCTGCTTCGTCTGACACCTACGGCGGGAGAACTCCTGGATGCGGCGGCTCCGGGCCTGACACTGTGTCTGGCTCTGATCCGGCTGAGCTCCCTGTTTAACACAAACTGCCGCGGAAGAATCGTAATTACCGACAAGCTTTATCAGCACCTGCCCTATGCAATTTCATGGACGGACGCCGCGGGGAATGTGGAGTACAGACTTGCCACGTTCTTTCTGGAGTTCCTTGCACTGCTGGTTGTTACTGTGATTCTCTGCAGTCTGTTCTTCCGGCATCGCTCAGAACCCCTTTGGGACGGCTGGCGGAACGAAGGAAATGTAGCGCGGCTGGCACTGATTCTCGTGGGGATCGTGGAGTTCATCGCAGACTCTACCCGCTATGATTCCGCACTGATGCACTTTTTCCTCATTAAGAAGCTGAATCCTTATGCATCCTTTATATCTGTGACACAGATTTTTACTGCCTTCTGTATTCTCTTTGTATTTATCCACTATATGCGAATCTCTGTGAAGACAAATGGCTGGCGCTGGTTTCACTTTCTGGCAATCGCCGTGTTTATTGCGTGCCTTGTCGGCGCGGGGTACTTCGGAGAGTACAGGGTGCAGCGCACGGCACAGTATGTCCGCTGCTATCTGTGGCAGGGAGGCTCTCTGCTCGCGATTGCACTGGATGTTATCTGTATTTACCGCAGTTGCGTTGCCAAAGATTACGATTATGATGAGGACGAATAACAGACAGAAACCTCGGATGAGGGGCTGAAACAAATAAGCAGAAGTTTTTCCGGGATCCTGTCAAACAGACGATAAAGAATACAAAATCAGAAACGACAATCGGCGCCCTTCAGGGCGCCGATTGTCATATCATTCAGTTTATCAGATCAGATAAGGAACGGTGAAGACCGAGACATTCCGATAGGTCTCAAGCTTTCGCATGAGGCGCTGGGTCGTCTGGTTGTGCAGAGTCTTTTTCAGTGGATTGGTCACCACCAGCATGCCCATCATGACGATCAGACCCTGGTGCGGCTCCAGTTTGTCCGCTTCGTCTTCAACATGGCGGAGCAAAACCTCGTTCATGTTGCGGTAAGGTGTGATCTCATAGATAAACTTGGCCCTGATGCCGAGTTCCCCGATGGATTTCTTCAAAGCTTCGGCTTTTGCCACATCGTCGGAGATGTGATAGAGCTCGATCTCGGTGAATCCACAGCTGAGAGCAGAGTCCAGCGTCTTCAGAAAAGAGCGGTTCAGGGACTGGACGGGAAGAATGACTTTGCTGGCATTGACACTGCGGATGATATCTTTCGCGGTATCGGTGCTGGCGATATGGAGATCGGCAGCGACAGTGTCGTAGTGCCGCTTGATTGAGCGCATCAGAAACACCAGCCCGATGATGCAGAGCAGGGTGACCCATGCGCCGCTGAGAAACTTCATGCTTACAATGACGATCAGCGTGATGCCGGTGACAATGGTGCCAAGACCGTTGACAATGGCTTTCAGCTGCCAGCCGGGACTTTTTTTCTTCGTCCAGTGAACCAGCATGCCATACTGGCTGAGCAGGAAGGAGATGAACACGCCGCTGGCATAGAGAGGAAGCAGAAGGTGCTGGTCCCCGTTGAAGGCAAAGACCAGAAGAGAAGCAGAACCGAAGAGAAAGAGAATCCCGTTGGAGTAGTTCAGGCGGGTGCCGCGGGCGACCAACTGACGGGGCAAAAAGCCGTCGGAGGCCATCAAGGCCATCAGCAGGGGCATGCCGGCGTAGGCTGTGTTGGCGGCAAGGGCGAGGATGATGACCGTCATGATCTGGACAACGAAGTACATGATACTCCCATGTCCGAACACGGCACCAGCCAGCTGGCTGACAGCGGTGGCTTCTTCATTCGGGGCGATCCGATAGAGGTTGATGAGAGCACTGACACCGAAGAAAACCAGAGCTACAAAACCGGCCATAGCGTACAGGACAATCTTCGCGTGCTTCTGAGCGGGATCCTTGAAGTTCGGAACACCGTTTGACACAGCCTCAACGCCGGTCAGGGCGGTACAACCGGAAGCAAAGGCTCTCAGAAGGACAAACAGAAGGGCGTCTGTGGCCTGCTGTGTGGCAACAACCTGCTCTTCCGGTGTATAAAGCCCGAGGGAGTGCTTGATAAGCCCGGTGATGATCAGAGAGAGCATAGTCAGAATGAAGATATAAGTGGGGACCCCGAACATCACGGCAGATTCACGGAGTCCGCGGAGATTGCCCCAGGTAAGGAGACAGATGATTGCAAAAGCGATCAGAGCCTTATACCGCAGCAGCACCGGGAAAGCGGAAGTAACTGCCGCGGCGCCTGCGCAGGCGCTGACAGCAACCGTCAGGATATAGCCAATGATGAGAGCGCCACCGGCTACCAGACCGGGAACCAGACCGAGATTTTCATGTGCGACGATGTAAGCGCCGCCGCCCTGTGGATAGGCGTCAATGGTCTGACGATAGCAGAAGACCAGAATCAGCAGCAGACCGATGATCGCCGCCACAATGGGCAGAAAATATCGATAGGACAACATGCCGAGTACCGGGATCAAAACCAGGAGAATCTCCTCACCGGCATAACTTACGGAGGAAATGGCATCGCTGGCGAAGACCGGAATACCCCATAGAACGTTGAACTTTTCGTTCCCAAGCTCTGAGTCGGCGAGCGGATTGCCGATCAGTATCTGTTTCAGCTTTTTATTCATTCTTTCTCGCCTCGCTGTAAGAATATAAAAAAACAATAAAAATACTGCAAATAAATGGCAATAATTATGCAAAGAAAATGTTAAGATTTTGCTAGTATAACACAAACCTTCAAGATATGGAAGAGCTGACTTTATAAAATTTTAATGATAAAACCCGGGAAGCAGGCTGTTCCTTCACGTTTTCGACACAATCATGTGATAAAATTCCGTGACACAGCAGCTAATGAGAGGAGACGAAGTCCGGTGCCGGTATCCTATCTGAGCAAAAGGCTCAGCCCATATGTGCGCGTCGCAGCGATTATCGTGGTGGCGGCTTTACTGATCCTGGCCGGGGCGCGTGTCCAATCCTGGAGAACCTATGGTCCGCGGAGCAGACTTCTGACACTGGTCAATCCATGGAACCCTGTCTCGGAGACAGGATATACGGCGAGACTTGTTGAAATCGAAGACGGATTTCAGGTCGACAGGGCCTGTGCGGAATCTCTGCAGAAAATGCTGGCAGACTGCCGGACGGCGGGGCGGAATGTCGTGATCACCGACGCCTATCGCAGCGTGGATGACCAGCTGGTGCTGCATGATGTGAGAGTGCAGAGCCTTGTAGACGGAGGCCTCTCGCCGGAGCAGGCGGAGATGCAGGTCGCGAGGACGATCGCAGCTCCTGGCCGCAGTGAGCATGAGCTGGGCCTTGCGGTGGACATCGTAGATGGTGAGAACCCGGAGACCGACAAAACCCAGGCAGAGACCCCAACGGGCCAGTGGCTGGCGGCAAATTCCTGGAAATACGGGTTTATTCAGCGCTATCCGGATGGCGCGGAGGAGATTACAGGCTATGACTGGCACCCGTGGCACTATCGCTATGTGGGGGAAGATGTAGCGAGAAACATCTACTCTCTCGGCATTACCCTTGAAGAATATCTCTCCCTCTTCTACAGCGACGAGGCGCAGGTAGAGATCGACCAGACCTCAAGTTACGGCTGAAGACAATACAGGTGAGATGAGACCGAAAAAATGAAAAAACAGGACCGCTCTGTTCGATTGTAGATCGGGCAGAGCGGTTTGTGCGGTTTTATACCGGTTGGGTAATTGACGAAATGAGGGATTCTGATATATAATTAAAAAACTTCAAAACAAACGCGAAAGGATGATATAGTTTCATATGGCAGAATGCAACCATGACTGTTCCAGCTGCAGCTCCAACTGCGCCGAACGCAAGCCCGAGAGCCTGCTGAAGTCTTTGAACCCCTATTCCAGCGTCAAGAAAGTCATTGCCGTTGTGAGCGGCAAAGGCGGTGTTGGCAAGAGCCTGGTCACCAGCCTCCTGGCCTCTGAGATGCAGCGCCGCGGACACAGCTGTGCAGTGCTGGACGCGGATATTACCGGCCCTTCGATCCCGAAATCCTTCGGCATCCATCAGCATGCCACGGGAACAGAGCAGTTCCTGATCCCGGTGACGACGGAGACGGGCATTCAGGTTATGTCCATCAATCTGATACTTGAAGATGAGACGGAACCGGTAGTATGGCGCGGGCCGGTTATTGCAGGCGCTGTGACCCAGTTCTGGACTGACGTGCTGTGGAAAGATGTGGACTATATGTTCGTTGACATGCCTCCCGGAACCGGCGATGTGCCCCTCACCGTTTTCCAGTCGCTGCCGGTGGACGGCATCGTCATTGTGACGACACCGCAGGATCTGGTCGGCATGATCGTGGCGAAGGCCGTTAAGATGGCTGGTATGCTGAATGTGCCGGTACTCGGCCTGGTGGAGAACATGAGCTACTTCACATGTCCCGACTGCGGGAAGACTCATGAAATCTTCGGTGCGAGTCAGGCGGAGAGTGTCGCAAAGGAGTTCGGCATTCCGCATGTAGCCCGCCTCCCCATCGACCCGGCTATTACGACCATGGTAGACGCCGGTGAGGTGGAAAAAGTAAGCGGAGATTTCGCCGCTTCGATGGTCGACAGCCTGGAGCAGGAGCTCCCGTTGGGAGGAGAGAAATGAAGATTGCCGTTGCGTATCAGGATGGAGAGATCTTTGGCCACTTTGGGCACTGCCCGATGTTCGCAATTTATGAATATGGTGAATATGTCCATGAATGCACCAAAACGCTGGTCGACACCTCCGCACTCTCCGGACATGAGCAGATGGCGGGGAAGATGAAGGAACTGGACGTGGATGCGGTCATCGTCGGCAATATGGGCGGCGAAGCGAAGGCGGCGCTGCTGAGCGAGGGAATCGTGCCCATTGTCGGTTACAGCGGAGACGCGGATACAGCTTCCGATCTGCTGGTTACGGGACAGCTTCCCACAAGTCCTGCGGATAGTGGCTGCGGATGCGGCGGAAGCTGCAGCTGCGGCGGAGACTGCGGTCCGGGTACAGACTGCGGATGCAGCGGAAGCTGCGGATGCGGCTGAAGAACGGCAAATCAACAGAAGCAGACAGAAACAAAGCAAAAAAAACAGGACCGCACAGCGGTTCAGCAATCAGGAGGAAACATCATGCTGGAAGAATTGAAAAAACAGGTTCTGGAAGCGAATCTCCTGCTTCCAAAGTACGGTCTTGTAACCTTCACCTGGGGCAACGTCTCCGGGATCGATCGCAAGAGCGGCCTTGTGGTCATTAAACCATCCGGTGTCCCCTATGACGGGATGACGGCAGAGGACATGGTGGTCGTCGATCTGGACGGAAAGGTCGTTGAGGGCAAGTGGAAACCGAGCAGCGACACACCAACCCATGTGGAACTGTACAAGGCTTTTCCAGACTGCGGAGGGATTGTTCATACCCACTCCCGATGGGCGACGACGTTTGCACAGGCGGGAAAGGAGATTCCGGCCATGGGTACGACGCAGGGAGACTATTTCTACGGCGCGGTGCCCTGCACCCGCCCCATGACGGACGCGGAAATCAGAGGCGAATATGAAAAGGAGACCGGCAAGGTCATCATCGAGACCTTTGAGGGCAAAGACCCCGCGGCGGTCCCGGCCGTGCTGGTTTATTCCCACGGACCCTTTGCCTGGGGCAAGGACGCCATGAATGCGGTCCACAACGCGGTGGTTCTGGAAGAAGTCGCGTTCATGGACTGGCACGCCATGATCCTCAATCCTGCGCTCGGCCCCATGCAGCAGACGCTGCTGGATAAGCACTATCTCCGTAAACACGGAGCAAACGCCTACTATGGCCAATAAGGTAACCATCAATCAGGTAGCGGAGATCTGCGGGGTATCAAAGACCACGATTTCCCGCTACCTGAATCATAAGTACGAAAATATTTCCGCCGAAACACGTCAGCGGATTGAACAGGTAATCACGGAACTCAACTACCGACCCGACCGCTCGGCGCAACGGCTGAAGGCCAGCCGCAGCATGCTCATCGGATGCTGCATCGGCGATATTGCGAGTCCCTTTGCAGGTCTGTTACTGAAGGGGGTTACCGAGACCTGTGAGTCCGCGGGGTATCAGGTCCTGTTTGCCGACTGCAAGGAAAACCCGATACGGGAGCAGCGGGCGATCGAGGGCTTTCTCGAAAACCGGGTAGACGGACTGATTGTGAATTCCACCGGTAACAACGATGAGTTTCTTATCGATATTCAGCGGGAACGGGGCGTGCCCGTGGCTTTGGCGGATCGGAGCCTGCAGCTTCATGGCAAGCTGGACACGGTGATCAACGAATACCACCGCAGCACCACCGAATGTGTGGAGAGGATGCTGAACTGCGGATATCGCAAAATTGCATTCTTTACGGAGCGCATCCGCAGTGTTATGCCGCGCATCCAGCGCAGAGACAGCTTCTTTGCCGCCTTCTCCGGACGGCGGGACGATGCGGAACCTTTCCTGTATGAGTACTCCAGGGATGTGGAAGGAGACTGTCTGCGCGGTGTGAAGGACTTTGCCGGACGCTTTCCCGGAGAGCGGATCGCGATTCTGTCCGTCAACGGGATGACTGCACTGCATGTTCTGTGTGCCATGCAGGAGGCGGGGATCACCCCCGGATACAGCTTCGGGATGTGTACCTTTGACGACTGGAGCTGGCTTTCCCTGATTTCGCCGGGAATCTCTGCGATCCGGCAGGAAACGGATCAGGTTGGCGCACGGGCCGCGAAACTGCTGCTGGAGCGCCTGCGGGGAGAGCGGGCCATCGATGCTCCGGCGGTGGAAATTGAGCTCCCGACATCGTTTGCGGAGAGAGGCTCGCTTGTCGCAGAAAGGAACTGAGAGAAAACGGTCGGAACAGAAAGTCCCGGCCGTTATTCTCAATCACTGTCTGTGCCCATCATAAAGAAATCGAAAATAATTCAAAATGATGACATTTTCCCCGTCAGCTGCCCTTGACAAAGAGGTAACATGATGATAAGATATCACTGCTTCAGTTCAGAACTGATTTTTGTTTATCTGTTTAGTAAACCGGTTTCCGAAACTGATTCACTGACAATTACGTGTTTTTTCGTCGAATTACATAAAAATCGAAAGCCTTTTTTAGCGAAATTCACCAAGAGAATGTCCTGCAGCAATGCTTGACATATAAAAATCACTCTTAGGAGGAACAAACATGAAGAAACTCATCGCAATGCTTCTGGTTCTCGTCATGGTCGTTGCCCTCGGCACCACCGCTTTTGCGGACGACGCCAAGGTTGGCGAGCGCGTCCTGCAGGTCGCGTTCAACCAGACCATTACCAACCCCGAGGCGCAGACCCTGCAGTGGATCAGCGACCAGCTCTATGATGCCACCGAAGGCCGCTACTCCATGGAAGTCTTCCCCGATGCCTCTCTCGGCGACCAGGCTCAGACCCTCGAGATGGTCACTACCGGCATTCTTGACATGTCCCTGGTCGGCAATGCCATCATCGAGCCCTACAGCCCCGACTTCGCCATTGTGGCAACTCCGTACATCTATGACTCCATTGAGCATCAGCAGAAGGTCTTTGAGTCCGATGCAGACGCTCTGCATGCCCTCTATGCCACCACTGAAGAGCATGGCTTCACCGTCCTCTGCACCTATTCCCTCGGCGCCCGCAACCTCTATACCAGCAAGGCGCCCGTCACCAATCCTGACGAACTGAAGGGCCTTAAGATCCGTGTCATGGACTCCCCCACAAGCATCAACATGATGAATGCCATGGGCGGTGTCGGCACCCCGATGCCCCAGGGCGATGTGTATTCCGCTATCCAGACCGGTACCCTCGACGGTGCGGAGAACAACATCATCACCTATGTCGACCTGGTTCAGTATGAAGTTGCTCCGTACTACAACTACTCCGGCCACCTGCTGCTCCCCGATGAACTCGTCATCTCCAATGAAGTGCTTGAGAGCATGAGCGAGGAAGACCAGGCTGCTCTGCGTAAGGTCTGCAACGAGTCCATCCCCTACTGCTTCGCCAAGTGCGATGAGCTTCGTTCTGACTACCAGGCCAAAGCCGAAGAGATGGGCGTTACCTTCTCCGAATGCGACATCCCCGCGTTCCAGGCCAAGTGCCAGGATCTGATCCAGGAAGTCGCCGGCCGCACTGAGGTTACCCAGGGCATGTATGACCTGATCATGTCCCTGCGCGAGACCGCAGAGTAATCCATAAGCGAATATTGATCTGATTTATTTCCTTTCTGAGGAAAAACAGGATAACGGCCCGCAGCATGCTGTGGGCCGTTGTTCATCAAATGGAGGCACACATGAAGTTTCTCGAAGCCATCAAAAAAGTTTTTGATAAAATCCTCGAGATCCTCGGAACGACCACATTGGGTATCATGTCCATTCTGGTCGTGTATCAGGTCGTGGTGCGTTATATCTTCAACGCACCCAGCACCTTCTCCGGGGTTCTCTCCCAGTATCTGTTCGTCTGGATGATCATGTTCGGCAGCGCCTATGTCTACGGCTCCCGTGAGCACCTGACCATCGACCTGCTGAAGGACAAGTTCCCGCCCGCCATGAACATGGTGGTGGAGATCATCACCAATATCTGCCTGCTGGCCTTTATCTGGCTGGTCTGCGTCAGAGGCGGCTGGGCATATACGCTCTCCCAGGTCAAGCGCATCGACTCCACGCTGAACATCTCAATGTCCTATATCTATGCGGCACTGCCCTTTACCGGGGTTGTGACACTGTTCTATGCGGTCTATAACTGCGCACGCGCAGTGAAGGAATATAAAGAAGGCAAGCGGAAGACCGGAGATCCCCTCGGCGGAACCGCGTGACAGGAGGTAAAAAAGTATGGCAAATGTAGCAATGGCCGGAACGGTCATGATCGTGCTCATCTTTGTTACCCTGGCCTTCGGCTTCCCCATCGGCCTGAGCATCGGGATGGGTTCTGCCGCGGCAATGATGATCATCATGCCCGGTTCCAAGGGACTTCTGCTCTGCGCACAAAAGATGTTCCAGAGCGTGAACTCCTTTTCGCTTCTTGCAATTCCGTTCTTTGTTCTCGCCGGTAACCTGATGAACTCCGGCGGTATCGCACGAAGACTGGTCGGCTGCGCCAAGCTGGTGGCGCACCGTCTGCCGGGTGCCCTGGCGCAGACCAACATCGTCGCGAACATGCTCTTCGGCGCCATGTCCGGCTCCGGTGTTGCCGCTGCGGTCGCCATGGGCGGCATCCTCGGACCCATGGAGAAGGAAGAGGGCTACTCCGACGAGTATACCGCGGTATGCAACATCGCCTCCGGCCCGACCGGCATGATGATTCCTCCGAGCAACATCATGATCGTCTACTCCACGGTCGCAGGCAGCGTCTCCATCGCCGCTCTGTTCATGGCGGGCTATATCCCCGGTATTCTCTGGGGCCTGGGCTGCATGATTGTAGCCGGCATTATGGCCAAGAAGCGCGGCTATGTCAGCACCGAGCGCTATAACTTCAAGTTCGTTATGAAGACCCTGTGGGAAGGCATCCCGAGCCTGCTGATGATCGTTATCGTCATCGGCGGTATTCTGGGCGGCATTTTCACCGCGACAGAAGGCGCAGCTATTGCAGTGGCCTATTCTCTGATTCTGAGCTTCATTTATCGCAATATCACCGTGAAGGATCTGCCGGGCATCATCTGGTCCAGTGTCAAGACCACAGCGGTTATCGAGTATCTGGTCTGCGTTTCCGGCATCACCAGTCATGTCATGACCCTGACCAAGATCCCGCAGCTGGTCTCCGCCGGCATCCTGGGCGTCACCAGCAACAAGATCATCATCCTGCTGATTATGAATATTATTTTGCTCATCATCGGCTGCTTTATGGATCCGACCCCGGCGGTTCTGCTCTTCACCCCGATCTTCCTCCCCATCGTGCAGACCTGGGGTATGAGCCCGGTTCACTTCGGTCTCATGATGGTCATGAACCTCTGCGTCGGCACCCTGACGCCGCCGGTCGGCGCCATCCTCTTCGCCGGTTGCCGTACGCATAACGTGAAAATCGAACAGATTATCGGTATGCTGATGCCCTTCTTTATCGTGATCCTGGCGAGTTTGCTGCTGGTCACCTACGTACCATGGTTCACCATGGTAATTCCGCACGCGCTGGGCCTTGCATAAGCATCGGCAGTCAGTTAAAAAACGCACCGGACGGGGCGGGGATCCCCGTTTCCGTCCGGTTACGCATTTCAATGTCACTTATTGACGTATCTTTCGCAGCAAAGGAGATTTCTTTTTTATGGACATCCGCTATTCCACCGGCCCCAATGATGTCAAACGCTATACCACCGAGGAACTCCGGAAGGAGTTCCTGATCACCGGCCTCTATCAGCCGGATACCGTCCAGGCCACCTATTCGCATGTCGACCGCATGGTAGTCCTCGGCATCATGCCGGTGCATGAAGTTCTCCCGATTGACAAGGGCATTGACGTCTGGGCAAACTTCGGCACCGAATACTTCCTGGAGCGCCGGGAAGCCGGCGTTTTCAACTTGGGCGGCCCTGGCTTCATCCAGGCGGACGAAGAGCGCTTCGAGCTCGGCTTCGAGGACTGCCTCTACATCACCAAGGGCACAAAGAAGGTCTGCTTCGGCAGCAAGGACCCGGAGAACCCGGCCCGTTTCTACCTTGTCTCTGCCCCGGCCCACAAGGCCTGCAAGACGACCTTCCTGTCCTTCGCGGACGCCAACAAGCGCCCCTGCGGAGATGCCTCCACAAGCAACAAGCGTGTCATCAACCAGTTCATTCACCCGGATGTCCTGGAGACCTGCCAGCTCTCCATGGGGTTGACGCAGCTGGCTGAAGGCAGCGTCTGGAACACCATGCCCGCGCACACCCACGAGCGCAGAATGGAAGTCTATACCTACTTCAACATTCCTGAAGGCAACGTGGTCTTCCATATGATGGGCCAGCCGCAGGAGACGCGCCACATCGTGATGCAGAACTACGACGCGGTGATCTCTCCCTCCTGGTCGATCCATGCCGGCGCCGGTACTGCCGCCTATACCTTTATCTGGGCCATGGGTGGAGAAAACCAGGCCTTTGACGACATGGACAACATCGACATCCCGGATATGAGGTAAGTGTTCCCCAAAAGCACAGCCACCCGTGTCAGCGGGTGGCTGTAAGAGGGAATGGACAACATCGACCCTCCTGATATGAGGAAAAATCAGATCAGACCCTTGATTTTCAGCATCGGCGAAGGCCGGAAGATGTGAAGAAAGTTTCGCAGGTCCTCATCCTTTACTTTCTGATAATCCTCCTTGATGATGCAATAGTCCATCAGATAGAGATAGAGACAGACCTCGAAGGGAGACGCTAGAAAAGCGGGGACAAAGTCCGTCTGGATCAGAAAAAGAGGCAGAGAACTCTGCAACAGCGGAGAGAGACGTTTCTCGATCCACTTATTGCCGTAGACGATGTGAAGCTCCGGCGGAAGCCCGGGCATGGCGCAGGCCATGATGTTCCGGTCGGATTCCGGGAGAGCGGTCTCCGGAAATTCCGGATGACGGTGGCAGACGGACTCATGAAAACTGAGCCGGCCGTCACGGCTGTGTTTGAATCGCTTGGGCACGAAGACGACGCGTTTGCCGCGCTTGACCTCCTGATAATACCAGTCGGCCATCTTCGCCTGATCCAGATGAAAATCAAAATCCAGACCGCCGTAGTCGCAGTGAACCACTACAACGGAGTCGGAATCGAGAGGGAAGTATTCCTCATCGCTCACACTTGCAGGCTCCAGCAGCGCATTCCAGCCACGGCGGAAATCCGGATAATACTTCCGGTCACGGATGGCATTGTCCTGATAAAGCGCTTCGAGTTTCTGAAAGGCTTCCTGGTTTCGGGTCATCTGTTCTCCTCCCCGCGTCAATCAATTGATAATCATGACAGAGCCGATACTTACGACAGAATTATAGCGAATCATTTCATAAAGTGCAAGTTCATAAACGTTTTGAAAAGGAGTGTTCAAACATGGATGTATTAGGCAGACTGGCGGCTGCGGGTATTGTTCCCGTCGTCGTTCTGGACAAGGCCGAGGACGCTGTCCCGACCGCACGCGCAATGCTCGCCGGCGGGATTGACGTCATGGAGATCACTTTCCGCACTGCAGCTGCAGCGGATTCGATCCGCGCAGTGTCGAAGGAAGTCCCCGAGATGCTGGTCGGTGCCGGTACCGTCATCAACCTCGAACAGTGCAAGCTGGCCGTGGACTGCGGCGCCAAATTCATTGTCTCTCCCGGATACGATGAAGAGACCGTAGCCTGGTGCGTGGAGAACAATGTTGCTGTTACCCCCGGCTGTGTCACCCCCACCGAGATCATGATGGCGAAGAAGCACGATCTCAAGGTTCTGAAGTTCTTCCCGGCAAACGTCTACGGAGGTCTGAAAGCCCTGAAGAGCCTATCCGGCCCCTTCCCCGGAACCAAGTTTATCCCGACCGGCGGTGTCAGCAATGACAACATTGCCGAGTTCATCTCCTCCCCGATCATCCATGCGGTGGGCGGCAGCTGGACTGTCCCCAAGAAGGACATCTCCGAAGGCAACTTTGAGAAAGTCACTCAGCTCTGTGCCGAGGCGCGCAAGGCCGCGATGGGCTTCGAGGTTGCGCACATCGGCATCAACAGTGCCGATGCCGACGCTTCCATGGGTATCGCCGAAGCCTTCCAGGAAGCCTTTGACTTCACTGTGAAGCCGGGCAATTCCTCCAATTTTGCCGGACCCGGCGTCGAAGTGATGAAGACCCAGTATCTTGGCACAAATGGCCATATAGCCGTACGCACCAACAGCATGGCTGTCGCCATCGGTGAGCTGGAGAAACGCGGCTTTGAAGTCGACATGAGCACGGCCAAATACAAGGGTGACCGTCTGAACGCTGTCTATCTGAAGAACGAGATCGGCGGATTTGCTGTCCATCTTCTTCAGAAATAATCAAACAGGAAATGATTCAGGAGGAGAATGTATATGAAATTTTTGACTTTCGGTGAAATCATGCTGCGTCTGAAATCCCCAGGACTGGAGCGCTTCTTCCAGAGCCCGATGCTTGAGGCCACCTTCGGCGGCGGCGAGGCAAACGTTGCTGTTTCCCTGGCAAACTATGACCAGGATGTGGCCTTCCTGACCGTTCTCCCGAAGAATGTCATTGCCGACGAGTGCGTGAAAGAGCTGCGCAAGTTCGGCGTGGATACCAGCCGCATCGTCCGTTCTGACAAGGGACGTCTCGGCATCTACTATCTCGAGACTGGTGCCAATGCCCGCCCGAGCAAGGTTGTCTATGACCGCTCCTGGTCCTCCATCGCACTGGCCGCACCCGGCGATATCGACTGGGATAAGGCTTTTGAAGGTGTCGAGTGGTTCCACATCACCGGCATCACCCCGGCGATCTCTGAGAGTGCGAAGGAGCTCTCCCTGGAGTCTGTGAAGGAAGCAAAAAAGCGCGGCATCACTGTGTCCTGCGACCTGAACTTCCGTAAGAACCTCTGGAAGTACGGTGTCCGGGCGGCCGAAGTCATGAGAGAGATGGCAAACTATGTGGATGTTGCCATTGCGAATGAGGAAGACGTACAGAAGTCCCTGGAGATTACCACGGACGTGGTTGTGGAATCCGGTGAGCTGGATCGCGCCAAGTACAAAGCTCTGGGTGATAAGGTCCTGGCGGCCTATCCAAACATGAAAATGATCGCGATTACTCTCCGTGAGAGCAAGAGCGCCGACTGGAACGGCTGGGCAGCCTGCCTGAACGACCGCGAGAACTTCTATGAGTCCAAACGCTATGAGATCCGCGATATCGTGGACCGCGTAGGCGGCGGAGACAGCTTCGGCGGCGGCCTGCTCTACGGCCTGACACACTATGAGGATCGCCAGCAGGCGCTTGAGTTCGCAGTTGCGGCATCCTGCCTGAAGCACAGTATTCATGGCGACTTTAACCGTGTAACCGTCGACGAGGTCGAGAAGCTCATGGGCGGCGACGGCAGTGGCCGTGTACAGAGATAATGATTTGAAACTGGAGGAAACCCAAATATGGACATGAAAGCTTTTTCCCTGGAAGGTAAAGTTGCTCTCGTTACCGGCGCCGCTTATGGCATCGGATTCGCCATCGCAGAGGCATTTGCTTCCGCCGGCGCGAAAATCTGCTTCAACTGCCGTGGTGAGCACCACATGGAAGCGGCCATGAAGGCCTATGCCGAAAAGGGCATCGATGCTCACGGCTATTTCTGCGATGTGACCAAGGAAGAGGAAGTCAAGGAGATGGTCGCAAAGATCGAGGAAGAAGTCGGCGTCATCGACATCCTCGTCAATAATGCCGGCATCATTAAGCGCATCCCGATGCTTGAGATGAGCGCGGAGGACTTCCGCCAGGTCATCGACATTGACCTGAACGCCCCCTTCATTGTCGCAAAAGCTGTCATCCCCGGCATGATCAAGAAGGGCCATGGCAAGATCATCAACATCTGCTCCATGATGTCCGAACTCGGCCGTGAAACCGTCTCCGCCTATGCGGCGGCCAAGGGCGGGCTGAAGATGCTGACCCGCAACATCTGCTCCGAGTATGGCGAGTACAACATCCAGTGCAACGGAATCGGACCCGGCTACATTGCCACGCCGCAGACCGCTCCGCTGCGTGAGCGCCAGCCGGACGGCAGCCGTCATCCCTTTGACCAGTTTATTGTCGCTAAGACTCCCGCTGCCCGCTGGGGCACCCCGGAAGACCTGATGGGCCCGGCCGTGTTCCTTGCCTCCGATGCATCCAACTTTGTCAACGGCCACATCCTCTATGTGGACGGCGGCATCCTGGCCTACATCGGCAAGCAGCCCTGAGAGAAAGGAGACGGCACAGAAATGAAAGCAGCAGTTCTGAAAGACTGGTTCAATCTCGAGCTGACCGAGGTTCCGATGCCGGTTCCCGGCCCGGACGAGGCTCTGATTAAAGTCCGCTACGGCGGCGTCTGCGGCTCGGACATGGTCGTCTACCGTCACAAACATATGACCGCCACGATCCCCCGTGTGCTCTGCCATGAAATCCTTGGCACCATTGAGACCCTGCCGGAAGGTTATGAAGGCCCATTCCATATCGGCCAGCGGGTCCTGATGAACCCGGTCGTCTCCTGCGGTCACTGCTCTGCCTGCAGGCGCGGGCTCGGCCATGTGTGTGAGAACCTGGAACTTCTCGGCATCCACAGGGATGGCGGCTTTGCCGAATACACCAAGGTTGGCGTGGAGAAGCTCGTCGCCATTCCAGACGACTTCCCTGATGAGGTCGCCATTCTTGGCGAGCCCTTTGCCGTCGGTTATCATGTCATGGTCCGCAGCCAGCTCCAGAAGGGCGACACCGTGTTTATTTCGGGCGGTGCGGCGGTCGGCCTGTATATCGCCATCTTTGCAAAGGCTTACGGCGCAGGACGTGTCATTATTTCTGAGGTGAATGAGCCCCGGCGTCAGTTCGTCGAATCCATGGGGATCGAGACCATCAATCCCACAAAGACTGACCCGATGGATCTCATGCGCGAGGTCACCGGTGGTGGCGGATTTGATATGGTATACGATACCTCCGGAGCCAAATCCGCGACTCTGCAGATGCCGGATCTCACCCGCTGCGGCGGCAAAATGATGAGTCTGAACCTCTCCGGTGACATCTATGAATTCATCATCGGCAAGGTCTCCTTCAAGGAGATCACCCTGATTGGCAACCGACTGTACTCTCAGGAGGACTTCGAAGGCGGCGTCCGTTTCGTCGAAGAGAACTGGCGCAAGCTGCATCTGGACCGCATGGTCAGTGATATTCTCCCGCTCAGTGACATTGACAAGGCCATCAACATGATGATCAACGGGGACAACCTCTGCAAGATCATCATTGACTGCCAGAAGGTCTGAGTGAATCCCGGAAAAAGGGGAGCTGTGCTCCGCACAGCTCCTCTTTGCACATTCTGAAAACAACAGGAGGAACAAACACCCATGGCACAGAAACTATATCCCTCCGCACATATTCTGGAGATGTTCATGCCCTATCTGCATGATGAAAAACGTCTGATTGAAGTTCTGAACAGGATTGTGGAAAAGGACTTCTACCGGAATGTGGAGCTGCCTTCCTTCCCGACGAAGGAACATCGGGACACGGTGCGGAAGATCCTGAAGGACAACGATCTTACGGCCATCACATTTGTCGCTCCTTATCTGAACGAGCAGAAGATGTCCCTCTGCGATCTGGATGACAGACGGCGGGAAGAAGTCCTGAATTTCCTGAAAATGCACGCGGACTTCGCCGCGGAGAGCGGATACACGACCTTCGGCGTGCCGAGCGGACCTTATCCCGGAGACGAAAAACACGACGAGGCCATGGCGGCCCAGGCGGATACTCTCGCCGGGATCGCAGATTATGCGGCCTCTCTCGGCATGAACTGCAGCATCGAGCCGCTGGACCGCTACGCGCATAAAAAAGCCCTCATCGGCCCGATGGACGAGGTGGTGGAATGGTTCCGGCCGCTGCACGAGGCGCACCCGAACCTCTTTCTGCACTGGGACAGCGCCCATGAACGGCTGGGCGGCCTCGGCATCTTCAAGACACTGGAAATGGCAGCGCCGTTCATGAGTCAGATCCACCTCTGCGACTGCATCGACGATCCGACACACCCCTGCTTCGGCGATCTGCACATGGATCCCGCTGAAGCGCCCGACTGGAAGACGGAAGGCTTCCTGACACCGGAGATCGGAGCGGAAATTATCCGCCGCGCGGCGTCGTTTGATAAACCGGAAGGCGTGAAACGCTTCTGGATATCCATCGAAGTACTCGGCCACAAGGGAGATAATCTGTGGCACAAGGAGCGGATCGCGAGAGAGTTCCTGACGCACTGCTGGGAGCTCTCCGGCGTGGAAATTGGACACTGAACCGGGACGGAGAGAAGAAATGCATTATTTTATCGGACTGGATAACGGCGGAACGGCAACCAAGGCTGCACTGTTTGACAGAAGGGGAAAAGAGATCGGCAAAGAAGTTGTTGCGACAGCTTCGATCACACCGAAACCCGGCTTTGTGGAGCGGGACATGGAGGAGATGTGGGAGGCCAACTGCAGGGTGATCTCCCGGGTTCTCAGCAAAACAGGCGTTGATGCGAAAGACGTGGCGGGGATCGGAATCGCCGGACACGGAAAGGGCCTCTATCTCTGGGGAAAGGACGAAAAACCCGCCCGCAACGGCATCATCTCCACCGACAACCGCGCCTGGGCGTATCCGAAGCGCTGGGCGGAGGACGGAACCGAAGAAAAGGTCTTCGCCCGTACTGCGCAGCATATTCTGGCCTGCCAGCCGGTTTCCCTGCTGGCCTGGCTGCGGGATAACGAGCCGGAAAGCTACCGGAATATCCGCTGGGTTTTTGAGTGCAAGGATTATGTCCGCTTCCGCCTGACGGGGGAAGCAAAGGCGGAAATCACGGACTATTCAGGGGCCAACCTCATGAATCTCCATACGCGGGATTATGACAGGGAACTGCTGAAACTCTTCGGACTGGAAGAGATTGCGGAAGCGCTTCCGCCGCTCTGCAGGGCGACGGAGATCTGCGGCCGTGTGACGGAAGAGGCGGCAGAACGCTGTGGCCTTCTCCCGGGGACTCCGGTGGTGGGCGGCATGTTCGACATCAACGCCTGCGCGCTGGCAGCCGGTGTGACAGATCCGGACCGGATCTGCATGATCGCGGGAACCTGGAGCATCAACGAGTATGTACGCAGAGAACCGGTCACCGACGGCAGCGTCCTGATGAACTCGCTGTTCTGTCTGCCGGAATTCTACCTGATTGAGGAGTCAAGCCCAACCTCTGCGGGTAACAACGAGTGGTTTGTGCGGGAACTTCTTCCGGAACTGGGTGAAGCGTGCAGAGAACACGGAGAGAGTATCTATGAGGTACTGAACCAATGGGTAGACGAGATTGGAGCGGAGGAATTCGTCCCGGTGTTTCTGCCCTTCCTGATGGCGTCGAATGTCCACCCCAACGCCAAAGGCAGCTTCGTCGGACTGTCACTGAACCACAGCCGGAAGCATATGGCGCGCAGTATCTATGAGGGCATTGCCTTTTGCCACCGGATGCATCTGGAGCGCCTGCTGAAAACCCGGACGGAGATGCCGGCCTGCATCCGCCTTGCGGGCGGTGCGGCCAGATCCGAGGTGTGGGCACAGATGTTTGCCGACGTGATGAAACTCCCGGTGGAAACCGTCGAAGCAAACGAAACCGGTGCACTGGGCTGCGCAATCCCTGCTGCGGTAGCAGCGGGAGAGTATCCCGATCTCTACACGGCAGTGGAAAACATGACCGCCGTATCGAAGCGCTTTGAACCGAACCCGGCGCGCACCGGAATCTATGACAGAAAATACGCGCTCTATTGCAGGACAATCGACTGCCTGGACGGCGTGTGGTCCGAGATGCAGGCAATGATAGAAGGGAGCGAAACATGAAAAAAGCTTACACACTGGGCCTCTATGAGAAGGCCATGCCGGATGTCTCCTGGAAAGAGAAACTCTCAATCGCCAAAGATGCCGGCTATGACTTCGTGGAAATCAGCATCGACGCCACGGAAGCCCGCATCTCGCGTGTCTACAGCAGCAAGCAGGAGCGCAGGGAACTGGTGGATCTCTGCTTCGAGATGGAGATGCCCATCCGGACACTCAACGCAAGCGCGCTGACGAAATACTCCCTCGGAAATCCGGATCCCGCTGTCTGTGCCCGCGGCATGGAGATCGCGGAGCGGTCCATCGAGCTGGCAGACGATCTGGGTGTGCGGATTATGATGATCCCGGGCTATGATGTCTATTATGAGCCCCACAGCGAAGAGACCGAACAGCGCTTTGTGGAGAACATCCGCAGACTGGAACGGGTGGCCTCCTGCGCCGGGGTGCAGCTCGGGTTCGAGACGATGGAAAACGAGTTCATGAACACGGTGGAAAAGGCCATGCACTATATCGGGCTGGTAAACTCCAACTACCTCAAGATCTATCCCGATATCGGCAACACCACCAACGCCGCCGTACTGCACGGCACGGATCCCATCGAGGACCTGAAAAAAGGCAGGGGACAGCTGCTTGCGCTCCATCTGAAAGAGACCTGCCCCGAACACTATCGGGAGATCCCCTACGGAACCGGACATGTGGATTTCGAAGCCGCGGTCCGGACGGCCTGGGAGCTCGGTGTCCGCCGCTATGTCACCGAGTTCTGGTACAAGGAGGGCGGAGAGACGCCCAAAGAGGTCCGTGCCCGTTTCGGGGAACTGCTGGACAGGCAGCACTGAGCCCGACAAGTGCATCGACCTGATCGTCGCCACAAACCGCGAGACTGACGAAGTGGCCATGTATGAGATCACCGAATAAAAAAGAAAACGAAGGAGAAAAAAGATGATTGTTGCGAAACTGAAAGACGCAGCGGACTATCGCGGAATCCACCCCATGCTGGACAAGGCGCTGGCGTATCTGAATGACGAATTCATGAACACGGTGGGAACCGAGACAACCCATATGGAGGGGAACAACCTCTATGCTACGTTGAACCTCTTTGAGACACAGCCGGATGAGAAGGGCTTCTTCGAAGCACATCAGAAGTATCTGGACATCCATGCTGTTCTCTCCGGTGAGGAACGGATGGACATCGCAGAGACCGCCATGCTGACCCCGGACGCCGCGGCAAGCAAGCCGGAGAACGACTTCTACGCCTTTACGGACAGAAATCCGGCGCATCAGAGCATCGTCCTGAAACATGGAGACTTTCTGGTGGCCTTCCCGGAGGATGCCCACCGCGTCAAGGGACAGGTGAGCGGACCTTCCGATGTGCGGAAAGTCGTCTTCAAAATACGGATCGCTTAATGCAACAGGAGAAATCATGAAAAATGTACTGGTTTTGATGCCCGTCGAGGCACGGCACAAGGAAAAAATCGAAGCAGCCGGCACCGGCTGCAACATCGTCTACAGTTCTCCGGATCAGGTTACGGAGGAACAGGTTCGCAGCGCCAATGTCATCTTCGGCAACCCGAAGGCAGCGATGATCGGCGCTTCGGAGAACCTGGAGTGGCTGCAGCTGGAGTCCGCAGGGACAGACGCCTATATCATCCCGGGCGTGCTGGACAGGAAGACCGTCCTCACCAATGCTACCGGCGCCTATACCAAGGCGGTCTCAGAGCATGCCTTCGCCCTGACACTCATGCTGCAGAAAAAGCTCTATCTCTACCGGGATGAGCAGAAAAAAGCCTGCTGGAGCGATCACGGAACGGTTGGCTCTCTCTCCGACTGTACGGTTGCTGTTGTGGGGCTGGGCGACATCGGACAGGCTTACGCCAGGCTGGTGAAGGCCATGGGCGCCTATGTCATCGGTGTCAAGCGCCGCGCCACGAATCCCCCGGAATGTGTGGACGAGCTGGTCATGACGCAGGACCTTGATACGGTCCTGCCGCGGGCTGACGTCATCATGTCCATCCTCCCCAATACTGCGGCAACGCGTTATATCTATACCCCGGAGAGCTTTGACAAAATGAAGGACACTGCGCTCTTCATCAACTGCGGACGCGGCAACGCCGTCTCCTCCGAGGTGCTGTATCAGGCGCTCTCCGAACACAAGATTGCTGCAGCGGCCATGGACGTGGCAGAGGTGGAGCCGCTCCCGGCGGACAGCCCGCTCTGGGGCCTTGAGAACCTGGTCATCACGCCGCATATCTCAGGCGGGTTCCATCTGCCGGAGACCTTTGAGCGTATTGTCGACATCGCGGCCGGCAATCTTGCCGCATTCCTGGCGGGCAGGGAGCTGCGCAACGTGGTCGACTTTGCCACCGGATACAAGAAGTAAGAAAACACAGGTACGAGGAACAGAACGCTGATTTTCACGAAAGCATACGGAAGAGGAGGTTTAAAAGATGAAGATCACGAAGCGGAACGGCAACCTGACGATGTATGACGATGAGAAGGTCGTAAACAGTATCCTCAAGGCGAACAGGGACGTCAGCGGGGAAGAGATCACAAGGGCTGTAGCTGTCAACATTGCAGATGAAGTGTTTTCCAGACTGACGGCGGAGAAGGAAATCATCACGACAAAGGATGTCAGAGACTGCGTCTATGCGATACTGACAGAGCGCGACTGCCCGAAAACAGCGAAAGCCTACGCGGAATATAAGAAGTGATCCAATATATCCACGAGCCCACCGAGCTGCAATGCGGTCAGGCGGTACTTGCGATGGTGACGGGACAGACCGCAGAGCAGGTATGCAGGGAACTCGGCAACGACCGGGAGACGAATCTCAGGGAGATGAAGTGCTTCCTCGGGAGCCATGGAATCCGGGTAGCGGAAGAACGCGTCCAGGTTACACGCAGGGAAGAATTGCCGGCACTCTGTATCCTCAGCCTGGAGACACCGCGCTGCTGGCACTGGTCGCTGTACAGCGAAGGCGTGTTCTATGATCCGGAGCACGGAGTGATGGACGACTTCCCTGAATCTGCCAGAAAGTATTACTGGGAGATCGGAAGGGAAAGCGCCACAGAGAAATGAAGCACCAGATGCGTTCCGGAAACACAGCTGTTCATTTAAAATTGCGGAGGAGCCTGACGCTCCCCCGCAGTTTTGTTTTTGGATGGGTTTTAGATGGCTTCGGTTCAGATCCGTCTGGCGGCGATATTTCCGGCAGCAATGGCTTCAGCAATGTTGAACGGAGAATTGCAGTCGCCGACCGCCACCGCCGGTATATCCAGACCGTCGATCAGTCCGGCATTCGGCAGCATGTCGCGGGCATCGATCACCGTGTCGCACTTTACAACAATGTCGCAGCCGGTCTCGCCGTCGATGACAATAGAACCGTCGCGGACTTCCTTGACCGAGGCGTTCGGCCAGAGACGCATACCGTTGGCGTACAGCATGGGAATCGTAAACTGCTTGACCCAGGAGGACTGGCCCTTATCCAGATGCTCTTTGCCTTCAGGAGAGACCATGATAACATGCTTGCCCTGGGCGATCAGGTACTGGGCGGCGTCGACCGCCTGTGCATTGCCGCCGATGATGACGACATTATCACCAATGGGCTTGAAGGCAATGTCATCCAGAGAGATGACCGTGGTGGCACCGTTGGACTCCAGTTCAAGCTCCGGACGCTGGCCGCCGACAGCGAGCACAACATAGTCCGGTGCTTCCTGCTCAATCATCTCACGGGTGACCTCAGTACCGGTCACGACCTTGACACCCTTCAGCTCAAGCTGACGGATCAGGTACTTCTTGAGATCGTCCAGATTCTCATGCGGTCCCTTGATCACGTTCGCAAAGATCAGCAGACCGCCGAGTACCGTCTGCTTTTCGTACAGGGTGACGTCATAGCCGCGCTGTGCCGCGATTCTTGCAGCCTCCATACCGGCCGGGCCACCGCCGATGACCATGACCTTCTTGTCGCCGTCGGCGGGCAGCGGAGTCGCGCCTTCGGGCATCTCGTCATGCCAGGCCCTCTGTGTGGCGGCATTGACGCGGCAGTGTTCATAGTATACACCGTCTTCGGTGTAGTCAAAGTGGCAGTGCATGCAGCGGGTGCAGGGGGCAATCTCATCCAGACGGCCTTCGCGCAGCTTGTTGACATACTCGGTATCGACCGTGAGAGGACGGTTCATGATAAAGAAGTCGCACATGCCGTTTTCGATGGCGTCATTGAAGAACTTGGGCGCATGGGCGGGGTTCATGCAGGTAACGGTGCCGACAGGAATTGTCACAGCTTCCTTGATCTCCCTGGCGACATTGAGCATCATGCCGTAGGCATCGTGATTTGCAAGAAGCTTGCCCTCAAAGTGACGGGAGAAGTCAAAGCGGGTCCCGTTTGCGGCAGTACCGATGATGCCGTTGCCGGTGAAGTACAGGTCGGAGGCAAACTGACAGACATGCATGCGGAAGACACCCAGTCTCACATGGAGGGAGTCTGCGCCGAAGTCCTCGAGGGACTTGCAGATTTTGCAGTTTTCTTCCACCGTGGTGGAGAGATCCGCTTCACCGATGTTGATGTCGTTCTCCTCAATGCCGTTAATGAGAACCTGGACCGGGAAGTCCTTGCCGCAGATTTCCTTGATGCCGGTGATGATCTCGCCGACAAATCGGGCTCTGTTTTCAAAGCTCTGGGGACCGTATTCGTCGTCGCGGTGGTTTCTCTGCCGGGAGAAGAAGGCCTGGCCGATGTTGTTGCCGGCAGCATTGATCTCAACGGCGTCAAAGCCGAGATCCTTCATCTTTTTGGCGCCCTGGATGAAATCTTCCTGAACGAGCTTGACTTCTTCTCTGGTGAGGTGCTCGGCAAAGGCGGAAGCATACTGTGGAGCGGTGGCTGCATCAAAACCGCTGAAGGAACGGCCCATGCAGCTCAGCTGATAGCCGATATATCCGCCGGCCGCGTGGACACCGTCGACGACAGCTCTGATATGGGAGGTCTCGATCGGCTGCTGACGGCTGCTCGGGAAGTTCTCGCCGAAGGCCAGGAAGTCTTCGACCCAGATCATCTCCACACCGCCCTTGGCAAACGCGGCATAATACTCAACGGCTTCTTCCTCGCTGCCTCTCTGGGTGTCGGAACCGGCGGCGGATTTCACCATGCGGTGGTTCAGGGACAGACCGCCGAACTTCCAGGGGCTGAAAACCGCGGAGAGATCGGAATCCGTGTCGCGGAAATTGTAGTCCTGGGGATTCAGTTCGGTCATTGCCTTGTAGATATTGACTTTTTCTTCCGCTGCGCTTTCTGCAGATGCGGCCACGGGGCCGAGGAGTGTTGTTGCGGCGAGACCGAGGGCTCCGGCTGCGGAGCCTTTCAGAAAGTCTCTGCGTGAAATATTCATAAAGCATTCCTCCTGATTTGTTTTTCCCGTTAGGGCTCATAACAATTATATCAGGTTGTGACAGCAAAAGGGTTTGCACATCTTGCAAACCCTTTTGCAATTTGATATAATGGTTAAAATGATTGGATATGATCATAACTGAGAAAAAGGAGACGAAAAGCATTGGAAATCCATCAGCTTGAACTGCTGGACATTCTCGTTGAGCAGAAGAGCTTCAAAAAGGCAGCGAGACAGTGTTTCGTCTCCACTTCCACCCTGGCGAGACAGATCTCAGCCATGGAGCTGGAACTGGGATTTCCGCTATTTGAGCGGTCCGCGTACGGAATCTCGCTGACGGAGCAGGGCGAGATTTTTTTCAGAGAGACCAGAGGAACGGTCAAGTCCTATGAGAAGGCTGTCCAGAGCGCACGACGGGCACAGAGCCGACAGCAGCTTGTACGCATCGGCACGTATCCCTATATCAAGAAACACATCACCCATGCCTGCGATCACCTGAGAAGGCAGTACCCGGATGTCCTGTTTTCCTTTACTCCAACCCGGTTTACGGACTCCTGCACCTGCCTGCTCAACCATAAAACGGACCTGATCCTGCTCGGCGAGACCCAGGAAGCAAACGACGAGATCTTCTGCCTGCCGATCTTCATGGCCTACAATATCGTCATCGTCTCAGAGAATCATCCGTTTGCGGATAGGGGCAGCATGAACGCGGAAGTACTGAACGGGCAGACCATTCTGATGCCGAAAGAGAGAACCACCAATAAAAACATGAAGAAGATGAGAAAGCTCTTTCATCTGCGCTGCCCGGACAGCGAGATGGTCGACTACCAGCACCCCGATCAGGCCGACGCCATGTGCCTCACGAACAATGCCCTGATCTCCTCAATCAGTCTGCTGAATGTGGATGAGGGATTCCGACAGATCCGCATCACGGATGCGCCGATGGTGGAGATCGGCCTGATGTGCAGAAAAGAGGACAGGGAATTCCTTGAGCCGGTCATGCGATGCTGCAGAGAATATTTTATCAGTTCCTTCGACCCGGGCAGGGCGGAGATCGCCGCCATGCCGTGAGCATGTATCACTGGTTATGAAAGAGAACATCACAGACCTTCAAAAGAGACGCGCTGACAACATCATATGGAACTGTGCGAAGGATTACTCCTTTGCACCGGACTTCAAGGCCTATGACAGCGAAGGAAACGTAGATCTCTACTGGAATCTCATCTTCGGTTCCGCGCGGAGACACTACGAGTATGAGAAACTGGAAAAGCTGTTCCAAATGCTTGACAAGTACAGGGACGCATCCCTCTATGAGACCATCTTCTGGAACGCTATCGAACCCGTCCTGTTTCAGACGGAGCTCAGCGGCCGTCCGGTGCTGGAGCGGTTACGCCCTGAACCGGAAGAGACGGAACTGAAGTTCGACGCGGAGATGACGACAGACGAGATCGTGGAAACAGCGAGGCAGTTCTTCTTCGACCGTTACGGTCTGTACGGTGACGGGAAAAAGCGCCTGAAATACCGGGTGCCCCGGCTCAGAAGAATGACGGTCGACAGCTTCCTGCAGCGGGGCAGGATTGTCATTCACGACGAGGGACTGTATCATGGGAATGTCGCGATCGGAAAAAGCGACCTCACGATCAGCACAAAGATGACGGAATCAGAGCTGAGGGCCTTCCTTGAGACGAAGTTCGGAACGTCCATCTATCCGCCCGAACGCGTGGCACAGCTGGAGAAGCAGCTGTGTACGGGAAATCATAAGTTTACCCATCTGTTCTATACCAAAGGCGAGATCGGAGAGCTGCACGGGGTCTACAACACCTTCGAGATGCACCAGAGAAAGCGCCAGCAGGAGCTGATTACGAACAACCGTGCGTATTATCAGAAAAACCTTCGGCAGAACAGGCTTCAAATCTCCAAGCTCAGCACAGGCGTCATGAACTCAATTCTTCTGCATCTGCAGCCTGAGAAGCTCAAAGCCAGCTCCGGCAGCATCAATCCGGCGCTCGCCTGGAGGGCGGCCATACTGGGCGACGGAAAGGTCTTCACAAGGACAGAAAACGCCAATGCCGGTGATATCAGCGTGGATATCCTGCTGGATGCATCCCATTCGCAGATCACCAAGGCGCACAAGATCTCATCCCAGGCATATATCATCGCAGAGGCCCTCTCCCGATGCCATGTTCCCTGCCGGGTGATGAGCTTCTGCTCCATGAGCGGGTTCACGATTCTGCGGCTTTTCAATGACTATTCCTCCGGGGATAACAGCAGTATCTTCGAGTACTATACCGAAGGGTGCAACCGGGACGGACTTGCTGTCCGTGCCGCAGGCAATCTGATCTCCCGCTCCCCTTATGAGCACAGGATGCTTATCATTCTCTCGGACGTGAAACCGCTGGATATCGCAAAGATCCGGAAAGACGAGCGGGACATCGGCACCAGCTATGATGAGATCCGGGCGCTCACCGATACGGCACATGAGGTCCGCCGTCTGCGGACAGAAGGAATCTCGGTCATCTGTATTTTCACCGGGGAGGACCAGAATCTTCCCTCAGCGAAAATGGTATACGGGCAGGACTTTGTCCGAATCCGCGATCATTCGCTCTTTGCGGAAACGGTTGGAAAGCTCATCATCGATCAGATGAAGCAGTACACGATGTAGGATAAAACAGGATCGATAAGGCATCAAGAAGGAACAAAAGGCGGAAGGATCAGCATTACGGAAGGTTCTGGGATTCCGGATGAACGGAGGGAAGTTATGAAGAGACGATGGATAAGAAACACCGCGTGCATACTGATGATCGCGATGCTGGCGATCATCTGCCTGCCACCGGTATGCCGGGCTGCGGGAGCGGAAGAGAGCGAGTACTTCGCGTCCTTTGAAGAACTGCAGCAGCTCTGCGGTCAGGCACTCGAGACGCCGGGGGTGAACCTGGTCTGCACGAGCCAGGAGGTGATTGACATCTCCGAGGATCTGACAATTCCACCAGATACTATGGTGACCTTCTGGCGATTCCGGATTCCGGAGGGCGTAACACTTACAATCTCGGAGAGCGCCATGCTCATGACCATCACCCTGCGGGTAGAGGGAGAACTCACCAATTACGGAATGGTGGTCCAGGAGGAAAACCTGTACCCGGAGGAGGAACCGGAGTTCGAGACTGTCGCATCGATCCCCGGGCATGTTACCAACCGCGGCACCATGTCGCTCATCAATGTGCTCGGCAGGCGGAACATCGACCGCTGGGGCGGCAGTCTGACCATGAGCGAGAACGCACACTATAATGAAATTCTGAGAAACGGTTATTCACCCGACAAAACGGACACAGCCGAGACAGAACCGCCGCAAACGCCATCTCCCACTTCACCGCCGACACCGGCACCGGGGGCACAGGAGGAAAACAGCCGCGCGGAGCATGCTCTCGAAATTCTGGAGGAGTACCTGCCGCCGGTGGCTTTCTTCATTGTGCTGTATGTGATGTTCAGAGAGAGCCGTAAGAAAAAACCTGCACAGCAGGGCAGACAAAAAACGGCCGCGGCGCAGAGATCGCGGCCGACCGCCCGTAACCTT
The DNA here is from genome assembly GCA_902798545.1 of Oscillospiraceae bacterium. Lineage (GTDB taxonomy): Bacteria > Bacillota > Clostridia > Oscillospirales > Oscillospiraceae > Limivicinus. The sequence goes on from CADBWQ010000016.1 coordinate 65,171, forward strand.
CACCGGGAGGCGCCAGCCATCGTGGTGAATGCCTCGGGAGAAGACCACTTTGAGCGGGATAAAAGGAATCGTATCGCGCAGCTGGATGACTGGCTGCGCAATGGCCTGATCGACCGGAAGGAATATCGGGTCCTGAAACAACGGTATGAGCAGGAGAGCGGCGAATAAGCCGCTCTCCTGCTTATTTCTGCAGCTGGAAAATCCTCCGCCTCATACCAGAACCCGGAATTGTTGGTGTCATACGTATCATACCAGTCGTTGCCGTAATGGTGGTATTCGGTTCC
>CADBWQ010000016.1:65480-81451 GCA_902798545.1 Oscillospiraceae bacterium
GTTACTTCACCTGGAAAACTGTAGCATGGAAAATGAGCCTGATATTCCTGAGAAATGATTTTTGTAGCTTCGAACTGTGTTGCTATGACTCATGACTGCCAGCCAGCCGACCACGCAGCGTCTGCAAACAGGTGGCAAAGCGTCTCAACCGGGAGGGACTATTATGGCTTGTCCAGAAACAGTATCAAGCCCGTGCTATATACACGATGGGATTCATACATGTCGTGGCAGTGAAGGGCGTTCAGTATCTAATCTTTGGCAAAACCCGAATCGCCAAAAGGCCCGTAGAATGGGGCTTCCTGGGCTCTCGGCTTCTTTTAGGTACATGAATTTCGGCTTCAAAATTGCGCGAAACTATGTAAAAATTCAAGTTCTGAATGAAATTTTCCCCCGGGGGAAAAAATCCGGACTTATGCACGTTGTTGCACAAGGGGGTGGGGGAAAACGGAGACCGTTTTGCCGAAGAATGGTAGTCAAAGCATTTCCTGCACACACGCACGACATGTAGGAATCCCAAGACAATGCAGCGGATTCAGCTAGCCTGATGAAAATTACAGGCTGGACCGTTCCGTCGCTTTTTTCTTTGTGATGGGAAAAGAGCACCTGCCTCCATGATGATTTCGTCATCTTATGCTTTATAGACGCATGTTACAATTTGTGATATTATTTCTATATTAAAGCTTGACTCTGTAGTACTACAATCCTGTAAGATGGGGATATGAAAGATGGAGAATAATTATTATCAGAGAAGCAAACTGGCAAATGTTCTCGGTATCAGCAAAGAAACGCTGCGGTATTATGAGGATAAGCACATCATTGAGCCAAAACGTGATCCCAGTAACGGTTATCGTGCTTATGACGGATATGATTGCCAGACCCTCATTTATCTGCGGATGCTGAGAGCATATGACTATTCTTTGGAAGATGCCACTTCGGCCAAGATCAGCTTCGGTGATAAAGCGTTTGAGGAAAAACTGCAGCAGAAGATCGCTCGCACTGAGGTCGAAATCCGTAAACTGAAAAGGGAGATGCAGATCCTTGAAGATCTTCAGACGTTATCACAGGCCTGGAGAGAAAACCGCTTCTTTATCCGTGTTGAAGAGTGGAACGAGGAGGTTTTCTTTCTTGCGCAATTGCATGGTTGGCTGCCGATCGTCGATGAAGAGCGGAATCACAGCGTGAAGCTTCTGACTGCTGAGCTTCCGATTTCTTTTTACGGGATGGTTTTAGACCGTAAGGCATGCGGAGATCAGATTCTGTCGTCTGACTGCAACGCGGATTCCAGCGGAATCTTCTGGCGGAGTTCGGATTGTGATGTTTTACCGGAAAGTGTCCGCAACATCAAATGGGATCGCAAATTCAGATGGAAAACGGTTCTGCATGGCGTTTTACAGTTCAGCAGAGACGATCCAGAGGAATTGATTGTGTTCAGGAAGATTCGTGAACTGTTGTCAAACGCAGATCTGGCTCAGGATTATGAGATTTCTTCCGATATTGCCGTAAGAATTCTGCCAGTCTCTTTACCATCGGCTGAAGAGTTTCTTGAAGTGATTATCCCCATCGAAAAAAAGATTACGGAGGTCAAATCAGAATGAGAAAAGTATTGGCATTGCTGCTGACGGCTGTCATGCTGCTGTCATTATGCTGTGGGGTGGCAGGTGCAGAATCTACAGTGAAAGACGGCACTTATGAAGAAACTGTTTATGGAAACAACTTTACGATTCCGTTCAAAGTTGCGGTTACCTTCGAGAATAACGCCATCACTGCAATTGAAGTGACTGACCGCGGTGGCGAATGGGCGGAATATGATGATTCCATTCTTCAGTCCGCGATAGACACCTTCATTCCGCGGATTATTGAGGCGCAGAGCATTGCTGTGGATGCAACGACCGGTGCGACACTGTCTTCTGCCGGTATCCGCAATGCTGTCCGCATGGCGATTGAAGAAGCCGGCGGTGACGTGAAGGATTTCCAGATGAAGCCGGAAAAGAGCACTGAAACGGTTGTGATTGAGGGCTATGATGTCGTCGTTGTCGGCCTCGGTGCTTCCGGCGTCATGGCATACTGCAATGCCGCTGATGCCGGCGCGAAGGTTTTTGGCATGGATGCCGCGGCGCGAATTGGCGGTACATCCACGCAGACGAGCGGACCGATGGCTGTAAATCCTGCATCTGAGAGCGTGCAGAGCGGCGAGACTGTGGATGCAGAGGCTTTCAAAGCTCTCTGGAAGGAAGATACTGCCGGCGGCGCGAAGGACGAACTGATCGATCTGATTGTGGACAAATCCGGTGAGGCTCTTGACTATGCAATCAATGAGCTCGGATACTCGTTCTACCCGACTATGCCTTTCTTCTATCCTGATCTCGCGGTTTGGGCAACCTATAACTGTGAAGAGCGGTCGATCCATGATATGATGGTGAACGCCATCGAAAGTCGCAAAGCATTGAACGATAAGAATGACTACATGCTCGAACTGAAAGGGCAGGAGATCCTAAAGGATGAGAATGGAGCAGTTGCCGGGGTAAAGGCTGTCGCCTATGATGGCACCACTTATGAGATTTATGCGCCTTCCGTCATTCTTTGCACCGGCGGTTTCGGAGGCAACAGGGAGATGACGACGGAAGCTTACGGCTATCCGATCAGGCTGCACGGCATGTATCAGAACGATGGTACTATGATAAAGGCGGCCATGGATGGTTTCAATGCCGGTACCTATTCCATGTCTTCAGCAGGCATGTGCCATTCGGGACGCACTGCCAATCTGGTTCGGATCGAAGGCGTGACGCCAGGACACAATAAGGCTCTTTCCGCGATTGCAAACAACTATGATATTCTGGCCGTTAATGAAAATGGCGTGCGTTTTGCAAACGAAGCAGGCAGCATGACGGTTGCTGAAAATTACTGGCGTGGTGGAACACAGTATTATTATGCGATTGTTGATCAGGCTTACATGGACAATCTGAAAGAAAACGGATTTGACAGCGTGTATATGATGATCAACTCTCAGGATTTCTCCAATTCCATGTGGTATCCGTTCATTTCCGAAAATTATGAGTACGCACTCCTCGAGAACGATCCGATCACAGATATGGATACGTTGATCGAGGGCTCTATCGAGGCAAAGAATCTGTATAAGGCAAGTACGGTCGCAGAGCTGGCCGAGTTAATCGGTGCGCCAGAACTGAGCGCTTCGGTTGAAGCATACAATGCTTCCTGCGAGAGCGGTGAGGATTCAGAGTTTGGCAAAGATGCGGAATTCCTGAAGAAGATTGATGAAGCCAGCGGTGCTGTCTATGCCATCAAGGCTGCACCTTATTGCTATAGCACCAACGGTGCACTGGATGTCAATGTGAATATCGAGGTGCTGGATGCTGGCGGTAATGTAATCCCAGGCCTGTATGCTTGCGGCACGGATTCCATGGGCGTCTTCTTTACGGAAGAGACCGGCTATATTGACTACGGTGGTGTTGCTCATGGCTGGTGCTTTACGTCCGGCAAGATCGCAGGCGAAAATGCCGCTGCTTATGGCATGCAGATGAACGAGAAAGCAGAAGCTGCATAAAACCTGTTTTGCGCAGGTTATAAAAACAGAGCCGTTTTGGCTCTGTTTTTTATTTTCAGTCCTTCCTGCAATACTCACATTCATACCCGTCAGCTCTTAACACGAGCCGGGGATCCACGCCGGTGTCTTTTTCTGCCTCCAGAATGATCTCGTCATGAACATGCCCGACAATCCGCGCATTCTTGCGAACTAGGCAGAGATATTCACCGCATCAATCTTGAAGATTGTAAAACGTACAAGGCGTAAGGAAATATAAGAGCCAAGCCGCAGATTAGTAGAACACATGGTTCTGAGCGGGTTTATTAGTGCTGACGGGAAAGAGAAAACAGGAGAGAAACTTAAAGACTAAATATCATCAGAAGAAAGCTGATTTTTGCCACCTTGAAAACCTCAGTAATTACTGAATATTAGATGTATCTTGCTAAGACTAACTATCAGGCGTTCAGTATCTATTCTTCGGCAAAAAGCGAGAGCTCAGAAGGCCCGTAAATTGGGGCTTTCTGGGCTCTTGGCTTCTTTTCCGTACATAGATTTCGCGCATTTGATTGGCCAGATTTATGTGTTTTTTCGAGTTTTGAATGACGGTTTCCACCGGGGGAAAAATCAGGGCTTATGCATGTTGTGGCACAAAGGGGTGGGGGAAAACGGACTCCGTTTTGCCGAAGAATGGCAGTCAAAGCCTTTCATGCACACAGAGACAATATGCAGGAATCCCAAGATAATACGGCAGACTCGGTTGGTCTGATGAGATTTGATCAGGTTACCGAGGCTGCCGTTTTTTTTGTTTTCACCATCCTGTAAGTACGGCGAAATATTGAAAGGGTTCATATGTGCCAAACACGGTCGGCACATCTTCATCGTCGTATATCACTATGCCATCGATTTTGCTTCAGCCCCTCTTGTGTTGTTTACTACACGTAGTCTGTAAACGCCTGCAGCATCTGTTTTGCTGCTTCAGATAGGAACTTGGGATCACGCGTGATGATGCCGAGGTCGCGGAAGCAGAGGGGCACAAGGGGCAGCACCGTAAGTCCCGCGCGGTCAGCGCCGGAAAGGGCGAGCTCCGTCGTGATGCCGCAGCCGAGACCGCATTCCACCAAGGATGTGAGTGCGGTGTTTGCGTGGGCGGACGCTGTCACCTCGACCGAGACGTCCTGCTGCCGCAGATAGGCCTCTACGTCCATCTCGTCTCCGCCATAGAGCAGAACGACCTTTTGCCCGCGCAGCGCCTCTACCGGGACGAATCGCTCTGTTGCACCCGGAAGCGGGTCTCGCGAGACACAGACGATCCGATCCTGTATCAGCGGAATGAACTGCAGAGGCGCTTCTGTGCCTCTTGCTGCCGTATGCGACACGACTGCAAGATCCAGCTTTTGCGACTGGACGCCGTTTATCATCTCGCGGTAGCCGCTCTGCTGCACCGTGACCTTCACATCCGGATGTTGCGCACGATACGCCGAGAGGATCGACGGCAGCCAGTTAACCGCGATGCTCTCAATCACACCGAGCCGCACTGCTCCCGCAGTCGCCCCGCGCAACTGCGACACACGCAGTTCCAGCATCTCGTTCGTTGCGAGAATGTCCTTCACATATGTCAGTACGGACCGTCCGCCGTCCGTGAGGATCGTGTCCTTGCGCCCGCGCATGAAGAGCGGAAAGCCGAACTCCTCCTCCAGCCCGGCAATCATATGGCTCACTGCCGAGGGCGTGAGATGCAGCGCCTCCGCTGCCCGCGCAAAGCTCTGCCGCTCCGCGACCTCCAAAAACACCTGATAACGATAGAGAGACATGATATCATCCGCCTTTTAGATGAGCTTTCATTCATCTAAATAGTATCGTGGATTGCAGGAAATATCAATAATTGACGGACAATTTGAGTATAACGGCTTTTTAAGATTATAATTTACTCAATTAACATTGATAAAAGATTAGCTTTACTTCATTGAAAAAGCGTGATATGGTGAATACAGAAAAAAAGAAGGGCAGTGATTATAATTGCGGAAGACAAAAAGGAGGAAAAACAATGCTGAAATACTTTGTTGCCGACGCATTTGCAGAGGAGCCCTTCGAGGGTAATCCTGCCGGCGTCTGTGTGCTGGACGAGTGGATCCCGATGGAGAAGATGGCGAAGATCGCCATGGAGAACAACCTCTCCGAGACCGGCTTCGCTGTGAAGGTGAGCAGCGATCCCTGCACCTATGAGCTGCGGTGGTTTACGCCGGTGGGCGAGATCGACCTCTGTGGTCACTGCACCTTCGGCACGGCATATATCCTGTTCCGGTTCTTCGAGCAGGAGACCGATGTGATCCACTTCCACACGCTCAAATGCGGCTATCATCTCGTAGTGGAAAAGCAGGGTGACCGGATTGTGATGGATTTTCCGTCTCTGCCGCCGGAGCCTTTCGAGTACGCCGAATACATGGGCGAAGGCGTCGGTGCGGTGCCGAGCGAGGTGTGGAAGACCGACCGCGATCTGCTGCTGGTGTACGACTCCGACGAGACTGTGATTGGTCTGCAGCCGAACTTTGAAAAACTCAAGGCGTTCCCGGTCGGCCTGTCAGTCTATGTGACAGCGAAGAGCGCGGATCCGCGGTTCGACATTGCGGCGCGGGCGTTCTGGCCTAAGATCAACGTAAATGAGGACCCGGTCTGCGGCTCGATGCACAGCGCGCTCATGCCCTTCTGGGGAGCGCGCCTCGGCAAGAGCAAGATTGTCTCGCGCAACTACTCCCGTCGCGGCGGCACGGTCTGGTGTGAGCAGGAAGGCGACCGCGTGAAGATCAGCGGCAAGGGCGCGCTGTACCTCGTCGGTGAGATCCTGCTGGACGAATAAGACAAGGAGGAAATGAAAATGGAAACCGTCAAACTCGTACCCATCGAAGCAAACGGTGTGACTGCCGAGGGCGTGTCCGTGAACATTCCCGGCACGGAGCTGGAGATCCTGCAGGTGCGCTGCGCGCACGGGATGCTGTTCTGCGGCATCTTCGACAAGACCGTACTGGAAAAGCTTGATTTCCCCGCTGCTGTGTTCTCCGCACCGCACTTTTCCGATATGCTGGAGCGCAAGCCCGTCTTCCTCACGACCGCCGCGAAAGCGATCGGTGCAAACGAAGACATGACCGGTGCGGAACTGATTCCCTGTTTTTCGTAATCGATAACTACATATCATTGCGCATAACGCAGCTTTTTCCACCTCGAAAACGTCAGTATTTACAGTGCGTTTGAAGAATGTGGTTTATGTGACAGAGGGACGGTCTCCTGCCGCAACACAATCCGTTTCTCCGCACCCGCCAAAAAACAAAGCAGGCTGTATCACTTGTTCTGCAGTGATCCAGCCTGCTTTTGCATTATTTCTTGTTATGGCATGACGTTACGCACCGGGTTGACGCGGCGGAATCGCATTGCCATTTCCAGGGTCGTTTCCGGGCAGTCTTCGTCAAAGGTGATGGGCATCTTTCTGGCGTTGTCCGGCTCTGCCGGTTCTGCTTTACTGAATTGCCGATTGACCACCTTGAGAAGTGCTCCACGAGTCTATAACGTGGAGCACTTGCAACAAATGTATTCCGTATGATCAGATGTTTTCCAGCTTCTCGATCAGTTTATCAAAACCGTAGATCTCCAGCGTAGTCTTCCCGGCGAGGAGCTGTTCAACGATGTGCTTTTCCTTCTCGTATTTGACCAGTGCTCTTTCAAACACCTCGTCCTCCTGCTCGCTGGGAACGACAACCACGCCGTCGCAATCACCGAGCACGATGTCACCGTCGTGCACTTCGATACCGCCACAGATGACGGGCACACCGATCGTTCCGAGTGTGGCCTTCACCGTACCCGAAGGATTGATGCCGCGGGAAAAGACAGGGAATCCCATTTCCCGGATATCCTCGGTATCACGGCAGCTTCCATCCAGTACCACACCCGCAAGCCCGCGTACCTTGCATGCAAGAGCCATAATATCGCCGAAGTGGCCGCCTTGGTCGTAGCCTCTGAGTTCACACACCAGCACATCGCCGGGCTTGGCGGCATAGATGCCCTGATGGATCGCAAGGTTATCGCCGGGCTGGCACTTCACCGTGACGGCTCGACCAATCATATGGCACTTGGAATCGATGGGCTTAATACCGGAGTCCATTACGCCCTGACGGGGAGCGGAATGATTGTTGTCAGCCACGTTTCCGGTGGGCAGAACTGCGAGCTGCTCACGTTTTTCCTTGGTCAGTTCCATAATGTGTCTCCTTTTTGTCAGGCGAGTAAGTTGATGAATGTAGTAATGATGATGGGGTTCATGATGTTAATGAAGATGACCGTTACGACCGGCAGCACAAACCAGGCTGTGGGCGCGGGACCGTTCTTGTCGATAACGGCTGCCATGTTGGCTACGGCATTCGGGGTCTGGCCGAGGCCTACACCACAGTGACCGGCTGCCATGACGGCGGCATCATAGTCCTTGCCCATGGTGCGGAAGGTGACGAAGTAAGCCCAGAGCATCATCACAACGGCCTGCGCCAGCAGGATCACGATCATCGGAAGCGCGAGGTCGATGAGCTTGGCAATGCTCAGACTCATGAGTGCCATGGACAGGAAGAGATTCAGGCAGGTGTTGCTGATCACGTCGATCTGATGCATCTTGAGATCAATGTGCCGTGCATCGGCAATGTTACGGACCAGCGCGCCGCCGAAGAGGCAGCCTACATAGTAGGGGAAGTTCAGGCCGGTGAGTTTAAGGAGTTTCGAGATATAGGATCCGATGAATGCAGCGAGAAGAATAAGAAGAACGCTGTTAAAGAAGCTCTTCTGCTCCAGAGGGAACACTTGTTTCTCTTCTTTTTCCTGCGCAGTGGCAGTGCTTTTGAGGTTGTACTTCTTGATCAGGCGCTCTGCCACAGGACCGCCGGTGAGACTTCCGAGCAAAAGACCAAAAGTAGCTGCTGCAACGCCGATTGTCGTACCGCCGTCTGCACCGAGAGCTTCCAGTGTCGGGCCGAAAGAGGCTCCGGAACCGACACCGCCGGACATGGAGATGGAACCCATCGCGACGCCGAGAAGCTTGTTGATCCCGAAGAGGCTGGCAAGACCGACGCCGACAAGATTCTGCACAACCAGAAAGGCGACTGCACCGATTGCAAGGATCAGGCCAAGCTTGCCGCTCTTTTTCAGGATCGCATAACTGCAGGTGAATCCGGTACCGGTGAAGAACAAATTCATAAAGAAGTCCTGAAGAACGCTGTTCATCTCAACGGTAAAAGTGTTGGTCTGTACACCGATGAAAATGAGAATGCTGCAGATCAGACCACCGATAACGGGTGCGGGGATAAAGTATTTCTGGAAGAATTTGACTTTGCCTTTGATGAAGCTGCCGAGAAGGAATACCAGTACAGCGAGACCTACGGTTTGGATGACGTCGAGCTTGATGACCACGGGGAATGCCTCCTTTAATGATTAGTGGGGTTTTTGCTTCTGTGGTCACAGTATAAAAGAAAATAAAACAGTTGTAAAACGAATGATTACTGTTTATAATATCGATAAAATCGATATTTGGCGAAAGGACGGCAGCTATGACTTACGAGCAGATTGAAACGTTTCTGACGGTTGTTACCTGTGGAAATATCACCGCGGCAGCAAACGAACTTTTTGTCACACAGTCAACCGTAAGCTCTAGGATTCAGAGTCTGGAGAATGAGTTGGGGGCGCCGCTGCTTATCCGGGCAAAAGGACATCACAGTGTTGAGCTGACCGGTTACGGACAGTCGTTTGTTCCCATTGCAAGCCAATGGACATCTCTCTGGAAACACACCCAAAGTCTGAAAGCTGCAGCGGATATCAGCGTATTGACCATCGCAAGCATCGATTCTGTCAATAATTACACGCTGGTTCGACTGTTCAATCAGCACATTGAGAGAAATCCAAACATCAAGCTTCGCATACACACGCATCACTCTAATGAGATCCACGGTCTGGTGCAGAATCGAATTGCAGATATTGGCTTCGTGTTCAGCCGGGTGAATTACCCCAACATCATTTCCCGCCCGGTCTATCGGGAACTGATGTATCTGATCTGTCGCAAAGATGGACCGTACCATGATAATATGGAATGCGCAGAATTATCTACCGAGAACGAAGTGTTTTTGCGCTGGGGACAGGATTATCAGCAGTGGCATGATCGTTTCTGGAGTCCGGACCGTCAGCCTGCCGTCACGGTTAACACAGGCTCTACACTCCAGCAGTTCCTGAACAAACCGGTACGCTGGGCGATTGCGCCGATGTCCATCATCCATCAATTGAGTCACAAGAGTGATTTGACCTATTATAAACTGAAAACACCCCCACCTCCGCGAATCTGCTATGAGATCCGCGATCGAAATCCTACGTTAGGCCAACAGAAAGCGATTGATATCTTCCACAGGGAATTGGAAGATTACATTGACAGCAGCCCGGATATCTGTACCTTTGAAGATTGGATGCTGCGAGAAAACGCAGATTAGGTGGATCCCACGGCGGGCCGATAGCTTTTTTGCAGAGAAATAGGACATCACCATTTCTGATGATGCCCTACCAAGGAACAAGATGGCTGCCATCTTATCAGTGTTTTGCCCGGTTATTTCTTTCTGTGTTTCAATGAGTTTTGACATGACTCTGATATTTGTAATAGCCTTACTACTTTACGTGCGTCGATTTGTTTAGAAGAAAACCTGAATAGGTTTTCTTCTACGACAAGGAACACTACCTATGGTTATATCCCTGCGGTATGCTGTTTTGGCTTATCTTTTGCCGACGTTACCATGAACCATTCTGGGCAAGACATGAAATGGCAAATTAAAGTTTTATGATAATCCTCAAGAATAGACTGTAATTTTACCCGCGGGTATAAATCCGGACTTATGCATATTCTTGCAGAGCAACCAGAAAAAGGTCGGGGTAAAACTGGTTGACATAATATTGCGGCAGGCCATCTGCGAAGCTGGTTGTTCAGCTTCTTAGGCCTGCCGCATCTTCTTGTCTGATGAAGAGATGGGTAATGAATGGCGTTCAGTTTATCTCAAAACGGTCTTGAACTGCCAACAGAGACCAGGATCCATCTGACGGATCAGCATATCGCACATAGATATCGCCTTGTGAACTGCACAGAAAAACATCCTCGATATTACAATCGGGAGGACAGACTGAACAAACACGATGATTTTGCTGCCCATTAGTACCGACAGCCCAGAGCTCATAGTCCTGAGCCATAGTCAGGATATAATAGATCCATTCATTACGTGCTGCAAAATGTGACATAGTAGTCATGATAGAAAATGCACCTTCATTGACAAGAGGAGATACTTTTAGAATCTGCTCCTCAGTGCCGTTTTCTGAGATTCTGATGATCTCACTTTGTGTTCCGCAATAAAGTGCCTTACCATCGGTAAACAGATTTACGGAGCGATCCCGCTGATCCGGGATGTTGTACTGTCTTATGGATGGCTCAGGAATGAGATGCTGACATACATGATCGCAGTCAGTGAAAGCACTCCCTGGCCAATCATGGTCAATCTTGCCACGTACGTTGGTAGCTCCCAGGCGGGCTTTTGGGGCGCGCTTGTTGCGACAACGGCGGTCGTGCTCCCTTCGTTTATTATCATTTTGCTTATTATGGTCCTGTGCAAAAAGCTGTTAAAGAACTCTTATGTGCAGGCAATGCTTCAGGGAATGAAACCTTGTATCATTGGCATCATTCTGGCCACCGGCCTGTATATGATCCTGCATAATATCTTTGAAAGCGCTACAGTTCTTTCCCCAAACGTCGCTTCTGTCATTTTGACTGCGGTCCTTTCCGTGATCTATTTCGGTTCGAGGAAGATCAGGAAAAATGGGATCTCGCCCATCAGTCTGATTTGCATTTCTGCATTGGCAGGAATACTGGCATATGGTAACAGTTCATATTTATCCTGAGATGCAGACCTGCGCTCAGGCACCGTCACGCTCAAGGCCACACACGGCTTGCTCGAAAGAACGCATTTTGTCATTGCAAGGGCTCTGGGAACATAGTATAATATATTAATTATAAGCTTACCTGATACGAGCTTTCATCGTGGATGACAGCGCCGTCCCTGACCGGATTTTCGTGTGAATTGAAGTGAACGCACCCAACACCTGACCTGTTTGTGTGTTCCTGGAGGAATGAAAAGAATTGCTGACAATAAACAGCAGACCAAAGAAGCGGAGGTAAAAATGAAGCAAAAGTCAGTCACAATCAGTAAGCTGCTGTGCCTGCTGATCGGCATCTGTCTGGTGTTTTCTCTGTGCGTACCCTCCATTGCCCATGCACAGGAGATCAAAACAGTCCGGGTCGGCTACTATGAGAATGAGGTTTTCCAGGAAGGCGCACAGGAAGGCGCTGTGAAAACGGGCTATGCGTATGAGTATTATCGAAAGCTGGCGGAATACACAGGCTGGAAATATAACTATGTGTACGGCTCATTTGCTGATTTATACCAGATGCTTCTGGACGGCGAAATCGACCTGCTGGCGGGTCTTGCCCGTAGGGAAGACAGACTCGGTCTGATTGGGTATCCTGAGGCTGCCATGGGCCATGAGTCTTACAACTTGGTAAAGCACGAGGGGGATACAGAGATCAACGTGGATCCTGCGACGCTGGAGGGGAAAAAGATCGGCGTCATGGAAAGCGCCCTCGTGGATGCGCTGCATCAATTTTTAGACACACACGGTGTGAAAGCGACGGTTATAACCTTCCCGGATTATGACAGTTTGTTCACTTCTTTTAATGCTGGGGAACTGGATGTACTTGCGGGAGAGGGTGATAGCGGCTTCAGTGTAGAAAACGCCGTGATCCTGTATTCTTTTGGGGCATCCGACTATTATCTTGTAGTCAATATAGGCAGGCCGGATCTTCTTGAACAGCTGAACACGGCACAAACGCTTTTAGCTGTAGAGGAACCGAATTACCTGAATTCTCTCAGTACAAGGTATTATTCCGGAAGCCTTGCAAGCCGTGCACATTCCACCGCGGAGACGGAATGGCTTGAGGCTCATAACGAGCTCAGGGTTGGATATCTTGAGAAGTATCTGCCTTACAGCGACACAGACGATAACGGACAGGCGACTGGCATTGTGACGGATGTCACGGAGCAGATGCTTAAAAGCCTGAATATTGACACGCTTTCCGTAAGCTATCATGGCTATCAGAATTACGATGATATGATTGCGGATCTTGTTGCCGGAGCGATCGACACCGCTTTCCCGGTGGGTGGCGGCCTGTATTACTCGGAGGAGAGTGGAATCTACCAGAGCAATCCGGTAGTTTCCGCCGCAACAGAGATTGTTTTCAAAGGAGAATTCAGAAGGGATAATATTTCTCATTTTGCGGTCAACGAAAACAACCGGATGCAGTATTACTATGTCCGCACCCACTTCCCTGATGCACAGATCACCTTCTATCCATCTGCGAATGACTGCCTTGATGCAGTCGTTGCCGGACAAGAAGACGCCACTACGTTAAACGGACTTAGAGCCAACGATATGCTGAAAAACACCCGGTACGAGAGTCTTTCCCTTTTGCAGTTAAGCCAGAGTGACGACCGGTGCTATGGCGTTGCGATGGGCAATGAAGGCCTTTTGAAACTGTTGAACCGGGGTATCAATGTGTTGGGCATCGATTATGGCCAGAACCAGGCCTACCGCTATGCTGACGGCCTGTATTCCTACAGCTTCTTTGACCTGGTGCGGCAGCATCTCGGAATATTCATTCTGGGGATCCTGGCAATTGCCGCCGTCATTATTTTCCTGCTTCTGCGTGACAACCGGCGTTCCCGCACGCAGATCAGAGAAAAAGAAAATGCCCGTATTGAACTGGAGGAAAAACAGAGGGCCCTCTCCGACGCACTCATTGCGGCGGAACACGCAAACCGCGCCAAGACAGACTTCCTGAACAACATGTCCCATGATATCCGCACGCCGATGAATGCTATTATTGGTTTTACGGCGCTTGCGGCCTCCCACATGGATCATCCCGAGCAGGTAAAGGATTATCTTCAGAAGATCACCGTGTCCAGCCAGCATCTGCTCTCCCTGATCAATGACGTGCTGGATATGAGCCGAATTGAAAGCGGAAAGGTGACCATCGAAGAGGCGAATGTTCATCTGCCGGATGTGATCCATGATCTGCGGACCATTATCCAGGCTAACATCACGGCAAAGCAGCAAGAACTGCTGATTGATACCCAGGATGTAAAACACGAGGATATTATCACGGATAAGCTTCGCCTGAATCAGGTGCTGCTCAATATTCTGTCCAATGCCATCAAGTTCACACCTGTCGGAGGCACCATCCGTTTCCGCCTGGCCGAGGAGCCCTCTCCCCGTGCGGATATCGCAAATTATGTGTTCCGCATCAAGGATAACGGTATCGGTATGAGCGAAGAATTCCAGAAGACAATCTTTGAAGCCTTCACTAGGGAAAGAACCAGTACAGTTAGCGGCACCCAGGGCACCGGGCTGGGCATGGCAATCACCAAGAATATTGTGGACATGATGGGCGGCACCATCTCTGTCTGGAGTGAAGAAGGAAAAGGCTCTGAGTTTGTTGTCCGGCTTCCCTGCAAAATTGGAGAAAGCGAAGCCCAGGCCGCGAAGATTCCGGAGCTTCAGGGCCTGCGCGCTCTTGTGGCTGATGATGATACCAACTCCTGTCTCTCTGTCAGCGCGATGCTGCGGGATATAGGCATGCGGCCAGACTGGACCAACTACGGGAAGGAGGCCGTGATCCGGGCCAAAGAGGCAAAGGATCAAGGGGATGAATTCAAGGTCTATATCATCGACTGGATGATGCCGGATCTGAACGGCATAGAGACCGTCCGAAGAATCCGGAGAATTGTCGGAGATGATGCGCCAATCATCATTCTGACGGCTTATGACTGGTCAGATATTGAGGACGAGGCCAGAGAAGCCGGGGTGACTGCCTTCTGCTCAAAGCCAATCTTTATGTCCGAGTTAAGAAGTGTACTGGCCAAGCCGTTCCTTGTCGAAAAAACAGCTACCGACGAAGCGCCTGCGGCTGTGGACTTTGCAGGAAAACGGATTCTGCTCGCGGAAGACAATGAAATGAATCAGATGATTGCAGTCGCGATCCTGGAGAATGCCGGTTTTACGATTGACATCGCATCAAATGGAGAGGAAGCTGTCGAAAAAATGGAGCAGGCTCCGGACGGGACCTATGACGTAATCCTGATGGACATTCAGATGCCTAAGATGGACGGCTATGAGGCAGCAAGACGAATCCGTGAGATGGAGAACCAGAATAAGGCAACTATCCCTATTGTTGCCGTGACCGCAAATGCGTTTGAAGAAGATCGGAAGGTCGCACTTGAAGCTGGAATGAACGGGCACCTGGCAAAACCGTATGACATAAATGCTATAATGCAGACATTATCAGCGATTCTGAATAACACATAATTACTAATACCGTTCAAGTACGTTTCTTTGACAAGCCTGTTCAGGAAACAAATACACGTTTTGTCGATATTGCGGCAGGCCATCTGCGAAGCTGGTTGTTCAGCTTCTTAGGCCTGCCGCATCTTCTTGGCGCTTTAGCTTGACTAAACCCCTGGTTCTACCAGGGGTGAATAAAAAAGCCTTGGCAAATAAAACCCCCAAGTATAGAGTGATGTTGGTTTGCCGACCGCATCAACAGAATACAAGGAGGTTTTATCCAAAGTGAAGAACGAACTGAAGCACACAGCACACTCAAGTTACCGTTGCGAGTATCATGTGGTGTTTGCACCTAAGTATCGCAGAAAGGTAATATATAACGAGATTAAGAAGGACATGGGAGAAATCTTGAGAAAGCTGTGTAATGAGATGAAGGTTGAAATCATCGAGGCGGAGGCCTGTCCAGATCATATTCATATGCTGGTCAGTATCCCACCGTACATGAGTGTAGCACAATTTATGGGAACACTCAAGAGCAAGAGTGCGTTGATGATCTTCGACCGACATGCGAACCTCAAGTATAAGTACGGCAACAGGAATTTCTGGTGTAGGGGATACTATGTGGATACAGTAGGGAAGAACGAAAAAATGATAAAAGACTACATCAGAAATCAGCTGGAGGAAGATTACACGAGCGATCAAATATCGATGAAAGAGTTCACAGACCCGTTTACGGGTAAAAAGAGAAAATAAGGCAAAAAGAGACAGCCGCTTTAAGCGGCTGCCTGGAATTTCGATGCGATGGTAAACCATCAGTACCCTTTTAAGGGTCAGCAAGTACTGACCCTTATAGGGTCTGAGCAAACCACCAGTTCACTGGTGGTTATGATTCTGCAGCTGGAAAATCCTCCGCCTCATACCAGAACCCGGAATTGTTGGTGTCATACGTATCATACCAGTCGTTGCCGTAATGGTGGTATTCGGTTCC
>CADBWQ010000017.1 GCA_902798545.1 Oscillospiraceae bacterium
CTGTGACGGCACAGATTCTGAAAAGCTGGACTGGTTCCGGATCATCAATATCGCCGGGGAACAGCTCACCGATCAGGAACTGAGGAATGCTGTGTATGCGGGCTCCTGGACTTCCGATGCGAAACGGTACTTCTCAAAGACCGGCTGTGCCGCCGGAACACTGGCGGATGATTATCTGAAGGGCGCTTCGATCCGACAGGAGTATCTCGAAACGGCGATCTATTGGGCGGCCAGTGCTGAGGGAAAGACAATCGAAGCCTATATGGCAGAGCACCAGAATGATCCCAGCGCCGTGCAGCTCTGGAATTACTTCCGTTCAGTAATTGACTGGGTTCAGGCGATCTTCCCGAAAAAGCGCCGCGAGATGAAGGGCCTGCCGTGGGGATTGTTTTATAACACACACGGAAAGCGGACAGACCTTGACCCGAAGAAGCTGGAACTTGAAATCCAGCGTCTGATGGGTGATGAGGATGGCGATGAACGCAAGCTGTCAATCAGGCAGTTCGATATGCGTGACCGGCTGGCGGCGTATGCTGCGCAGTTAAATAAATGTGCGATCTGCGGGAAGAAATTTGAATTTGAGCAGATGCAGGCGGATCACATTATCCCATGGAGCAGAGGCGGAAAGAGTACGCCGGATAACTGCCAGATGCTGTGCACGAAATGTAATCTGGCAAAGAGTAACCACTGATCGGTGGACTTGAAAAGAGGGACGGTGAGCAATGAGCAGAAAAATACCAAGCGGAAACGGCAGGAAAAAGCCACGTTCACTTCCTTCGAATCCAAGGGAAAAGCCGGTTCCCGGAAGGCATAAAGTTAGAAGACCGGGCGTTGAAATACCTGAGGTTGAAGTGGTTAAGGGCATCGTCCCTGAAAAAACGAATCCCCTCAGTGTTCGAATCCTCGGGTCAAAAGGCCGTGCAGGAATTGTAAAAGTCAATGCAAAGGGAACGCGGATCAAACAACGCCCCGGCGTTTTAAGATCGGGGATAAGGTTTACTCCACAGGAAATTCTAACGAGATATGCTCATTCAGCTGATTTCCGGAGGATGGTTGATAGTGACCGGTATGTTTTTGCGGAAGGTACACTTGTTCTTAATTCACCGGATTATGTAAAGATATCTGACGGAAGAGTCAGGCTAACCGATGCTGCAAAATCAGATCTTGATTCGGTCTGTGTCCGTAAAGTCCTTAAATCGAGCGGGATTCGTGGCAAAGCCCGGACAAGGAAAAGTATCGGTTTCCATGAGGCGAAGAAATCCAATTTAATCATAACAGTGTCTGTGGGTGACGCTGTAATTGATGGCGGCGGGCCACTGCCCCCAGAGTTTCCGGACGCCCTATCTTATCTGATGGAAGAAAGGCATATGACGGACGAGGGATTGGCAGCCTTGACGTGCCTCTCTTCTAAGACAATCTGGAGATTGAGGAATGGTAAAAATGAGCCAAAATGTCCGACAGTAATTGCTTTGTGCATTGGCCTTTCGCTTGATCCATATACTGGGAAATCCTTAGTGGAAATAGCACGCATCCATCTTGGCGGAGGAAGGGTAGACCGGCTATATCAGGTTTTGCTTGGTGTTGCATATGGCATTACAATCTATGAGGCGAACGCATTCATGAAAGAAAGTGGATGTCCACCACTTACAGCTAATGAGGATTAGGGGAGGAACACGTATATTGCCAAATCCAAGATCGTTTACCGAGTATGTCGGAGGTCGTTTTTACAATGAGTTATGTGATGCTGTTACTGACGTGATCGAGGAAAAGCAGGACGCTCTGGATCTGAATCTCCGGAATGTACATATGATTGACTCTATCGAAGTAACAGAGGTTGAAGTGAAGCATGTATGGGTAAATGATCTTCCGGGGATGGAGATTGAATTTGATGTAGCTGTCTGCGCCGAACTGTACGTGCATGAGCGGGATTATCACTATGATGAATCTGAAACAGCGTACAAATGGTTCATGGTCAGCTTCCGGGGAGACCTGGAGAAGGAGCTTGATGATGTCACTGTTACCGGGAAGGATATCTATAACGGAAAGGGTAGATATCAGAATCCCTTGGACGACGCCCTTGTTCCTGTGATAAAACCGGAGCAGCTGGAGAAAGTGGCGGAGCAGTTCCTCCGGGATCATTACCCGAAAGCTCTTCTTCAGCCTATGTGGCTGGAACCGACAGAACTGGCCGGGGGACTTGGGCTTAAGGTGATCAGAAAAAGGATCACCAAAGACGGAGATATATTTGGCCGAATCTTCTTTTATGACGCGGTGACTGAGATATACGACCCCGACCAAGACAAAATGGTGAAGAAGAAGGCCCGGGCAAAGATGATCCTTGTTGATCCGGAAGCAGCGTACCAGAACAATATTGGAGCTCTCAATAACACCATTGTCCATGAATGTGTACACTGGGGACTGCATCGTAAGGCATTCATGCTGGAGCACCTTTATAACAAGGAATTGACACAGATTGGGTGCGTGGTGCGCGGCGGGATCGCTGGGAATAAAAAAGATTCTACGGACTGGATGGAATGGCAGGCAAATGCGCTGGCCCCGAGAATCCAGATGCCGAAGGAAATGTTCAAGAAACGGGTTGATACCGTGATCAGCAAGTTCCGCAGGGAGCTTGGCGAATATGACATTGTCGATATCATCCAGCCGATTATTGAGCAGCTGACCATTGATTTCGGCGTTTCCCGGACGGCAGCAAAACTCCGCCTGATTGATATCGGATACGATGAGGCAATCGGTGCGTTTAACTATGTGGACGGCAGATATGTTCAGCCACATAAAGCAACACCGGGGTTTCTGCAGAAGAACCAGACGTTCTCTATATCTGCACGGGATGCGGCTATCCTGGCATGGACGAACCCCTTCCTGAAAAGTGTGCTTGAGGAAGGCCGCTATGTCTATGTTGATTCCCACTATGTAGTTGACCATCCGAGGTATCTGGAAGCGGATGCATCCGGCAAGCTGGTACTTACTCACTATGCCCGCAATCATATGGATGAATGCGCTCTCGTTTTTGACCTGTCTGTTCAGTCAGGGGAAGGAGAGCGGTATCATACAGAATGCTTTCTTAATCGGGATAAAGCATCAACGGTTGTATTTAACGTCGGGTTCTCAAACGGCCTTCAAAACTCAACAAACATTGAAAAGCAGAAGAAGGCAGTGGCAGCACAGCTAATGTCGGAGAATCAGCTGATCGCTACACTTACGGATGATTATATTGACTCCCTTGAAAAAGCTGTCAAATGGAGATCCGAAGTTGAAGGGGAAAGGATTACTGCTGTAGAAATCGGTAAGCGTGCGGGAATTAATGAGGCGACAGTCCGCAGAGCTCTGAATGGAGACAAAAACAGTAAGACGGAGACACTTGTGCTGATTTGTCTCGCATTGCATCTGCCGTATAAGGCCAGCCATAAGATCATTGATAATTCCCCATCGCCTCTTGTTTTGCGTGACACCAACCATCAATGGTATGATTTTGCACTCCAGCACCTCTACGCAAAGACAGTGGAAGAGGTAAAAGATGAGCTTGCCTCGTACGGCGCAGATCCGCTGTAAAAATATTTCATATAAAAACGGACATGGTATGTACGTTTTCTTACAGGCCAAAATAAGCGTAGCCCTGTGTGATTCGTGAATAACGAGTCATGCAGGGCTTTTTTTTATGCTTTTTTGGTCAGAAAGCGCCGATTTTCAGCCTTCCAAACCGGACATGTAGTGTCCGTGTTTCATTGATTTATTGGCGGTATAGTGGTGATGCCAGGGGAGAACACGGGAGTTTTACCGTAAAGCTCCCCGGCCATAAAACCAGTATTACAAATAATCTCAATGTCCGAATAGCGCTATAAGGACGGCGGGAGCACAGAAGTTTAGAGATGGCACAGTTTATGACTGGCCGCTTTGAACGAAGATGCACCTACCGTTACTTTGTGCGCTCTTTTTTGCGCCAGAGAAGCACATCTTCTTTCCATGTCTCTGACTCTTTGTCCCGCCGTCTACGGACGGAAAGGAACAAAGATGAACAGAAACAACGATTCCCTGAATTTTGATCACAAGAGTCACTACAACGATGACCGCGACAGTTACATCGATAAGAACGGCAACTATGTCTACACGCAGTGGGTGAAAGTCGGAAAAAGCTATGAGCGCCGCGTCGTCGACATCATTCCCCTGACAGAAGAGAACCGGGACATCATCATCCTGCTCGACGGCAGCGATCATGACATGGATCTGCAGGATCGGTATGCAGCAGAAAATGCTGATTACGGAATGGAGAACCGGAAGCAGAGGCAGGCTGACGGAAGCCAGACAGATGGAGATGATGACCAGACTTTCGATTCTGATCCGATGGAAAGTATCGCCGATCCTCAGGCCGATGTTATGAAGACGCTTTTTCCGGACGATACGCAGGGAAACCCTCTTGTGATGCAGGTAGAGGAGTTTATCGAAACGCACCTGAAACCAGCCCAACAGGATATGATCTACGGCCACCTTGGAGAAGGAAAGTATCTGGAGGATCTCCGCCGGGAGGAGAACGAGCGTACAGGAAAGGAAGTTAAGAAAGCAGCTTACCATGATCGGTGGGATCGCATTATCCAAAAGGGCTGCAGGTACTTCGGAGTCGAGAAACCGAAACAGCAGAAAAAGCGGAAATGAAAAACACGTACTTTTTCGGCTGGTAGTGGGAGAAGGAATAGTTCCTCCCCGGATTTTAAGACAAGGAGGTATCGCCATGCAGATAAAACATCGAGTACGGATCAATGTTGCTGACCGGAACGGAAATCAGCAGAACGTGCTGGAGAGCAGGAAGCTGAGAGTGCCGCAACGGATTTTGAGGCTCCTGTTCGGGGATTTCTGCGAGGTTCTCGTTCTGACACCGGGCAAAAGCGTCCAAGGCGTCGAGATCGAGCAGTTGCGAGGTGAAGCCCATGAAAGCTGATACCCACAACTGGCCCCGCGATGGATAGGGAGCAGATTCGTAGACACAGCAATGAAAACAAAGAACACAGAGGCACTGCCTCAGAAAGGACAGAAATATGGAATTCAAATATGTAATGACTCCAGCAGGGAAGGGATCAAAGAACGATGTCGAAGCAGCCACAAAAGCGTGCAGGTATTTCCGGATGGATGATGTGCCGGTCAGCCCGGTTCTCGCGTTCAGCTTTCTGGACGATGAAGACTGGCTGAAAAGATTTCTCTCCAAAGCACTCCTGAAGAACAGCAAATCGGTTGTGGTATGTGCCGACGAAGTGACAGAGCAGATGATCACGGAAATCAAATACGCACAGGAGCTGAAGCTTCCGATCCGGTTTTATGACGCATCGCTTCATGAGATCAATGTCGATGCTCTGGTGATCAACAAGCGCATCGGCCCGGGCCTGCGGACGATGATCATGGATGTCAACGGAATCAGCTGCGCAAGTGGCGGCTGTCCCTACGGCGCAGTAACCGGGGAACCGGAAAAAGAAAAGGTTACTCCGGAGCGGGAAAAAGTTACCGCAGCAGGCGAGGCTTCTGTAAAAGCGCCTGTGAATGCACCGCTGAAGGCAGCAGAGAGTACCCCGGAAAAGAGATCCATCTTCAAGAGACTCTTTGGCAGGAAGTAAAGGAGGCAGCGATGACTGGAAATGAAATAAAGATGCCGGTGAAGGTGACACCCTTTGATCACCAGCGTCGGGCCTTCCAGTTTGTGCTCTGGCTCTTCGGCATGACCGACGGGAGGGTGCGCTCCACAGGGGCAGCCCTCCTGATGCAGATGGGGACAGGGAAGAGCCTGGTGGGTATTGCAATCTGCGGCTATCTCTACCTTATGAAAAAGATCCGCCGTGTGCTGGTTGTCTGCCCGTTATCAATCTGTGGCGTATGGCAGGAGGAGTTTGCCAAGTTCGCAAACTTCCCGGTGCAGCTGGTGATACTGAACGGCACGGCAGCCAAGAAGCGCCAGCAGATTGAATCCTTACAGGATGACGGGACGCTGCAGGTGATTGTAGTGAACTACGAATCCTCATGGCGATTGCTCCCGGAGCTGCAGAAGTATGACGCGGATGTGATCATCGCCGACGAGGGGCACAAGCTGAAAGAGGGCAGAACGTCGCAATCCAAGGGAATGCACAAGCTGGGAGATAAGGCCCGCTACCGCCTACTTCTTACGGGAACGCCGGTGGCAAACAGGGAGCTGGATATCTTCAGCCAGTACCGCTTTGTGAATCCGGATATTTTCGGGAAGAGTTTCATCCCGTTTCGGAACCGGTATTTCTACATGGGCGGCTATGAACAACATGAAGCGATCTTCAAAAAGAGCATGACCGGGGAGTTTCTGGAAAAGCTCCATTCGATCGCCTTCCGCGTAACGAAGGATGAATGTCTCGATCTGCCGGAAGTCACAGAGGAAATACGGACGGTTGATCTGGAGCTTGCGGCGGCAAAGCTCTACGCACAGATCGAAGAGGAATCATGGGCGGAAATGAAGGAATCGGAAGTGACGGCGGCAAATGTGCTGACACGGATCTTACGGCTTTCGCAGATTACGGGCGGTTTCTTAAATGACGATGACGGCAACGTCAATGCTGTCAGCAAGGCAAAGCTGGAGGCCCTGTCCGATATCATCGATGGCGCTGTGGCTGCAGGTGAGAAACTCGTGATCATGGCCCGCTTCCGGGCGGAGCTCGATGCCATCCAGCAGATGGTGGAGAAAAAGAGACTGTCCTACGGCGTTGTCCGGGGTGGCATCAGTGACCGTGCCGAACAGGTATCCCGGTTCCAGAATGACCCGGACTGCATGATCTTTATCGGCCAGATACAGGCTGCAGGCATGGGCCTGACGCTGACGGCGGCAAACACGATGGTTTTTTACTCCTGTGATTACAGCATGAGCAATTTCGATCAGGCCAAAAGCCGGATTCACCGTGCGGGACAGAAGAATAACTGCCTGTATATCTACCTGGTTGTCAGGAACAGCATCGACGGAAAGGTGCTCAAGGCGCTGCGTGACAAACAGAACCTGGCCAAGATGCTGGTGGATGATTACCGCGCCGGACGGCAGCCGTTCAAATGATTCACCTGTATAGAAACCACAAACAGAAACCACGTACTTTTTCGGATTGTACCAGGAAGGAGAAATAAATCCATGGATAACAAACAGATTTTTGAGATGGCGGATGAGCTGAAATCCGCAAAGGAATACAAGAAGGATCTGGAGGCGCAGGTCAAGGAAGTGAATGCCCGGATCGAGGAACTGGACAGAGCCCTGTCTGACGCCATGGCGGAATCAGAACTTGAGAAGTTCACAAGAAACGGCAGCACCTTCTATCTGAACAGCCGCCTGTTCGCATCCCCGAGAGCAGAGAGGAAGGAGGAGATGTTTGCAGCCCTGATTGCTCATGGCTACGGCGACCTGATCACCCGGACGGTGAATGCCAACACGCTGGCATCCTTCTGCAAGGAGCAGCGGGAGGCAAACAAAGATGAGATCCCTGACTGGCTGGCCGAGGTTGTGAATACCCACGACAAAGTGACGGTCGGCATCCGTAAGGGATCAGCGAGACCAAGATACCTGCTGGATATGTACTGGTGGACAATGGCAAGTTCTATGTGAAGGTCGTGGATGGAGTGGCTATGCGCATCAGAGTCACAGAAAATGACTCAGGCACAGAGGACATTGATGAGAGTCTTGTAAAGAACTGGGCTGAGGACACATCTTCGAATGGGTTAATTACGTTTACAGCTGCAAGCGTAAACTCAAATGCCAAGTTTACAGTTGGCAATTCTTCCGGCACCCAGCTTCCCCAGACCGGCGGTATTGGTACTGGACTATTCACAGCGCTTGGCGGTCTCATGACTGCCACGGCAGGGGCGATTCTGACGATGAAGACCAATCGCCGCAGAAGGCAAAACGCATAACATAAAAAGCAGGAGCAGGGTAACACCTGCTCCTGTGCGCATAGTGGTGGGTAGTGATAACAAACCGACGAAATTATCTTGAATTGTTCCCGCATGCTGAGTATAATGGGAACACAAAATGGCAGAAAAATCACAGACTGAAGGAAGGAGAACGGTAAAATGGAATTTAAAGAAGTTGTTCAGGCGCGGTATTCCTGCAAGAAGTACAGCGATAAACAGGTGGAGAAGGAGAAGCTGGAGGCAATTCTGAACGCCGGACGGCTGGCCCCCACGGCCAAGAACCTGCAGGAACAGC
Source organism: Oscillospiraceae bacterium (assembly GCA_902798545.1). GTDB lineage: Bacteria > Bacillota > Clostridia > Oscillospirales > Oscillospiraceae > Limivicinus. The sequence goes on from CADBWQ010000017.1 coordinate 8,207, forward strand.
GGATCTATGTCGTACAGAGCCCGGAGGCCCTGGCCAGGGTGGACGGCGTGACTCCCTGCCGCTACGGGGCGCCGACGGTGCTGGTCGTGGCGTTTGACAGCGGGAATGTCTTCACCTATCCCGGTGATAAGCGTGACTCCGGCGTCGAGGACGCCACCATTGTCGCGACGCACATGATCCTGGCCGCGGCCGATGCGGGCGTGGACAGCTGCTGGGTCAACTTCTTTGATCCGGAGAAGATGGCTGAGGCGCTGGGCCTGCCGGAGAACGAAGAAGTGCTGATGATCATGGACCTGGGCTATGCCGCCGAGGGTGTCGGCCCGCTGCCGAACCACGGAAACCGGAAGGAACTGGACAAGACGGTCTGCTATCTGTAATTCGATGAATCCGGAGTTTGACATCATATGCATCGGTGTGGCGCTGGTCGACTCGATCATCAGGGGCTTTGACCCGGAGCCGATTTCCGCCTCGGGGTATCGCGCCGCCTCCGGCAGCCTGAACGTGGGCGGGGAAGCGGTGAACGAGGCCATGTCCGCGGCCAAGCTGGGGATGAGGACCGCGATCCTCTGCCCGCTCGGAGAGGATGGGGCCGGGGACATGGTGACGGACGCGCTCCGCCGCTGCGGGGTGGATACCTCGCTGATTGTACGGTCGGCGGAGCATCCCACACCGGTGACGACCATGTTTGTGCGGGACGACGGAACGCGAAAGTCCATCACGAACGGATCGCACCGCTATAACTTCCACCCGGAGAATTACACGGCGTGTTTCGGGAACGCCCGCACGCTGATCCTCGGATCGCTGTTCCGCGCACCCTTTGACGACGCTTCGGTGGTCCGGTCGGTGGTGACCGCGGCGAAGGAACAGGGCCTCACCGTGATCGCGGATACGAAGCTTCCAAACTTCAACTTCCTGACGCTGAGGGATATCGCGGAGTCCCTGCCGCTGATCGACGTTATCACGCCAAATGAGGATGAGGCGCGATATTACACCGGAAAGGACACACCGGAAGAGATAGCCCGGGTCTTCCTGAACTACGGTGTCAGGAATGTGATCATCAAGCTGGGGGCAAAGGGCTGCTTCTTCCGGAACGCGGAGGAGAGCATCCTGCTGCCGGCCTGCAGGATCCATGCGGTGGACGCCACCGGGGCGGGGGACAACTTTGTGGCGGGCTTCGCGTCCGAGCTGCTGCGCGGCAGCGGGTATTCCGAAGCGCTGCGCTTTGCCAACGCCTGCGGCGCCATCTGCACCACGGCCGTCGGGGCCGCGACGGCACTGAAAAGCCGGGAACAGGTGCTGACATTTCTGGAAAACAACGCATGACGGATAAGAAAACGAGGAGGGGCAGATGCCTCTCCTCGAAGTTGTTCTATGCGGTTTTCAGAGGCCGGCGACGATCTCTTTCATCAGATCGTCATAGGTCTCGCAGTGGGGGAGCTCCGGATTGTCCCGGATGATCGACTCGGTACTGCGGAAGAGAATGCCCTTCTTGCTGGCCTTCAGCATGTCCAGGTCGTTGAAGCTGTCGCCGATGGCGATGGTCTCGTAGCCGATGGACTGGAAGGCGCGGACGGTGGAGAGCTTGGTGTTTTTGATCCGCAGCTTAAAGCCGTCGATCATGCCGTCGTTGCCCACGGTCAGCTCGTTGCAGAACAGCGTGGGCCAGCCCAGCTTCTTCATCAGGGGGCCGGCAAACTGTGAGAAGGTGTCGCTGATGATGACGGCCTGGGTGAAGCTGCGCAGCTCGTCCAGGAATTCCTTTGCGCCCGGCAGCGGGTCGATCTTGGAGATGGTCTCCTGGATCTCCTTCAGGCCGAGGCCGTGCTCACGCAGAATGCCGAGGCGCCAGTTCATGAGCTTGGTGTAATCCGGCTCGTCCCGGGTGGTGCGGCGGAGCTCGGGGATGCCGCTGACCTCCGAAAACGCGATCCAGATTTCAGGGACAAGGACGCCCTCCAGGTCAAAGCAGATCATATTCATAACACGTTTCTCCTTATTCTTCTTATCGTTTCAGAACATCCACGGAAACGGGAAACTCGAAAAAGGTATCGGGGAAGGGCTCGTCCTCCAGGGTGAAGTGCCACCATTCACAGTCGATGCCCCGGAAGCCGTTCTTCGTCATAAGCTCCCGCAGAAGCATGCGGTTGGCGTACTGTTCCTCGGTGACGCCGGGGTAATCCGGATGGGAGATCTCATGGAAGAAGTCAAAGGGGCTGCCCATGTCCACTTCCTTCCCGGTGCTCATGTCCAGCAGGGTCAGATCCAGGGTGCTGCCGCGGCTGTGGGTGGAGCGGCTTGCGATATAGCCCTTCTGAAAGAGCTCCTGCTTTTCCAGATCCGGATAGAAGAAGGTCTTCATCCTCTGGTCCAGATCCTCCAGACCCCACATGACGAAGTGACGGACGGCGCAGGCCGGGCGGTAGGCGTCGAAGACCTTCAGGCGGTAGCCCATCACCATGGCCCTGCTGCTGACCGCCTTCAGGGCTCTGGCGGCATCCCTGGTCACGAGGGCGACCGGTTCCTCATATCCGTCGATGCGGTCGCCGATGAAGTTATAGGTCGAAAAATAGCGGATCTCCTGGATGATGCCGGGGACATAGTCCGACAGCATGACAAACCGGGAGGCGTCCATGAGGGCTTCCCGCTCGTAATCCACAGACATAGGGGAACCTCTCTCAGTTGATCTTGAGCTCTTCCCAGAGGCTGTTGACCAGGCTGAGCGTCGCGGCGTCGAGGTTGCGGTAGGCGAAGCGGTTGAAGTTCTCGGCGAAGACGTCGAGGTTCGGGTACAGGATCTCCATGGCCTCTTCGCCCATGTCCTCGGCGTACTCCTCGGACTCATAGACCACGCGGTTGGGGCAGCCGTAGCAGATGTACTCGGCGTTGGCGATGGCGGGCTCTTCTTCCAGCATGTAGTTGATGAAGGCCTCGGCCAGCTCCTTCTGCTGGCAGCAGGAGGGGATGCACATGGCGTCGATGAAGTAGTTGGTGCGCTCCGGCACATAGAAGCGCAGATCCACGTTGTCGGCCTCGGCGTCGAGCATGGTGAAGTAGTCGCCCGCATAGTAGGAGGCGACCGCGGCCTCGCCGGACTCCATCATGTTATAGATCTCGTCCATGACATAGCTCTTGACCAGTGGCTGCTGTCTCTTGAGTTCCTCCAGGGCCCTGCGCCAGCTCTCCGGATCCGTGTCGTTCACATCCAGACCCAGCTTGTACTGGGCCGTGGCGAAGGCGTCGCGTGAGTTGTTAAACTGCAGAATGTCGCCCTTGTACTTCTCGTTCCACATCAGGTCCCAGTCGCCGGTATCCTCCTCGTCCACGCGCTCGGCATCCCAGATCACGCCGACGAAGCTGTAGGTATAGGGCACCGTGTACTCGTCATCCGGGTCGTAGTACAGACCGCGGAAGTTCTCCCCGATGTTTTCGTAGTTCGGGATGTTGTCAAAGTTCAGCGGCAGCAGCATGCCCTCCTCGCGCATGCGGGCGATCATGTAGTCCGACGGAATGATCACGTCGTAGCTGACCGCGCCGCTGGAGATCTTGGAGTACATGTCCTCGTTGGAGGCAAAGGTGGTGTAATTGACCTCAACCTCGCTGCCGTAGTTCTCCTTGTACCACTGCTCAAAGCCCCGGATGGTGTTGAAGCTGTCCTCGGAACCGTCGGAGATATACTCGCCCCAGTTGTACACATTCAGAACAGGGTGATCCGGCGCGCCGATGATCATGACCGCGATCATTCCGGCGGCCAGAACGCCGCCGATGGCGCCGGCGACGCGCAGGCGCTTCTTCTGACTGGCGGTGCGTTCGCGCCTCAGGGGCTTTTCCACACCGGGGGCCGAGGTGTCGATGAGGTTGGACATGATGAGCAGGGCCAGGATCGTGAAGAAGATGATCGTCGACAGGGCGTACATCTTCGGCGTGACGGTCTTCTTCGTCATGTTGTAGATGCGGATCGGAAGGGTCTCAAAGCCGTTGCCCGAGGTGAAGTAGCTGATGACGAAGTCGTCAAGGCTCAGCGTGAAGGCCATGATCAGTCCGGTCACGACGCCGGGCATGATCTCCGGAATCTCCACCCGGAAGAACGCCTGCATCGGTGTGCAGCCCAGATCCATCGCCGCCTCGGACAGGCTGTTGTCCATCTGCTGCAGCTTCGGAAGAACCTGGAGAATCACATAGGGCAGGCAGAAGGTGATATGCGCGATCAGCATGGTCCAGAAGTTCAGACTGGTGGACGCGCCGAACAGTCTTCCCACGAACACGAACATCAGCATCAGCGAGATGCCCGTGATGATGTCGGGGTTTGTCATCGGAATGTTCGTCACCTGTTCATAACCCAGACGCACAGCCTTGCTCCGCAGCCGGTGGATTCCCACCGCCGCGGCCGTCCCCATCACCGTGGAGATCAGTGCCGCCGAGATTGCGAGAACCAGGGTGTTGCGCACCGCGCCCAGCGTCTCGGCATCGCGGAACAGCTCACGGTACCAGTACAGCGAGCCGCCGGACATGACGCTCAGACTCTTGGACGCGTTGAAGGAGAAGACCAGCAGGATGACGATCGGCGCAAACAGGAAGATCAGGATCAGCGCCGTGAAAATCTTCGAACTTGTTTTCATTTACGCCACCGCCTTTCTGTTGGCATACCGCTGCATCAGCGCCATGCACACCAGCAGCACGATCATCAGGATAAACGCGATCGCCGCGGCAAAGTGCAGGTTGTTGGCCACGTACTGGCCCTCGATGGCATCGCCGATCAGGTAGAACTTGCCGTTGCCGAGCTTCTGGGAGATATAGAAGGTGCTGATGGAGGGGATCAGGACCATCGTGACCCCGGAGATCACGCCGGGCAGGCTCAGCGGGAAGATTACCCGCCGCATGACGTTCCAGCCGTTGCAGCCCAGGTCCTTCGCCGCTTCCACAAGCTTCATGTCGAGCTTTGCCATCACGGAATAGATGGGCAGGATCATGTACGGGAAATAGTCATAGACCATACCGATGACAACGGCGGTCTCCGTACCGATGACGTGCACCGGACCGAGGCCCACCGCGGCCAGAAGCCGGTTGAGGATGCCGGTGTCCTGCAGGATCGTCATCCAGGCGTAGGTGCGGATCAGGAAGTTCATCCACATCGGGATCATGATCAGGGTGATCAGGATCTTCTGAACCCGCTCCGATGCACGGGAGAGAATGTAGGCGGTGGGATAGCCCATCAGCAGGCAGATCACCGTCGAGATGATCGCAAGCTTCAGGCTTCTCCAGAAGATCAGAAGGTAGGTGTAGACCTCTCTGGTGCCGCCGGCGTCCGTGGACACCTGGCTCTTCGCTGTGAAGAAGCGGGTGATGTTATCCGTAGTGAAGGCGAAGTTTGAATCCGTGAACGCGTAATACGCCACAAACAGCAGCGGCACCACGATGAACAGCAGCGCCCAGACACCATAGGGCGCCAGAACCGCCCGCTGCACGGCCCTCAGTGCATTGTGTTCCTTCTTCATTCTTCTTCAACCTCTGCCGCGGCGTCAGAGAGCTCGTCAAACTCGTTGGAGAAGCTGCTGTAGTCGCCGAACATGCCGGAATATTTGGACTTGTGCATGATCTGAATCGCATCCGGCTCGATGAAAAGGCCGATGTGCGAGTCCACGGCGCAGAAGTCGGTGGTCTGGATCATCCACTTGAAGCCCTGCACATCCACGATGATCTCGTAGTGCACGCCGAGGAAGGTCACGCTGGTGACAACGCCGCGGAGCATTCCTTTCTCCTCGGGGACGATGTCCACGTCCTCGGGGCGGACCACAACATCCACAGGTTCGTTCTTTTCAAAGCCGGAGTCGACGCATTCGAAGACGTGACCGTGGAACTTCACCTTCCGATCCTCAAGCATGATGCCGTTGAGGATATTGGACTCGCCGATGAAGTCGGCGACGAAGGCGTTCTGCGGCTCGTTGTAGATGTCGGTGGGTGTGCCGATCTGCTGGATCAGCCCCTCGGACATGACAACCACGGTGTCGGACATGGAGAGGGCCTCCTCCTGGTCGTGGGTGACGAAGATGAAAGTGATCCCGGAGGCGCGCTGGATCTTGTGGAGCTCAGCCTGCATGTCCTTGCGGAGCTTCGCATCCAGGGCGGACAGCGGCTCGTCCAGGAGCAGGACTTTCGGCTGGGAAACCAGGGCACGGGCGATGGCGACGCGCTGCTGCTGGCCGCCGGAGAGGGAGGTGACTGAGCGCTTCTCAAAGCCCTGCAGGCCGACAAGGCGGAGCATCTCCCGGACCTTGGTGTCGATCTCATCGCCGTGGGCCTTCTTTACACGCAGAGGGAAGGCAATGTTTTCATAGACATTGAGGTGCGGGAAGAGCGCGTAGCGCTGGAAGACGGTGTTCACATTGCGTTTGTGAGGCGGCAGGGCGGCGATGTCCTCGCCCATGAAAAAGACCTGCCCCTCATCGGGCTGCTCGAAACCGGCGATGATGCGCAGTGTGGTGGTCTTGCCGCAGCCGCTGGGACCGAGCAGGGTGACAAATTCATTGTCATAGATGTCCAGATTGATGTGATCCAGGACGACCTGCCCGTCATAGGCCTTGGAGACCCCTTTCAGCTCAATGATTTTTCTCATCTTTCCCTCCTGTAAATAATAAAGACTGCATGCCGGAGCATACAGTCTTGCAATCATATGGGTATGAAAAAACCCAATCGGTTATAGAGCCTCTTATCAGGGAAGACAGACCTACTCTTATTGACCATTTCACAAGTTTGTATGCCAAAAGGCACTGGTTTATAGTTACCAACTTATAAAACTTGAGCTTTTAACTCAATCAATAAGGCAACGCGTGGTTGCCGCCGCATCACAGCGGTATTCGGCGTTCGACCCGGCTGTCCGTGTGGCCTCGGCTGCAAAAAGCAGCGGTCGTATCTGGCTTCGGATAACTCTATCCAATTGAGACAACTCATATTAACAGGAATCGAATCCTCTGTCAAGAAAAAAATCGGCATACGGCCGCTGTTTTTTCTGTACGAATTTGCTATTGAGACTTTTCGGCAATCGTGGTATCTTATAAAAGCAAACTGAAGAGGAAGAAGGCAAACTGTCTATGAAAATCGTTGTTCTCGGCGGAGGCATCAGCACGGAACGCCACGTCGCCCAGGTCACGGCCACGTCCGTGTGTCAGGCGCTGCGGCGCCGCGGCCACCAGGCGATCTATGTGGATCTCTTTCTGGGAATGGAGAATTATCACAGACCGCTGGAGGAAGCGTTTCTGGAGCCGGACGGACTCTGCGGCAACGTGGCCATCGAGGTGCAGGAACCGGACCTGAAGGCGGTGTGGGAGAGCCGGGCCTATCAGAGCCCCGGCCACCTCGGGAAGAACGTTGCGGAGATCTGCGCCCTGGCGGACTGTGTTTTCGTGGGTCTGCACGGGAAGGACGGAGAGGACGGGAAGATCCAGGCCCTGCTCGAGCTGATCGGCGTTCCGTATACCGGGTCCGGCCCGCTTGCCAGCGCCATCGCGATGAACAAGGCCATGGCAAAGCGCGTTCTGGCCAACAGCACCATCTGCACGCCGGCCTGGCGCGAGCTGGATTACACGGAAGCGGATATCCCGAGACTGACGGAGGAACTGCCGGTGCCCTGCGCGGTGAAGGTTATCGACGGCGGAAGCTCCATCGGGGTGGAACTGCCGGACACCAGGGAAGAGCTTGCCGCAGCGCTGAAGCGGATTCTCAGATACGGCAACCATGTGATCGTGGAGAACAAGATCTTCGGCAGGGAGCTCACGGTCCCGGTTCTGGACGGACACGCGCTCAATCCGATCGAGGTGATCCCGCCGGAGGGGACAGAGTTCGACTACGTGGCCAAGTATCAGAGCGGCGCGCTCGGCGCCCGGGAAATCTGCCCGGCGAATCTGACGCCGGAGGAGGACCGGCGCCTTCGTGAAGCGGCGGAGACCGTACAGAAGGAACTTGACCTGCGGGTCTATTCCAGGTCGGACTTTATCCTGGACCGGGAGGGACAGCCGTGGTTCCTGGAGGTGAACACGCTGCCGGGAATGACCCCGAACAGCCTGATCCCGCGTTCTGCCAGAGTTGACGGAATCAGCTATGATGAACTATGTGAAAAGATCGTGATGCTCTCTCTCAGGGAATCAAGAAGATAACGGGAACAAGCTTGTTAACAAATTCTTGATGTATTACCGGGGCAATGTGAGTAAAATATTTATCAGATTGTAACGGTAACGTAAGAGACTTGAAGGTGAGCATCGATGAAAGAAAAAGTGATGCAGTTTATGATCGGGCGCAACGGGAACGATGACCTGAACCGCTTCCTGCTGGGCGCGGATCTGGTCCTGATTCTGCTTTCGATCGTGCTTGGCAGGACGGTCGGACGCGTGTTCTCCGCGCTGGTCATTGTGCTGCTTGCAATTACATATTATCGTATGTTTTCCAGAGATCTGATGCGCCGCGGTGATGAGAACGCGAAATACCTGCGTATGAGGGAACGGGTGCTCTCTTCCTTTCGCGTCCGGAAAGAACAGTGGGCCCAGCGCAAGGATTTCAAGTTCTTTGTCTGTCCGGCATGCAAGGCAACCCTGCGCGTGCCGAAAGGCCGCGGAAAGATCAAGATCGTCTGCCGGAAGTGCGGACACTCTTTCATGGGCAAGTCCTGAGTGCTCCGGTGTTCTGAATGTTCGGATATCTGACTGCCGAGCGCGGCCATCTGACGCCGGAGGAGGACGCGCGTTACCGCGCCGCCTACTGCGGGCTGTGCCGCTCGCTGCGCGGACGATGGGGAACGCTTTCCGGTTTCACGCTGAATTATGACCAGTGCTTCCTGATCCTGCTGCTGCAGTCGTTGTATGAGGCGGATGAGACGAACGGCGAAGATCCCTGTATCGCCCATCCCAGAAAGGCGCGTGTCTGGTGGCAGAGCCGGTACACGGATTACGCCGCGGACATGAACATCGCCCTGAGCTTCCTGAAGATGCAGGATGACTGGGAGGACGACGGGAGTCTCGGCGCGCTGGCCGCGTCCGGAATCATGAAAGGCGCCTATCGAAAAATCGCGGAGAAATATCCGCGACAGTGTGAGGCCATGGAGCGCTCAATCCGTGAGCTGCACAGAATTGAGAGAGCAAAAACAGAGGACCCGGATGCCGCGGCGGAGACCTTCGCTGGAATGATGGCGGAGGTTTTTGTTTATCAGGAGGACCGGTGGAGCGGCTCGCTCCGCGGCCTGGGCGCCGCGCTCGGGCGGTTTCTTTATATCATGGACGCCTGCATGGATCTGGACCGGGATGCTGCCCGCGATCGGTATAACCCATTCCGCCGGTACTATGGCGCACAGGGGAACGCGAAACGGTTTCGCGATATTCTGCAGATGCTGCTGGGGGAGTGCCTGTTCTATTTTGACAGGCTGCCGCTGGTGACGGATGCGGGCATTCTGAAGAACATCCTCTGTTTCGGCCTTTGGGACCAGTTTGAGAAAAAATATGACTCAGTGAAGGACAATTCGTATGGTATCGAATCCGTATAAAGTCCTCGGCGTATCACCGGATGCCAGCGACGAAGAGATCAAAAAGGCATACCGGGAGCTGACAAAGAAGTACCATCCGGACCTGAATCCCGGCGATGAACATGCCGCCCAGATGATGAACGACATCAACACCGCCTACGATCAGATCAAGAACGGTACTGCAGCGCAGCAGACCGCCGGGAGCGGACCGTATCAATCTCAATACCAGTATCAGCAGTATGCCGATCCCTTCGGCGGATACCGCGACCCGTGGGGGAGCGCCTGGTACAGCTGGCAGAATGCGCAGCAGCAGACCGAGCGCAGTGAGTATACTGCGGCGAAGAACTATATCCGCAACGGCATGTACAACGAGGCCCTGAACGCTCTCTCCTCGGTCCCGCTGTCGGAACGGGACGGAAAGTGGTACTACCTCTGCGCCGGCGCGAACATGTACCTGGGGAAGAAGATCGCCGCACTTGACGCGGCGAAACGGGCCGTGGAGATCGAGCCGGACAACGAGGAATACAGAAGCCTGCTTGAGCAGCTGCAGAGCGGGGGAGATTTCTATGACAACTATCGGGTGAACTATTCCCGCGGACTCAGCACGGACCGCCTGTGCATGACGCTCTGCGCGGCAAACCTGCTGCTCGGTCCCATCTGCAGGACCGGCGTCATCTGCTGCTGAACGCAGCGGGCAGAATACGGAAAACAAAAAGAAGGACCCGCCGAGATCGTCGATCTGATCTGTGCGGATCCTTCTCAGTCTATATCCAGGATGATGGTGCGTACGCCGCTGCGCTCGGCATAGAGAATGGTATTCATCGTTCCGCTGCTGCGGCCGTTGAAACAGGCGAGGAGCAGCGACGAGGCATCAATCATGTACTCGTTCCGTTTCATCATACAGCCGGGGCTGTAGGTGTGTGAGACGTGCGTCACCACGTCACAGCGGGAGAGCAGCTCCTCATAATGCTCCCGCTGACTGCGGGTCCACCGGTCCGCCTGACTGTCACAGGGGACGGCGGCCTCCAGTGTCACATCCCCGTGCTGCTGTTTCAGGGCGAGGACCGCTTCGGCAAAAAAGGTATCGCAGCCGATGGCCATTCCGCAGATAAAGTGGCGGTATCCGGATTCATAGATCCCGTCCAGGGTGGCGGAAATCCGGGCTTTCAGCGCGATACAGCGCGGGTCCGTTTCCCGCATGCCCCAGGGCAGCTTTACCGGCCGGTGCCCGGTAAAGCAGCAGGTGATTTCTCTCTCAGCCATTCGGCCCTCCTGATGATTTTCTTGCTTTTCAGTATAAACTGCAAATCGGGGCTTGTCAAATCCAATATGACCTGCTATAATACAGCCGTCTTCAGGGCAGGGTGTGATTCCCGACCGGCGGTAAAGTCCGCGAGCCTCACGGCATGATCCGGTGTGATTCCGGAACCGACAGTACAGTCTGGATGGAAGAAGATGGTGAATTCCATATTTTCCATGCCCTCTTTCCGCGCGCCTGAAGATTTGTCTTCAGGTATTTTTGTTTTTTGGAGGGAAACACATGAAAACAAGCAAAATGTCCACACGCTACATGGCGGCTGTCGCCATGTTTGCGGCCGTCTCCTTTGTCGCCGTACTGGTGAGCAAGGTGATTCCCAATGTCGCGGGCTTTTTGAGCTATGAGCCGAAGGACGCGGTGATCGTGATTGCGGGCCTGCTGTACGGTCCGCTGACCAGCGTCCTGATCTCGGTGATTGTCTCGTTTATCGAGATGATCAGCATCAGCTCCACCGGGCCTTACGGTTTTCTGATGAATGTGGTGTCGACCTGCGCATTCGCCGTACCGGCAGCGTGGTACTATCAGAAGCACCGCACACAGAAGGACGCGGTGGTTGGTCTCGCCTTTGGCGTCGTGACCATGGCGGTGGCGATGATGCTTTGGAACTACATCATTACGCCGTATTATATGGGTGTTCCCAGGGCCACAGTGGCGGGCATGATGATGACGGTGTTCCTGCCGTTCAATCTGGTCAAGGGCGGCATCAACGCGGGCCTCACACTGCTGCTTTATAAACCGATTGTCGGCGCGCTGCGGAAAGCCCACCTCGCCGAACCCAGCAAGAGCGCGCAGAAGGGGAGCTTCAGTGCGGGATTTACGCTCTTCGCGCTGGCGGTCCTTGTGACTTTTGTTCTGCTGTTCCTTGTGATGATCGGCGTGCTTTGAAATAATTCTTGACAATCTTTGCAGTTTGGACTATATTACTAGCAGTTCCGATCATGGAGGAATACTGATGAAGGCTTTTCGTTTTGCATCCTATTATTATTACTTTACTGACTCGCTTCGGTAAGGATAATTTGTGGTGCAGAAAAGCTCGAATTCATGAGAAATGCCGCACAGGTTATCCTGTGCGGTTTTTGTTTTGGAGGTACAAGATGATCGTTGTTTTAAAGCACGGAGTTTCGGATGAAAAAAAGGCGCAGCTGATCGCGTGGCTGGAAGCACTCGGACTTCGGATTCATATTTCCGACGGAGAGTTTCAGACGGTCCTCGGCCTGATCGGCGACACCAGCCGGGTTGATATCGACCTTGTGGAGAGCCTGGAGATCGTGGATTCGGTGAAGCGCGTGACAGAGCCGTTCAAGTGCTGCAACCGCAAGTTCCACCCGGAGGATATGGTTGTTGAGATCGGTGATGTTAAAGTCGGCGGCGGCAACTTCGTCATGATCGCAGGACCCTGCTCGGTCGAATCGGAAGAACAGATCGTCACCGTGGCGAAAGCGGTCAAGGCGGCCGGGGCGCAGCTCATGCGCGGCGGCGCATTCAAACCGCGCACTTCTCCTTATGATTTCGCCGGGCTGAAGGCAACGGGTCTAGAGTTTCTGAAGATCGCACGGCAGGAGACCGGTCTCCCCATCGTGACAGAGCTGATGAACATCATGGATCTTCCGCTCTTCGAGGATGTGGATGTGATTCAGGTTGGGGCCAGAAACATGCAGAATTTTGACCTGCTTCGGGAGCTTGGGCGGCTGGACAAACCGATCCTTCTCAAGCGCGGCCTGGCCAACACCCTGAAGGAGCTGCTGATGAGCGCTGAATACATCATGGCCAACGGCAACGAGCGTGTCATGCTCTGCGAGCGAGGGATCCGCACCTTCTCCGACTATACCAGAAACACGCTGGATCTCGCTGCGGTACCGATGCTTCATCAGCTGACCCATCTGCCGATCATCGTGGATCCGAGCCATGCCACGGGAATTGCAAAGCTGGTGCCGCCCATGGCGCTTGCCGCCACGGCCGGCGGCGCGGACGGACTGATCATCGAGGTCCATAATGACCCGATCCATGCGCTGTGCGACGGAGCCCAGTCCCTGCGGCCGGAGGAGTTTGCGGAACTCGCGGAAAAGATCCGCGCCATCAGGGGGATTGTGGCATGAGTACGGTCGGAGTCGTCGGCCTGGGCCTCATTGGCGGCAGCTTTGCAAAAGCCTATCATGCCGCGGGATGGGAGGTTCTTGCCTCCAACCGCACCAAGAGCGTTTTGGACTTTGCGATGCTCTCCGGGGATGTGAACGGGGAACTGACCAACGAGAACGTGGGCAGCTGTGACCTTGTGCTGGTTACCATATATCCGGAGGCGGCCATCCGGGCCATCCGGGAATTCGCCCCCTATTTCGGGAAAAAACCGCTGGTGATGGATTGCTGCGGGACCAAGCGGGACGTCTGCGAGGCGGTCTTCCCGATCGCCGAGGAATACGGATTTCTGTATGTCGGGGGACATCCGATGGCCGGTACCCAGTATTCCGGATACAAATACGCCAAGGCAAACATGTACCACAATGCGCCGATGGTGATTGTCCCGCCGAAATATGACGACATCTTCCTGCTGGAACATGTCAAGGAGCTGCTTGCACCGGCCGGGTTCAACCGGATTTCCGTCACAACGGCGGAAAAACATGACGAGATGATCGCCTTCACCTCGCAGCTGGCGCACGTGGTCTCCAATGCCTACGTCAAAAGCCCGACGTCCCGCATACACCACGGGTTCTCTGCAGGAAGCTATAAGGATCTGACTCGTGTGGCCTGGCTCAACGCGCCGATGTGGGCGGAGCTGTTCCTGGAAAACAAGGATCATCTTCTGGCCGAGGTGAACGGACTGATCGAGCATCTGGACGCCTATCGCAGAGCAATGGAAGCGGACGACCGGGAGGAGCTGACCCGGCTGCTTGAAGAGGGCAAGCGGATCAAGGAGGAGGTTGACGGCCGATGAGGTGCGTCCATGTCAAAACCGATTCCGCGTCCTATGACGTGAAGATCGGCGCCGGCCTGCTGGACACGATCGGTCGGGAACTCAGAGTCTGCACCGATGCGAAGACGGTCGTCGTGGTCTCCGGAGAGAATGTCTTCCCGATTTACGGGGAACGCGTGCTCAACAGCCTGCGTTCGGCCGGGTTTCGGGCCGAGGCCAAAGTCTTTCCTTCGGGAGAGGAGACGAAAAGCCTCGCCTCATATGGAGAATTGCTGAATCTGCTGACAGAATGCAGGCTGACCAGATCCGACTGCCTTGTGGCGCTCGGTGGGGGCGTGACGGGAGATCTGACGGGCTTTGCCGCGGCGACGTATCAGCGCGGCATTCGGTATGTCCAGGTACCGACGACGCTTCTCGCGGCAGTGGATTCCTCCGTCGGCGGAAAGACCGCGGTGAATCTTCCGGCGGCCAAGAACCAGGTCGGCGCATTTCACCAGCCGTCTCTTGTCCTGTGTGATACCGGGACGCTTGATACGCTTCCGGAGCGTGAGCTGAACGCGGGCTTCGCAGAGGTCATCAAGGACAGTGTCATTGCCGATCCCGATCTGTTCGACCTGCTGCAGCAGGGGAACTTCGACAGAGAGAGCATCATCGAAGCCTGCGTAAACATGAAGGCCGACATTGTCGCCGAGGATGAACACGATTTCGGCAGAAGGCGGCTTCTGAATCTGGGGCATACCTTCGGACATGCGATTGAGGCCAGAAGCCGGTATGAACTGCTCCATGGCGAGGCGGTCGCCATCGGGACGGCGATGATCGTCCGGGCGGCCGTTCGGATGGGAATTCTGGATACAGGGTCCAGAGACGCTGTGATTGAGCTTCTGAAGCAGTTTAGGCTGCCGGTTGAACCGCCTTATTCCGCGGATGAGCTGTTCGACATCCTGCTTTTGGACAAGAAGATCGCTTCCGGCCGGCTTCATCTTATCGTTCCGCGCTCCGTCGGATGGTGTGAAGCGATCCCGGTGGACAGAGAAGCGCTGAGAAGATGGCTGGAGGCCGCATATGAATAGATGCATTCCTCCGGGCACCTGTTCCGGTGAGCTGCGAATCCCGTCCTCCAAATCGGTGGTGCACAGGCTCCTGATCTGCGCGGCACTCGGGGAGAAGAATGTCCGAATCCGGCTGAACGGGCTGTCCAAAGACATCCGTGCCACGGCAGACTGTCTCGCCGCGCTGGGCGCGGAGATTCAGATGAGCGAGAGCGAGCTTTTCGTCCGCCCGTCGGTCAGAAAGGAATCGGGCAACACCGTTCGAATCCTGCCCGCCGGGGAGAGCGGGTCAACCCTCCGGTTTCTGGTGCCGATCGTTGGAGCGCTCAAACAAAGCGCCGACTTTATCATGGAAGGACGGCTGTCAAAGCGGCCGATGGCTCCGTTTGACCGTATCCTCCGGGAGCATGGAATGAATATCCGGCAGGATGGCGACATCCTGCACTGCAACGGGGACCTGCAGGGCGGTATGTTTCGGCTTCCCGGAAATGTCTCCTCCCAGTATTTCACCGGTCTTCTGCTGGCGCTTCCGCTGCTGCCGGAGGACAGCAGCCTGCTCGTCGACGGAGAGCTGGAGTCCGCGGCGTATGTGGCTCTGACGGAAGACGTACTGTCCCTTGCGGGGATTCGTTTTGATCGTGTGGACAGCCTCCGGTGGCATGTGTACGGCGGCCAGACCCCGAAACTCCCGGATCACGTATCCGCAGAAGGAGACTGGTCCAATGCCGCATTCTTCCTGTGTGCAGGCGCACTTTCAGAGCGCGGCGTGTGTGTCTCCGGGCTGAACCGGGACTCTGCACAGGGAGACCGCGCGATTCTGGAAGTGCTCAGAGATTTTGGCGCCGAAGTGGAAGAAGACGGCGACCGTGTCCGGGTTAAACGCCGTGCGGCGCGTCCGCTCTGCGTGGAAGCGGGTGAGATTCCGGATCTGGTACCGGTCCTGGCGGTGCTGTGCTGCGGCGCCGAAGGCGTCTCGGAGATTCGGGGCGCCGCCCGGCTGCGCCTGAAGGAATCCGACCGCCTGCATACGACCGCGGCGCTGATCAACAGCCTCGGAGGCCGCGCAGAGGAGCTGCCGGACGGCATCAGAATCTTTGGCTGCGGTACACTGCGCGGCGGTGAGGCGGATGCATTCAATGATCATAGAATTGCGATGAGCGCCGCTGTGGCATCTCTGCTCTGCGATACACCCGTCACCGTATGCGGTGCAGAGTGCGTGGAGAAGTCCTATCCCGCTTTCTGGCGCGATTTTGAGTCTGTCCAAGAAACCGGAGTGAAGGCTTCCAAAGGAGAAGACGGGAGGTCTCAGAGATGAGCAGTATATTTACCGGTTCAAGCCTGCGGCTGTCCGTATTCGGCCAGAGCCACAGCGAAGCCATCGGCATGACGCTGGATGGGCTCCCGGCCGGTCTGCCTGTCGATTTGGATTGTCTGCAGCGGTTTCTGAATCGACGCGCGCCGGGCCGGAACGACTGGTCCACACCGCGGCGGGAGAGTGACAGACCGGAATTCCTTTCCGGACTGAAAGACGGAAAGACCTGCGGCGCACCGCTCACAGCGATCATCCGCAATACCAATACGCGCGGAAAAGATTATGACGCGCTCCGGGTTGTGCCAAGGCCCGGCCACGCCGACTATACCGCACATGTCCGCTACGGCGGAAACCAGGACTATTTTGGGGGAGGGCACTTCTCCGGGCGGCTGACCGCGGCGCTCTGCATTGCGGGTGGGGTCCTGCTGCAGTTGCTTGAAAATGCAGACATTGCAGTTTGCGCCAGAATTCTGAGCATTGCAGGGATTGAGGACACTTCGCCCTTTGAAGTGCCGGTGGATGAAAAAATCTTCCCGACGGTTTCTGATGAGAAGGGAAGAGAGATGCAGGCTGCCATTGCCGCTGCCAGGGCGGACGGAGACTCTGTCGGCGGCGTGATCGAGTGCTTTATCCGGGGCGTGCCTGCCGGGATCGGCGCACCGATGTTTGACGGAATTGAAAACCGGATCGCGCAGCTTGTATTTGCCATTCCCGCCGTGAAGGGCATCGAATTCGGCGCCGGCTTCCGCTCCGCGTCCATGCGCGGCAGCGAGCACAACGACGGATACCTTGTGTCCGAAGGAAGAGTCCGGACCAGAACCAATCACGCGGGGGGCATATTGGGCGGTATCAGCAGTGGGGAGGATATCCTCTTCCGCGCCGCGGTCAAACCGACGCCCTCCATCGCAAAGGAACAGGAGAGCGTGAATCTCGAGACCATGCAGGCGGAGACGCTGCATGTCTCCGGACGGCATGACCCCTGCATCGTACCCCGCGCAGTGCCGGTCATTGAGGCTGCAGCAGCCATTGCAATCACAGACTTGTACCTGGGAGGAAGACAGGATGGATTTATCAGACTATAGACAGAAACTGGACCAAATCGATGATCAGATCCTGAGTCTCTTTACAGAGCGCATGGACATCGCGGCAGAGATTGCAGCCTGGAAGCGGGAGAACAGCCTCCCGGTGCTGGATGTAAAAAGAGAAAAGGAAAAACTCGCGCATATTGACGAGAAGAGCCCGCCCGAGCTTTCCGATTACACCTTCACGCTGTTTTCCGTCCTGCTGGAGCTGTCGCGCAGTCGTCAGAACCGTATTCTGCACCGGGAGAGTGCGGAAAAGGCAGCAATCGAGACCGCGCTGCGCGAGACACCGCCGCTGTTTCCGGAGAAAGCAGTTGTCGCCTGTCAGGGGGTAGAGGGAGCGTATTCAGGGATCGCCTGTGAGAAACTCTTTGCCAGACCCAGCATCTTTTATTTTTCCACCTTCGACGCGGTGTTCACCGCAGTGGAGAAGGGACTCTGCCGATACGGCGTGATCCCGGTGGAAAACTCCACCGCCGGCACAGTGAACGCGGTTTACGACCTGATGGTCAGGCATGATTTCCGTATTGTGCGTTCCGTACGGATCAAAGTCGACCACAATCTCCTCGTGAAACCGGGGACAAAGGCAGAGGATATCTGTGAAATCTACTCCCACGGTCAGGCGCTGGCCCAGTGCGCCAACTTCCTGCAGCGTTTCCCGAACGCGAAAGTAATCCCGTGCGAGAATACGGCAGTCGCGGCCAAAATGGTCGCGGAGTCCTCCGAACCGGGCGTCGCCGCGCTTTCTTCCCGCAGCTGCGCGCGCCTCTACGGTCTGGAAAACCTGATGAGCTCCGTACAGGACTCCGCAGATAACTATACCCGGTTTATCTGTATTTCCAAGAATCTGGAGATCTATCCCGGCGCGGATCATACAAGCCTGATGATGGTGATTCGGGATGAGCCGGGCACGCTTTATAATGTGCTGGCGAGATTCTATGCGCTGGGCATCAACATGCACAAGCTGGAAAGCCGCCCCATTCCGGGAAGAAACTGGGAGTATCGGTTCTATTTTGATCTGGATACTTCGGTGTATTCGCCGCGCTTTATCCAGCTGATGGGAGAACTCGGAGATGTCTGTGAGGAACATGAGTATCTCGGCAGCTACAGTGAGGTGGTTTGAATGAAATGCGGCCTGCTCGGCGAAAAGCTCGGTCACAGCTATTCGCCGCAGATTCATGCGGCGCTGGCGGACTACGAATACCTTCTCTACGAAAAAACACCGGAGGAGGTAGGGGACTTTGTCCGAAACGGAGACTGGCACGGGCTGAACGTCACGATCCCGTATAAGAAAACCGTCATCCCGTTCTGTGACGAGCGCACAGAACTGGCAGAAGCGATTGGAAGCGTGAACACGCTGCTCCGGCGTCCGGACGGCAGCATCCTCGGAGACAACACCGACGCATTCGGATTCGAGGCTCTGCTCTCCGCCGCCTCATTTGCGCCGGCAGGGAAGAAAGCCCTCGTCCTCGGCAGCGGTGGCGCTTCGGCAACGGTCTGTGCCTGCCTTCGAAGAAGGGGCGCTGACGTCGTCGTGGTCTCGCGCAGCGGTGAGACCAACTATGAAAACGTCACAAAGCACAGGAATGCCGCACTGGTCGTAAACACAACCCCGCTTGGCATGTATCCCGGAAACGGAAAGAAGGCGCTGGATTTAACCGCATTTCCAAATCTTGAAGCCGTTCTGGATGTGGTCTATAACCCGGCGAGAACCGCACTTCTTCTTCAGGCCGAGGAACTCGGAATTCCATGTGCGGGCGGGCTTCGGATGCTGGTGGCGCAGGGGGTCAGAGCCTCTGAAATCTTCCTTGGACACAAGCATCCGCAGGAC
This sequence comes from Oscillospiraceae bacterium, assembly GCA_902798545.1. Lineage (GTDB taxonomy): Bacteria > Bacillota > Clostridia > Oscillospirales > Oscillospiraceae > Limivicinus. The sequence continues at coordinate 27,209 of CADBWQ010000017.1, forward strand.
GCGCTGGAGAATATCCTGCACCGGCTCAGCACGGAGATGCAGAATGTCATCCTCATCGGGATGCCCGGCTCCGGCAAGTCCACGATCGCCTCTCTTCTGGCTGAGAAACTCGGGAGAGTGTCCGTGGAAGCGGATGCGGAACTTGAGAAAGCAGCCGGCATGACTATTCCTGAAATCTTTTCTGCAGAGGGAGAGGCCGGCTTCCGCAGGCGCGAAACTGCGATTCTCGAAGAGCTTGGAAAGCGTTCCGGACTTGTGATCTCCACCGGCGGCGGCTGCGTAACCCGTAAAGAAAACTACCCGCTTCTGCACCAGAATGGAAAGATCATACGGATTACCAGGGACATTAAAAAACTCTCAAGAGAGGGGAGACCGCTCTCTTTAAACGCAGACCTGTCTGAAATGGCGGAAGTGAGAAACCCGATGTATGAACGCTTCGCCGACGTGACCGTATCCAATGACGGAACACCCGAAGAAGCGGTACAGGCAATCATGGAGGTGCTGAAATGAAGTTCCTGATCATCAACGGTCCGAATCTCAACATGCTGGGGATTCGGGAGCCGGACATCTACGGTACGCAGAACTTCCGGGCTCTGCAGCGGTATATCTATGACTGCTGTCTTGACGAGGGGATCGAGCCGGTCCTGTTCCAATCCAACCATGAGGGGGCAATCGTGGACCGGATTCAGGCGGCTTACAGGGACGCGGACGGTATCATTATCAACCCGGCAGCGTATACGCACACCAGTGTTGCCATCCTGGACGCGCTGAAGGCGGTCGCCATTCCCGCGGTGGAAGTTCACCTGTCGGAAGTCAGCGCGCGGGAGAGCTTCCGTCAGATCTCCTATCCGGGCATGGCATGTATCAGGACCTATGCCGGAATGGGCTTCGAAGGCTACCGCCAGGCAATCCTCTTCCTGAAAGAATGGCTTCAGAACAAACAGCCACCCATCTGAAATGATGATGGGTGGCTGTTTTGCGTGTCGGCTGCCTGTTATTCAGGAAGCTTGCAGACGTCGATCCATTCCAAAGCTTTGGAATACTCGAAAAGTTCATCCAGATTCAGCTCGATGGCGCTGTTGCCGCTGCCGACTGCCGGAAAGACAGTATCAAAACGCTTCATGCTGACATCGAGATAGACAGGGATTCCTGGCTTGATTCCGAAGGGGCAGACGCCGCCTACCGGGTGCCCGACCATCTCAAGGACTTCGTCCGCAGACAGCATCTTGGCTTTGAAATGAAATTTCTCCTTAAACTTATGATTGTCGATTCTGGCATCGCCTGCTGCAAGAATCAGCATGCAGCCGTCACCATTCTTGAAAGACAGGGTCTTTGCAATCCGGGCGCCTTCCACACCGACGGCGGCAGCCGCCAGATCGACCGTTGCAGATGAGACGTCAAATTCCAGTACACGGTCTTCGAGGCCGAGTGCGCGAAAATAAGCTCTTCCTTCAGCGATAGACATGACTTGACATTACTCCTTGCTTGATTTGAGAAAAGATTCAGAAGCAGCGCTTCAGGCAAAAGCCTCCGGCAGCGATACGCCGCTCAGCGCAGCAATCTGAGGGGTAGGGAAGCGGTGATTCACTTTGAGAAAAGCACGGACCACATCGTTATAGGTCGACGCATCGATCCGGGCTTTGGCATCGGACGCGGCATGCTGCGCTTCGGCGTAGTTAATCTCATCCGTTTCGCTGAGCTGCATGCGTGCAAGCGTACTCTCAAGCGCGAAGGTGGATTTTAACAGATCCTGATAATCCGAATACATGGAAGCGGCGTGGACGCTCCTTCCCCCGAGAGCGTCCCGGATCTGTTCAATCGTTCCGACGGTGTCGCCATCATCTTCAACGTCATATTTCATCCCGAGCAGCAGGATATCTTCGGAAGCGCTGCATAGAGAACGCAGAGAATCGGCAATGGCGGTTTCAGAATCACGGCCGGAATAAAACCGCTCCGAAATCACTTCACACTGTCTGCCAAGCCGCACGCGCGTGTTGACCGCGGTAGATCCGAAGACAACAATAAGGGTAAGAATCAGGGCGACAATTGGATTGGATAATATCTTTTTCATCCCTGCATATCCAGAAGCTTCTGCTTCAGCTCGCCTTCAATACGGGCGAGCTCTTCCTCGGCCTGTGCGCGGCGTGCACGCCCGTCATCCTGAATCTGGCGGACTTCGTCGAGCGTCTTGATCAGTTCTTCGTTGGTCTTCATCAGGGTTTCCATATCGACAATGCCGCGCTCGGACTCGCGGGCCACTTCCACACTGCCCTGATGCAGAGCTTTTGCATTTGCTTCCAGAAGCTGATTGGTCACATCCGTCACCTCACGCTGGGCTTTCATCGCCTGATCGGAATGGAACAGACTCATGGCAAGAACCATCTGGTTCTTCCAGAGAGGAATGGTGTTGTTGATGGAAGAACGAATCTTCTCCATCATAAGCGTATCATTGTTCTGGACCATACGGATCTGCGGCGCCATCTGCACAGAAATGGTGCGAGTGAGCTCCAGGTCGTGGAGCTTCTTCTCAAAGCGACCAATCATATTGGCAAAGTCATTCGCAGCCTGAGCGTCTTCCGGCAGCCCGGTCTCCAGAGCTTTCTGCTTGTACTTGGGAAGTTCTTCTTCACGCAGCTGCTCAATGCGGAGCTTGCCGGCGAGAATATACATGGTCAGTTCTTTCAGGTATTCCTCATTCCGCTCATACATCTTGTCCATCAGGGCAATGTCCTTCATGAGCGTGACTTCATGACCCTCCAGGGATTCAACAATTTTGTCGACGTTGACCTCGGCCTTGTCATACTGTGCTTTCAGGGAAGCAATGTTGCTGGTGGACTTTTTAAAGAGACCTTTCAGACCCTTTTTCTCCTCCGGAGAGAAATTCATTCCCTTCAGCTCCACAACCAGATCGCCAAGCATATCGCCGACTTCACCGAGATCCTTCGTGCGCACGCTGTTCAGGGCGGCATCCGAGAATTCGGAGATGTTTTTCTGAGCCGCAGAACCGTAGTTCATAACCTGTTCGGTGTTGAGGATGTCGATCTGCTGAGAGAATTCTTTTACCGCAGCCTGCTCGGCAGGAGAGAGGGAAGACAGATCAAGCTTTTCGGGCTTGACCTCCGGTTTTGCCTCTTCGGTCTTTTCCTCCTCGACAGGCGCTTCTTCCACAGCGGCCTGAGCGGCAGCATTGGGCTCCAGAGTCAGTTTCGGGACAAAAGAATTGTTTTCATCCATTTTGAAAAAGTCCTTTCTGATGTTATTTAAATACAGAAACAAGATAGCGGAATTGAACGGAACAGAAGCGGAACAGAGATTCCACAGGGCAATAGATTACTGCGTCGCTACCGTACCCTGCGAATCCTCCCTGATATTGAAATCCTTTTTATCGCTCAGCCCCTCGCGGGCCAGCATCGCATTCATCACGGCAATGTCGGTCTCAATATCCAGTGCCTGGTTGGCAAAGAGGTAATCAAGCTGCTTCTTGTAAGCGGCAATCGCCGCATCCAGCATCTCCGTGATGCTTTTCATGCTGCGGTCAATGTTCTCTCCCTGGATTCCCTGTGAATCCATGCGGTCATAGGCGTTGAGAAGTTTGATTGTTGTGGGAAGATAATAGTTCATGAACTTTCTGATCTTGGGGATGTCAGAGGGGTCGGCGATCGCATCCTGAACAATCTTATCGGTGATCCGCATGATTTCGTTGATTTTCACGCGAATTTCCGGATCCTTGATCGACATATACAAGCGCCCCATCTCACTGAGGGCTTTGTTGCCTTCTTCTATGATCGGGTCAACTTCAGGGCCATAGCTCTTTTTTTTCGCAGGATTTGCTGCAGGCTTTTCTACCCGGGCCTGCTCTTCACCAACTTTACGGACGGTGGTGTCGACAGTTTTGCGAGCTGTTTTTTCTTCCGTCTTTTTATCAGACTTGCGGCTCTGTTTTCCGACTGCGAGGCCAAACAGATAGGCGACCAGAAGCCCGATCCCAAGTGTCAGAATCAGACTTCCAAGCTTATACATCGGAAAAAACAGGGATAAGATCAGCCAGGTAATGGCAAAACTGTATATCGACCCGGACCTGGGCCTTCTGCCTCGTCCAAACATAATGCCTCCGTCAATCATTAAAAATCATAATGATGCGTGAATATCGATACGGTTCATCACTGGGGAAAAGAATCCAGTGTGTCTGAAAATCATCAAATTATTATACATTAGGAAGAAACATTCGTCAAGAATTCCTATGAGGGATTTAAGAGAATTCTGTATTGCAAACACAACAGAACATGATGTATAATAAATCATTAAGCAATGAGACAATAATAGTAATACGGAGGACAGGCAGATGATTACGATCGCACCATCTCTGCTGTCGGCGGATTTCGGAAAACTGTCCGAAGAGCTCGCCGAGGTTGCGGACGCCGGGGCAGAGTGGCTTCATTTCGATGTCATGGACGGACATTTCGTACCCAATATTTCCATGGGAATTCCGGTTTTGAAATCCGTGAGAAAGGCGACAGACCTGTTCCTTGACGCGCATCTGATGATCACGGAACCCATACGCTATGTCAGGCAGTTCTGTGAGGCCGGTGCGGATCTTGTCAACGTCCATGTTGAAGCGGATTCACAGGAACGGATCCTGCAAGCGCTGAAGATGATCCGTCAGGAAGGAAAGCGCAGCGGCGTAACGATCAAGCCGGCTACCCCATGGGAAGCGGTTGTGCCCTTTTTGGACGAGATTGATCTGGTGCTGGTTATGACCGTTGAGCCTGGCTTCGGCGGGCAGCATTTTATGGCAGAACAGCTGGCGAAGGTGCGGTCGCTGCACGGCCTGATTTCCGAACAGAAGCGGGAGATCCGGCTTGAAGTTGACGGCGGCGTGGACAAGGACACCGCACCGCTCTGCATCGAAGCCGGCGCGGATGTGCTTGTCGCAGGAAGCGCGGTCTTCGGCAGAAAAGATCGTATGGAGGCAGTTCGCCTGATTCGCGGAGAATCCGTTTGACACTGCAGAGGAGTTTCAAGTTTTATGGCTTTTTTTCCGGCATCTCTGGACAACCTGATCGACCGCTTTGCATCTCTGCCCGGCATCGGCAGAAAGAGCGCGCAGCGACTGGCTTTTCATATACTCTCTCTTTCGGATGCCGAGGCAATGGCATTTGCCGACGCGATCCGCACAGCAAAGAAGGAAGTGAAACGCTGCCGCGTGTGCCGCAACTATACGGACAGTGACATCTGCCCGATCTGTTCGAGTGATCGGAGAGACCGCAGCGTGATCTGTGTCGTCTCGGATCCGAAGGATGTGCTCAGCATTGAGCGCGCCAGGGAGTATAACGGCCTATATCATGTCCTCCATGGCGTGATCTCACCCATGAACCATGTCGGACCGGATGATATCGGAGTCAAGGAGCTTCTGATCCGGGCCGCAGAGGATGAGGTTCAGGAAGTGATCATGGCGACAAATCCCGATACGGAAGGAGAGGCTACCGCTATTTATATCTCCCGGCTTTTGAAACCGTTTGGGCTGAAGGTTACGAGACTGGCATACGGGATCCCCGTCGGATCCAATCTGGAATTTGCGGATGATGCGACATTGACAAGAGCGCTTGAGGGCAGGACAGAGATTTAGTATTCAGCGACAGTTTGGTGCTTTATTGGTCATTATTATAATGGAAAGGAGATCGAATGACATCTAAATTAAGAATAATTCCGCTGGGCGGACTGGGTGAAATCGGTAAAAACATGACGGTCATTGAATTCGGCAATGACCTGCTTCTGATAGATTGCGGCATGGGATTCCCGGATGAGGATATGTATGGCATCGATGTGGTGCTTCCTGATATTACCTATCTGCGGAACAACGCCAGCAGAATCCGCGGCCTGATCATCACGCACGGGCACGAGGATCATATCGGTGCGGTTCCTTATGTTCTGAAAGAACTGGACATTCCCATCTATACGACACCGCTGACAGCTGCGCTGATCGAGCTGAAGCTGGAAGAACACGATCTTCTGTATAATACACAGATATTTACAAAGAAAGCCGGATCGGTGTTTCGCATCGGATGTTTTTCCATTGAGTTTATCCGCGTGAATCACAGCATCCCCGATGCAGTGGCGCTGGCGATCAGGACGCCGGTCGGAACAATCGTGCACACCGGTGACTTTAAGATTGACCTTACACCGATTTCAGGCGGAATGATCGATCTGGTCCGTTTCGGCGAACTGGGGAACGAGGGCGTTCTCGCGCTGCTCAGTGATTCGACCAATGTGGAGACGCCGGGCCATTCGGCTTCGGAACGGAAAGTGGGAGAGAGCTTCGACAAGCTTTTTCAGGGCTGTGACAAGCGGATCATCATCACAACCTTTGCTTCGAATGTCCATCGTTTGCAGCAGATTATCAATGTTGCGGCGAAATATCACCGAAAAGTAGCAGTTACCGGGCGCAGCATGGAAAATGTCCTGCGGACGGCCATGGTTCTCGGATACATGGAAGTGCCCGAAGGGGTGCTGGTGGAGCTGGAACAGATCGTTTCACTTCCCAAAAACCGCACGGTGATTATCTCCACAGGCAGTCAGGGGGAGGCAATGTCTGCGTTGTATCGCATGGCTTTTGCCGAACATAAACAGATTCAGATCGACAGCGGCGACCGCGTGATCATCTCCGCATCTGCGATACCGGGCAATGAGAATACCATCAGCCGGGTCATCGACGAACTGTTCCACAAGGGCGCGGAAGTGATCTATGATCGGCATACGGATCTTCATGTCTCCGGACATGCCTGTCAGGAAGAGCAGAAGATGATGCTCGCGCTGGTGAAGCCAAAGTATTTCATCCCTGTCCACGGCGAGCACCGCATGCTTGTCAAGCATGCGGAACTGGGACGCCTGATGGGGGTTGCCCCGAAGAACATTGTGATTGCTGAAAACGGCAAGGTTATCGAGTTTACCAAGAAAGGTGTTATCTGTGAGGACAGCGTACCGGCCGGCGCGGTTCTGGTCAGCGGCAGCGGCGGAATCGGAGAGATCGGGAGCGTTGTTATGCGTGACCGGCACAGACTTGCCGAAGACGGCATGGTTGTCATTGTTATGACTTATTCCTCCTATGATCATAAGCTCCTGGCAACACCGGAGATACTGACACGAGGCTTTATCTATGTGAAAGATTCAGAAGATCTGATCGAAGAGATGTCCAGAGTTGTTATGGAGACCGTAGAGAGCTGTGAGGAGCAGAATGTTGAGGACTGGAACACCATCAAAACAAAGGTCAAGTCCAGCCTGTCCGGTTATCTGTACAAAAGCACCCGCCGCAGCCCCATGATTCTGCCGGTCATCACTGAGATATAAGTTTTCATATGAATAAAAGGGGACTGCCGCTTTCGGGACAGTCCTTTTTGCATTCTGTATCCGATGAATCTGTGACAGCAGGGAAGGTGAGAACATGAAAGATAAAAGAATCAAGAGAATCTGGAAAAAGCCGGATCCGGAGCTGTCTGACAGGGAGTTTTTTCTGCGATCCTTTACCTGGGGCCTGCCGGTCAATATCGGCGGAGCAATCGTTGCAGCAGGATTGCTGCTTACAGGGCACAGGCCGGAACGCTTTGGCAACTGTATCAACTTCACAGTAGGGAAGAACTGGGGCGGCGGCAGTATGGGCGTGTTCATGCTCACCTGCAGGAACGCTACCACGCGGCTGAAAGAGCATGAACATGGGCACAGCATACAAAACTGCTTCTATGGGCCGCTGATGCCGCTGATCAATCTTCAGTCTTCAACAAGGTATCTGGTCCGAAAGGGCATTGAAATCATCGCCCCCAACCGTAAACTGCCGCCTTATGACAGCGCCTGGTTTGAAGGGGAGGCGACAAGGCTCGGCAGCGCGTATATGAATAAACGGAAGGATTGAGAAAAAATGCGTCAGTTCCTGGAACCGGAAGACTATCTGGAACCGGTATGCGTCCTGTGCGACCCGACCGGGGAAAGCGGGAAGAGAACGAATATTCAGCCGATTCCCCTGCAGCGGGTAATCGACCGGCTTGACAGCTACATGAGCCGACGCGATTATGAGGGTGCGGAAAAACACCTGCTATACTGGCTGCAGGAAGCGGTGCGGGGACATGATCAGCGAGGCCAGCTCATGGTCTGCAATGAGCTGATCGGTTACTGCAGAAAAACCAATCAGAGGGATAAAGCATTTCAGTATGCAGATCAGGCGCTTCGGCTGCTGGATGAAATGGATTTTGACGGCACGATTTCTTCCGGAACCACCTGTGTGAACATTGCCACGGCTTATCAGGCATTCGGAGAATATGAGCGATCTCTGGAACTGTTTGAGAAGGCAGAAGCCATTTACGAGTCAAGCCAGGCCATCAGGCCTCACCAGCTTGGCGGACTGTACAACAACATGGCATTGACGTTCAAAGCACTGGCGCGGTATCCGGAGGCGTTCAACTATTTTGAAAAAGCCATGGATGAGATGGGAAAGGCCCCGGGTGGTGTACTGGAACAGGCCATTACATGCCTGAATATGGCTGACGCAGTGGCAGAGAGAGACGGGCTGGAGGCAGGGGAAGAAAAAATCTTTTCCCTGTTGGACAAAGCCTATGATCTGCTGCGCGACGAATCCGCTCCGCACAATGGATACTATGCATTTGTATGTGAAAAGTGTGCGCCTGCATTTTCCTATTACGGATATTTTGCGGCGGCAGAGGAGCTGCAGAAAACTGCAGAGAGAATCTATGAAAGGGCTTGAACTATCAGAAGCGTTTTATGAAGAATATGGCAGGCCGATGCTGATCAGTCAGTTCCCGGACCTACTTCCGTACCTGGCTGTCGGGCTGTTTGGCAGCGGTTCCGAATGCTTTGGCTTCGACGATGAAATTTCCCGGGATCATGATTTTGAACCAGGCTTTTGTCTCTTCCTGCCGGACGAGGAGACGGTAGACCGACGCAGCGCGTTCCTGCTGGAAAGAGCCTATGCAAAACTGCCTCGCAGCTTTCGCGGATTTCAGAGGCCGGTGATCCTCCCGGTCGGCGGAGCTCGACATGGCGTCCTTCGTACCAGTGAATTCTTTATGAAAACAGCAGGGACTTCAGATGGCGAGCTGAGCCTGGAACAGTGGCTGACGATCCCGGAGGAAGCGTTGGCGGAAGCAACCAACGGAAAAGTCTTTTTTGATAACTACGGAGAAGTAACGGCAATACGACGATCTCTCGCAGCTTTTCCGGAGGACATCAGACTGAAACGCCTGGCCGGCAATCTTCTGCTGATGGCGCAGGCGGGACAGTATAATTACCCGCGCTGTCTCGGCCACGGTGAGCCTGCGGCAGCTCAGATGGCGGTATATGAATTCGTTAAGAGCACGTTGACCACAGTGTTTCTGCTGAATGGACGGTATCAGCCCTATTATAAATGGGTATTTCGCGCGATGAGAGTACTGCCGGCACTGTCTGAGCTTGCAGATCCGCTGGAATCTCTGCTTACAACAGATAATCGTGCGGAAACAATTCCGGCCAAAACGCAGAGCATAGAAGATATTTCCGCTTCTATCGCACAGAGACTGAAAGAAATGGAGCTGAGCAGAGTCGGGGGCCGGGAGCTGGAGCGCCATGCATATTCCGTTAATGACCGTATTCAAAATGCGGAACTGAGAAATATGCACATTCTTTCGGCGGTATGAAAAAACATATACGCTTTCAGCGAAAGAACAAGGCTGACAGAAAAATGATCTGCCCGCCTTGTTCTTTTATGTCTCCTGCGCCAGATATTCCTGCTCGGTCATAACCCGGATTCCGTGATCAAGAAACAGTTGGGCCGTAATACCGTTTCCGGGTACAAGACCGCCATCAAATTTACCGTTATGAATCAAGCCAAAGCCGCAGGAGGGGCTTTTCGACTTCAGCACCGCATATTCACAGGCATTTTCACAGTAGATCTGAAGAGCGGCTTCCGCACCCCTGCAGAAATATTCCGTAACATCTTCCGAATTGCTGTTTACAACACGGCCTTCAAAACACTCACTTGGTTTCCTTGGCGTAGACATTCCGCCCAGGACTTCAGGACAGACAGCCACGGCAAGACCGCGGTCGACCAGGGCCTTGATTTCAGGGATCAGATTGGTCCCGCCGTCCCATCTGCAGTGATCACCGGAAAGACATTGAGACACAAGAATCACAGCCAGTGTATCCTCGTATCGTCAAAACGGTTCTGCTGCTCTTTTTCCTGTGCGGGATAGCCAAACGGAAATACAGCGAAAGCCCTTTGATCACCCGGGAGCTTTAGAATCCTTTCTACGGATTCCATGACTTCTTCATTCGGCGCAGTACCGATCCAGACGCCCCCAAGCCCCTGGCTGGTTGCCTCAAGCCATAGATTTTCCATGGCAATACTCATGTCAACCTGAGCAAAGGAAGGAGAGGGGAGTTCTTCCGTTCTATATGCTGACACAATTGCGACCGGTGCATTCTTGATGCACATGGAATACTTGCTGATAAGCGACAGCTCTTCCAGCAGATCTCTATCACGGATGACATAGAATTCCCATGGCTGCTGGTTATGTGCGGACGGAGCCTGCATTGCGGCACGGAGTATGGCAGTGATTTTTTCCACTTCTACAGGCTGATCTTTGAACTTGCGAATACTCACTCGGGTGAAAATCTCATTCATATGACATCACGCTCCTATCAATATCTGTTTTTTAACTGATAGATTCAGTATATCAAAACTTTCTGGAACCCGTCAAGATTTGACAGCGGAAATCAATGACTGCCGATTTTCGTTTCCTGTGTGACAGTTGTGTGACATTGGCTGTGTTATTATTTACCCGTAAGCAAGAGACCCGTCCTATATGAAACTAATTCAGAAACAAAGGAGATTAAACAATGGCTAATCAGATCAATGAAAAGGACCTCGAGAATGTGAGCGGCGGCTGGCAGTATGCAAACGGCAGTTTCGTCAACTACGGAAACTACATCATCTACACTGTGGCACCCGGTGATGTCCTGAGCGGCATTGCGCAGCGTTTTGGCGTAAACTATATGCAGATCGCCCAGTGGAACAACATCAAGAACCCAGATCTTATCAGCATCGGTCAGAAGCTGACCATCTATCCGGCAGTCATTCGCTGATATTAAACATGAATAGATAAATCCCCGTCTCCGGACGGGGATTTATCTATTCCGAACGAATCAGGGCTTTAACCTGCAGCGGGTGATATGCCACCAGCATTCAATTCTGACTGTGTTTATGGCCGATGGGATTCGCCATGGCAGCTTCCCGCAGCGCTGCGTTGTCGAGATGTGTATAAATCTGTGTTGTATTGAGGTTGCTGTGACCAAGAACCTCCTGCAGTGCACGTGTATCGACCCCGTTTTTCAACATCAGAGTAGCGGCTGTATGACGAAGCTTGTGCGGAGAATATCTGCTGGCGTCAAGACCGGCCATTTTCAGCTTTTTCTCCAGCATCTTCTGGACACCGCGCACGCTGATCCTGCGGTTGTCACGACTGATAAACAATGCATTTCGGTCCTCTGATACGATTTTTTCCGGATTTCGGATGGAGAGGTAGTCATCTATCGCTTCCCGGCAGCCTTCCGCAAAGAAAACAACGCGTTCCTTATTGCCTTTGCCGACTACGCGCAGGTGATCTTCAAACACATCTGTCACATTCAGCGAAACGAGCTCTGATACTCGCAGACCACAGCACAGCAGGATCATCAGCATACAGTAGTCTCTGAGGCCATAGATACCGTCACAGACGTTCAGGAGCGCTTCACATTCAGATTCTTCCAGATACCGTGGAAGCGAGGCCTGACGCTTCGGCATGTCAAGTTCTTGACAAACATTGTGATCAAGAAGATGTCTCTTTACGGTGAGGTACTGGAAGAATGATTTCACAGATGAGGTACGTCGGCAGCGGCTTGCAGCGGAGAGTGCGTTGGAAGAGTTTATCATCTCATGTGAAAAGGACTGATAACGATACAGCTCTTCAATTTTAATCTTTTTGATAAAATCAATATCTACATCAGTAATATCAATTTCATTAAAAGGAACCGTCGGATCAACAAGTTTGCGGCGGCGTTTTAAAAAACGGAACAGAATTTTCAGATCCAGGTAATACGCAGCGACAGTCTGATCAGAGTGCCCGCGGACTGTAGAATGATATTCCAGGAATTCCATCAGGATATCCGGAGCATCGTTGATTTGATCCAGGTTCATGATTTCTCCTCTCACAAGTTCGTTTAATTTATATTATGCGAACCAAAGCATGAATTGACTATAATATATTCCCTTTCTGAATGTTTGTCAATAAAAAAAGAATCCGAATGTTCGGATTCTTTTTTTATTGTGATTTGATTCAATCTTCAGAAGTATTTGCTTTCTTCAATATGGAAGGCGTTGTCACACGGATTGCATTCAACAGTGTTGCAAGAGCCGCCACCATATCAATGAAAACAACAAACCAGAGATTGCTGTAGCCAATGATACTCAGAAAGATCAGAATGGCCTTGATCACAAATACAAAAATCGCATTCTCAGAAATCAGTTCTTTTGTCCTGTGCGCGATCTGTATTCCCATGGGGATATTCAGATAAGCTTCCGGAAGTACAATCGCGTCAGCATACTTCCCTTTTCTGCTGATCCGGATATCCAGGTCTGCCGCACTGTGTCCCTCAATACCATTCGCGTAAATAAAAGCGGTCTGATTTTTGCCAGCCTGACTGATGTCACTGATGAGGCGCAGTTTCTTATCCATGTCGCATTCTCCGACAACTTCGGAGAAATGCAGCGCATCTGCCGTAGCCTGACTCTGCTCATTCCCGTCTTCAGTCAGAAGAATGTTCCGAGAGACTCCGGCGGCGATCATATCTTCTACCAGCCGTTCCGCCTCCTGATTGATTTCGGAAGAAACCACAACGCGTCCGACATAGCGCCCGGCAACTGTCATATAATAGGCAATTCCATCCGAAAGGCCGCGTTCCGGAACCGAGACGTCAATAGAGTCAAAATAGCTCTTTGTAGCCAGAACGACCGGCGCATGCCCGATTTCCAGCGAAACGCCGCTTCCGGGTATCTCACTGAAATCATTAATCAGTTCCAGCCGATACTCCTGATCATAATAATCAGAGATTGCCTTGGCAAAGGGCTGATCAGAATAGTACACGGCATGTGCGAGAAAGTTCAGAAAAGTCTTTTTATCCAGTACATCTGACTGCAGTCCGATCACATGAGGCGTCTCTTCCGAAAAAACACCTGCTTTATCAAAGAGCGCGACATTCAAATCCGTTGTCTGTTCCATGATTTCCGCGCTGTTAAAGATCACTCCGTTCCTTGCGCTGAAACACAATCCACTGACACCGACAATCGGGAACGAAACACAGACAGAAAGCGGAGATGAGACCAGCAAAATCATAAGAGCCCTGTGAATGGACACTCTGTAGCTGATTCCCGAAATAAAAGGACCGAGCAAAGCATAGAGGAGACCTAATACCAGAACAAAGTGTAAAACAAATACGGCACTGCTCTCCAACGTCTGCTGCAGTTTCATCTTCCCTGCATCGTCCTGTGAGAGAATCTCAGACAATCTGGTTCTGATATCTTCATCCTGGTATTCCACCAGACTCTGTGCAGAACGAAGAGCTCTCTTTTTTGTGTAATCGATCGCGTATCCGGAAGCCTGATATATAATCACCATAATTGCTGATTCCATCGGGTATCCGACGACAAAACCCAGCACCGCGGAGAAAAGAACAACAAGCCCGGGAGAGAAAAACTGTTTTTCGGCAATCAAATCAACTGCCGAAAGGAAAATATCGTATCCGGCTATGACAGCGGAAACAATTAACAGGATCGTGCGAACAAGAACAGGCATTTTGAACAGCGCAGAAATGAGCACCAGAACCAAAGCTATTCCAATACGGATCGGTAATGCGATCTCAAAGCTGCCCTGCTTACTTTCGGGTTTCTCCGCGCTATGCTTCGCGCGTTTTCTTTCAGGGCTCACTTGATGCCTCCTCCTTTCGGCCTACCTACCGTTATGCTTTTCCGTCGCAGCCAAGAACATCAACGATCTTATGCTTCACCATTTCACGAATTGCATCTCTGGCCGGTCCAAGATACTGACGAGGATCGAAATGATCAGGATGCTCATTGAAGTACTTGCGGATGCACGCTGTCATCGCAAGGCGCAGGTCAGAGTCAATATTAATCTTGCAGACAGCCATCTTGGCAGCCTTTCTGAGTTCAGATTCAGGAATACCGATTGCACCGGGCATATTTCCGCCGTTTTCGTTGATCATTTTCACAAATTCCTGAGGAACGGAAGAAGAGCCATGCAGAACAATCGGGAATTCGGGCAGACGCTTTTCAACTTCTTCAAGAATGTCCAGTCTGAGCTTCGGATCCGTGCCGGGCTTAAACTTATAAGCGCCATGAGAAGTGCCGATAGCGATCGCGAGAGAGTCACAACCGGTGCGCTCAACAAACTCCTGAACATCTTCGGGACGGGTGTAGGAACTGTCCTCAGCAGAGACATTAACCTCATCCTCAATTCCCGCAAGAGTACCGAGCTCCGCTTCAACCACGACGCCGTGATCGTGCGCATACTCTACAACCTGTCTGGTGAGGGCGATATTCTCCTCAAACGGCTTGGAGGAAGCATCGATCATAACAGAAGTAAAGCCGCCGTCAATGCAGGATTTGCAAAGTTCAAAAGAATCGCCGTGATCCAGGTGAAGTGCGATCGGAAGACCGGTGTTGATGACGGCAGCTTCAACAAGCTTCATCAGATAGGTGTGGTTGGCATACTTGCGGGCACCCTTGGAAACCTGAAGAATCAAAGGCGCATTCAGTTCCTGCGCCGCTTCCGTAATACCCTGCACGATCTCCATATTATTGACGTTGAATGCGCCAATTGCATATCCACCGTGATAGGCTTTCTTGAACATTTCAGTCGTAGTTACCAGAGGCATATTTTCAACTCTCCCTTAAAAAAATTTCAAAATTTGTACAAAAAGCATATTTACAAATTTGTGTTTATATTATATCCTCAAATCATCCCATAATCAATAAGGATATTTAAAAATTTAGAAAAAATTTGTGAGGAGATCTGTTATGTCTGAGAAGCTAGTTGGTTCCTGTATTTTCGGTCAGTCCGGCGGTCCTACTTCGGTTATCAACGCCAGTGCGTACGGCGTTATCAAGACCGCTCTTGAAGCGGAGGAAATCACCAAGGTATACGGTGCATCTCACGGTATTGTCGGTGTGCTGAATGACGAGCTGTTTGTGATGGATGAAGAAGATCCTGATGAACTCCGTTACCTGCTCCACACGCCTTCTTCTGAGCTCGGCTCCTGCCGCTATAAGATCAAAGACCCCGAAGTTGATGATACCGATTACAAGCGGATTCTTGAAATATTCAAAAAATATAATGTACGCTACTTCTTCTATAACGGCGGAAATGATTCGATGGATACCTGCAACAAGATCAGCCGCTATATGAAGTCTGTCGGGTATGAATGCCGTGTCATGGGCGTGCCAAAGACCATTGACAACGACCTCTTCGGCACCGACCATTGCCCTGGCTTTGCAAGCGCAGCCAAGTACATCGCCACGTCCTGCATGGAGATCAATAAGGATGCCCGCGTCTATGATAACAAGATGGTTGTTATTGTGGAAATCATGGGCCGTCATGCCGGCTGGCTGGCAGCCAGCGCCGCACTTGCTACCGCCTACGGTTCAGGTCCTGATCTGATTTATCTCCCCGAATGCGATTTTGACATGGATCGTTTCCTGGCAGATGTAGACGAGCTTTATAAGAAGAACGGAAAAGTGTTCGTTGCGGTCTCCGAGGGCATCCATTATGCCGACGGCAGCTTTGTCTCCGAAGCAAAGACTTCCGCCACGGACGGATTCGGCCATGCACAGCTTGGCGGTCTTGCAGCCATGCTTGCTGAAATCGTCAAGAACCATACCGGCGCCAAAGTACGTGGAATCGAACTGAGCCTGCTCCAGCGCTGCGGAGCCCATCTCGCCTCTGCCACGGATATAGAGGAAGCACGCATGGCGGGTCAGGTAGCCGTAGAAAAGGCAATCGCCGGTGAAACCGGGTATATGGTTGCTTTTGAACGCCAGATGGAAGATGGAAAGTATTCCTGCGCATATCGCCTGCTCCCGCTGGAATCTGTTGCAAACTACGAGAAGAAAGTTCCTCTGGAGTGGATTAATGAACAGCATAACGGACTCAAAGAGGAGTTTATTTCTTATGTACTGCCACTGATTCAGGGTGAAGCGAATGTTCCAAAAGAGGACTCTCTTCCCCGCTATGCAAGACTGAAGAAGGTTCTCGCGCATTAAGCTGTATCTGGATTCATCCAACCATCCAAGTTGGTTTGGCGAATGATCATAATGAAAAAGCAGAGGATTGACTCCTCTGCTTTTTCATTAGTCAAGCAATGCTTCAATGGCGGCTTTGGGCTGTACGCCGACGCTGCTTTTGACCACTTCCCCGTTTTTGAAAACCTTCAGGGTTGGGATGCTGGAAATACCGTATTTCGCGGCAATTTCCGGTTCTTCATCAACATCGAGTTTGCAGACCTTGACGGTTCCGGCCTTCTCCTCGGCGATCTTGGCAATCGTGGGGGCAAGCATTTTGCAGGGACCGCACCAGGTGGCCCAGAAGTCCACGAGGACAGGAATCTTGGATTTCAGAACCTCTGCTTCAAAATTGTCTTCATTTAATACTACTTCGTACATTTTTTTACCCCTTTCTTTTGTTGCTTGATACAGTGATACAGACAGAGAGTAAATAATCTCTCGGAGAACAGCTCTAGCTCCTGAGGAGCTCCTCGGCGGCATACATGATTCCAAGCTTGCCGGACTCATAGGTTATTCCGCCCTGGACATAGACATTATATGGATCGCGGATCGGCCCGTCGGCAGACAACTCTATGGAAGAGCCCTGGATAAATGCGCCTGCAGCCATGATCACCGGATCATCATACCCCGGCATGGCCCAGGGTTCCGGAGTGACGAAGGAATCTACAGGAGCACCTTTCTGTATTCCACGGCAAAATCGTTTCATTCTGTCCTCAGAGCCAAGCTGAACCGTTTGAATGATATCCGATCTCGGATCATGAATACCGGGAAAACTCGGAATACTGAGTTCTTCCATCATGGCCGCACAGAATACAGAGGTTTTCAGTGCCTGTGCGACAATGTGCGGCGCCATGAACAAACCTTGAAATAATAGTCTGTTGTTCCCGAGACTTGCCCCGCATTCTCCACCGATGCCCGGCGTGGTCAGGCGTACCGCACCACGCTGAACAAGCTCTTCCCTGCCGGCTATATAACCGCCGGCGGGCGCCAGACCGCCGCCGGGGTTTTTAATCAGGGAACCTGCCATCAAATCCGCATCGACATGTCCGGGCTCAATCACATCGGTGAACTCTCCGTAACAGTTATCGACCATCACCTTGATCGAAGGCTTTACCTGGCGTACTGTACGGATGATTCTGCCAATCTCCCCTACGGTCAATGCTTTCCTGCTTGCATAACCTCGGGAACGCTGGATGATGGCAGCCGAAACATCCGGTTGCCTGCATGCTTCGGCGATGCCGGCATAATCAGGACCTCCATCGGGTGCAAGATCAATCTGACGATATTGAATCCCGTAAAACTTCAACGAACCGAAACCGTCTCCACGCAATCCGATTGCTTCCTGAAGTGTGTCATACGGCAGACCCGTAAGTGAAAGAATTGTTTCTCCTGGCTTTGCCAATGCAAACAGCGCTGCTGTCAGCGCATGAGTTCCGTTTACAAAACCGATTCTGACAAGAGCAGCATCGGTTCCGAGGAGTTCCGCATAAATCTTATCCAGGGTCTCGCGCCCGAGATCATCGTAACCGTAGCCGGTTGTTCCTGCAAAACAGGCCTCGGAAACCCGGTGCTTCCTGAAAGACTCCAGCACTCTCTCGGTGTTTTTCTGTGCAACCTGGTCGATTTCCTGAAAACGTTCTTTGCAACGCTCTTCCGCTCTCTGTGCTATTTTGATGATCTCTTCTGTCATGCCTACAACTCCATAACATATTGGCGAAATAGATTGCCGCGCTCTTCAAAGTTGCGGAAGTGATCAAAGGATGCGCATGCCGGAGAAAGAATCACAATATCTCCGCTTTCCGCAATGGAACTGGCCTGAATAACTGCTTCTTCCAAGCTGCCTGCACGATATACCGGAAATGTATCGCAATCTGGCCGGCGTGCAAGTGCGGCATGGATGGAGGCATATATTTTATCAGAAGTATCGCCTGTCAGCACAACGGCTTTTGCCAGTTCACAAAATGCCTCTCCCAGCTCATCAAACGGCAGATGCTTGTCATATCCGCCGGCAATCACAATCGGCTTTGCTTTCAGAGCGTGCAGTCCGGCGATTGTGCGTGTCGGACTGGAGGCAATCGAGTCGTTGATGTAGGTTACACCGTGTAATATGCGGATTTCTTCCAGTCTGTGAGGTACCCCGGCAAATTCTTTTGCTACTTTCCTGCATATTTCGGGCGCTGCATAATCTCGTACTGCCTCAAATGCAGCAAGCATATTCTGAACATTATGTTCGCCCGGGATTCGAATCTCATGCGATTTCATAATAAAAGTGCGCTTTTGATCTGAGATGAGATAGATCTCACCATCTTCACAGACACATCCGTTTTGAATCGGCTTCGCGTCAGAAAAATAGCTGATCCTGCTGTGTGCCTTTGAGGCGTAATACGGTGTGTGGGGATCATTGGCGTTCAAAATCAGTCTGTCTTCCGCATGCTGATTTCGGAATATCCAGGATTTTGCATCGATGTAATCCTGAAAATCTTTATGCTTATCAAGATGATTGGGAGAGAGATTGGTAATAACGGCTGTGTGCGGCCGGCAGGTCATGGAGTGCAGTTGGAAAGATGACAGTTCAAGAACAACCAGGTCTTCGGGAAGCATGTCGGGAAGTTTGCAAAGAAGAGGGGTTCCGATATTACCGCCGAGATGAACACGATATCCTGCTGCCTTCAGAATTTCGGAGATCAGTGTTGTGGTAGTCGTTTTTCCGTCGCTGCCGGTAACGGCAAATATGTGACAGGGGCAAAGAGAAAAAAAGACTTCCATCTCTGAAGTCACCATGCTTCCATTTTTCTGTGCGGCAACCAGATGACTGTCAAAAGGCATCAGTCCTGGTGTCCGAAATATAAGCTCTTCAGATAGACCTTCAAGATAATCTGCGCCGAGACGAAGTTTTGCTCCGATGGAGATAAGGTGTTCACCGGTTTCACCGAGCTGATCCATTGTTCTCCGGTCACACGCGGTGACACTGCAGCCCTCCTGGCACAGTAATTCAATCAACGGCAGGTTGGAAATACCGATTCCCAGGACGGCAATTGTTTTATCCCGGATAGAAGATATATATTCGTTCAGTGTCATAGTGATCCTCAAAAAAGAAAATGAGCTGACCTGTAAGCCGGGTTCTGTCTGGAACGACCATCTATCTAGGCCTGATGTTGCCAACAGGCTCAAGCCACCTCCTAAGGACGGCCGGGCCGGCCATCTGTCCTACCACGGTGTTGCTCCGGATAGAGTTTACAGCATCAACATGTCTCCATGCGACGGGTGAGCTCTTACCTCACCTTTCCACCATCCCCCATGATCGGGTGTTACCCGTTATCCTTGCCCTGTGGAGCCCGGACTTTCCTCATGCACCAGCTTTCGCTCAGTGCCCGCGGTCGTTCGGTCAGCTCATTGTTCTTCAAAAATAATTAAAATATCAAACACTGCCAGACAGCAAAGCGATTATAGTATAAATGACTGACTTTGTCAAACTGAGAGTCCAAACGTAAAACAGGTATCATGACCGGGATGCAGAAACCTTTATCAGCCTTTTTCCCACTCTTTCCAGATATCAGGGCAGTAACCGACAGTTGCTTTTTTCCCGTTTCTCACGATCGGCGTCTTTATCAGCTCCGGAATCTCATAGAGTTTTTCCATCTTCGCTTCATCAGAAGCCAGATACTGATACAGTGGATAGTCCTGGTCTTCTTTGTTGACAACAGCTTCCATGCCAAGAGAACTGCAGACGCTTTTCAGCTCTCCCCTGCTCATTCCGTACTTGATGATATCGATATACTGATACTTGATTCGTCGTTCCTTAAAATATCGTTCTGCTTTTTTGGTGTCAAAACACTTTGCTTTGCCGAAAATCTGGATATTCATAATTATCAACCTCACAAATCGCGAAAAGCCCTTATTTTACTGCATTCTTGAGCTTGGACCATTTCACACAAATAGGTATAAAATGATAAATATTTGCATGATTTGGTCGTAAGTTGGTCGTAAGCTACAGGTCTGATTTGGTGGCCTGGTCGTAAATTGGCTAAAAAACGGGGAAAAACTTACGACCGGGCCAAAAAACTTACGACCAGACATGATAAAGGCGGTTTTAAAATCCGAACATTTTGAGCATTAAAAATCAGGATTTCTGAAAGAACTGGACAAAATAGAAATAAATAAGAGCGAAATAGATAACCCAAACTTACGACCGGCTGAAAAAGGGTGAGCATGAGATTACGACTATCACGAGCTGGCTTTGACTTTAGATGCGGATTGATTCCTAGGCTGAAGCTTATCGAAATAATCGCTAAGGTAAATGAGTTCCTGCGACTTATATTTTTCTGTTGCCTCAACGTAGATATCCATGGTGGTTTCATAATCAGCATGTCCCAAAATACTCTGAATAGCCTTGGGATCCATCCTCGCCTCACAGCAGCGTGTCGCAAAAGTATGACGGAGCCAGTGACAGCTGAGTTCAGGAAGAGTAACCAGAAGCTCGTCTTTTGCCTTAGACTCCTCTTCCCACTCGGTCATCACCCGTTTATTACATGCTTTGACAATGTTCTTAAGTGCATTGTTTAGACCCCATACATGTTTCGGACCACCGTTTCGAGTGATGAAGATAAAGTTCGTATATCCGTCGATTGTGCTTGTACACTTCTCCCCTAATAGTTCCTGGATCTGCTTTTCCCGAAGAAAGGCTTCTTTAACTTTGGGAATCATAGGAATAATGCGGTTTCCGTTATCTGTTTTCGGGGTTGTGATCACGGAGCGGTTATTCTTGAGCTGCTCGTCACCGTAATATACAAGGTTGTGGTCGACTGTGATGATCCCTTTTTCTAAATCAATATCATCCCAGCGGAGGGCAGTCAATTCACCGGCACGGAGCCCGGTCCAAAGCAATACGGTAAACAAGGGTTGCCATCTGTTATACCTTGAAGACTCAAGAAACGATTCAAACAGTTCCTGTTCTTCAATCGTCATTGCCTTGCTGGTGGCAGGCTCGTCCTCGACTTCTGAGGAAAAGGCTTTAAAGGCCTTTTTTGCCGGGTTTTTATAGATCAGATCATCGTCTACTGCGAATTCGAGCAACTGGTTCAAAATGCGATGGATTGTGCCAATGGTCCCTACGGTAAAGCGCCTGACTTCATATAACGCAACGTAGAACGCCCTGACATCCGATGCCTTGAGATCTGCAATCTTTCGTCCTCCCAGACTGGGCTGGATATACTTGGCGTAATCATGTTTGTACTTATTAAAGGTAACTTCCTTCAGACCGCGTTTTACCTGAACCCACCTGTAATAGATATCATCAAGGGTTAAAGAATCACCAATAGGCGTAATTCCATTTAGAATATCCCGCAGTATTTCGGCTTCTTTATCTCTCAACTCTTCCAGCGTTTTAGCATATTGGCTGTGACGTTTCCCATTAGCGTCTCTCCACTTAAACTCATAGGTTCCGTTGTCTCTTTGATATTCACCTTCCTTTAAGACTCGCTTACTTTCATCTTTGCGTCTCGGCGTCATAAGTACTCTCCTTTATAATAATAAGTATAAAAAGAGAGCTCGATAGCGAAATTATACCATCAGAGCTCTCCTAATTCAACAGATTCCGTTTTGTCCGGTGACAGACAGGTCAGATTTTAGATCGAGAACTGCTTGTCCAGGTAGTTCTTGAACTGCTCCCGCTTAATCAACCTCTTGCTTCCACAGTACAGAACATACGGGCACCTGTCATCTCTCGTGAGTGCACGAAGCTTTGTCTGTCCGATATTGAAATATAAAGAAGCCTCGTGAATCGTCAAATAAACCTTCGAACTGATAGGCACTTCATCTTTGTGCCTTGCGGCAGAGGTGTTTTCCTGTAAATTATCCATCATAATCCTCCAATTATTATGTAGTGTATTTCATGCTGTGATTTCATTATTGAGTGGATTCTTTTCTTTTGCCTTGCAATAATCAATCCAATCGTTTGCAGCATCCCTGTCATCATCCCTTGGCGGCATTCCCCAATAATTGGGACAAGCAGCTTTTGGATCAGAACAACAAACATGCCAGAATCTGTTCTGCATTCCTGTTCTGTACATCTTTGCTGCAGAACCACATAAGGGACAATTCGGAATCTCAGAAGTAAACTCATGAAATGCGTCGTAGTATTTTTTGAAATCTTTTTTCTTCTGAGGTGGCATAGTTGTCCTGGGAGCAAGATATATGAGCTTCGGACTCCATGGTTCTCTGATATACCCTTGGTGCATGGATCGTCTATAGTAAAATAAATGCTCTGAAGCCATGTACGCATCCAAATACAATGCACCAACGATGAAAGGCAGTCTCTTATCATCACAGTATCTGGTTATGAGTTCCGCTTTGCATTGGTTGATATTGTCTGTAATACATTGAGACATGTGAGCCAGACCTACCTCGCGCATCGACAAGAACACTTCGTCAAAGATTTCCTGCTTCGATTTAGACAGGAGCCACGAATTTTCCTTGCCTGACAGGTATTCATGCTCTGAAACAATCAGTTTCTCCAAAGTATCATTCGAAATATTGGGATCATCGCAGACAATTCTTTTCCCTTTAGCTGTCATAATGGGGCTTTTGTAAAACTTCCATTCTTCCAGCGGCTTCTCAGAAACATCATCTCCTTGATATAACGCAGTTGCTTTGGATGCATATGACCTCAAATAATCTTCTTTATACATCCTTTCTAATCTTACTTCTTCAGTATCCTGCCGGGCTGATACTCTCATTGGGTTGGGCATTTTTAAATCAATCTCTCCATATCATATATAATCTCTATAGCGGGCCGTATAAACAACCCGCTATAGAGTTCCGAATTTACATCGGCGCAGCTTGCTTTCAACTTTGACAGCATCGTCTGCAGCTGCCGTGTATAGTCTCTGTATGGAAGGTTCCTCCTGGAGGAGCTGACATTCAACGGGGACGACGCATTGAGTGCCAGATCAAAATGAAAAAGTTCTTCACCAGTTTCTTCTGGATATATTTGAATCAACTGGGGTCGGAAGCTTTAATTGGGGAATATGCAATCACCATATTCATCTGCCGGCAGCAGAGGCAGAGAAGAATAGTCCAGATAAGGATCCATATAGTCCCCTTCTTCCCCGTTCTCGAAATGCCACCATTCCGTTGATATTGTTCGAAATCCGCACTCTATCATGATATTTGTCATGTATTCTACATTCTTTCGCGCGGTTTCAGTCCATGTGTCACTGTTAAATCTCGATGCGCTTACGTTAAACGTGTGCATGGGCGTCGGCATCTCCAGCTCTTTCCCTGTTTTCAATTCGATCAGAGACATATCAACTGCCCGGCCGACCTGATGAAAAGAATTGTTTTCATAAGGATTCGCAATAAACCTGGAGTCCTGAACAATATCATACAATTCAAACTGGGCTGACTTCGGCCGATATGTGTCATACAGCTTTACTGCAAATCCGTCTTCTTTGAAAGCAGCATTTGCCTGCTGGAGCATATAAGCTGTTTTTCTCTCGAGCATTGGTATAGCTGGGTACATGGCATGACCTGTAATATTGCGCTCAGTAGCAAACAGAATATCATATTCCACGTCAAGCAGAAGAAATCTGAGATCCAAACCATTTTCAGGTAAAACATAGTAGAGGCCTTCTGCCACATTATTAAGTGAAACGCAGAATTGACCTTCATAATCCTCATATGAGCAGATCAGGAATTCATCTATACTCTCAATCCCCCCAAGAATCGTGCCAATCGGAAGAATCTTATATCCTCGCAATTCACCGTTTTTTTCCCGAAGTCTGTATAGCACAGTGTCAGGTTCAGTTACAGTGAAGTACTTCTCCTCTGGCTGATAGGTAACAGTTTCTCCTTTATAGCCAGTCTGATCTGAGAAAGACGAGCTCATAAGCTCTGCCGTGCTCCCAGGAAACACATTCCAGTCTGAATAAGCACTATTCCTGCAGATTATTCCAGCAGAAATAGATAATAGAGATGCGGCAATAATAGATCTGAGACATTTCTTGATTTCGGCTTTCAACGTCCTTTCGTAAAGTTCTATCATGATGGTGAAATTATATATAGATTTCTTGTAAATGTCAATTTTTGAGAGTTAATAAAAAGATATTGCTGTCTGATGCAGAGGGTAAAAGACATGAGCGGGTTAAACTCATTTTTCTTGCTCTCTTCATGCGTCTACAGTATAATAATATATAAGGAAGAGACCTCTGTTATCTGCCGGCAGGGATTATCTTCAAAGAACGATCACGTATAAAGGAGCGCAATATGGATCTTTCAGCTATTCATCACATAGCTATCATCGTCTCTGATTATCCGGTATCAAAGGATTTCTATGTGAACAGACTTGGGTTTCCTATTATTCGTGAAAACTATCGGGAGGATAAAAAAGACTGGAAACTTGATCTCAGAGTGAACTCTGACACTGAACTAGAAATATTTGCACCTGAGAATCCGCCTAAAAGACCATCTTATCCTGAAGCATGTGGGCTCAGACATCTCGCTTTTCACACAGAAAACATTGAACTAGCCGTGAAAGAACTGGCCGATAAGGGTATTACTTGCGAACCCATTCGTACAGATACATTCACTGGTAAACGGATGACTTTCTTTGCTGATCCTGACGGTCTTCCGCTCGAGCTGCATGAATAGGCTCTGACAAAGGAACTCAAATATGAGAATCATTATCTCCCCTGCTAAAAAAATGCGGGAGGATACAGACTATTACAGTTTTCACGATTATCCCGTATTTCTCCAGAAGACCGAGATCCTGCTGGACTGGATTAAGGAGCTTTCCTTATCCGAGCAGAAAAAGCTATGGGCCTGCAACGACATAATCGCCAGGCAAAACTCGGAACGATTTGCTGTAATGGATCTCAAACAAAACCTTTCTCCGGCTATTCTTGCCTATGACGGTATACAATATTCCTATATGGCACCGTCTGTATTTGAGAAGTACCAGTTTGACTATGTGCAGAGAAATCTTCGAATTCTGTCCGGGTTCTATGGCGTATTGAAACCGATGGATGGAGTTGTCCCCTATCGCCTGGAAATGCAGGCAAAAGCAACTGTAGCCGGATATAGCAATCTATATGACTTCTGGGGTGATTCCTTATATCATGAAGTCTTGGATTCCGGCAGGATTATAGTAAATCTTGCCTCTAAGGAGTATTCCAGGTGCATTGAAAGGTATCTGTCAACGGAAGATCGCTATATTTCTTGCGTTTTCGGTGAACTGGAGGATGGGAAGGTTGTCCAGAAAGGCGTATATGCTAAGATGGCCAGAGGCGATATGGTTCGTTACTTAGCTGAGAACGCCATAGAGACTCCAGAGCAGATCAAGGCTTATAACAGGTGCTGCTATGTTTTTGATGAATCCAGATCCAGTGAGACGGAATACGTATTTATCCGTATGTCAGTGCCAGGCAAGTTGAAGCAGGCCGATTTTTAACGCATCAGAAAAGACTATTTTTTTAGGAGGTTTATCATGCAGTTTGTAATCACGGCTTACGATGGGAAAATTGTTTTGGATAAGCGTATGGCAGTTCGCCCGCGCCATCTGAAAGGAATGCAGAAGCTGATAGATCATATCGTCTGTGCCGGAGGTATCCTGGATGATGAAGGAAAACCAAAGGGCTCGGTCCTGGTTATGAATTTTGAGTCACGAAACGACATTGATGCATATTTAGCAGAAGAACCTTATGTTGTGGAGGGCGTTTGGGATAAGATTGTTATTGAGCCTATGAACGTTGTGATTCTGGACGGCAAAATAGCAGGTAAATAATAATATCTGCTAATTCTGTTTCAAGTGCAGTTCATCAGTCACGTAATCTTGTAGCATAAGCAAATAATTGTTGATAAAGTATCTTAAGATGGAAAAGCTTTGTAATGACTGCGGCAGGACTTTCATTATTACGAAAGCAGACCGAGCATATTTTTACAAGTTAAGGCAGCCGATCCCTTGCCGATGTAAAAACTGTCGGAACAAAAAGAGGCCTCAACTCTGGTATGTCAATAGGGAGACCGGGGATTTGGAGTCTGTCACGGTTATAAATGATGATAAAGGCAGTATCACTTTTCTCTATAGGGGAAGAGAACGAACAATTGATATTTCAGCTGTTGGCAGCAGACTGTATAGGTCACCTGGTGAAGCTTGGAAGAACTGCACACAACAGGTATCCCCTCAAATATCTTCGCATTAGAAGAGAAAATCATAGCAAAAAAGGAAGGCTCTCCGTTAAGGGAAAGCATTCCTTTTTTATGCTTCTGATGCAACCGTAATTGCAATCATTTGTTCTCGCAATTTCTGTTCCAGATCTTTCCAGGTCAATCTCCCGCTGTCTACTTCAGCTTCGGTCAGATCGGCAGATAAGAAAACTCTTCGCAGTGTATCGTCAGAAAATCTTTTTTCCAATCCAAGACAGATCACAGCCAAAGATGTGTGTAAAGCAACTTTCTCAACGTTCTTTTTAAACTTCTCAAGATCTGCTTTAGACTTAACACGAGACACAGATAATACTTTAGGCCGTTTTCTGCCCATCAGCTTTTCAGCGTGTACAAGTTTAGCTTCCTCTGCCCTGGCAGTGAGCGAAAACTGATTTACTTCTTCACATATGGCCGGAATATCAGCTGAACTGACAAGTTCCTGCTCCAATAGCGCCGTGGCTACAAGGTACCATGCGTGAGCCATATCATCGTTCATAGCCGAATTAATGATCTCATCCTTATTGATATCTTTTTTTGCCAACGGTATCCTACGAGGATTGAGCTTCTTGTTGCCCATCTGCCCTCCAGTCCTTTAAATCTAATTGAGCATATTATAACTTATTAATTTACACTTGACAAATACAAATCAGATTATATTTCTGTTGTTTTATACGTTTACAAGTATAAAAATAAATAAGGGCATCGGCTTTAGACAGCCGACCACAAGAAATAGTATTGTGTCCTTAATAAAGGACAGTAATAGTCGTATAATAGAAGCATCAAAGAAAACGGAGATGCATCAAGATGGCAATTGTAAAGCACAAATCCATTGACAAGATCCATGTCACTGAAATCTGCAAAGTGACGGACTTCGAGCGTCCTACGTCGCTGCACAGGGGAGACAACTCTCAACGCAAATCTGCTCAGTGAACCGCCTCTGTGCGCCCGCTTTTTTCTGTTTCCAGTATTATTTTTGTTTTACAGGGCTGGGAGACTGTGGTAGAATTAAATCTATAAATCAGGATTTTGCTCCTGAAAACGGACCTACAACTGCCTGGAAAGAGCGTGTATCCATGAACTCTTCAAAATCGAGCGTGTCTGTTCTTACAACAAGCGCATTGCTGATTGCTTTGGGGGTGGTCTTGTCCCTATTTCGCATTCCACTCTCAACGGTGACGGAGATAACCCTTACGGGTCTTCCAATTGCGGCAGGAGGATACTTATTTGGCCCCTGGATCGGCATGCTCATCGGTGCTCTCATAGATATTTGCGGTTTTTTTGTTGCGCCGAAAGGGCCTTTCTTCCCAGGTTTTACAATCAGTACCGCCCTGATGGGGATGGTTTACGGCCTGCTTCTGTATCGGAAATGGTGGGATAATAAAACATGCCGGATGAGTCTGTTTCACGCGGGGGCAAAGGGGCTTGCGTTGCGCGTGGCCTTTTCACATCTCCTGAAAACCGTGTTCATCAGTCTTCTGCTCAACTGCTTTTGGTTGAGTGTTTTTTACGGCATGACCTTCAAAGTGGTGTTTTTAGCAAGCATTCCGAAAGAAGCCATAAACTATCCTATTGAAGTATTTCTCATCTATAGTGTTGTTCAAATTCTGAATCGCATCCGGCCTCTGTAACAGCCATGGAAATCAATTCTCAAAACAATGGAGAAGTAATCCTTCGCCGGATGTTTCACCGGTGTGTTCTCCAAAACTATCTTGGAGCAATGACGCTCATGATCAATACAGCTGCAGACGGGATGATTATCAGTCACTTCTTGGGCGGCCAGGCCGCTGCTGCGTTTGGCCTTGTCTTCCCAATCTATTCCCTGCTGAACTTCTTCCCCGTCCTTCTGCGGACCTCTGCACAGGTAAATCTTGGAAAATATATCGGCAGAGGGGATTTGAACAGTGCTGACCGATGCATTTTTTATCTGCTCTCGTCCGGCTTGATTGCAGCGGTTCCGCTTGTTCTGCTGCTGACGGCTTTACGCAGTCCTGCACTTGTCATGTTAAGCGGTCATGCAGATTATGCTGAAAGGACGCTCTCCCTTGCCTCAGATTACCTGTTATGGCTTGCGCCGGCCGTTTTCCCGATGATGCTTTGTCCGGTTCTTCATCCTGTTATGCAGATGGATGGAGATGTGAAGCGGTCTCCCTTTGCGATTCAAATTGCCACCCTTATCAATCTGAGCGGCGATATGATGAATGCGCTGCTGTTTCATGGCGGAATGGCAGGTATGGCACTGGCCACCACCTTGAGTTGCTATGGTGAGTTGTTTGTGCTTGTCCTGCATTTTCGCAATTCCAAGACCGTCCTGCGTCCAGCTGCAGGAGACTGGCGTTCAATGAAGCAACTCATGCAGCTTTCTGAAGGATTTCCCATGATGCTTCGTGAAATCTTTTCATTTCTCTGCGGTGTTCTCCTCAACCGTCTTGCTTCCCGGCTTGGAGGGGAAAATGCCGTGGCCGTTCTTGCAATAGGCAGTTCCGTCTGGGTTTTTCTTCTTCCCGCTGTGATGGCCGTAAGCGGAACCTGCATGACACTAGGAAGCGTTTCTGCCGGGGAAGCAGATTCCCGCGCCCTCCAGACGGTTTTCCGGCTGGGTGTTTGGTATTCTTTCCTTCCGTGTGCAGCTTATGCATTCCTGTTTTTTGCCGCGTCCAAGCCCCTTACGATCTTCTGTTCGGGAGGAGACATGCAGCTTTTCCGCATGGCATTGCCCTATCTTCGAGCTCTTGCGATGTCGCTGCCGTTTGTGTGCTTTTGCCAGATGACAGAGGCTCAACTGATCGTCCACGGCAAAGCCCGGCGTTCATCGATATTTGGCATCCTGGACGGAGGAACAATTGCTCTGGCTTTCTCATGGATCCTTAGCCGTTTCATTGGGCAGAGCAGTTTGTGGTATGGACGTCTTGCTGGAACTATCTTACTCGGTCTGCTGGCGCTGCTTTTCTGCTTCCGCCTGACTTCTACAGGCAGCGAAAGAAGAGGCCTGTTTTCTCCTCGCCCCGAGGAAGACACGGATGATTCTCTGGAAGCGACATTATATACGACAGAGGAGATCACAGCGTTTTCAGAAAAGCTGCGGACGTCCTTCCGTGTAAAAGGGCTTTCTTTCAGAACCAGTAACATTGCCGCACTTTGCGTGGAGGAATTGGCCTGCAATACGCTCCAATGGGGATATGCCTCAATGGTTAACAGCGGTATGGATGTTCGCGCGGTATATCGGAACAGTGAAGTGATTCTGCGTTTTCGAGACGGCGGGAGGCCATTTAATCCGGAGCAATATGTCCGGCAGTTTCAGAGCTCATCTCAAGATCCTTCCAAAAATATCGGGTTAAGAATTGTCTCCGGAGCTGCCTCGGACATGCGTTACATCCCCCTGGTGGACCACAATATCGTTCTTCTTCGTATCCCCTCGGAATGTTGAGTAACCCCCTGACTTAACCGGGGTGATAAGCTGCCGGGCAGAATGTCAATCATTCCAGCAGGCCTTTGAGGCAGCCCTTTTCCTCATTCAAGCGCATCAGTGCCATCCTGCGACTCTGATGATATATAAAGAACAGAACACATTTTTTTAGGAAAGTTATGAAAGAGGAGGCTAAATATCATGAAGATCACAAAGCGAAACGGCAACACGACAATGTATGACGATGAGAAGGTCGTAAACAGTATCCTCAAGGCGAATCAGGACATCAGTGGGGAAGAGATCACGAGGGCTGTAGCTGTCAACATCGCCGATGAAGTGTTCTCCAGACTGACGAAGGAGAATGAGATCATCGCGACGAAGGATGTCAGAGACTGTGTCTATGAGATACTGACAGAACGCAACTACACGAAAACAGCGAAAGCTTACGCAGAATATAAGAAGTGATCCAATATATCCATGAGCCCACTGAACTGCAGTGCGGTCAGGCGGTACTCGCCATGGTTACAGGCCTGACCGTGGAGCAGGTGTGCAGTGAACTGGGCAACGATCGGGAGACGAATCTCAGGGATATGAAGAGCTTCCTCAGAAGCCACGGAGTCTGGGTTGCGGAAGAACGCATTCAGGTTATGCGCAAGGAGGAACTGCCGGCATTCTGCCTGCTCAGCCTGGAGACACCGCGCTGCTGGCATTGGTCACTGTACCGGGAAGGTGAATTCTATGACCCTGAGCACGGGGTGATGGAGGACTTCCCCGAATCCGCCAGAAAGTACTACTGGGAGATCAGAAAGAAAAACGCAGCAGAGAAATCAATCACCGGCAAAGATCCGGAATAGTGACGATTATATAGATTGCGGAGGAGCCGGACACTCCTCCGCAATTATGGATTATACAACTGTTCCTAGACGTTTTTCAGGACACGATACTTTTTCTTGTGGTCGACTGATTAAAGCTGATACCCATAAAAATAAAAAAAACTATACATCTAGAAAAAAGAAAACAGCCCCCATCGCTGGGAGCTGTTAATAACAAATCAAGATCAGAACGGAAGCTCTTCATCATCCATTTCTTCAAACCTGGATACTCCGGGAATCTGGGGCCCGGCAGGGTTCATGTTTTGAGGCGGCTGCGGATAACCTGCCGCGGAGTTCTGCATGTGCTGCCCTGCTGCAGCACCATTCGTGTTATCTTTTACACTGTATGGGGAACTGATGCTCAGGGTGCTATACTGCTTCAACTCCCCTGCTTTGTACTTTGAGCTGTAGTGATCCACCTGCATTCCCACACAGTTTGCCCTGATCTGCATCCCCTGAGATCCATCTCTGCGGCTAAAGCTCTGAACGCTGAAGTTTTTCAGCTGAACAATAATGTTCTTGGTGCAATTCGGAATATGCTCCAAAAAGTTTTTGGCAGTATATCCAGCGAAGCTGAACTGCAGGCTGACAATATGATCCGGACGTACAACATGCTGGCCAAACATATCTGCCACGAACTGGTCGCTGAGTACAATATCTGTAGCAACCCCGACACAGACATTCCCGTTCTTTGACAGGAACTTATTGAAAAAGAGGTTCTGCGTTGTACTGATACCCAGAACCAGAGTCATGACGAGGTCTTCAGGCTTGCCGCTTTCTGGTTTCTCATATATTGCAGGAGTATACTTAAGCCTGTCCTGCTGACCACCGCTCTGAGCGGGATTTAAGGCTGAGGCGCTCCAAACGATTGCTGCGGGTAAACTCCTGCCTGAGGAGCAGATCCGTAAAACTGTTCATTCTGTGGATTTTGGTTATACATTTTGATTCCTTTCCGGGCTGAGCCCTGTATATAATAATTGCAAGATGATTAGTTGTATTCTGGTATTTAGCTGTTAATCGCAGTGAGCCTGACCGGGATTGTTGTATTGCTTTCTATACTGATAGATGCTATTAATCCCAGCTCGCTTTTTGAAGTTGCCCAGGTCTCAGCTTTCAAGCTGCCGGCATCAGACCTGTCAAAGGCCGTGATCCCAACTTCTTAGGAGATAGAATTCGGTATCTGATCGCATCCAATTTGACTCCTTCCTTACAAACAAGAAGACAGACCGGTACTTTTCTCGTACAGGTCTGCCTTTTTCTCTGTATTACATTTCCTGATTGAGAGTTTTGCGAATTACCTTATCGCATAACTTCTATCATTGATGAACCAATTATATTTTACCATTTCAGATTTGTCAATTTTCAGAGGGATCACTGGAAAAAATCCCATGAGCGTCAGTTGTGAATGTAGACTTTCGTATCAAGAGGCCAGACACGGTCTGTCATTCTGTTCGGTTCGGAGTTTTCAATCATCTCTCTGTATACTTCCATCTTTCCATCCAGATCATCTATCATATGTAGAATCAGCGCTTCCGCTGTCTTCGGCACAACACATGCACCGTACTCCGGCTTGCCATGATGGGACAAGAGCATATGCTGGAGAAGCATTGACTTTTCTTCTGAAATGCCGAGTGATTCGGCTATTTCAGATACCTCTTTGGCTCCCATATAGAGATGCCCAAGAAGCTGTCCGGGGATTGAATAGTCATTGACCAGTCCCATTTCTGAAAACTGGAATTCTTTGATTTTCCCAATATCATGGCAGAAGGTTCCGGTGATCAGAAGATCCCTGTTCAGGAATGTATACATATGAGCCATATGATCAGCGTGGCAAAGCATATAGAAGCTATGCATCAACAGACCGTATCTGAAGGCATGGTGGACTTGCTTTGCAGCAGGAATGCAGCAATACACGTCCTTATACCGATCCAGCACAGCAAAGCAGATCTTTTTGTATTCCTCATCCTGTACCGAATCGAGAATATCAACCATCTGCGACAGTGTCTGCTGAGGCTCGATAGGGGCAACCGGGACCAGCTTAGTCAGATCGATCTGGTCGTCTGACCTGCTCTCCCGGAGCAGAACCGCCGTAAGCTGCTTCTTTCCATTATACTCCGTGATGTTGCCCCGGACTTTTACAGGCTTTCCGTTGCATTTTGTATGGAGATCTCCGGCATAGTCCCAGAGTTTTGCTTCAATCTCACCGGTTGCATCTGCAAGATTAAAAACCAGATAGTCTTTTCCACTCTGGGTGGTTTTGGGAGACGGATTTTTCATCAGATAGAAGCCTTCCACGGCATCGTCCAGCTTCATATCCCGAACAGGTATATTTTCATATTTCTGCATGTAATAATTTCCTTTCTGAATTCTATTGGTCGCAGGTCATTTTCTGTTAAGCGTCGCCATTCTGCTTGCCAGAAGAGTGTATCGCCCTTCTTCTGATGTGCTGTCCGTCTGAATACACATTTTGAGAGCATCCATTTCACCAATCAGGCAGCAGGCCGTCTTAGCCCGGGTAATACCCGTATACAGCAGGTTTCTCTTCAAGAGGCTGGGATGTGCTTTGGATACCACTTCTATTACATACGGGTATTCGCTGCCCTGACTTTTGTGAACTGTCGTGCAGAATGCCAGTGTGACATGCCGCATATCATCCTGACTATACTCAATCCAAGTGTTCTCGCCTGCCCATTCAATATTCGCAAAATAGTTGAAAACATCAGGATCCTCTGGTGATTTCCTGCGCGTGATTTCGCGGATATAACCGACATCTCCATTTTTGGGGCCGATATCGGTGTTTTTCAGTTCCATGACCTTATCCCCTTCTCGGAAAACAGTCTTCCCGATTCTAATTTCCAAGGCATTTGCCTTTGGCGGGTTTACGCAGGCCTGGATCTGATTGTTAAACCTTTCAACGCTTACCGGTGTATTATAACGCTGCGGATTGAGAAGGACAACATTATCTTTTCCATAGGCTTTTACGCATTTGATATACATCCTGCAGGCCGCGTTGAAAACTTCCTCTTCTGTTTTGCACTCAATAAAGCGAAAGGTTCTGGAAAAGTCCAGGTTTATATCACCATGATTAATTCTATAAGCGTTTTTTACGATAGGGTTATCCTCAGCCTGGCGAAAAATCACATCAAGCTTTGTAGCCGGAACTACTCCGGACCGTAATAAATCTCCAAGTACGTTTCCACAGCCAACGCTTGGAAGCTGATCGACATCACCTACAAGTACAAGGCGGCTGCCGGTTTTGATACATTCAAACAGAATGCTGGCAATTTGCTGATCCATCATCGATACTTCATCACAGATTATCAGGTTTCCATCTATCGCAGTCGAAGCAGCTCCGAATTCAAAATCTTCGCCTTTCCATCCAACTGCACTGTGGATTGTCTGCGACGGGTAGCCTGTGGCTTCAGACATTCTGCGTGCGGCTTTTCCGGTCGGAGCCAGCAGAATCGGATTTGATGAGGATCCGTATACTCCGTGATGAACCATCAGTATCGCTTTTATGACTGTTGTCTTTCCTACCCCCGGGCCACCAGTGATGATTGTAACAGGATGTTGAAACGCATTGATGATTGCATTTTTCTGACATTGTGCCAGTGTGAAATTTGACTGCTCATATTTCTCAATATAAGCATCGATCTGAGGGACGGGAGTCATGGTTGCACTGATCAGTCTCGTCAGATTATCCGCAATTGATGCCTCCTGATCATACCGTCTCGGCGAATACAGATAATTATTTGCTCCTTTGATTCTTCTCTCCTTAAAAGCGCTCCTGATTGCGTCGACACAGCGTTCCCGGCTGCATTCTGTGAACCTGATCAACTCGTTTAGCAGCATTTCCTTCGGGAGACAGACATGGCCTCGTAATGCGGCATCGTCAAGGATCTTCCTGATTGCAGCAATCAACCTGTTCTCACTGTCCATAGGATAGCCGAGAGAAAATGCCAGTGCATCAGCCTTGTCGAACCCGAATCCGTGTACCTTACCATAAGGCGCATAAGGATTCCTCGTAAGCAGATCAACCGCTCCTGGCCCCAAATTGTCCACAATGGAGTGAAGAGTGTCTCCTCCTAATGCAACTCCGGCTATCGACATCATTTTCAGCAAATCCCGAAATACGTTGTCATTCTTTCTCGCCTCTTCAAATTTAGAAAGAATCCTCTCACTGATATGAGGAACTTCCAGAAGCCTCTCCGTTGAGGTTTCGATCACTTCCCAGGTGCTTTTTCCGAAGTGATTCCAAATAGCTTTCGCTTTCACTTTGCCGATATTGCATTTCAGAGCCACAAAGTATGCAATAATCTCATTCTCCCCTGTTGGGACGCTTTTTTCAGCAAAAGCAACTTTGAACTGCTTTCTGGCCGTCTTTCTGTTCAGTTCCCATTTCCCGGTCAGCTTGACTGAGAGATTCTTCTGATCCGGAAGCATGGCACCGACTGCGGTGAACTCCTTTCCTGTATCCTGGTTCCGATATTTGAAGACGCAGAAGGATCGGTCCTCGGATTCGTATGTTTTGAAGGTAAAAGAGGCTATGATTTCTTCATAGCCTGCATCAATTCCGTCATCTGCCATACGTCAAGCTCACCGCCTTTTTTCCCTGATACATTGATGGAATCCCGTTTGCCATATTGCACCCGCGGTACCTCTGCGTCAGCATAGTTTGAAAGAGAATCTGGTATAGGCGCTCTCTTTTTTTACTGCTTCCCAGGCTTCCGGATAGAATTCCTTGAGCTTTTTCGTATCTGCTGTTGTCTTATGAATAATCTTGTTCAGCACGGTAACAACCGTACTGCCTTTTTTATCTTTGAATAAGCCCTGCTGAGCTCCTTGAAGTGCATCAAGTACCTCCAGCTTTGCAGTTTCCTTTTCACCTTCAAGTCGGTCACAGATTTTTTTCTGCTCCGTATAGGCTTTATCCGCTTCTATCATTCGATCCAGCTTATCCTTCCAGGCTTCATATTCCAGCTCCCGGAGCCGGAATTGTCGGATCACTAATCGGAGACGGCGTATATTTCAGCGCGATTTGTTTATCCAGCTCTATTCCCTTTGAGCGTTCCGGTTTAATTCCGTTTTCTATATATGCTTCCCAGAATTCCGATTCGCTCTCCAGTATTTCTTTTTCATAGATTTCATCCCGCTCAATTCTGTGGTGATAAAAATCATCATTATACGCACTGCCGATATAGGTACCGTCCAGTGTTATGTCGGCGACCGGGATCATCCCAATATATGCGCATTCAATTCTGGGATCATCCAAAACCGCCATATACTGGTGGCACTGAGTGACATAGTTCGGTGGAATTTTCTTCCCCATCCACTCCCCTTTTTTCTCAACAACTGCCGTTTTTGCCTCAAAGATAGCCAGCTTTCCGTTTGGCATTCTGAGAATACCATCGATATTCGCTGTTGCAACCGGGTGTTTTTTCGAGCGGAACATTCGGGTTTCCGGAACGACATGTGCTCCGACCAGGTTTGCAAAAGTACGGATAACCACAGGCTCAATGAAATGTCCTCTGGCGAAAATCGCGTTCTTGTCTTCATCATAG
>CADBWQ010000018.1 GCA_902798545.1 Oscillospiraceae bacterium
CTGCTCGGAATTGATTTTGCTCTTAATCGTAGTATCGGCAACCATTTTGCCGTTTTCGTCCAGAATAACCGCCTTGGTGTAGGTAGAGCCTACATCACAACCACCGAAATATTTCATTATTTATTATCCTCCAATAATAGTATTGTTTATTACATGCAGACTTCGTCTTCAAACTCTACCAGGGACGGGTCAACTGGCTCTGCGCGCATGACGGTGCGCATGTACTCGTTGACCTTGTCGCGCATGGTACGGCGGGAGACAGTACGCGGATCCATCAGGTCGTGTTCGACCCAGATCAGGTCGTAGCCACGCTGACGGCCCTGCTCATCCAGAAGCCCCTGAACGGTCGCCATGTTCTTGCAGGCGACATTCTGGTACATGATGACAAGCTTGGCGTTCCAAGCTTCACACTGGCGCCAGCACTCATCGACGACGTTCTGGTAGCCGCCGTTGGTGTGGCGACGCATGACCATGCGCTCATACAGGCGGGCCAGGTCGCGCAGTGCCTCTTCCTTGTCCTCGGTCTCGAGATGCTTGGTGTAGTTCAGGGACTCCATTTCAACCAGGACATCAATGCCCCAGCAGTTGGCAAGCCAGTTGGAGAAGTTGGCGTAGTAGTGGGCCGGACAGGACCAGACCAGTGCGCGGTACTTCATCTTTCTCTCCGGCCAGGCAGTCTCACCGTTTTCGTAGGCCCTCATCAGTATATTGTTCATTTTCTGCATCGCAGGCAGGACACGCGGATCGATACCGCCGTCCATCTCATAGTTCCACTTGCGGAAGAGCTCATAGCTCGGTCCGATGAACTGCGGGCGTGAAGATTTGTTAATCTCCCATTTCTGAAGCTCAAGGTCGGTCTCCTGGTTGAAGCGCTTCATACACTCGAAGTAGTGGTCCCAGTTCCACTTGGCTCCGGTAGCATCCTCGATGGCTTTGATGCAGGCCTTGATGTCGTCGGCCCCCATCTGTACGGTCTCTTCATCCATGTAACGCACCGGGAAGCAGAGGTGGAAGACCGGGATGTTCGGAAAGCGGCGGGAGAAGTATGAGCTCGCCATGGTTGATCCGTCGCATGGCATGGAGGAGGAAATGAACAGGGAGCCCATATCCGGCAGTGCGTCAATAACAAGGGCGCCGCATTCGGAGGACGGAACCGGGCATGTGTCGGAGGGCAGGCCGTAGCTCTCGACCGCATCGATGTACGGAATGCAAACCAGCTGGTCGATCTCGGAGACCAGGAACATGGGCAGCAGCTGGTGCGGGATCGCCAGCAAATCCGGGAAGCCGGCAGCGATCTGGCCCATGGTCATCTCGTCGAAGGTAAAGAGCATCTTGTTGAGTTCGGTGCTGTTACCGTTTTTGCGATCTGCCTTGGAGAGAAAGACCAGGTTTTCTGCAACATACCGGAAGATCTCGTAGGTTGCGGCATGGCTCATACGCAGATTTGAACCACGCAGCCCAAGGATATTCTTGTCCATGAAACCGTGGCAGCAGAAGTAGGAGATCATCCATCGGTACCAAAGCGCACTGTTCATGGCGGGGATCAGATCTTTGGAGAAAGTCATGAGGAGCATGCCCCACATTCTCGCCCATTCATAGAAGTCATAGGCTGTATCCTTCACACCTCGCCATTCGCGGCGGACAGTGGCCATGGCACCCTTGCGGTAGAGCCGACCAAGACTGCGCTCTCCGTTGACTACACGGTCCCACTTTTCGCTGTTGTCAAGAGCCATGAAGTCCTTATACTCGCCCTTGATGCGTTCGCCGTCGGCCTTCAGTATCTCGACAATGCCTTCGCCAAATCCTTTCCAGTCGGTCTTCTTCAGCATGTTGCCAAAGATGCCCATGACTTCCTTCAGGTTTTCACCCTGTTTTTTCCATTCGATATTGTCTTTGGCTTTCCAGAATTTTGGATTGGGGTATTGCACCTTTGCCATTATGCTTTGCCCTCCTCTTTATGAATGCGCTTAATTTCAAGCGACTCGACAAATGCCTGTACACGGGTCCGGAGCTGGCCGGAATTGCCGTTGTTGTACAGTCTGTCGATGGAGAGAACCGGCCAGCCATACTCATCGTGCATGATATGGCTGACGAGTGCGCGCTCAAAGCCCCAGTAGTCGCAGTACTTCATCTGTTCATAGATAATACCTTCAGCGCCAAACTCCTTGGCCAGGCGGTCTGACGTCTCACGCCGCTGGAGGACCTTCTCGTCTGAGATATAGCGGGCGCACTCAGAGACCTCCATATAGTGGCGGCATATCTGGGTCAGGGCGTCCTCGTCATCGTTGAGCTCGATCACCTCGCGGCCTGGCGTGGAGCCAAAGCAATAGCGGTCGGAAACGACCAAAGCACCACAGCCCTCGATCAGCTTGGTAAGGTTCGGATCGTCGATTTCGGAACCGACAATGGCTACTCTGGCGCGGTACGGGTTCTTTTTATCAGGTTTTCTCTTCTTAAGCTCTTCCAAAGTTTCCTGCAGATAGGGCAGGATCTCGCTCTTTGGACAGACATAGGTGACGAGGTTCAGAACATGGAACTCATAGCCCGTGATCACAGGGTTCTTTGCCTTGCGCATCTCGCGGATCTCAGAGATAATCTTACACACCTCGTTGTGCTCTTCCACGGCTTTGCGGATCGCTGAATCAGAGGTATCAACACCGAAGACCTCCTGCAGACGGTCCAGCACACGGACGCGCATCTGCCGACGATAGCCTTCCACTGTGTAGTCCGTAATCTTGAAAGGCATATCACAATGGGTCACGAAGAAATCCGGCTTATCGTTGACCCTCAGGATCTCAAAGTGCTCCATCGAGCGGTTCATCATCGAACATGCATCCACACCGATCAACGCATCCAGGAACTGATACCCGCCTTCGATGGCGCGCTCCAGCAGAGCGCGTGCAAATTCACAGGTATAGTTGGACATATAGTAGGTTGCGATGTCGATGGAGCCGGTATTGGGAGCGCGGAGCCTGGTTGAGAAGCAACGGTCGACATTCAGCAGAACCTCCGGAATATGAAAGCAGGTATAGCCTAGGCAGATTCCGCCGTCCCCTTTCTTCTTCTCCACCAACTCGTTGTCCGCATTCTCAAGCAGACGCTCAAAGTAGATCAGATGTTTTAGATCTTTCAAATGATACACCTCTTCTTTTAAAGAATTTCCATTTTCTGGAGTGCTTCCCTTACTCCCCGAAGCATCATGGAATCTTCAGGCAATTCCAGAATGCTTCCTCCCTTGATGTCATTCTCGGCAAAGGCCGCGTCCGCCGGAATATCGGCGAGAATCTCCACACCGGGAACTACCATCAGCTTTACAAGTTCAGGATTCGTCACGCGGTTGATGATTGCACCGACGCGCTCATAGGCGATCAGTTCGTCCGCGACACTCTTGATGGTTGAGATCACCTGTCCT
This sequence comes from Oscillospiraceae bacterium, assembly GCA_902798545.1. Taxonomy (GTDB): domain Bacteria; phylum Bacillota; class Clostridia; order Oscillospirales; family Oscillospiraceae; genus Limivicinus. The sequence continues at coordinate 3,413 of CADBWQ010000018.1, forward strand.
CCCTTTTTGCTTTGGTCCGTGATCAGGAGAAGATGCGTAACCTTCTCCATGACTCGGCGCTGGATCTGCTCAATGCCCGCTTCCCCGTCGATTACGACAAAATCAAAACTGCTTGCAAGGAGCCCAATCACTTCCTTCAGGTAGGAATTGACCTTGCAATAGCATCCGGAACTCTCCGGGCGGCCGATCGCCAGAAAGGCAAATCCTGGCATTTCAACCAGCGCGTCAAATATACGAAAACGGGCTTCACTGAGAAGCTCAAGCGCTTCTCTCGTCTCTCCGTTTTCAACACTGTCTACAATGCTCATGCGGATATCGTCCAATGTGAGCTTAACATCCACGCCAAGAGCAACGGACAGACCGACAGCCGGATCGGCATCAATGGCAAGGATCTTCCTGTCCGGGAACATCTCTGTGAGAAGTCTGACGATACAGGCACAGATCGATGTCTTGCCTACACCGCCTTTGCCGGCAACCGTAATAATCTTGGCCTTGTTCTCCATATTCGTCACCCCTGTCCAGATGTGAAGCAGGCTACGTCCGGCAAGCCGTCTGCAGTAAAGCGCATATATACATACTACTTCACTCTAAATATATCGTTCGTATTTTAACACATGCAGGGGAAACACGCAAGATGTACATAACAAAAATGAAATAACGCTATTTTTTCGTGCAATTTGCAAAACAGGTGGCATCGTTTAGACATCAAAAAATGTCTGTACAAAAAATCTGGCATCCAGAATGAACTGCATTCCAGATGCCAGAAAAGCTGCACAATAAAACTCAAAAAATTTTTGTTTGTTTTACCAAACAAACTTGCAGCATGTTTTATGCGAGATGTCCCTTTGCCTTGATCACATCAATCACCTGATCCACGTAGTTCTCACAGATCTCATCCGTTTCCGCTTCGACCATTACGCGTATTACCGGTTCGGTGCCTGACTCACGGACAAGAATCCGTCCCGTATCCCCCAATGCATCGGCAACCGTTTTTACCGCAGCCTGTACATCTGGATCATTTTGAGCTTCGGGTTTGCTCTTAACTCTGACATTTTTGAGTACCTGCGGATAGAACACCACAGGAGCAGCGAGCTCACTCATCGGCTTTTCTTTCGCCAACATGACTTCCATCAGTTTCAGGCTCGTCAGAATACCGTCACCGGTGGTCTCGTACTTCAGGAAGATCGTATGACCGCTCTGTTCACCGCCGATACGATTGCCTGTCTGAACCATATTCTCGTAGACATACTTGTCTCCGACCTTTGTCTTTTCATATTCGATACCGGCCTTGTCCAGAGCTTTGTATAGACCGAAGTTGGACATAACGGTCGTGACTACTTTATTGTTAAGTAGCTTTCCTCGCTCCTTCATGTACAGACCGTAGATATACAGAGTGTGGTCGCCAGTGATGATGTTCCCCTTTTCGTCGACCGCGAGACAGCGGTCCGCATCTCCGTCATAGGCAAATCCAATATCCAGGCCATTGTCTACCACGAACTTTTGCAGATGCTCAATGTGGGTGCTGCCGCAGTCAGTATTAATGTTGAAGCCATCCGGGTCGGCGTTTATCACATAGGTTTTGGCGCCAAGCGCATCAAAGACACCTTTGGCGATCTGCCAGGCAGCACCGTTTGCGCAGTCCAGACCTACCCTGACATCCTTGAAGCTGTACTTAGACATGGAAATCAGGTGGCCGATGTATCGGTTGCGACCAGCCACATAGTCCACTGTCCGCCCGATGTTTTCTCTCTCTGCAACCGGGATCTCAATCTTGCCATCAATGTAGTCCTCAACCTTGAGAATCGTCTCCTCGTCCATTTTCTCGCCGTTGCCGTTGAGCAGCTTGATCCCGTTGTCATAATAGGGGTTGTGGGACGCGGAAATCATGATACCGCAGTCGAAATCATCCACGCGGGTAATATATGCGACAGAAGGAGTCGTTGTCACATGCATGATGTAAGCGTCGGCGCCGCTGGCCATCAGGCCTGTGCAAAGGGCATACTCAAACATATAGGAGGAGCGGCGTGTATCTTTTCCGATGACAACTTTCGCCTTTTTTCCCTGATTCACGCCATAATACCAACCGAGAAAACGACCGATTGCAATCGCATGTTCAAATGTCAGATTTTTATTGGCCTCTCCGCGGAAGCCGTCTGTACCGAAATACTTCCCCATCTTATCTTTCCTCCTTGTGAATGATCTCGCCGTTGTCTTTCCAGATGCTGTTCTCAGGAACAACGCCCCTTACACAGGAGGTTGGATAGACATTACTGTGACGGCCGATAACGGTTCCGGGGTTGCAGACGGCATTGCAGCCCACTTCGACATAGTCTCCGAGCATAGCGCCGAATTTTTTGATCCCCGTTGTGAGCTGTTCCATGCCGTTATGAACGACAACCAGCTTTTTATCACTCTTTACATTGGAGGTGATGCTTCCTGCGCCCATATGGCTGTAATACCCGAGAATACTGTCACCGACGTAATTGTAATGCGGTGTCTGAACATGATCAAAAAGGATCACATTCTTCAATTCGACACTGTTACCGACTACACAGTCAGCACCGACAAGAGCGGATCCCCGGATGAAAGCACAGTGACGAACCTCTGAATTCGGTCCGATGATACACGGTGCGCCGAGATAAGCAGACGGAAATACTTTTGCCGTCTTATGGACCCAAACCTGTGGAGCGCGCTCTTCATATCCGTCATCAAGTGCAGGTCCAAGCTGTAGGATCAATTCTTTGATGCCGCTGAGCGCCTCCCAGGGATAAATGAACTGCCGCAGATAATCTGCCGCCAGCGTGTGTTCGAGATCAAAGAGATCCGTAATCGTATACATAAATGGCTCTCCTTCTGCGAGTTTTCTTCCCGCTAAACTGTTTATTATCCATACAGTGACAAGAGAACCTCTGTTGCGGTTCTGATTCCGCTTTTTGCTTTCTCTCTGACGACACACTCATGCCGTGGCAGCATCCGCCGAGTCCTTCGATCACTGCCAATCCTCGTCACCCGTTCACGGGCCTGGCGCTAACAGTTCCTTCGGTCCTTCTGCCCGAAACGGAAACTGTTTTAACGGTTTTGTATTATATAACGCATAACTTCACCGCGTCAATCACAATTCCATGAACTTTCTATCCTGTTTTGCTTTTGAACAGTGAAGTTTTATGCTGCCCGGAAGCAAACCGGCAGTCGAAAAAACGCTCTTCTTTCTCAGTTCCAGCTGTTATCTCATTATCCGTTACCAGGAGTCAAAAAGGGAGACCTGGCTGGAATCCGGGAGATCGCCGAAAGCGCCCAATTCCTTCAACGCCTCGATGTGAGCCGTCGAGACCTTTGGGCAGGCATTCGCCACTTCGGAGATTGAGACGAAACGTTTCCCCTCCCCCCTGACGCGTGCGAGATCCAGGGCGGCGCTCTCCCCCAGTCCGCCGATGCTCACGAAGGGAGGGCGGATGCGGCCGTCGTCGGTCAGGAGGAATTTCATCGCGTCGCTCTCATACAGATCGATGGGTGCGAAGGTGAAGCCGCGCATGTTGAACTCATACACCGCCTCCAGCGTCACCAGCAGATCCTCCTCATTGGCGGTCAGACTGGGTGCACGGCGCAGCTCGTTGATCTTCCGGCGCACGGACTCCGTTCCGCCGCACATCATGCGGGCGTCAAAGCCGCCCTTCTGGCTTCTCCGGTAGAAATACGCCGAGTAGAAGGCCAGGGGTTCGTGCACCTTGAACCAGGCGATGCGAAAGGCCATCATGACGTAGGCCACCGCGTGCGCCTTCGGGAACAGATAGGCAATCTTTCTGGCGGACTCGATCCACCAGGACGGAACGCCCATGTCCTTCATCTGCTGCTCCGCATCGCCGGGGAAGCTGCCCGACTTCTTCACCTTCCCCTTTCGCACGGCCTCCATGGTCTTGAAGGCCAGGGAGGGCTCCATGCCTTTGGAGATCAGGTAGATCATGATGTCGTCGCGGCAGCCGATCGTCTCGTCGACCGTGGCAGTCCCGCTGACGATCAGGTCGTGGATGTTGCCGGCCCACACGTCGGTGCCGTGGGAGAAGCCGGAGAGACGCACCAGGGTGTCAAAGCAGTCCGGCTTGGTGTCGACGAGCATCTGGCGCGTGAAGTTCGTGCCGAACTCGGGGACGCCGATGGTGCCGGTCTTCCCGATGATGGGGTCCTCGTCCGGGAGGCCCAGCGCCGACGGGGACGTGAAGATGCTCATCGTCTCGGGGTCGGAGAGGGAGATCTCCTTGGCATCGACACCGGTCATGTCCTCCATCATGCGGATCATGGTCGGGTCATCGTGGCCAAGCTCGTCCAGCTTGAGGAGGTTGGCCTCCATGCAGTGGTACTCGAAGTGCGTCGTGATGATGTCGGAGTTCGGGTCGTCGGCGGGGTGCTGGACCGGGCAGAAGTCGGTCACGTCCATGTCCTGGGGCACGACGACGAGCCCGCCGGGGTGCTGGCCTGTGGTGCGCTTGACGCCCACGAGGCCCTGGGCGAGCCGGTTCTCCTCGGCGTGGGTGGTCTGGATGCCGCGCTCCTCGAGATACTTCTTCACATAGCCGAAGGCGGTCTTCTCGGCGAGCGTGCCGATCGTGCCGGCGCGGAAGACGTGGTCGGAGCCGAAGAGCACCTCGGTGTACTTGTGGGCCTTGGCCTGGTACTCGCCGGAGAAGTTCAGGTCGATATCCGGGGTCTTCTCGTTGCCGGGGAAGCCGAGGAAGGTCTCGAAGGGGATGTCAAAGCCGTCGCGGCGCATGGGTTTCCGGCAGAAGGGGCAGTCCTTCCCGGGCATGTCCGCGCCGCAACCGTAGTGGCGAGGCTCGGCGGAACCGTCTGGGGCCTCCTCCGCGGGGAGCTGCTGCCCGGCAGCGCCGTCCCAGCGGATGCCAAGCGTCGGGAACTCGGTATAGCGGCAGTCGGAGCAGACGTAGTGCGGCGGGAGGGAGTTGACCTCGGTGATGCCGGACATGAAGGCCACCATGGACGAGCCCACGCTGCCGCGGCTGCCGACCAGGTAGCCGTGTTCGAGCGAGTTCTGGACCAGCTTCTGGGCCGACATGTAGATCACGTCGTAGTTGTGGTCGAGGATGGTTTTGAGCTCGGTGTCCACGCGCTCGCGCACCAGGGGCGGCGGGTTTTCGCCGTAGATGCGGTGCATCTTGTCGTAGACCAGGTCCTTGAGCTGCTGGGCGGAGTTCTCGATCCGCGGGGGGAACAGGTCACGGGGCAGCAGTTCGATCTCCTCCACCCTGTCGGCGATGGCCCGGGTGTTGGTCACGACCACCTCGTAGGCGGTCTCCTTCCCCAGGTACTCGAACTCTTTGAGCATCTCGTCGGTGGTGCGGAAGTAGATCGGGCACGGCCGGTCCGCGTCGGAGAACTTCTTCGCCGCCTGGAGGATGCGGCGGTACTGCTCGTCCTCGGGGTCGAGGAAGTGGACGTCCGAGGCCGCCACCACGGGTTTCGACATGCTGCGCCCGAGCTCGAGGATGCGGCGGTTGAAGTCCTGGAGGACCTGGACGGAGCTCACGCGGCCGTCGTCCACGAGGAAGCCGTTGTTCGCGATGGGCTGGATCTCCAGGTAGTCGTAGAGCGAGGCGATCCGCCGCAGCGTGGCGTCGTTCTCGCCGCGCATGACGGCGCCGTAGAGCTCACCCATGCCGCAGGCGGAGCCCACGAGGATACCCTCGCGGTGCTGGAGCAGGAGGCTCTTCGGGATGCGCGGGGTCTTGTAGAAGTACTTCAGGTACGACTGGGAGATCATCTCGTAGAGGTTCTTCAGCCCCGTGCGGTTGAGCACCAGGAGGATCATGTGCCAGGTCTTCGACGTGTCGGTGCGGCGCAGGGAGCTGTGGATGGACTCGATGTCGTCCAGGGTCCGGGCGCCCCGGGTGCGGAGCTCGGGGAGGAACTTGTCCATGATCCGGGCGACCACCATGGCGTCGTCCGAGGCGCGGTGGTGGTTGAACTTCGGCAGGTCCAGCCGGTTCGAGACGATGTCCAGCTTGAAGCGCTTCAGGTCCGGGAGCAGGTCCTGGCTCAGGGCCAGGGTGTCCAGGAACACCGGGTCGAAGCGCAGGCCGTGGCGCCGGGCCGTGGCCTTCATGAAGCCGGTGTCGAAGGAGGCGTTGTGCGCCACGAGGGGACGCCCCGCGGCAAAGGCGATGAAGGCCTCGAGCGCGACCTTCTCGTCCGGGGCGGCGGCGACGTCCGCATCCCGGATGCCCGTGAGCTCGGTGATCTCAGGCGGGATGGGGATGCCGGGGTTTACAAAAGTGTTGAACTCGGCAATGACCTCCGGCCCGCGGAACAGCACCGCGCCGATCTCCGTCATGCGGTCGGTCTGCGCGTTCAGGCCGGTGGTCTCGATGTCGAAGGCGATATACTCCGTGTCCAGGGGGAGGTCGGAACGGCCGTGCACCGCGGTGTTGCCGTCCATGTCGTTGTAATAGTAGGCCTCCAGACCGTAGATGATCTTCACCCCGGCGTCCTTCCCCGCCTTCCACATGTCCGGGAAGGCCTGGGCCACACCATGGTCCGTCACCGCGATCGCGGGCATCCCCCAGTACGCCGCACGCTTCACCACCGCCTTCGGATCCGTCAGCGCGTCCATCGCCGAGAAGCGCGTGTGCAGGTGCAGCTCCACACGCTTCTCCTTCGCGTTGTCCGGCCGCACCGTCTTCTTCGTCTTCACGATGTTGCGTGGGTCTATGACCATGTCGTCATCAAACTTGGACCAGTTCACCTGGCCCTGGATCAGGAGGCAGTCGTGCTCCTTGATTCGCTCGAGGATACTCTGGTCGTCTTCGGCGCGGAGATAATGCGTTACCCGGATGGAGCTGGTCTTGTCGGTGATGTCAAAGGAGAGAATCGCGGCACCGCGCTTCGCCAGTTCCCGGGATGTCACGGAGATGACCTCACCCTGTACGGTGACACGGCCGGATTCCAGTGTGACAGTGTTCAACGGGACGGGACTCTGTCGGATAGACCGGCCCATGAGGACATCCCCCGGGGAAACATGTCCGGTCTCGGCCGGGAGAGTGACAGTATTCGTAGTAGGCGGATAATCCGGGTTCAGTGTCACTGTGTTCAAACCATAGTCACGGCGCAGCCGTTCAGTCAGGTCATGCAGGTCCACCGGGGAGGGCATGGCCGCAAACCGTGCCGAGACACTAAGGCTGCGCTCGGCCGTGTTCACAAGGACCTCGGTCACCCAAGCCTTCTCCAGCCCGCCCGCTGCGCTCTGCAGCGGGGCACAGCCAGGGAAGACCGTGAGGAATGGGGTATGGTCAGCCATGCAGAGACTCCTCCGAGGCAATGAGGTCCATAAGTCGCTCCAGCAGTTCATCATAGGGGTAGGTGCCCAGGACCTCCCCTTTCTTAAAGAGCAGGCCCTTGTCTCGGCCTCCGGCGATACCGTAGTCCGCTTCCCGCGCCTCGCCCGGACCGTTTACCACACAGCCCATGACCGCCACGGTGATGTCCCGGTTCAGGTCGCGCACATGCTCTTCTACCCGGGTTGCAAGGGAGATGAGATCAATTTCCGTGCGGCCGCAGGTCGGGCACGAGACAAATTTCACTCCACCCGTGCGGACGCCCGCAGCTTTCAGAATAGCGATCCCGGCAGTCACTTCGCGCACAGGGTCTGCGGTAAGTGATACGCGGATAGTATTGCCGATCCCCTCCATGAGGAGCGTACCGATTCCGACTGCCGACTGGATCGTCCCGTTATACTCCGTCCCCGTTTCCGTCACCCCGAGGTGAAGCGGGAACGGAAAGGTCTCCGCCGCAAGACGGTATGCCGCCACGGTAAGCGGGACGGTGGAAGACTTCAGAGAAAGGCAGATATCCTCGAAGTCGTTTTGCAGCAGCAGATTCACGTGGCTCCGGGCGCTCTCGACCATTGCCTCCGGGCAGGGATGTCCATATTTCTCCAGAAGGCGCTTCTCCAAAGAACCTGCATTCACTCCGATCCGAATCGGGATACGGCGAGCACGGCATGCGTCAGCAACAGCCTTTACGTTTTCTGGCCCGCCGATATTGCCCGGATTGATTCTGATCTTATCAATACCGCGTTCGGCACACAGCAGCGCCAGACGGTAGTCAAAGTGGATATCCGCCACCAGGGGAACATCAACCTGCTCCCTGATCTTGTCGATGGAGAGAGCGGAACGCTCATCCGGAACAGCAATACGCACAATATCCGCACCTGCTGCACGCATGGCGCGGATCTGGCGGACGGTGGCTTCCACGTCCCAGGTTTTTGTATTGCACATGGTCTGGACAGAGACAGGGGCGTCTCCGCCTATCGTAATGCCGCCGACAACGATTCGGCGGGTTTCGGTTCTTGTCATAGCTTACCTCCGAAGAATCCTGTAGTGTTCAGTGAAACAGCTTGAGGACGTCGTTAAACATGATGACCGCCATCAGAGCCAGCAGAAGGGCCATTCCTCCGGCGTGGATCCAGGATTCATACTTTGGGTCCAGTCTGCGGCGCGAGACGGCTTCAATAAGCATCGTCACGATCAGCAGAAAGATGCGTCCACCGTCGAGCGCCGGAATGGGCAGCATGTTCATAATCGCGAGATTGATGGCAATGAACGCACCAAGATAAAGAATATTGTAAAGCGCATCGGTAGTTGACGCCGCGCTCTCCCCTGTCTCCGCCATCAAGTCGACGATTCCGACCGGTCCGGACATATCCTTGAGTCCCACCTCGCCGTGGATCAACTGGCTCAGGCCCATCCAGACCATCCGCCCGAACTCCATGGCAGTATCCCAGCTGTAGCGAATCTTCACAGGAAAAGTAGCTTCCTCATAGCCGAAATTGAAGCCGTAGAGCTCTCTCTCCTGCCCTTCATAGAGCTGCGGCGTCATGGCGAAGTCATTCAGCACGACACGCCTGCCGTCACGCAGGAGCACGAGATCATAGATACCGTTCCCCTGGTGCAGAAAATCGCTGACATCATAATACTGGTAGATCCGGTGACCGTTGACCTTCACAAAGCGGTCCCCCACCTGCAGTCCTTCCGCGCTCTCATAGGGGCAGCCGTCCACAAAGCTCTCAATCGTCGGGGAAACAAAGGCAGCTGCACCGAGATAAAGGCAGAAGATCACGATCAGGCCGAGAAGGAAGTTGTTGAACGATCCGGCACAGAGGATCAGGATCCGCTTCCACCAGGGCTGGACCACAAATGCACGCGGGTCTCCGGAATCCTCCTCTTCGCCTTCCATGGCACAGTAGCCGCCGAGAGGCACCGCCCGCAGGGCATAGAGCGTCTCTCCGCGCTGCTTCTTCCAGATGGCCGGTCCCATACCGACGGAAAACTCGTTGACCTTAACACCGCAGAGCTTGGCCACCGAGAAGTGGCCGAACTCATGTACGGCGATCAAGAGACCGAAAATCAGAATTGCGAACAGAACATAGATCAATGACATACGGGGTTACACTCCTGTGGTTTCGTGTACAAACTGACGTGCTTCCGCATCCGCGGCGAGAATGGTTTCCAGATCAGACGCGTCATCGTCGGCGAGCTTTTCCACCGCCGCAGCCGCGAGGTCATAGATCCGGTTAAAGCCCAGCTTCTCCTTCAGGAAGAGATGGACCGCTTCTTCATTGGCCGCGCTCATCACGCATCCTGCGGTGCCGCCCCGGCGGGCACAGTCGATGGCAAGCCGGAGGCAGGGGAAATTCTCCAGATCCGGCGCTTCAAAGGTCAGGCCCTGCAGGCTTGTGAAGTCAAGCCGATCGAACATGGACGGAAGGCGCTCAGGATACGTAAGCGCGAGCTGTATTGGAAGGCCCATGTCAGGGACGCCCATCTGAGCGATGACCGTGCCGTCGATGAGCTCGACCATGGAGTGGATCACGCTCTGTGGATGAATAACAACCTGAATATCGTCCGGTGTTACGCCGAAGAGGCGCATGGCTTCGATAAATTCAAGCCCCTTGTTCATGAGCGTGGCACTGTCGACCGAGATTTTCGCGCCCATATTCCAGCGCGGGTGCTTCACTGCCTGGGCAGGCGTGATATTCTCGAGGGTGCCGCGTTTCTGTCCGCGGAAGGGGCCGCCGGAACAGGTCAGAAGAATCTTCTTCAGCTCTCCGGGGCCGCGCCCCATCAGGCACTGGAAGATGGCAGAATGCTCCGAGTCGACAGGAATGATTTCGGCGCCGGTCTCCCCGGCGCGCCGCATGACAATCTCGCCTGCGCAGACCAGGGTCTCTTTATTCGCCAAAGCAATACGCTTCTTTGCCTCGATGGCGGCGAGAGTCGGTTTCAGCCCCACAGCGCCGGACACAGCAGTCACAACACAGTCGATGCTGTCCAGCGTAGCTGCTTCCAGAAGTCCGTCCATGCCGCTTCCGACACGGATGTCCGTATCCGCCAGTGCGACCTTCAACTCTCTCGCGGCCGTCTCGTCATATACCGCGACGAACTCCGGACGAAACCGGCGTGCCTGCTCTTCAAGGCGGTCAATCTGGCGGTTCGCGGTCAGTGCGGCAACGCGGATTCCGGTGTACTCGGCGACCGCGGCGGTCTGCCTTCCGATGGACCCCGTGCAGCCCAGAATAGAAATTGCTTTCACCATAATGATTCGATAACTCCTTTGTTCAGACCTTGACTCCGCCGTAGCGGCGGTCCCGCTGCCGGAACACCGCAATCGCCTTATCCAGCTCTTCGGTTGTAAAATCTGGCCACAGGACGTCGGTAAAGTAGAATTCGGAATAGGCGCACTGCCAAAGCAGGAAATTGGAGATCCGCTGTTCTCCACCCGGACGGATCAGCAGATCCGGATCCGGGACACCGGAGGAGTAGAGATAATCAGAAAAGAGTTCTTCCGTTAATTCCCTGTCGGTCTTCCCTTCTGCGAGATCCCGGGCATAGTGTTGCGCTGCCTGCACAATATCCGCGCGGCCACCGTAGTTGAGGCAGATGTTCGCCTGAAAGCCGTCAATGCGCTTTGCAATTTCGTTGGTTCGAGCGACCAGCGCCTGCAGCTCCGGTGAGAGCCCCTCAACATCGCCAAAAACCCGCATCTTCATCCCATCGCGCTCCATGGTGTCAATAGCCTCGTGCAGGTACTTGTTCAGCAGGCGCATAAGCGTCTTCACCTCATCAGAGGGGCGCTTCCAGTTCTCGGTGGAAAAGGCGTAGACTGTCAGATAGTCCACCCCAATGTCACGGCAGTAGAGGGCGATCTTCCGGAAATTCTCGGCCCCCACGGCATGTCCGGCGGTACGCGGCAGTCCGCGCTTCTTCGCCCAACGACCGTTTCCGTCAAGGATAATCGCAATATGGCGGGGGACATACTCCCCCGCCGGTAACTTTGTCTGTTTCACAGGCATCAGATCTCCGTCAGCTCTTTTTCTTTCTTCTCGGTGATTTTGTCGATCTCCTTGATATAGTCATCCGTAAGCTTCTGGATGTCTTTTTCCGCGATCTTGTAGTCGTCTTCAGTCATGTCGGACGACTTCTGCTGCTTCTTGAACTTCTCAATCGCATCGCGGCGGATGTTGCGGATGGCAACCTTGCTCTCTTCTCCGTACTTGCGGGTCTGCTTGGCGAGGTCCTTACGGCGTTCCTCAGTCAACGGCGGGAAGACCAGGCGGATCGCGCGGCCGTCGTTCTGCGGGTTGATACCCAGATCGGAGGCTAGGATGGCGCGCTCGATTCCTTTCAGCAGAGAGCTGTCCCAGGGCTGGATCATCAGAGAGCGGGGATCTGGCGTGGCAATCGTCGCAACCTGCTGGATCGGGGTCGGTACGCCGTAATAGTCAACCTGGATCTGATCCAGGACCGCGGCATTGGCTCTGCCGGCGCGTATCGTGGCGAGCTGGGTATTCAGCGCGTCGCAGGTTTTCTTCATCTTGTTTTCAAATTCTGGATAATCTGACATTTTTATTCCTCCTGTAGCAATTATATGAACAAATAATTGAGCACACGTGTTAAGGATCCGGAAACAATCGGCAGATGAACGGTAAAAGACAAGCTCAGCGTACAAAGGTGCCGATCTTTTCTCCGTCCAGTACCCGTAGGATATTCTCCGGATCAGCCAGTGCAAACACAATAACCGGAAGGTTGTTGTCCATGGCGAGGCTCGTGGCTGTGGAGTCCATCACCTGCAGGCGCAGGCGGAGCACTTCTGTATATGCGATCTCATCGAATTTAACAGCCGTCGGCTCCTTCCGCGGATCGGCGCTGTAGACGCCGTCGATATTCTTGGCAAGCAGGATCGCATCCGCACCGATCTCCGCTGCGCGCAAGACCGCAGCCGTATCAGTGGAGAAGAATGGATGGCCCGTACCACAACCGAAGAGAACAACCTTTCCGCTCTCGAGATATTCAACGGCCTTCTTTACGTCGTGGCGCTCACCGACGCCCTGAATGTCCACAGCGGTCATCACCCGGGCGTCCACACCACACTGACGAAAGACATCCGCAACCGCCAGACAGTTCATAGCTGTCGCCAGCATGCCCATCCGGTCCGCGCTGACGCGCTCTACCTTTCCGGCACCGTCCTTCACACCGCGCCAGAAGTTTCCGCCGCCAATAACAATACCGATCTGGGCACCCAGTTCCAGACTCTTCTTCACACTCTCACAGACGGAGGAAACAAAGCCGAAGTCAAAGCCGGTCCCCTTTTCACCGCTGAGAGCTTCACCGCTGATCTTGATCAGAACTCTTTTATATTTCAGACTCATAGTATAATTAATCCTTTCATCAGGTTGAATGCTTCTCGTTCCCGGTTAGTTTATCACAAGAGGCCTCTCTTGACAATCGTTAATTTCATATGGAAAATAACAGAAAAATGACAAGGCGTCTGCCTATTATTTTTATTTTTTTAAGAAATGTTAAGAGTTTTTTTGTATTTAGCCCTTGTCAATTCCAATATTTATGTTATAATGGTTACAATCGGTGACATAATATCGTTATTTGCAACTTCATTTTTCTTTTTTCGAATCATTTCGAATACAGTGTGGTGATAACGAATGAGCCAAAACGAGACAATGAATCCAGAAGGAGGTATGGATACGATGAATCTGAGAGATGAAGCCATGAAGCGCGGTGTCCCAATGATCGGAAGCCCTTATCGCCGCCACGATCTTGAGCCTAATCACCTTTATGAGATTTACATGGACGAATATGACAACGAGTTTATTATCCGTCGCGGAATCCTGACCATTGTCTCAGGTGACGGACGGGTCTACTGAACCACGCGGACGGAATCTGTCACTCGCTCCCCTGTCACTCCTTAGTTCACATAATCATGCATAACCAGGCAGCGCCTCATCATCTCGGTGGGGTGCTGTCTGGTTTTTCGTTATTTTTGACAAGTTTGCTCTTGGAATTTTGTTGCATTCAATCATGACAAGTGATTGATTGCACATTCCGGCTATGTTAAAATTATAATAAGCAGGTATAGGTACCAAAAAACGAAAAGAACCTGACAAAGGAGGAGATTATGCAGAAATACGATGTCATCGTCATCGGCGCCGGCAACGGAGGGCTGTCGGCGGCAACCTATCTGGCAACGGCCGGTAAGAAAGTGCTTGTGTTGGAAAAGCACAATCTGCCCGGCGGCTGCGCCACAAGTTTCCGTCGTGGCAATTATGAATTTGAAGCGACGCTCCATGAGCTCTGCCAGATGGGCGACGGAAAAGAAGGACGTCCCCGCGGTGCGGTTCGAAAACTCCTGGAGGACACCTACAAGCTGGATGTGGAATGGTGTGCAGCCCATGAATCATTTGCTTCGGTTGCAACAGATCCGGATGGTTTCAACGTCTCCATGCCCGCAGGGGTCCAGGCATTTATCGACGAAATGGAGCGACAGGTACCTGGCAGCCGGGAATCCATGACAACCGTGCTTGAGTTGGGGAGAATGCTTCACGACGGTGTTGACTGGCTGGCCGCCCATAACAACGAGCCATCTCCCCCGGCCAAGGTGGAGATGCTGCTGAAGTACTATGACCTGATGCGCGTTGTGCCGGTCTCAACGGAAGAAATGCTGGACCGGATCGGGGTACCGGAGAAAGCAAAACGGATCTTCGAGTCATACTGGACTTATGTTTCGGCCGATTCCACCAACATGAGCTTTGCCGTTTACACCTATATGACCTATGTGTATTTGACACACCTGCCCTGGTTTGCCAGGAACCGTAGCCATGAGATCTCCATGGCCTTTGATGCCCGTATCCGGGAACTGGGCGGAGATGTGTGGTATAACGCGGAGGTCAGCCGGATTGCCATTAAGGACAACAGCGTACATGGTGTCGAACTGAAGACCGGTGAGTATATCCCGTGTGAATGGGTCATCTCAAATCTGATGCCGCATGTGGTCTTCGACCGGATGGTTGACCATGAGAAGATCCCGGAACGCAATCTGAAGATGATGAACGCGCAGAAACTTGCCCAGGCCGCATTCACAGTCTATCTCGGTCTGGACGCATCCGCGGAAGAGCTTGGCCTGAAGAATTACGATACCTTCATGCGCCATACACCGGACAACCGCAAGCAGTATCTCTCCTCTGACCGCATTGAGACCCACCGCGACATCACCTGCACCGTCCTGACGAATGCATTGCCGGATGCCGCCGGGAAGAACCGTGCATTTCTCCAGTTTTCCAAATTCTATACCGGCGACGCTTTTGAGCAGATCACCGAGGAAGCGTATTTTAAAGTAAAGGACCGCATTGCCCGTGACTGTGTGGAACGCTATGAGGAAGTGACCAGATGCAGACTTCAGGGGCATATTGAGGAAATCGTCGTCGCTTCTCCCATGACCTGGGCCCGCTATCTCGGTACGCCGAAGGGCGATGTCTATGGCTATGAACCTGCCGGTTGGGACGGCATGTTCCCCCGTGTCCAGAGCGGGCACCACGAGGACTATACAATCCGCGGCCTGCGCTTTGCCGGAGGTCACGGCACCCAGATGGATGGCTATTCTCAGGCTTATCTGTCCGGTGCAGAGCAGGCAAGATACATGCTTCTGGACATGAAGAAGGAGGGCAAGTAAGATGGCGAAGTATCAGTATGACAAAAAGGCTCTGAAAGGTCTGACGCCGTTTCCGTTCCTGGGAGAAGTGAAAACCAGGACCGCCGCCATTGAGGCCGCACCCGCAACGCTCCCCAGGTCCATTTACAACCCGAACATTCTTGCGGCGCGCCTCCATCCGTCGGTACAGCACTGTATCATCCGGAAGATTACGGATCACGGGGACGCAAAAAGCTACACGCTGATCCCGGATACCGCAAAAGGAACCACGGAGATGGCCTATTTTCGGGCCAGTCAGTATGTTTCCGTCGCATTGAATATCAATGGCGCGCTGGTTCACAAGCCCTATACCATCCGTTCCAACCCGAAGGATGCGCTGGGAACAGAGAATACCAGCTACACCCTCACCATCAAGCGTACCATTCCGGCCTATGCCTCCGCATATATCCTCGACACCTGGAAAGAGGGTGACCCGGTAGATATCTCAGGCCCTCTCGGTGATTTCTATTATCAGGATCTGCGCGACGCCCGACAGGTGATTGCAATCGCGGGCGGTTCCGGAATTACGCCGTTCTATTCCATGGCCGCCGCCATAGCGGATGGCATCGAGGATTTCTGTATGACCATTCTTTACGGCTCCCGAACAGCAGCCGGCATCTTGCTGAAGGAAGAGATTGAAGCGCTTGCGGAAAAGAGCGGCGGCAAGGTAAAAGTGGTCCACGTACTGTCAGAGGAAGATAAGGAGGGATATGAGCACGGCTTTATCACTGCCGAGCTGATCCGGAAATATGCACCGGAGGGCGAATATTCGGTCTTCATGTGCGGGCCGAAGGCCATGTATGTCTTCGGAGAGGAGCAGTGCAGGAAACTTGGCCTTCCCAAACGCCTGTATCGCATGGAGATGTCCGGTGACTATATGGGGGTTGTAAACAATCCGGATTATCCAAAAGATCAGATCGGAAAGAGTTATTCGCTGACCGTCGATATCCGCGGAGAAAAAACAGTGATTCCCTGCAAGGCAGATGAGAGTCTTCTGTGGGCAATGGAGCGTGCGGGAATCAAAGCACCGGCGCACTGCCGCAGCGGTGAGTGCGGCTGGTGCCACTCACGCCTTGTGAAAGGAAATGTCTATATTCCCAGGGAGGCAGACGGACGGCGTCTGGGTGACATCAAGTTCAACTGGATCCACCCCTGTGTCAGTTTTCCCCTCGGCGATACAGAGCTCTGCGTTTTCCCAACTGCCGAGTGATATCCGGCTCAAAAGCCATAACGACCTGACGCAAAAGAGGCTGCCTCAGATGAGACAGCCTCTTTCCCTGTCAGGACGCGGGAAAAGTGTGCGGTAACACCGCATCAATACGCATAGCCGAGAATGGCGCCCTTGATCCATCCCTGAACCGGAGCGTTGATCTCGGCCCAGTTGCGTCCGTCCGCATAAGCGAACCTTCCCGTCGCATTCATGAATAAACGTAACATCGGAGCGTACTGATCAGACCCGAATCAGGCCCTCCAGGGTTCTGAGCAAAACCTCCGGCTCCACGGGTTTGGTCAAGTGCGCATTCAACCCGGCCTGCATGCTGCGCTGAACGTCCTCATCAAAGGCATTGGCCGTCAGGGCGATAATCGGGATGGTCTTTGCATCTTCTCTGTCCATCGCCCGAATAATCCTGGTTGCCTCCAGACCATCCATCTCCGGCATTCGCATATCCATTAAGACAGCATCGTAATACCCGGACGCGTGCCCGGCAAACATTTCAGTGGCAATTCGCCCATTTTCTGCATGCTCCACCTCAATCTCGCGCATCGAGAGCACCATCATCATGATCTCCGCATTCACAGCCATATCCTCTGCCAGTAGCACACGGCGCCCCTTCAGGTCTGCCGTCTCACGTTCCAGGCGTATATTCTTTTTCTTAAAGGCCTCCCGAAACTCATCCATTACCATTCCGGCGAAAAGCGGCTTGGCAACAAAAGTATCAACACCGGCATCCATGGCTTCTTCAGCAATGTCCTCCCAACTGTAGGAGGTCAGGATGATGATCGGTGTTTCATATCCGACTATCTTCCGAATCTGCCTTGTCGTTTCTACACCGTCCAGTTCAGGCATCCGCCAGTCCACCAGAATCAGATTATAGGGCTCCCGCCGGAGATGACGGAGCTTTACCATCTCAATGCCATCAAAACCAGAAAGCGCCTTCTCGCAACGTATTCCGACCTGGCCAAGAACGATTTGCGCATGTTCACACGCGACTGGATCATCATCGATAACCAGAACACACATGTCGTCCGGATGCACCATATTGTCTTCCTCAACCGCAGATGCCCGGTCTGAATCAAGCAAAGTCACAGTGACAGTGAAGGTTGTGCCTTTCCCCTTTTCACTTTCTACCTCAATATAGCCGTTCATCATCTCGACAATGCTTTTTGTGATGGGCATTCCCAGACCTGTGCTGCCGAACTTGCTTGTGGCGGAAGAATCCTCCTGTGAGAACGCATCAAAGAGCCTTGGCAGATACTCTTCACTCATACCGATGCCGGTATCCCTGAAGGTAAAGCGAAGAGTGGTTTTTCCATCAAACTGCGCAACCTTTTCGATCAAAAAAGAAACCGTTCCCCCCCTCCGGAGTGAATTTGACCGAATTGCCAAGGATGTTAATCATCACCTGCCGCAGCTTCATGTCGTCGCCGATATAATAGTCCCGCACGCCTCCGCTCATCCGGCAGTCATAGGTCAGGCCCTTTTCCCGGCACTGGCCACTGATGATCGTATTTACCTGTTCCAGCACCTTGGCGAAGGAGAACTCCTCACTCTTGATCGTCATGCGCCCAGATTCAATGCGACTCATATCCAGAATATCGTTAATGATACTAAGCAGGTGGTTGGCGGATGTGCCGATCTTGGCCAAGTACTCCTTCACCTTCTCACTGGCCGAGGGTTCATTCATCGCAATATTGTTCAGGCCGATAATCGCGTTCATCGGTGTACGAATCTCATGGCTCATATTGGACAGAAAAGCCGTTTTTGCTTTGCTGGCTTCCTTTGCTGCGGCAAGTGCTTCGGCCAGTGCATGATTCTTTGCCATGGATTCTCGCATTTCCGCATCAATCACAGTGAATCCCACACCAACCTTGTGGACGGTATTATCATCACGTTCTCCAGGATGACGGACACCTGCCATGCGTAGCATCTCATAGTATTCCACGCCGTTTCTTCTTGCCAGGTAGCGATATGCAATGATAGATTCTTTCTCCAAAGCATGTCTGACATGCTCAGGATCGATAAAGCGAAAGAATTCCTCTCTGTATTCCTGGTCAACATATCGTTCGCAGTACTCAATGAACCGTGTATGATAGGGAAAATGAACACCAACGGGGGTCTGGTCCGGATCATTCGTGTCCGCCCGATAGCAAACAGCATCATCCGCGTCGACATCGACATGGTAAACACTCCGATAGTCAGACGCCAAGGCAGTAATCATGCTGTCCAGTTCCTTCTGACGATTTTCCTGAGCAAGCAACTGCTCATGCAAAGCAAGTTTCTCTTCAAGCTCCTGCCGTTTTGCCCGCGCTTCCGCTTCTGCAGTCTTTACCCGGGTCATTTCTGTAACGTCCACACACATGCCCAGCAGGCACAGGCGGCCGGAGGGTTCCCGAAAAGTGATTTTGGTTGTCTGCAGGTTGCGGAGAATTGCTCCCGTAGCATCCGGCACATCTTCGAAAAAGATGTAGGCCTTGTCCATGGATACAGCCTTGAGATCATCTTCTACGAAATGATCCGCTGTAGCCTTATCAAAAATCTCATGATCTGTCAGACCGACGACTTCCTCAGGTTTTGTTTTCCCGGCATATTCCGCAAAAGCCTGGTTGCAGGCAAGATATTTGCCGGTTGCGATTTCCTTGGAAAAACTCATGGCCGGCATATTGGTCAGCAGTGAGGAGACAGAACCCATCAGTTCTGCCAGCCTTGCCGCAGACTGAACCTCTTCATTTAGCCGGCGGTTTTCTTCCCTGGCCTTTTTCGCATCTTCAAGTGCCTTTTGATATGCACGGCCCTGCCGGACTTCATCGTCTACATCCTTAAAGCCCATCATGACGCCGATTTTTCCCCCGGGCATATGGATTTTGCCAAAGTCAATCCGGTAATGCCGCGGGCCGGAATCCAGCGCGCGAATGAAGTTGACCGAAAACCTGTCTCTGGTCTCAAATCTTTTCAGAATATAGGGAAGGCCCATCTCCTCCTGCATTCGCTCCCTGTCTTCCTCTGCAACCATGGTATTTACGTACTCCGTCTTGGTATCGGAATACCGTTGATGGCTCAGTGCGTTGCGGATGGCCTCCTCATGCGTCTTGTCCATGTCCGTATGATATAGCGACATCTGCTCAGTGACTACATCATCGATCAGGTACACGGTATTATAGGCCGTAGTCAGCGTGGAAATAACGGCGTCCCTCGTTGCTGTGTCCGTTTCCTGCTGGAGCTTTTTTTCAGTAATGTCGGAAATGAATACAACGTAGATGCCTCCGTAAGTCTTGGTGTCTGCATAATGCCCATAGTCATCCACCCAGCCAATCGAGCCATCCTTCCGAACAATCCGGTACTCGGCGTAATCCATCTGATCTTCGCTGGAACTGATCTGATGCACGATGGAGGAACTGATTCTGTCATAGTCTTCCGGATAAACCATTCCCCGGAACGTGTATCCGGTCAGGTTTTTAAATTCCTCCAAGCTTCCACATCCATAGATGCTGAATACAGCCTTATTGGCATAAATGAGTTCTTCCGGCGCATCCGACCTGTAAATGAAGAATCCCCCGGGCATATGTCCGCCAATTTCTTCGATGATGGGCAATGTATTCTCATTCAGCTCAAACGATCTTCTTCCCATGCCTGATAACCTCCCATAGAGAGCATAATGACGAGTATTGATCAAAGCAAGTACCGCTGTGTCCTTTTGTACTCAGAATAGCAGCCGTGACATACCAAGCATAAGATAATATTTTTCCTCAGCGTGAGAATCTTCTTCCGCATACCACAGCGAGCGCACCGATACCAGATCAACTCAGAAATCGGAAAATACGGTCCCAATACTGGCTTAGGATCTCTGAGTCAGTCATGTAGAGCTCATGTTTCATATTTGGTACCCGGAAGAATTCACAGTCTTTCACCCGGGAGACGAACAGGTTCTGAGAGGCGTTCTTTACCACATGGTCCTCACCGGCCTGGCAGAGCAGAACTGGAATCCGGATGCGGGATGTCCAGAACTTTGAAGTCACACGGGCACAGGCTTTGACTGCCTCCATCCCCCATCGGATGGAGGGAGCCCTGGTCTGAAGCGTTTTATCCCCTTCTCTTTTCCTGTAATAATAATGATACCGTACCTCAGAAGAATCACAGCTCTCTTCAAAATTAGCAGGCTCAAACTCCGTCACAGGATTGAGGGGTTCTGAGGCCTTTCCTCCCCTGCCTTTGATAGCCGCGCCGACATACATGACAGGGACAGGGATTTTTCCGAAGCTAAGGCCGAGCATTGGGGAGGACAGAACAGCCTTATCAAACAGCTTCGGGTAGCGTTCGATCACCCAGGCGCCGATGCAGCCGCCCATCGAATGGCAGTAGAGATAGATCGGCAGTTTCTTTGCCGCGGGCTTCACCCGCTTTTTAGTCAGGTGTACCAGGTCCAGCACATAGTCGCGGAAGCGATCGGCATGGACGACATAGGGGTTTTCGTTCAGGCGATAGGAACGGCCATGCCCATGATGGTCCATTCCCCAGACTTCATATCCCGCTTTCAGCATATAATAGATAGATTCCGAAAACTTCTGGACCGACTCGGTAAACCCGTGGCTGATCACAATAACGCCCCTGGGCTGAAAGACTTTGAAGTGCTCATAATAAATTGGCTGTCCTTCCACTCTGGTATCGAAGCCGCACTCGCGTCTTTCAGCCAGATAGGGCTCAACAACGGTTTTCATCCGCTCTTCATAGTTCTTTTCCGTGATATACTGCATGGTGGCTCTCCTCGCATTCATTGCTGTCGATGCTGTATTTTCTGATATTATAGTTCAAACGGCCTCCGGTCACAAGCATTTTGTTTTTTAAAACTTGTTTTCTCTCTTGCCCTGTAAGAAAGGAAATGATATAATACTTTTAATTGTATGGTCATGTCAGAGAGTTATACAAGATATAGTATCTGATATGTACCTTTCGGAAGGGGTAAAAGACATGAAGAAAAAGCTGACTGTGGTGCTTTGCCTGGTTCTGGCGCTTCTTCTGCTGACGGGATGCGCGTCGCAGACCATCTCGAAGGCAAAGGCCGCTTATGAAAGCGGAGACTATCAGACCGTTGTGGATCTGCTGCAGGATCTCAAGAGCTCCAAGCCTGAAGTGGCGGAACTTCTGAGAAATGCGAAGATCCATCTCGCGTTCGACGCAGGTGACTACCAGCAGGTTGTCGACCTGATCGGAGATGCCGATGTGCAGGATGCGGACATTGCGTCCCTGCTCAAAAATGCCAAAACTGCGCTGGAAGAAGAAGCTGCCGCGGAGGCTGCGAAAGCCGCGGAAGAGGCACTTCTCGCTGAGGCGCAGGCCGCTTTTGACAACGGCGAATTTGAGAAGGTTGTAACGCTGCTGGGTGATCAGGGCATCGAAAACGAGGCCTTTGCCTCTCTGGTGAAGGATGCGCAGGCTGCCATCAAGGAAGCCGAGGCGCAGAAGGCGCTTGAGGCAAAGGTTGCCGAGGCGCAGAAGGCTTACGACGCGGGCGACTATCAGACGGTTGTCGACCTGATCAATGATTCCGGTATGGAGAGCGAAGAGCTCACGGGTCTCGCTGACCGCGCGAAGGCTGCGCTGCAGGAAGAGGCCGAAGCCGCGAAAGCCGCGGAGGAGGCCCTCATTGTCGAAGTACAGGCAGCTTTTGACGCCGGGGATTACGAGAAGGTGGTCGAGATTCTGGGCGAACAGCCTGTTGATAATGAAGCCGTCGCTGCTCTGCTGAAGGATGCAGAGGCCGCCATCGAAGAAGCAGCCAAGGCCGAAGATGCCGAAAAAGCAGCTGCGGAGGAAACTGCGAGAGCTGCAGCGGAAGCCGCAGCCGAAGAGGCAGCCAAGGCCGAAGAAACGGCAAGGGCAGCCGAAGAGGCGGCCAAGGCTGAAGAAGCAAAACTTGCAGAGGAAGCCGCTGCCATTGAGGCGAAACTCGCCGAAGTTCAAAGCGCCTATGACAGCGGTGATTATCAAGCCGTTGTCGAGATGGCCAATGCAGCGACCGTGGAGAGTGAAGAGATCGCCGCACTGGCGGTCCTCGCGCAGACCGCGCTGGACGAAGAGGCCGCTGCGGCCGAAGCCGCGGCCGCTCTTGAGGCAAAACTCGCGGAAGTCAAGACCGCCCTCGACGCTGAAGACTATAATCAGGTCATCGCGCTGGTGAAAGAAGCCGACATCGAATCCGACGAACTCACCCAGCTGGCCGCCGAGGCCCAGACTGCCCTCGATGAAATCGCCCTACGGGAAGCCAAGCTCACCGAAGTCAAGGCCGCTTTTGATGAAGAAGACTACGAGAAGGTCGTCGAGCTGGTAAAAGGGACCGACATCGAGTCCGATGAACTCACTCAGCTGGCTGCCGAAGCCCAGACTGCCCTCGACGAAATCGCCGCACGGGAAGCCAAGCTCGCCGAAGTCAAGGCCGCTTTTGATGGAGAAGACTACGAGAAGGTTGTCGAGCTGGTGAGCAACAGCGATATCGAATCCGTGGAGCTCACAGAGCTGGCGGCCGAAGCCCAGACCCGTCTCGCTGAGATCGCCGCCCACGAGGCATGGCTCGCCGAGATCAAAGCCGCCTATGAAGACGAGGACTATGCCAAGGTCGTTGAGCTGGTCGGGGACGGAGTTCCCGACGAAGCAGAAGTCTCCACCATGCTTTCGGATTCACGGATTCAGGTTGCCTACCAGAACGGCGACTACGCTGAAGTCGTCGAGCTGATGGCCGAGTACGACGGCAAAGATTCCAGTGATATCTATACGAACTCGATCCGCGAAGTTGCCAGGGAAGCGATCTTCGCCACCGGCGACGACAGATATATCCAGTTTCCGGAGGAGAGCAGTTACCTGAGTACGTTCAAGACCAGGTATATCGTGCATCTGGACTATGACTGGTGGGTGTTCAAGATCTTCGATGACGTTGACGACGCCCTGGAGCAGCAGCGCGCCTGTGGCCCCTGCGTCCCAGTCGAGCGATATCCGCGCACAGACGGCGGGCACACGATGCCCTGGGCCTATGAGGGCACTGAAGTCACGGTCCTTGCAGAGCAGAACGACATGTCCCTGATCCTGTACCTCTCCAGCGAGAACAAACAGCGCTGCGGCTGGGTACAGAACCGTTTCCTGGTGGACTCCTTCCCAAGCAGGCAGGTGACCATCGGTGAACCAAGATTCACAGACGTCAACACAGTCCGGGACATTGGGATGAACTGGTCCAAAAAAGGCTTTCTGACCACACAGCAAAATTACTCCGTACTCTCCGAGACCGTTGAAAACTGCGTCGGGTTCACGCTGGATTACCAGCTCATTGCAGAAAACACGGACAAATGGAACTGCATTTTCGGGCCGCGCAGCATCTATGTCAATGACGGCAGCGACTGGATCAAGGTCGGCACCTTTGACTATCCGACCCAGGGCACCGTTAAGGTCACGGTCAATCTGGATGAGCCGATCGACATCGTCGCCATCGGCACAATCGCTGAAGTTGGAATGCCCAATGTGTTCTACTTCCGCCAGTACGCCACCGAATACCAGGTTCTCGGTTAAGCGTTTCCTTAACAATCGCATCTGACCGGAGAAAAGCCTGGTCCGATACAGTTGCCCATAACAGCAAATCCACCCGCCAAGCGGGTGGATTTTTTATATGTAGCCATATTTCCTGTTGTCGCTGTCTGTACCTGTACCTGCGGTTAACGGAGCGCTGCCGAGGTCGCCTCTTCTTCATACTGCCGCGTGTAGAGGCGGTGGTACATTCCCCTCCTTGCCATCAATTCTTCATGTCTTCCCTGCTCCACGATCTTTCCCTGATGCACGACCAGGATCAGATCCGCATTGCGCACAGTGGAAAGGCGGTGGGCAATCACAATGGAGGTCCTGCCCCGGATCATCGTTTCCATGGCGGTTTGGATCTTCTGTTCCGTTACGGTATCAACAGAAGCCGTTGCTTCATCAAGGATCAGAATTCTGGGTTTGGCAAGAATTGCGCGCGCAAAGGAGATCAGCTGCTTCTCACCGGTAGAGAGCAGATCCCCGCCCTCTCCGACATCAGTCTCCAACCCGTCCGGCAACCGTGCAACCATGTCAGACGCTGAAACCAGCTTAAGCGCTTCATCAATTTCCTCCTCCGTGGCATCCGGGTTGCCGTAGGTCAGATTCTCGCGGATGCTGCCGGAGAAAAGATGCGGCGTCTGAAGCACACAGGCGATGGAAGAGCGAAGCCAGAGCTGGGACCGCTCGCGGACGTCTCTGCCGTCAACACAGATTCTACCGGTTGTGGGTTCATAAAACCGGCAGATCAGATTCGCCAGGGTCGATTTTCCAGCACCGGTCTCGCCAACGACGGCGAGATTCGTACCAAAAGGAATCTTGAGACTGAAATGCTCCAGTACCGTTTCCTCACCATCAGGATAGTGAAAGCTCACATCCTCAAAGGAAATATCTCCGTACAGAGGTTCCCAGTTCTCCTGTCTGGGAGAGAAGCTGTCCCCGTATTTTTCCTCAACTGCCGGCGTATCTGTAACGTCAGAGACGGTATTGAGCAGTTTCATGAGACGCTCGATATTGACGCGTGCAGTGATCAGATCGCTCACTGCGTCGACGACCCAGCGCACCGGTTCCATGAGACCAAGCGCATAGGACATGAAAAGTGAAAACGTCCCGATCTGTTCCTTTGCAATCGTCCCGCCGCGCCAGAGCACCAGTGCCAGTGCCAGTGAGGAGGAAAAGCTCATCGTGACGGCGAACATTCCACGGTACCTGGCACCGGTAATGCTTCTGCGCCGCATGGCCTCGGTATCCGCCCTGAAACGGCGTTCAAGCTTCTCTTCGAGGACCAGGGACTTGATCGTCCGGGCGCCCATGATACCCTCGTTGAAATCGCCGGTGATAACAGCGTTTTTCTCCCGGATATCATGATTGATCGCAACGAGCTTCTTCTCAAAGAGCGCATACAGCAACGCCGCCACCGGTAGAACCGACGTCACCAGCACAGCGAGACGGGCATTGATGGAGAACATGACGATCACAGCGCCAATGATATACCCGAGCTGCCAGACGCTGTTGAGAAGGGTCCAGGACACCAGCGCACCGATTTTGGAGGAGTCGCTCATGATACGGGAGTGAATGTATCCGACACTGTTCCGGTTGAAGTAGGAGAATGAGAGAGTCTGGATGTGGGCAAAGGCGGCGTTGCGCAAATCCATGTCCACACCAACCTCGACCTTCATCCCCCAGAAGCAGGAGATATAGTTGAAGAAGGCGGCAATTAGAATGGTGGCAAGATAGATTCCGACAAAGGTGGGAAGTGTCCGCAGATTCCCCTCCCCGACAAAACGGTTCAGTGCATAACGCTGGAAAACCGGCACGGCGATGTCGATCAGGCTCCCGAGGGCACTGAAAATAATAATACCGATCAGCTCGCTGCGATAGCGCTTCAGGAACGGAAACAGATTCGGGATTCCGAAAAAGCGTGTCCTCCTCATACCGCTTCCTCCTGAATCTCACAGATCCGCTGGTAGAGGCCGCCAGCCCGGCTGAGCTGATCATGGGTCCCCTGTTCCGCAATCCGACCGTCATCCAGAACGAGGATTCGGTCCGCGTTCTTCAAACTGTTGATCCGATGGGAGATCAGAATGACTGTGGCGTTTCGGAAGCTGTCGCGGAGGCCGGCACGGATCCGGGCATCAGTCTCGCTGTCGACAGCTGAGAGGGAATCGTCAAATACCATGATCGGAGCTTTCTGCATGAGAGCCCTCGCAATGGCAGTACGCTGCTTCTGGCCGCCGGAAAGAGTGACACCGCGCTCGCCGACCAAGGTATCAAAGCCCTTGGGGAATGCATCCACCGTCTCTTCCAGTGCCGCAACCCTGGCCGCGGCACGAATCTCCTCTTCTGTTGCATCATCCCGCGTGATGGCGATATTCCCACGGATACTGTCGGAAAAGAGGAAGGGCTCCTGAAGGACCACGGACATGTGGCTTCTGAGCCAGGCAGTATCGATCTCACGCAGGTCCACGCCGCCAATGGAGATACGCCCCCTGCCCGGCTCCAGTTCATAGAGTTTGGACATCAGAAGAACCAGCGTGCTCTTCCCACTGCCGGTACCGCCGAGAATTCCAAGTGTGGAGCCACCCTTCACGGTGAAGGAGATATTCCGGAGCAGTTCTTTTCCCTCCTCATAGGAGAAGCGAACATTTTCAAAAACAATATCTCCGCTGAGTTCCGGGGTCAGTCGGCTTCCCCGGTCGGTCTCCTCTTCTGAGGTCATGATGTAGGCGATGCGGTCAATCGAGACACCGGCCTTACTCATCTCGGAGATCATTCTGCCAAGCGTCCGTACCGGCCAGGTCATCAGTGCGCAGTAAGACAGGAAAGCGATATAGGCACCGGCCGTCATTTCGCCGCGGAGGCAGAAGACCGCGCCATAACAGACGGTCAGGAGGATCTGGGTTCCGGACAGGATGTCCCCGACGCTCCAGTATGTCGCCATCGGAACCGCGAGCTTCATCCAGAGGCCGGTATAATAGGCGTTCTGTTTCTCAAAGCGGTCCCGTTCCGCACGCTCGTGCCCAAAAGCGCGTACCACGCGAACTCCGGCCAGGTTCTCTTGGGCCATGGTAGAGAGGATGCCCTCATTCTCATCACAGTCCAGAAAAGCTACACCGACGCGGTGGTGGAACCAGATCGAATAGGCGACAATGACCGGTACCGGTGCCAGGGCGATCATGGCCAGACGAGCATTCATTGAGAACATGAATCCAATGGAGAAACCCAACAGAATCACGATACGCAGAATGCCCGTCATCTGTTCAGAGATGAAACTGTTCAGGGTCTCGAGATCCGAGGTGCAGCGCTGGATCATGTCTCCGGTCCGGTGGTGCATATGCCAGGCAAAGGGCAGGCGCGCAATGTGCCCGAACAGGCTGTCCCGGACTGTTTTCACCATACGCTCGGAGGCCGCCGTGTTCGCCACACGGAAGCCGTACTGGGCCAGAGCCTTAATGAGCGCCACGAGGATCAGCGCCAGCGCGAAGATCCAAATCCGCTCTCCCAGTGCAGCAAATCCGCCCATACGCTCCGCGAGGGTCCGAACCCACGCGGGCAGACGTGAGGCGTCCGCACCGCCCAAAGCCTGATCCACCGCAACACGAACGATCTGCGGCATGAGCATGTCACAGATCGCAGACAAAGCAGAAGCCAGCATGCTGAGCAGGAAAAGCGCCTTGCTGCCCTTCAGGAAGCGGAGCAGAAGGCGGGTATGATTCTTACGTGCCATGGATCTTTAAATCTCCTCCGTTCAGAACGGCAGCAGTCAGCGTCTCCCCCCGGTAACAGAGCTTCAGGGAGAAGAAGGGGGCACCACTCTCCATCAGATCCAGGAAGATATGGTCACCGGACCAGAGTTCCTTCTTCCGGAGTTCTGTCTTCGGAAGCCATTCCAGGGTGCCCTCGTCACAGTCCCTACACAGGTTGCCCCGGAAGAGGTCAGCGTGGAAGAGGTGCATATACTCTGTTCCCCATTCATCGGAGACAAATGTCACGATTCCGCAGTAGCGCCAGTGTTCCAGCCGCAGGCCGGTCTCTTCCCGGACTTCCCGCAGGAGACAGTCCTCCGGACTCTCCCCTTCTTCAAATTTACCGCCTATGCCCACCCACTTGTCGTGATTGAGATCGTTCTCTTTCCGAACTCGATGGAGCATCAGGTACTTTCCATCCTGCTCGATATAGCACAGGGTCGTATTTCTCATGTTGAGTTTTGAATGTGCCATGCTTTCTCCCTTTTTCAGAAAATCCACCCGCAGTACGGGTGGATTTTCATCTTTTCTTCTCAATTCGTCTCGCAGCGGATTCCATCCTCTTCAGCGTGGAGCGCAACCGCATCCAGTCGGTTGCCGCGGGCCTCCACGATACGGGCGGCCACAGTGTCTTCGACTTCCTTCTGGATGAGGCGGCGGAGATTCCGCGCACCGTAGACGGTGGAGTAGCCCTTTTTCACAAGGTATTGAGGCACCGTCTCGTCCCAGGTGAGGTCAATGCCGCGGGCCTGCATCACATCGCGCACCTCACTGAGCATGAGAACAGCGATGTCCGCAAAGTTCTCTTCCGTCAGGGCGTTGAAGCAGACGATCTCGTCCACGCGATTGAGGAACTCCGGACGCAGGAACTCTCCAAGGGCTTTCAGGGCCCGCTCGCGGGACATGTCCTGGGTTGTGCCGCCGAAGCCGACGTGGGTGGTCTTCGTATTGCTGCCGGCGTTGGTGGTCATGATGATGATCGTGTTTTCAAAGTTCACCGTACGTCCCTGGGCGTCCGTGATCCTTCCGTCATCCAGAATCTGAAGCAGGATGTTCATGACATCGGGGTGGGCCTTTTCGATCTCGTCAAAGAGTACGACGGAATAGGGCTTGCGTCGAATCTTCTCGGTCAGTTGACCGGCCTCGTCATAGCCGACATATCCGGGAGGCGAGCCGATGATGCGGGAGACGGAGAACTTCTCCATGAACTCGGACATATCGAGCCGGATCAGGCTCTCGGGGCTGTCGAACATGTCGGCGGCAAGACGCTTGACCAGTTCGGTTTTGCCGACGCCGGAACCGCCGACAAAGATGAAGCTCACCGGCTTGCGCTTTACCTTCAGGCCGACTCTGCCGCGGCGAATGGCAGCACACACAGCGTTCACCGCCTCGTCCTGGCCAACAATGTGCTCTTTCAGGCGGGCATCCAGTCCGGCAAGACGCTCCAGCTCGTCCTCTTTCACGGAGGAGGCGGGAATCTTGGTCCAGAGCTCGATGATGCGGGCGAGGTTGTCCATGGAGAGACGGGGCTTTCCCTTCTCCTTCAGCTCCTGCAGCTCCTGGTCGAGGCGGAGCTCCTTGCTGCGGAGTTCCGCAATCCGGGCGTAGCGTTCTTCGGCCAGAGTCGGGCTGTCGCTCTCGCTGCGGCGGGCGTTATCCGACAGGAGCGCATCCGCTTCAAAGCGGATGTTCTCCAGCTCGCGTTCGACGAACATACGGCGATTGATGTCGGGGTCCTTGAGGTTCACATCCGAACAGGCCTCGTCCAGCAGGTCGATGGCCTTGTCGGGCAGAAAGCGGTCGGTGATATAGCGTTCGCTCATTGTGACCGCCTTGGCGCACATCTCATCCGGGATCTCCACACCGTGATAATCCTCATAGTAATGGGCAATTCCCTTTAAAATGGCAATGCTGTCATCAATGGATGGTTCCGTGACAGTGACAGGCTGGAAGCGCCGCTCCAGGGCGGAATCCTTCTCAATGTGCTTGCGGTACTCTGCAAAGGTGGTGGCACCGATAACCTGGATCTCTCCACGGGAGAGCGCGGGTTTGAGGATGTTGGCGGCGTTCATGCTGCCCTCTGCATCCCCTGCGCCGACAATGGTGTGCACCTCGTCAATGACGAGAATGATGTTCCCCTGCTTGCGGATCTCTTCGATCAGGCCCTTCATGCGGCTCTCAAACTGACCGCGGAACTGGGTTCCTGCTACCAGCGAGGTAAGATCCAGCAGAAAGACCTGCTTATTCTGCAGCTTGTACGGTACATTCCCCGTGGCAATACGCTGGGCAAGACCCTCGGCAATGGCGGTCTTTCCTACGCCAGGCTCACCGATGAGGCAGGGGTTGTTTTTCTGACGCCGGTTCAGGATCTGGATCACGCGTTCAAGTTCCTCATCTCTCCCGATCATGGCGTCCAGTTCGCCCGCACGTGCACGCGCCGTCAAGTCGATGCAATAGTTGTCCAGAAACTTGCGCTTGCCATTTTTTCCCGACGCCGCAGCCTGTGCGCTGCGCTGCCATGGGGCACCCGTTCCCGGACGGTCTGGGCCTCTTCCCTTTTCTCTATCGCTGTCAGAAGAGGCTGGCTGTCCCTGTGGAGCGTTTCCATTTGGGCGAAAAGCGTCCAGCAGTTTTCCGAAAAACGGGAATGTCGCCGTCTTGCCGTCCTCATCGCTGTCGCCGCTGTCGTCAGCGTCGACCCCCATCAGTTCCTCTACGCCGTTCAGGGCATTCATCATCTCGCCCGAAAGGTTTTCGAGGTCCTCGTCGGAGATGCCCATCTTCGTCAGGATATCATCCACGGGCTTGATGTGGAGCTCACGGGCGCACTTGAGACAGAGTCCCTCGCTCTTTGTCTGGCTGCCCTCTATTTTGGTGATGAATACAACCGCAGGGTTTTTACCGCAGCGGGAGCAGATACTTGCTTGCATTGTTACCTCTCAGGAAGAAGAATATAGTCAGAATTACAGAAGTCCGTTGGTCAGGAAGCGGAAGGTCAGGAAGAACCGGGCCAGAAGGGTGTTATCCAACGTGTCCCGTCCCAGGAGCAATCCGAGGAAGCTCAGCAGCCAGCACAGCAGCACACAGTATAGAAAGCCCTTCACGAAGCCGATCAATGCACCGCCGAGTTCATCCAGGAGTTGGAGACTGTCAGGCAGGCGGAAGACCAGATTCACCAGACTGCTGATCGCGATCAGCAGGATCAGAATCAGGAGGAAACAGAGTGTCAGCCCCATGACGTAGGTGATCGCGTCACAGAGGATCTGGACTACGGCATCCGTCATGTCCGTATCGGTCTGGTCGGAATAGCGGACCGCACGCTCAGCAAGTTCCTCCGCCCTCAGATCAGAAAAGCCCGCCTGTTCAATGCAGAAAAAAGCATAGTCATAACGCAGCGAACTGTCAGACGCAAGGACATCTTCCAGAGACAGATCCGTCGAGCCGTAACCCATCTCATCCAGAACGGTGTCTCTGGTTCTCTGTGAGTCGATATAGCCGTCGACGAAGGGTTCAAGGACCGGAATGGCCTCATAGGCGTAGTTAGAAGAGATCGTACTCCCTGCAAGCAGCGCAATTATGATCGCCAGAATACCGGCGAACCCCCCAACCAGGCCTGATTTGTATCCGTTCCAGATACAGAGAGCCATGATCAGAAGCAAAACGAGATCAATAATAATTCTCATACAGCGTCACCAAATTCATAATAGTCCGCATACTCAGCCATTCATGTCAGTCGCAGAACTCAAACTCCGGATACCAGATATGATTAAGATACAGGCCATGCGGCGGCATAGTTGGGCCGGTCAGGCGCCGGTCGCCTTTATCCAGAAGCGCGGGAATATCCTCCGGTTTCAGTTTGCCATAGGCTGCATAGACCATCGTTCCCACTATCGCGCGGCACATGTTATACAGGAAGCCGTCAGCACAGATTGCGATGGTAATCAGGGGCCCGGCATCTTCAACCCGACAATGAAAGATCGTTCGCACCGTGGTGCGGGTCTCAGTGCCGACAGAGCGGACCGCGCGAAAATCATGTGTTCCCTCAAAGGCAGCTGCCGCCTGACGCATCATGTTCAGATCCAGGTTCTGGGGGTAGAAGCAGACACGATGTTCCTGAAACGGATCGCGGATCGGCGCATTCCAGATGCGGTAGATATACTCTTTCCGTATGCAGGAGCCGATGGCATTGAAGCCCGGCTCCCCTTCCGCGGCGGAAAAAACCGAGATGTCGTGGGGCAGCCTCGCATTCACCGCAAAGGGGATGCGGTCCACGGGGATCGTGCAGTCGGTACGGAAGTTTGCACAGTAATGACGCGCGTGAACGCCGGCATCCGTTCTGCCGCAACCGACACATCTCACAGGGTGACCGCAGATCTGAACAAGCGCCTGCTCCAGCGTCTCCTGGACCGTGCGGTCCTTTTTCTGGGTCTGCCAGCCATGATAGGCACTGCCATCATAGGCGAGGTGCAGAATAATATTTCTTTCCAGTCTATCCATGCTTTTCAGAGTCCATAGTGTTTCAGCACAAAGATCCCAGCCACCAGGAGCAAGCCCAGAAACAGCGCGACAAAATCAATGCCGGTGAAATGCAGCTGCTTCAGACGCGTCCGACCTTCTCCGCCATGATAGCAGCGGCTCTCCATGGCCACGGCCAGCTCGTCGGCGCGTCGAAACGCGGATACAAACAGGGGGACCAGAATGGGCAGGAGCGCCTTGGCGCGCTCGATGAGATTGCCGGTCTCAAAGTCGGCACCGCGGGCCTTTTGGGCTGACATGATTTTGTCCGTCTCCTCGATAAGAGTCGGAATGAAACGGAGCGCCATGCTCATCATCAGGGTCATCTCGTGGACGGGCACATGCAGCTTCTTCAGCGGATTCATAAGCCGTTCCAATCCGTCGGTAAGAGCCATGGGACTTGTCGTATAGGTCAACAGGAAGGTCCCTGTGATCAGAAGTGTGATACGCAGCATCATCTTAACGGAACGTTCGATTCCCTCCCAGGTGATGATCCAGCCCTCGCGAATCGGGGTCCCCTGGGTGTAGAACAGGTTCAGCAGAGCGGTCAGCGCAATGATGAACATCATAGGTTTCAAGCCTTTGAAAATGTTCTTCAGGCTGATATGAGAGATCGCCATGGAAAGCAATGTCACCGCAATCATCACTCCATTGGCAGCCCAGCCTTTCGCATTGAAGAGCGCAATGATATAGAGCAGAACGAAAATGAGCTTCGTACGCGGATCCAGACGGTGGATAACCGTATTGCCTGGGAAATACTGGCCAAGAGTGATGTCTTTCAGCATGCCGGCACCGCCCCCGCTCTCCGCACCGCATTCAGAAGCTGCTCATGGGTGTAAATCGCTCCTTCCAGCGGGATTCCACGTCTCCGAAGCGCCTCCGCCAGTTCAGCTGCCATCGGAACATCCAGGCCGATCTCAGACAGCTCCGCGGTGCGGGCGAAAACTTTCTCAGGGCTACCGTCCATCCAGACAGTCCCTTCGGAGAAGACGATGAGCCTCTCGGCGTAGCGGGCTGCGTCATCCATATTATGGCTGACGATCATGACGGTGGCGCCGCTCTTCTCCCGATAGGCACGGATATTCTCCATAATTGTACGGCTGCCCGCCGGGTCCAGCCCGGCTGTCGGCTCATCAAGGATCAGAATCTCCGGGCGCATGGCAATTACGCCGGCAATTGCAATACGGCGCTTTTGGCCGCCGGAGAGCTCCAGCGGGGACCGATCAAACAGGCTCACATCCACCCCGGTAAAACCAGCGGCCTCCCGTACGCGGTCCTCAATCTCGTCTTTCGGGAGTTTCATGTTCTTAGGCCCATAAGCGATATCCGCGGCAACCGTCTCTTCAAAGAGCTGGTACTCCGGATATTGAAACACCAAACCGACCCGGCGCTTGATATCACGGCGGGTGTATTTGTCCTTATTGATGTCTTCACCGTCGATCTTCACCAGGCCGGAAGTCGGCTGTAGCAGCGCATTGAGATGCTGAACAAAAGTCGATTTTCCAGACCCGGTATGCCCGAGGAGGCAGATGCTCTCCCCTTGGGTGATCGTGAGATTAACATCGCGGATTGCAGTTTTCTGAAATGGAGTGCCCACACTGTAAGTGTGGGTCAGATTTTCAACACTTAAGACTGCCATACTGCCCTCCGCCTGAGGATCGCAGTGGCGATCTCTTCCGCACAGGCTTCGGCCTGAAGCGCACTGTATGACAAGTCATAGCCGTCTTCGTTTAGGTCATGAATCATACGCACCGTTTCCGGCACGTCCAGGCCCTCCCGCTCCATCTCGTCGATGTGGGAGAAGATCTCTGCCGGTGACCCGTCGGCGGCAATTCCGCCGTTCGACATGACGATCAGGCGATCGGCGTGAATGCATTCGTCCATATGATGGGTAATCAGAATAACCGTAATACCCCTATCCCGGCAGAGACGCTCAATGGTGGAGATGACTTCCTTTCTCCCCTGGGGATCCAGCATCGCAGTGGGCTCGTCCAGAACGATCAGCTCCGGCTGCATGGCAAGGACCCCGGCAATGGCGACACGCTGTTTTTGCCCACCGGAGAGCAGATGCGGGGCGTGCAAGCGATATTCATACATGCCCACCTGACGAAGGGCATCATCCACCCTCTGTCGGATCTCTTCAGACGGGACCCCGAGATTCTCCGGAGCAAAGGCAACGTCCTCCTCAACAACATTCGCAACGATCTGGTTGTCGGGGTTCTGAAAAACCATCCCAACGGTATGGCGGATGTCAAGAAGCTTCTCCTCATCGGTGGTGGGAAGCCCGGAAACACGCACGGTTCCTTCGGTTGGAAGCAGGATTCCGTTCATGTGCTTTGCCAGGGTCGACTTTCCGGAGCCGTTGTGGCCGAGAACCGCAGTGAAGCTCCCTTTTTCAAAAGAAAGGCAGATATCGCACAGGATATTCTCTGTCGCTTCCGGGTAACGAAAGAAAACATGATCAAATTCAACAATCGCAGCCACAGCGTTCTCCTACAAAATCTGTTTAAACTGTGTTATTTTATCATTTATCGTTCCTTAGGTCAATAAGCTTTCTTTTGAAAAAAGAGTCTCAAAAAAAGAGTTGACAAATCAACCCAAATCAGTTATTATACATAAGCTGTCGCGCGGGAGCATAGCTCAGCTGGTTAGAGCACCTGCCTTACAAGCAGGGGGTCACTGGTTCGAGTCCAGTTGTTCCCACCAATTATTTACATGCCTCTGTAGCTCAGTAGGTAGAGCAGCGGACTGAAAATCCGCGTGTCGTTGGTTCAACTCCGACCGGAGGCACCACCCCTTTTCTTAAAGGGGTTTCATGCGGGCATAGCTCATCCGGTAGAGCGCCACCTTGCCAAGGTGGAGGTAGCGAGTTCGAGCCTCGTTGCCCGCTCCAAATGTCTTGCGGGGATAACCCGCAAGATTCATATGGCGCCATAGCCAAGTGGTAAGGCAGCGGACTGCAAATCCGCGATTCCCCGGTTCAAGTCCGGGTGGCGCCTCCAGAACAGGTGCGCGATGCGCATCTGTTTTTATTTTTCGCTTGCTTCCTGGCATCACCTGTGCTACCTTATGATTATCCCTGTGAAAGTGAGGTCCTGTTCATGCAGGAACATAATCTGTCTCTCACAGAACGGTTGTCCGACCGTCTCCTGCAATGGCTTTGGGAGAGCCGGTTGCCCTTCTTTTCGTCGCTGATCTTCGGTCTGATCGCACATATGTTCATGCTCACAAACAAGCTCCCCAACCACGATGACGTCGCCTATCTCTTCGATAAGGGTGAGACCGTGCTGTCCGGGCGTTGGGGTTTGGAGCTTCTGCGTTATGTGATTCCCGACTACTCCATGCCATGGCTGCACGGGATCGTGAGTATTCTTCTTCTCGCCGTCTCGATCTGTACAATCGTGCAGCTGTTTGAGATCCGCAGCCGGCTCGGACAGATCCTTCTGTCCGGCCTGATCATCTGTTTTCCCTCTCAGGTCGGCACCTTTTGTTATATGTATACCAGCAGCAGCTATGCGCTTGCCTTTCTGCTGAGTGTCCTGGCTGTAAAAGAGGCTGTCGGAAGCCGCTGGCCTCACTGGCTTGCCGCTGTGCTGTTCATCATTCTCGCCTGCAGCATCTATCAGGCGTACTTCACCATTACGGCAAGTCTGCTGGTGCTTCTTGTGATCAGGGAACTTCTGATTCACGGCAGTGAGAATTATACGCAATCGGCACTAAAGAAAGGGCTTCTGTTCATCGGTATCCTGCTAGTGGGATACGAAGCCTACCGCCTGTCGATTTCCCTGTCCCTGGCGATCATCGGCGGTGAGGTCAACCAGTATTCCAACGAGGCACAGGAGATGGCGCCGGACTTTCCTGCCGGGATCCTCGTTGCCTATCGCTTCTTCATATTCAATCTTACTTCGCGATACAACATGATCATCGTCTCCCGGAGCTCCAGAGCGCTCCACTTTATCTGTCTGGGCCTTGCAGGCATCGGTCTGGTTGTAAGCCAGATCCGCGCCAGGAATCTTAAGAGCACACTGCTTCTGGTGTTCAGCCTCATCATGCTGCCACTGAGCATTTGCTGCCTGTATATCGTGTTCTACTGGAACACCATCCACACCCTGGTTCTGTATTCGTATTTCTCGCTGTACATTCTGGCTGTGATGGGGGTGGAAGTACTTCCAGAGTCTGCAGTCCGTGGGTGCAGAGACCTTCTCTATGTTGCTTTTACGGTGATTCTGGGCATCAACATCTGCTTTGCCAACCGAAGCTATTTAAAGCTGTTTCTCGAATATGAGAATGCCTATTCCCTTGCGACAACCCTGGTCACACAGGTTCGGTCCCTGCCGGGGTATGAGCCGACAGACCAGGTAGTCATCTATCCGACGGCCGGAAATGCATTGGAATTTGCGCCGGAATTTGGTTCCGAAGAAGAACAGAAGCACGATCTGATGGGCATTCAGTTTCAGCTTATGACAGGCTATACAGAAGAAGAGTTCATCCGCCGCTTTGCCGGTGCGGAGCTGAATATCGTCAGCCATGAGCAGGCGCTGCATGAAATCACGGACAGAGACTTTGAGCGGATGCCGGAATACCCTGCAGAAGGTTCCGTCAAACGGATCGAAGACGGACTGATCTTCGTGAAGTTTCCGCCGACAATCTATAACTGAGATACAGTATCAAAGCCTTCAGCTCATAGCTAGAGCCCCTGCTTCGTAGCAGGGGCTCTCGTTTTCCATTCGTCGGCAGGGACTTTCGGTCCCGGAAAACCAGAATCAAAACAGGCCCGGGAAACCACCGAGACCGCCCTGGAGTCTGGACATGGATTCGCTGGTCTTATCATCCGCCGCTTTCAGCGCACCATTCACCGCAGTGAGGACCAGATCCTGGAGCATTTCAACATCATCCGGATCCACAACCTCAGGGTCAATTGTAATCTCCTTGAATTCACGGGTTCCGGTGATCACTGCCTTGACAGCACCACCGCCTGCAGTAAACTCAAAGTCCGTGGACTCCAGTTCCTGCTGCATCTTCATGAACTCCTGCTGCATTTTCTGCGCCTGTCTCATCATATTCGCCTGATTGCCGGGCAAGCCCCCGCGAAAACCGCCTTTTGCCATATTGTCTACCTCCTTGCCGTATTACATGACTATTATACTTATGAAAAGTGAAATGATTTATGAGATGAAAGTAACTTCCTTAAACTGTTTCAGTTCATTGAGATCACGGAGACCTTTCTGATCTCTGTTGAGTTCCGTAAACCTCACCGCCGCGGGAAAGCCCAGCACCTTCTCCGCCTCTGCCGCGAACGTATTTCGGACTTCAGGTTTTTTCAGACGATCAAGCAGGAAACCGGGAACAGCCTCCAGTACAAGATCCCGGTTCTGCAGTGAGACACGGAATCGGTCCGGGTCTTCCACCGCAAAACGCAGCTCCATCGGAAGCTTATTTCGCACCTGTGACAGAATGGTCCGCTCCTGCGCGGCAGTGTCGTCAGCGACAGGTTCTGCTGCAGATGGTGCAGGTTCTTCCGTTATTTCCGCGGGTGTCGGTTCTTCCGCCGTGAATGCTGCCGCCGTTTTCGGTTCGGCCGCTGAAGGCGGAACAACCTGTACAGAAGCATAAACCGGTGTTCTTACGGGTTCTTCCGGAGACTCCTCTGCAAAGACGACGGGCTCTTCCGGGGTATCAGCCTGCGAAACCGGCGCCTGCGGTCGCCCTGCCGCAGATGCTGCGGAAATACCGTTCTTCACCTGTTCCTCAAGGCGGGATACACGCGCTCTGAGTGCAAGGGTGCTGTCAGAAGTCCGACTGTCACAGAGGCTCACAATACAGATCTCGGCAAGCGTTCGTGGGTTGCGGACCTGACGGATCCGGATCAACGCATCCTGCAGGGTGTCTGCGCAGTACAGGAGTTCTTCCTTTGTCATTTCAGATGCAAAAGAATCCAGTACACTGCGCTCATAGTTGCCGGAAATCAGTTCCGCCGCACCGGCAGGTGCAGCCTTCACGATCAGAAGGTCTCGAATCAGTCCGTTAAGCTCCCCCAGGAACGATGCAGGCTCCTTACCGTCCAGCCAGATTTTCTGGAACCTCATCAGTGCTTCGCTGATGTTGTGCGTCAGAACAGCTCTCAGCAGCTCCGTAAGATTCCGGTTTCCGGCCAGACCCATCGTCTCATAGACAGTCTCGGTCATAATATGCGGGTGGGCAGAACACTGGTCAAGAATACTCAGTGCATCACGAACTCCACCTTCCGCCAGGCGGCCGATCTGAAGTGCCGCATCTTCATCCAGCTGCAGGTTTTCACGCGCTGCGATCTCCCGAAGATAGGCAGCAAGCCGATCCGTCGGGATTCGGCGGAAGCTGTGCCGCTGGCAGCGGGACAGGATCGTGGCAGGAACCTTCTGCAACTCTGTTGTCGCCAGAATGAACATCAGATGAGGGGGCGGTTCTTCAATAATCTTCAGCAATGCATTGAAAGCCGCCAGTGAGAGCATATGAACTTCATCGATGATATACACGCGCTTCTTCGCAGCGGCGGGTGAAAAGACCGCCTCCTCGCGAAGATCACGAACGTTATCCACACCGGTGTTGGACGCTGCGTCCAATTCCACAATATCCAGAATGCTGCCGTCATCAATGCCCCGGCAGGACCGGCAGTTGTTGCAGGGGTTGCCGTTTACAGGGTGTTCACAGTTCACAGCCTTGGCAAGGATTCTTGCGCAGGTCGTTTTCCCCGTTCCGCGAGTACCGATGAAGATGTAGGCGTGGGAGAGATGCCCGGTACGAACCTGGGTCTTCAGGGTTTCGGTGATATGCTCCTGTCCAATGACGTCATCAAAAACTTTCGGACGCCACTTCCGATACAGAGCCTGATACATTCTCCTCCCCCCTGATAAACAGAATGGTGGCTCTTGACAAGACTGCACACCCTTCTTCGGAACCACCTTCATGTCCGTTACGCCGGCAGCCGGCTCAAACCCGGCTCCCCCGCGGCACACGAAAAGCACCGCTTAATGCTGCTCGGTTCCCCGCCTGACATGGTTCACGGGTTTCCGTTGCGCAGGACCGGATCGTCAACGCTGCTTACCGGGGTCAGACAACACAAAAGCAGACCTCAGTCGGGAATTCACCCCTGCTGTAGCGGATTGCAGGTTACAGGGCACCGCTAGCTCCCCGGCTAGTGCAGCCTTGTCAAAAGCCACGACAGTTATAATACACCATTTTTCAGTTCTATGCAATATTTTTCTTTACTTTTCGAAAATTTGTGTTATAATAGCATAGCTTTGAGGGAAAATGGGCTTGTAGCTCAGCTGGGAGAGCGCACGGTTCGCATCCGTGAGGTTCGAGGGTTCGATCCCCTTCAAGTCCACCATGAAAAGGCCTTGAAATGTTATCATTTCAAGGCCTTTTTTTTTAATCTATTCACCTTCCGCAGATATATGTTCTTCTCCATTCTCTTTTCTGCCTGCTGGGTAAAAACTCAGTAAAGCTGAATCGGTTGACATAATATAGAAAAGCACAGCGTCAGGCCATATGATGCCGTTAACTCAGCCTGCTCGGTCTGCTGTTTTGTGCTGATTGCGGATTGCGTCATCTGGTATTGGTCACGGTGAAATCAGAATTACACGTATAAAGGGGAATGCTTTCCTATTTCATTTTCACCGCTTCAGTTTCCACCCAGGCAGGCCTGAATCCGCTGTTGAGAGCGATATTCTGCGATTGAACATTTGCCGCCGCAGTCCCATAGAAGGGAATGTCTCCCCTCTCGATGATCTTATTCTTAAGAAGAGTCACAAGATAGGAGCCAATTCCCCTTGAACGGTATTCCGGAAGTACATCAATTCCGATCTGCTGCCAGTGTGGCGCATCCTCCGAGCAGCCCGCCATCCCCATGATGATTTCCCCGTCGGTCGCGATGACAGCGATCCTATCTGGGCGAGCAGGACAGGGTCCCGGATATGCAATAGCGTTTGAAAATAGCGGATTCCCATAGAAGGCCTTGATTTCGCCGTCATAAAACCATTTCACCTGGCAGCACTCCTCAGCCTCAACATTGCGGCAGGGCAGGAACATGTGATGTGTCGGCGCTATCTGATACCCATATTCTTTCAACCCTTCATCCAGTTTCGTGAGATTATCCACTTCGAATAAACGGTGCCCCTCTACATTTCTGATCAGGTCGCTCAGAAATCCGTGCAGGCATTCGTCCGCCATGATCACAGTATTTCTGCCAGTCGTCGCCATCTCCATAAAAGGTTTGCCGGGGCTGTAACTCCTTCTTCCCTCACACAGCGCAGAGACTGTGACGATGTTCTCCTTCGCCTGAAAATCTGTCGGGGTACAGTTGTAATCAATGGACAACTGTCGCAGAAGCATTTTGTAATACTCCCTGTACATGATCCTTCTCCCTGTTTTTCGAAAATACGGATATGCATTAAAATTATTATCTGGAGCCTTCTATGCAAATACAAGCTTCTTTCATTTTTACTGGATGCCGGATCACAGTCCTTAATTTCTCTGGCGCAACTTTTCGTGCATCGCTCAGATAGATTTCATGATGCTTGCGTTTATCCGTGATGTCCAATTCATAACCTTCCTTCTCCATGAACTCGTGCATCAGCTGTACAGTTGCAGGTTCATCATCGTATGCTCCGATATGCATACACTGGACGCATAATCCTTCTTCGACTGTCAGGAACTCAACCTTAGAAAAATCCTGCTTTTTCTTTTTCGTTGCTTCGTCCACTGCCCACTTGAAATCATCCTTTTTTACAAAATCAGGAAGACGAATTACGGAAATCCACCGGAAATCTTCCTTGTGAGTATAATCAATTTCATCCACCGAATGCCGCTCACTCTGCCACCAGAATCCCTCCAGTGGCGGAACAACATAATCGAAGTACCCTTCAATCCGATGGTCGCCCTTCTTGCTCATTTTGATTGTGAAGGCAATTCCATACAGCAATCCGATAGACTGTTTGTATTCCCCGTTCTCCCGATTTGGATCTCCGCTTCCCCGCACAGCGATATAATTCATACCTGGCACCATCACAATTCCGGGCTTGTTCTTCGGCATGTAAAACTCTTTATATTCCTTCTTGAAATCAAATGCCATTGCGCTGCCTCCCCTCATTCTTCATTATGCTTTGTTCTCCCTGTAAATTGTAGTCATTTTCTGCACCAAAAGCGCAGTTTTCTTCCTTGCTTCTTTCGCCTCAAGCAAGTTTCCAAACGCATAATCCAGGTAACCAGATTCTCAATGTCCATATAATCTACGGTAAAAAGAAGCCTGTCATCTGCAGTATGGTCTTCTCCATCTGTTACTCAGCCTCAGTAGCCCTTATCGCTCCAAGGCAGTGTATCCTTACGACACAGTTTCCGTCGGTTTCTGATATCTGTCGCAGCTGCTCCAGATAGGGCCTGATGCCTGTATTTTTGCAGAATCATGATTCAGAAGAGAGGTAACATAGGAGATGCTCTCTTTCCACTTCTCTTTTTTCTTCGTAAGTGCTCCAAGCTCTTTATAAATCTCTGCTTCGGTCATTTCAACGGCCCCTCAGACTGGAATTTAGTGTTGCTTACTCTGTCGTACCTTTAATGTCCTTAAATATGCCTTTTGTTCATCGGTAATCCTATAGCTTTCAATACTTTTCTGGATAGCCTTGTTATGCACCCACTCGTCCAACCGTTTATCTTCCAGGTATGGTAAAACCAGTTCATACTGCTTTGCCAGAGCGGTTGCAAAATACCAGGCGATCATCATATTGACGTAATACTTCTCACTTTTGAGCTTTGCGACCAACTCAGGATAAACTGGATCAAAATCATCATCCAGGAAGTGCTCCATCAGCATACCCACTCCAAATCTCACGGTATACGTCTTTTCAGAATCAATCCACTCTTTGATGTGCGTAAGAAGTACATCTTTGTGCTTCTTGAAGATCTTCGGAGACATCTGATCGCACGTAGCCCAGTTATCTACATAAGGCAGGAATGTCTCCAGGTTCTCCATGCATTCATTCAGATCTTTTATCCGGGAAATGATAAAAGCCTGCAGCTGGTTTTCTTCAAAATACTGATGCGGCAGCTCTTCAAGAAAGTCTTTATAATCCCCGGCTTTCAAAATATCTATTGCCATACGCTTAAGCTCCGGGGTTCTCACTCCAATGACGGACTCCGGATTGATGGTCGGGATTATCTTTATCTGCATATCACGGTACTTCAGATCCTGAAGATCATATAATTTTCTGTACAGATCCGCTTTATTCATTCCCTGCCGCTCCTTCGCATTCTCCAGCCCCAATGCCGTCTTTAATCCGATAGTAATCCTGCATCTTCACATTGAGTTTCACTTGCCTCGTTATTTATTACTGTACGACCGTTCCGTTCCTGACTGCATCGGCAAAGGCTAAGATGCTTTCTGATTTCATGATAGCAAGTCCTTGTCTTTCATCGCCAAGTACCACCAACTGATCT
>CADBWQ010000019.1 GCA_902798545.1 Oscillospiraceae bacterium
ACGGGGCGTGCTGGCCGACCCGCTGGGATCCACCATCGGCGGCGGTGAGCACGCGGATTATGACATTGAGGGCATCGGAAACGATTTTATCCCCGAGACCATGGACATTTCTCTG
The DNA here is from genome assembly GCA_902798545.1 of Oscillospiraceae bacterium. Taxonomy (GTDB): domain Bacteria; phylum Bacillota; class Clostridia; order Oscillospirales; family Oscillospiraceae; genus Limivicinus. The sequence goes on from CADBWQ010000019.1 coordinate 116, forward strand.
GTGGATCAGGTGATCAAGGTCAGCGACACAGAAGCATTTGCGCAAGTGAAGGAACTTGCTGCGAAGGAGGGCTTGATCGTTGGCACCTCATCCGGCGCGGCTGTTGCTGCGGCCAGGAAGCTGATCAAGGACGGCGCGCGAGGCAACATCGTCACGCTGCTGCCGGACCGGGGCGAGCGCTATTTCAGCAAGCATCTATACGATTAAAGGGGAGTTGACCATGGACTTTTATGTGGAACAGGCCGTGTTGGATGCAGGCGTGAAGATCCTGTTTGCCGCAGTATACGGGATTGACAATCATGGTGAATCCCCGGAATGGGCGGTTTATCGGGAAAAGCGGCTGGCGGAGTTGTACACAGCTTATGAAGCGCTGGAGGTACACGATGATCCGATCCTCGAGGGCTTCAACATCCTCCACGATCGCACCGGCGTCAAGCGTCGGAAAAATATCCCCGCCAGCGAGAACCTCATCAAGCTGCTCAAAAAGAACCGCGGAATGTTCTATATCAACCAGGCTGTGGATATCTATAATCTCATCTCGCTGGAGAGCAAGCTGGCCCTGGGCGCACACAATATCGACCGGGTCGAAGGAAACGTCACGCTGCGCTTTACTGACGGCAGCGAGCGTTTTGTCCCCATCGGCCAAAGCGAGCCGATCCCTGTGGCGGCGCATGAGTACAGCTACTGCGACGATGCCAACGAAGTGCTTTGCCGGTTGGAGATCCGCCAGGTGGAAAAGACCAAGGTGGACGAGGAAGCACAAAACGTCTTTTATATCGTGCAGGGCAATGATGCCGCGCCCGATGAACTGCTGTGGGAAACGGCGCAGCGGATCATAGACCTGACAAAGCGCTATTGCGGGGGACGGGGCGAAATCATCGTTCCCTCAGTCATATGAAAAAGCCGCGGAAAAAGCAACGGCCGATCGTGTATTCATCCCTGCCGCTAATGGATCTGGTGCTTTTGGAGAAGTTCTTTCTACGCCGGTAATCGGGCAGCCGGCAATCGGACATACAGAAACCTTTATGAGTATAGGTTCATTTGATACAGAAGGCGAGGCCAAGGCGTGTTATAAGTACATCTGTTCAAAGTTTTCTCGGGCAATGTTGGGAGTGCTTAAAATTACGCAGGCACACAAGCAATTCAGCTTTATTGCTTGTGTGCCTTGTTTGCAGTTTTCCTATACTGTCAATTTGATTTATAAAAATGTGAAACCCATTTCAAGTCTTCAATGCGGCTATTTCCGTTTACTATATAGTAATCTTCTGAGAAAATCAAGACAGAGCCGACAAAAGAGAAGGACAACTATCAATCATTCAGCTATGATTGACCCTGTTGGGAGAATAGATTGTTCTCGCGGCTCCATATTGCGTTGAGTGGGAGAAAGAAGGCAGCACAGGAAACCATCCTGTCTTGACCTTTACCAGTAAGCAGATTCAAACGTGAAAAACCGTTGACAATGAGAGAAAAAAGTATTAAACTTCATCCATCCTGAATAAAAACCCTCTCACACCACCGGGTGTGAGATCCAAGGGCATCCAGAGCTTCGCCGTAGGTACGGCATACCGGTTGGTATGTTACAAGGCAGGGCTTTGGATGCCCTTTCCACATAAGAGGAGGAAAGACGATGAAAATCAAACCATTTGCCGTGGAAGAGTGGATGAATGCCTATGAGGACGGGGCAAGGTATAATATTGCCGAAACCTGTGTCGATTCCATTTCGGCGGAGAAGCTGTTCCGGCTGTGCGGAGAAGACAGCGCTGTTTTCTGGCAGCAGTTTTCTGCCCGTCGGCTCACCTACGGAGACATTGAGGGCGCACCGGCCTTCAAGGCGGGCGTCTGCAAACTGTATCATACACTTACTCCGGACGAGGTGATCACCACACACGGCGCCGCCGGAGCCAACCACCACGTGTTTTATTCCCTGATTGAACCCGGCGACCGGGTCATCAGCATTATGCCGACCTATCAGCAGCTCTATTCCATCCCGGAGAGCTACGGCGCGGATGTCCGGATGCTGAATCTGACCCCGGATGGCGGTTATCTGCCGGATCTGGATCAGCTCCGGGAACTTGCAGCGCCGGGTACCAAACTGATCTGTGTCAACAATCCAAACAATCCCACCGGGGCGCTCATGTCGACGGAAATGCTGAAAGAGATCGTGGAAATTGCGAGAAGCGTGGATGCCTATGTGCTCTGCGACGAAGTATACCGCCACCTGACCCAGGAGGATGTCTGGAGCGATTCCATTGTGGACCTCTATGAGAAGGGCATTTCGGTCAGCAGCATGTCCAAGGTCTTCTCCCTGGCGGGGTTGCGTCTCGGCTGGATCGCCACGCATGACGAGCCCCTCCGCAAGGCGATTCTCTCCCACCGCGACTATAATCACATAAGCTGCGGCATGTTCGACGAGGCGCTTGCGACGGTGGCCCTGACGCACAGCGACAAGGTGCTGGAACGAAACCGCGGAATTGTCCGGAAAAACCTTGCCATTCTGGACGCCTGGGTGGAAAGTGAGCCGCGGATCTTCTATCGCAGACCGCAGGCAGGCACGACCGCGCTGGTCTATTATGACTATGCGCCGGACTCCTATACCTTCTGCACCCGGATGTATCACGAGACCGGGGCCTTTGTGACTCCGGGCGACTGCTTTGAGCAGCCGAAGAGCATGCGTATCGGATACGCCAGTGATACTCAGACCCTGAAAGACGGGCTTGCGGCGATCAGCGCGTTTCTGCGCATTCTGGAACAGGAGGAGCGGGCATGAAACCATTGTCAGGACGGGTTGGCCTGTTCACCGACTCGGTGATCCGCCGGATGACGCGGATCAGCGACGAATACGATGCCATCAATCTCTCCCAGGGGTTTCCGGATTTTGACCCTCCGAGGGAACTGATGGATGCGCTGGCAAGGGTGGCCTATGAAGGCCCGCACCAGTATTCTGTCACCTACGGCGCGCCGAATCTTCGCGCTGCACTGGCGGAAAAATACCGCCGGACCACCGGCGTGGAGGCTGACCCGGAAACCCAGGTGCTGGTCACCTGCGGCGGAACCGAGGCGATGATGAGCGCCATGATGGCCCTCTGCGACCCGGGGGACAGGGTGCTGGTCTTCTCCCCGTTCTATGAAAACTACGGTGCGGATGCCATCCTCTCCGGTGCCGAGCCGATCTATATTCCGCTTGTGCCGCCGGATTACAGCTTTGACCCGGACCTGATCGAGCAGGGATTTCGGATCGGGGCAAAGGCCATCGTCATCTGCAACCCCTCGAATCCCTGCGGAAAAGTATTTACCCGGGAGGAACTGCTGCTGATCGGGGACCTGGCAAAGCGCTACGATGCCTATATTGTGACGGATGAGGTCTACGAACATATGGTCTATGCGCCGTCGATACATACGCCGATGGCTGGCCTGCCGGGAATGGCCGAACGGACGATCACATGCAACAGTCTCTCTAAAACCTTTTCCATTACGGGCTGGCGTCTAGGTTATCTGATCGGCCCGGAGAAGGTGGTGGAAGCAGCAAGAAAGGTACACGACTTTCTCACTGTCGGCGCACCGTCGCCGCTGCAGGAGGCGGCGGTCACCGGACTCGGCTTCGGGGAGGAATACTACCGGAGTCTCAACGCCCTGTACCGGCAAAAGAGGGACTATTTTCTGGCAGGGCTGGACCGCCTGGGACTGAAGCACAATATCCCACAGGGCACGTATTTTGTTCTGGTGGAGATCTCTGACTTCCTGAGGCTGCCGCAGTTTCAGGGCTGGTCTGATCTGGAATTCTGCGAGTGGATGATCCGGGAGGTCGGGGTCGCTGCGGTTCCCGGGTCCAGTTTTTTCCGGGAGCCGGTCAACAACCTGATCCGCCTCCACTTTGCCAGGTCGCAGGAAACCATCGACGAGGTCTTCCGCCGACTGCAGAAGCTGTCAGCACTGCTGCGGGAGAGCAAGTAAATGTTGAGCAAAACAGGAAGAAAAGAGATGATTTCACGATGGAAAGACCTGTCCCGTTTTGTACCTGCTCAGATACAGAATGTCCGTTCCACCCTTCCAACCACGACAAAGGCTGTACACCCTGTATTGCGAAAAACCTGAAAGAAAAAGAGATTCCGACCTGTTTTTTCAAGGCAGTTGAGCATCCAAAACCAACATCGGAATGGTATTTCGAGGATTTTGCAGAACTGGTTTTTTCAGCAAAGAGTGCTCCGGGGACCGGAATGAATAGAGAACAGGTGACTCCTGAAAGACAGATGAGCACAAAAAATATAGAGTGAAAACAAAGCAGGAGGACTTACCATGTGAAATGGAAAGTCCTCCTGCTTTATGATTTTGCAGTCTTCACCTGGCCCTTCCCGGCCAAAGCCTTGCTGAGGAATGCTCAGGTATTTCTTCCGTATCAGTCGAGGGCGAGAGCGTTAATCCAGCTTTTCAGCTCCGCCTCAGAAGCACGGGCGGAAAAACGCTTGCCGGGCAGAACCTTTGCGCCTTTGGCAAGGGCAGTGATCCGTGCCTGTCCTTCGCCGAGCTGACTGCCGCCGGAAGTGAAGAAGGGGACGACGGTCTTGCCCAAGAAGTCATAGGTCTCCAGGAAGCTGTCGATGATGCTGGGCTCGCGATACCACCAAATGGGGAAGCCGAGGAAAACGACAGCCGCATCGGCAACCGGAGCTTCGGTGTCCGCCAACTCCGGGCGGCAGTTTGGGTCCTGCATCTCGACGGTAGTGCGCGCCTTTTTGTCCATCCAGTTCAAATCTTTCCGCTCATAGGGGACAGCGGGACGGATCTCATACAGGTCCGCATTCGCTGCAGTAGCAAGAGTATTTGCCAGCTTGGAAGTGCTGCCGCTGGCAGAAAAATAGGCGACCATAGTTTTACTCATTTGATATTCCTCCTGTATTTAATATATCCTGTTGACCAATATACCATCAATTATCCGTGTTTGCAATTGTTAACACGCTTCCTCCTCTTTCGAAGCTGCTGAGCATCATGCCTCCGACTACAAGGATGATGCCGAGCATGCCGACCCCGGTGATGATCTCGCGCAGAAAGAGCGCACTGGAGAGCATCGTCACGAGCGGCACGGCGTAGACATACAGATTGGCTGTCAGTGCGCCGAGCCGGTCTATGGCGTGGTTCCAGAGCAGGTAACACAGGGCGCTGCAGATCAGCCCGAGATAGAACAAACCGCAAAAATCACGGAAGATGAGTTCATGCAGCGCGGAAAAGGGGTGGCCTTCCATCAAAAGAAGAGGGGCAGAAGTGATGATCCCGTAGAACATCAGCTTGCGGGTTATAAGTGCGCTCTCATGCTTTTCCAGGATGGGTTTTGCGAGAAAGCCATACAGCGCCCAGAACAGAGCGGCCATGAGTGCAAGTGCATCCCCGACAGGGTTCAGCTTCAGGACAAACACGCCGTTGAACACCACGAGAAGAACACCGAGAAAGGCGAGGACAATGCCGATCAGTTTGCGAGGGGATAAACGGTCCCCCTGGTGGAAGAACCGAAGCAGCAGGATAGAGATAATGGGCGCGGAGGAGACAAGAATACTGACATTTGTCGCCTGTGTCAGCTGCAGCGCTGTGTTTTCAGAGAAAAAATAGAGTGTATTTCCGATCAGGGAGAGAAAAAACACCCGCCATTCTTCTTTTCCGAGAAACTGCCATCTGGGGCAGACAGCCCACATGGCGAGATACGCGATCACAAAGCGCAGCCACATCAGCTGCGCGGGCGCGAGCTTGCTCATCAGGCTCTTACTGATAAGAAAAGAAGTGCCCCATGCCGTAACGCAGAAGATCGCAAACAGATGGCCCATCACGGGACTTTTTCTGATGTTCATATTATACCAACCAATTGCTCATAATGTAGGAGAGTTTACCGAAATAATACCGGATTTATCCGCTTTCCTGCTGCGTCGAGCCCTGCTCGTTTGCCGGCAGAATATAGACCAGTTCAGGCGGATTGTTCAGACGCGGGATGGGCGTGTTGTTGCTGAGACCGCGGCTGATGACGTGGTTACCGTGGATCCCCTCTGTGAGCTTCGGCAGAAGCCCCTGTCCAGGCGCATAAATGCCGCGCCACTCCTGCCTGCGGCGGGAATAATAACGCCATTGTCCGCCGTGAGCGTGCCCGGAGACGATCAGGTCGATACAGCGGTTCTGCAGATAGCGAGGGACATATTCGGGGTGGTGACAGAGCAGAATCTTATACCCGGGCTGACGTTCAAAATCGTCCAGCCAGCCGGTACAGGGCTCCGGCTTCCCGGCCCAGACGGTCCGATCCGGCTCCGGGTACAGGAAGCTGACAGACTGCTTCCGCCGCCAGGTCTGGTATGCGGTAAAGCGGGCGGAGCTCAGACCTCCGCAGCATACTTTTGTACCTCCAGGAGGGATAGAGGCAAAGCAGTTGTCGAGAACAGTGACCCCATAGGAGTGCATCAGCTCCAGGTCCGCCTCATTCAGCATCCACTCATGGTTGCCGAGAGAGACAAAGGTTGGCGCGACGAGAGCACAGCCCTGCAGCAGGAGCAGCGCATACCGGCTCTCCAGCATCTTCAGCCGGCCGGGAGCCGTCGGTGGATCGGCATAGACAAAATCTCCTGCCAGCAGGATCAGAGCAGGCTTCCGGCGGCGGAGACTATTGAGAACAGCGTCCGCGGGGGTGTTATGGGTATCCGTCACGAGCGCGATGGATACAGGACAGGAGTGAATCGTATAAAAGGTCTCGACCATTGAAGCTGCTCCTCTCCTGCGCGTTTCATTACGAATGAAGGAAGTCTACCATAAAAGCAGAGAGCACGCAAGGGAGCAACGTGGGAAACAGAAAGGCTCCGGACTCTTTCATAAGTCCGGAGCCGAGTATTATGAGGGTTACTGATTGTTTGCAGAGATCAGTCTTCGTAGATGGAGCCGGTGACCGCATGCAGGGAGGCGAGACGCGCAAAGCAGACGGTCTTGCCCTGGGCGGTGCCGCCGAACATCTGGGGATAGCTGTTGGAGAAGAAGCCGCCCATGTCGTTGCCGACCACATAGAGGCCGGGAATGGCGGTGCCGTCCGGCTTGATGGCCTCGAGATTGGTGTTGACACGGACACCGTTCATCGTGGCAAGGAGCCAGCTGCCGAGCGCGATGCCATAGAAGGGGCCTTCTTTGATCGGGGTCATATCCTTCTTCTGCTTGCCGAAGTCGAGGTCGACGCCCTTGTCGCAGAGTTCGTTGTAGCGCTCGATGCTCTTGAGGAAGTTCTCTTTGTACTCGCCCTCAAAGCCCAGCTTGTCAGCCAGCTCATCGAGCGTGTCCGCCTGCATCAGCTTGCCGCTGTCGAGAGCGGGCTTGATGTAGACATCATAGAACTGATCGCCATCCTTGCAGGGCATGACGTTGGGGAGAACCTCACTGTTGCGGGCACCCGGAACAGCGACGACACGGCTGCAGATCGTGGTGTGGAAGGCCACGACATCGGACCAGTAGTTGCTGTCGAAAATCTGGAAGCCAAAGTGGCCGGGCTGGGTCAGCCAGCTGTTGATGTGGTAGTCGTAGGTGTTGTCTTCGTTGCAGAAACGCTCACCGTGGGTGTTCAGGTTCAGCCAGGGCTGGCTGCCGGGCCACCAGATGTCGCCGAGGCCGCTGGTGTAGGGTGCGCCGGTGTGGTGATCCAGATCGACGGCTGCGCGGTCGAAGGCAACGCCGCCGGAATGGTTGCGGTCGATGTCGGCGCCGGCCCACATGGCCATCTTGATGCCGTCGCCCATGGCGAAGCCGCAGCCGAGGTTGTTGCAGATGACGTCCTTATCGCGATAACGCAGTGCGTCCATCATCTCCGGATTGCCGCCGTAGCCGCCGGTGGAGAGAATGACGCCCTTCGCAGCGTTGATCTGGACGAAGGCTCCATCCTTCTTCTGAACGATGATGCCGGTGACTCTGCCGTCGTCATCCTGAATCAGCTGTTTGGCGGTGTGCTCCCACATGATGGTGCCGCCCTTTTCCTCAATGATCTCGACCCACTTGGGGTTGGCAATCTGAGAGCCCATGCGGTTCGGGCCGAGTTCCTCAAAAGTCTCATAGACGGTATGGGTCTGGGGCTTGTTCATGAAACGGCAGTCCTTCATGTCCGTCTCGAGAAACATGTGGACACCCTTGCGCTCCATCTGATCGATAAACCAGTCCATGGTGCGGCCGGAATTGAAGAGCCAGAGATTGATGAGGCGCTGGTCGCACTCGTAACCCGCATAGCGGCAGATCTCGTTGGAGATCTCCAGCAGTTCTTCGTCGGTGTAGGAGATGCCGTACTGCTCGTTCATGAGCTTGGTGTTGTAGGCACCCATCTCGCCGGCCCAGGTGATGACCATGGCGTTTTTCTCGATCAGAGTGACTTTGGCGCCCAGATCTGCAGCGGATGCGGCAGCGACCAGACCGCCGTTGCCTGCGCCGACGACAACAACGTCGGTCTCGACGGTCTCGGCGATGTCGGTGATGGGATCGGGTTTGGCAAAGTACTTTGCATCGTACCAGGTAGTGCTCTTTTCTTCCGCCGCTGTCGGGGCGTCTTCGGCAAACGCGATACCGCTTGTCGCTCCGGCGAGCGCAGCCGTCAGCGCACCTGCCGCCGCGCCCTTCAGAAAGTCTCTTCTGCTGATTTCTTTGGACATTTGTACTCCTCCTAATATGTTTTTTTGAGCAAGATATGCAGGAATGAAACTATCATATCACAGGATACCATATGATTTCAACAACAGCAATTGATAAAGAGACAAAAATACTGTGGAATATTACCTGTAACAGGCTGCTGTACAGCTGTGAAGCCAGGGATCCGACCTGCGGATCCCTGGCTTTGAGAAAGACGGAGAGAAAAGGATGATCTGAAAAAACATCAAAAATTTGTACATTTTCAACAAAATCCAACTGTGATTTTTAGCGAATTGTTTTTTGATGTAAGTTGCGGTTTCCCACTGCGGGGCATACAATAGTAGAAGAGAAACTGTGTAAAGCTGGTGAATCACAGATGGATCATAAAGATAACGAGCTTTTTGAAATCTCAGCAACGACTGTAACTGTCGAAGTGAAGGATGCATATACCGGGGAAATATTCCGAAGGGAACTGCCCATCGACTATTACGAGAATGCAAACTTCCTGAAACTGAGCGGTGAAAACATGGACGGCAGCGTCTCGCAGCTGATCTTTTACACACCCCGCGGGATTCAGCGGGTGAAGGACCTGACAGGAAAAGGCTTCGATCACGATCCCTGCGGTGGCCACAGTCACTGAAATTCAATCTGTGCAATACCCTTGTAAAAGGCTGCAATATATTTTTCAATATCAAGGAGGTACAAAATGGTAAGAAAAACACTTGTCATCAACGGCGTGACCCGCAACCTGGTCCTGGCTGAGGACGAGACCCTTGCAAAGGTCCTGCGTGAGCATCTGCTGCTCACCGGCTGCAAGATCGGCTGCGGCGAAGGCCATTGCGGCGCCTGCAACGTCATCATGAACGGCAAGGTCACCAAGTCCTGCATCGTGAAGATGAGCAAGGTTCCCGACAACGCGGAGATCACCACCATCGAGGGTGTCGGCACCCTCAGCGACATGCATCCCCTGCAGGTCGCCTGGATGGCGCATGGCTGCGCCCAGTGCGGCTTCTGCACCCCGGGCTTCATCATCAGCGCGAAGGTCCTGCTGGAGCAAAACCCGAACCCGACCCGCGAAGAGGTCCGCGACTGGTTCAACAAGACCCGCAACCTCTGCCGCTGCACCGGCTACAAGCCCATCGTCGACGCCGTCATGGATGCCGCCGCGGTGATGCGCGGTGAGATGACCAAGGAAGACCTGGTCTTCAAGCCCACCGGCGACAGCATCAAGGGCACCAAGTACATCCGTCCTTCCGCAGCCCAGAAGGTCACCGGTACCTGGGACTTCGGCGCAGACGACGCGCTGAAGATGCCGGGCTGCCTGCGTCTGGCTCTGACCCAGGCGAAGGTTTCCCACGCCAACATCAAGTCCATCGACACTTCCGAAGCTGAGAAAATGCCCGGCGTTGTCAAGGTCATCACCTACAAGGACATCCTGGCTGCCGGCGGCACCAACCAGATCAACGGCCTCGTCATGCTGCCGAAGCACAACAAGACCGACGGTTTCGAGCGTCCGGTCCTGTGTTCTGACAAGATCTTCCAGTTTGGTGATGCCATCGCCATTGTCGCCGCTGACACTGAAGAGCATGCGCGCGCTGCTGCCGATGCCGTCAAGGTCGATATCGAGGAACTGCCCGCCTACATGAGCGCACTCGACGCCATGGCCCCCGACGCCATCGAGATCCATCCGGGTACCCCGAACGTCTTCTATGAGACCAACTGCATCAAGGGACCGGACTTCGACTGGGACAGCATTCCCGATGCCCAGCAGGTCGAGATCGAGAGCTACTGCTCCCGCCAGCCGCACCTGCACCTCGAGCCGGACAACGGCTACGGCTACATCGATGAGGACGGCATGATCACGATTCACTCCAAGTCCATCGGTATCCACCTGCACATGCCGATGATCGCGGCCGCCATCGGCGATCCAGAGATGAAGAAGCTGCGCATCATCCAGAACCACGCCGGCGGCACCTTCGGCTACAAGTTCTCCCCGACGAACGAAGCTCTCATCGGCGCGGCCGTCAAGATTCTGGGCGTTCCGGTGTCCCTGAACTTCAACCAGTTCCAGAACATCACCTACACCGGCAAGCGCTCCCCGGCCTTCATGCACATCAAGCTGGCGGCCGACAAGAACGGCAAGCTGCTGGCACTCTGGGGCGACAACTATGTCGACCACGGCCCGTATTCCGAGTTCGGCGATCTGCTGACCATGCGTCTGAGCCAGTTCACCGGCGCCGGCTACGGCATCAACTCCATCCGCAACAAGAGCCAGACGGTCTTCACAAACCACGCCTGGGGCTCCGCCTTCCGTGCCTATGGTTCTCCGCAGTCCTTCATGGGTTCTGAAATCGCCATCGACTGCCTCGCTGCCAAGATGGGCATCGATCCGTTCGAGATGCGCGCGATGAACTGCTACAAGGAGTCGGAAGGCACCACCATTCCGACCGGCTATGCACCGGATGTCTACTGCGAAGAGGCCCTGTTCGACAAGGCCCGTCCGCTGTACGAGGCCGGCAAGAAGAGAGTTGCCGAGAAGAACGCCGCTTCCGACGGACGTTATAAATACGGCATCGGCGTTTCCCTCGGTGTCTACGGCTGCGGCCTTGACGGTGTGGACTCCTCCTCTGCATTTGCCGAGCTGAATCCGGACGGAACCGTGACCATCTTCGTATCCTGGGAGGATCACGGCCAGGGAGCCGACATGGGTGCTCTCGCCTCTGCACATGAAACCCTGCGCCAGGCAGGCATCAAGCCCGAGCAGATCCGCCTGGTCATGAACGACACCAAGTATACGCCGAACTCCGGACCTGCCGGCGGCTCCCGCTCCCAGGTCATGTCCGGTAACGCCTGCCGTCTCGCAGCAGAAGCCCTCATTGCTGAGATGAAGAAGGACGACGGAACTTTCCGCACCTATGAAGAGATGGTCGCCGATGGCAAGAAGCTGAAGGTCGAAGGCAACTGGGTCACCACCTACTGCGCCGACCACCCGGTGGATCAGGACACCGCACAGGGCGAGCCCTTTGCCACCTACATGTACACCATCTTCCTGCCCGAAGTCTGTGTCGATACCCAGACCGGCAAGGTCAAGGTCGAGAAGTTCACCTGCGTAGCGGACGTCGGCACCATTATGAACAAGCTGCTGGTCGACGGCAACTTCTACGGCGGCCTTGCTCAGGGCATCGGCCTTGCGCTGACAGAAGACTTCGAAGATCTCTCGAAGCACACCAGCCTGCTCAAGTGCGGCATCCCGTACATCAAGGACATTCCCGATGACATCGAGCTGCACTTCAACGAGACCTACCGCCCGAACGGCCCCTACGGTGCTGCCGGCTGCGGCGAGGCTCCGCTGGATGCACCGCACCCGGCCGTCCTGAACGCCATCTTCAATGCCACCGGCGCCCGCGTCACCCGCATCCCGGCCACCCCGGACAAGGTGCTTGCCGCGCTGAAGGCACTCTGATACGCAGTCTTTGCAGAAACTGATCGCAATGTTATAATAGAGAGGTCCTTCGGGGCCTCTCTATGTTCTGAGACCAATTAATGATCGGAGGGAGAAAACGGCATGCCCGGGATTCAGGAACGTGGCTCCACCCACGTGTATAAAGTCAATAAGATCTCCAAGGAAGAAATGGAGAGCATGGTGGCGCGCTGTGTCTATGAAGATCCGCCCTTCTGCAGCGCGGCCTGCCCGCTGAAGCTGGATACCCGCGCGTTCCTGAAGGCGGCGGCGGGCGGAGATTTCAAGAAAGCCCTTCAGCTTTATGAAAAGGCGACTCCGTTTCCTCTGATCCTGTCGATGGGCTGTGAAGCGCCCTGCGAGGCAAAGTGCCGTCTGTGTGAGCGCGGAGACGGAATCGCAGTGCGAGCGGTGGAAGCCGCGGCAGCGCGCTATGGCCAGGTGTCGAAGCTTGGGAGCGTTTTCCGAACAAAGAAGAAAAAAACCGTCGCAGTACTGGGGTCCGGCCTGTTTCCGCTGTTTCTCGCAGGAGAACTGGAGAAAAAAGCCTATCCTGTAACGGTTTTCTGCGAACAGGAAAACCTGGAGGCCTTCCTGCACTGTGAGACGGAGTTCCTCGATGAAGAGGCTTTTTCACTGGAACTCAAACGCCTGAAAGGAAAGGATATCCAGTTCTTCTTCAGCTGTGACCTGGACGAGTCTTTTTTTGCTGTGCAGCGGGAAGTGTTTGATGTGCTCTGTGCCTCTGAGGCGGTGGCAAAGAGACTCTTTCCACAGGCGAAGATGGACCCCGGTCTCATGCTCATGGAGACGGAGAAGCTGGTCACAGGCATCGGATCCGGTGTTATGGCCGCTGCTTTCGGAGCGAAAAAAGCTGCCATCACCGTGGACCGTCTGGCACAGAATCTGGATCCGCGCAACATGCGCGGCAGCGAAGGCCCCGTGGAGAGCAGGCTCTATACCGATCTCGATGAGGCGACAGCGCTTTCACGCATCCCAATGAGCGGCAAGGGCTACACGGCGGAAGAAGCTGCAGATGAGGCGAAGCGCTGCATCCAGTGTCACTGTGAGGAGTGCATGAAAAGCTGCGCCTATCTGAAGCATTATAAGAAATATCCGGGACTTCTGTCCAAGGAGATCTACAACAATACACAGATCATCATGGGCGATCACCAGCTCAATAAGCCCATGAATGCCTGCACCCTCTGCGGACAGTGCACGGTGGTCTGCCCCAACGGCTTTGACATGGCGCACGTCTGTGCGGTTGCCCGGCGAAATATGGTCTCTACAGACAAGATGCCGCTTGCTCCGCACGAATTTGCGCTGATGGATATGCTGTTCTCCAACGGCGACGCCTTCCTCAGCCGGCAGCAGCCGGGCTTTGAGACCTGCCGGTATGTCTTCTTCCCCGGATGCCAGGCATCGGCGATTGCACCGGAGACCGTGAAGGCGGCTTATCTGGATCTCTGCGAGCGCCTGGAGGGCGGAGTGGCTCTGATGCTGGGCTGCTGCGGCGCGATCTGCGACTGGGCCGGGCGCTATGAGATGCAGGACAGCACGAGAGAATTTCTCCTCACAGAACTCTCAAAACTCGGGAATCCGGTCATCATTGCCGGCTGTCCCAGTTGCCGGAAGGAGCTTACGGAATCCGTCGGCGGAGAGGTTATCGGGATCTGGGATGTGCTGGAAGAGATCGGCCTGCCAGAGGGCGCGCGAGGTCTGGAACGACCTGCAGCGCTGCACGATGCCTGCGGCGCCCGCGGTGATGCACACACCCAGGAGATCATCCGGGATCTCGCCCGAAAGCTGGGGGTGGAGCTGATAGAGACAGACTATTCCGGAGACCGCGCGCCCTGCTGTGGCTATGGTGGACTTACGGCTTATGCCAATCCGGAAGTCGCCGATGAGATTACAAAGAAGGCGCTGGAACGCTCCGACGCGCCGTATGTCTCGTACTGCATGGCCTGCCGGGACCGCTTTGCCCGGCAGGGGCGGGAGTCCCGTCATATTCTGGAACTGGTCTATGGAACGGACGCAGGTACACCGCCGGATATCAGCGAGAAGAGATACAATCGCCTGAACCTGAAGAGGGAGCTCCTGTGGGAGCTGTGGCGGGAGGAGACCGCAGAGATGAAGCTGGATTTTGATCTGAAATACACCGAAGAAGCCCGTCGGCTCATGGATGGGCGTATGATCCTGACGGACGATGTGATCGCCGTACTGAACGACTACAGAGAAACCGGAGAGGCGATTCTGGACTCGGAAACCGGCCTGATGATCGCCCGCAAGCGCCTCGGGAATGCCACCTTCTGGGTGAAGTTTACCGAGAACGGAGAGAATGCCTTTACCGTGCACGGGGCTTACAGCCACCGGATGAATGTGGTCAGGAGGGAAGGCTGATGGCGATCGAGAGAAACTATTACACCATCGACCCGGAGGGCAAGCTGGAATGCATGAAGTGCCATGTCCCGCTTATTAAAGGGAAGGCCAAGTTTATGTATCTTGACAACGGATTTCCGGTGGAGCTGCCGGTGTGTCCGGTCTGCGGCTTTGTCTATGTGCCGGAGGAACTGGCCCTTGGCAAGGTGCTCTCCGTGGAGAAAGCACTGGAAGACAAGTAAAAGAACACAGGAGGCATAAAACATGGATCTGTTTGACCGCGTGATTGAGCTTGGCCGCTACGGTTATTCCTGCGGACAGATACTGGCAAAGCTGATGCTGGAAGCCACGGGAGAGGAAAATCCCGCACTTGTGAGGGCACTGGGCGGTCTCGACGGCGGTGTCGGCTATTCCAAGGGCTGCTGCGGCTGCATGACCGGCGGTGCCTGCCTGATCTCCTGTTTCACCGGGAAGGGTGAGGATTTCGAGTATGAAAACCCTGCCCACAAGCCGGCACTGGGAGAGTTTACGCAGTGGTTCCAAGATGAGATCACCGCGGATTACGGCGGCATCAACTGCGAGGACATCATCGGTACGGACCCTGCGAAGCGGGTGGAGTACTGCCCGCAGATCATGGCGGCGAGCTTTGAAAAATGCATGGAAATTCTCGAGGAGAAAGGCCTTCTCTGAGAGGGAGAAAGTGCTCAAACAGGAGCAGGACAAAGGCAGAGACGGGAGAAACGAAAGCATGACACGAAGCCGGATCGACAAGTTCATCATGGAGCAGGAGGGGCTCCGGAGCCTCTCACGCAGAGAAATCGAAGCGGTTCAGCTCACAAAGCTGAACCGCCTTCTGGCGGAGGAGAAAAAACGGGACGGTTTTTATCGGAATCTGCCGGAACGGCTGAACAGTCTTGCGGAGATGGAGACGCTGCCCTTTACCACCGATGAGGATCTGGCCGGGAACGCAGCGAGCCTGCTGCTTCGCTCCCAGGCGGAGATCCAGCGTGTCCTGTCCGACGCAACCTCGGGCACGACCGGGACGGCGAAACGGGTGTTTTATACCGAAGGGGACTGTCGGAACACGGTGGAGCTCTTCATGGCCGGGCTGGGAGAGCTGGTTTTTCCGGGAAGTGTCACGATGGTCTGTTTTCCGTTTTCCGGGCCCTACGGACTTGGGGAGCTGATCAGCGAGGCCATCGAGAGGCTCGGCGCCAGGCCGTTGAAACTGGGCGCGGGACTCAGCTACGGGGAGTTTCGTGCAGTGATGGGACGGGAAAAGCCGGACACCTTTGTCGGTATGCCGGTACAGCTGCTTTCGATCCTGCGCGCCTGTGGAAAGGCGAGCCTGAAGCGTGCCCTGGTGAGCGGCGACGCCTGCCCGAAGGCTGTGATCAAAGCAAGTGAAGAGCTGCTCGGCAGTCGACTTTTCCCGCATTACGGCTCACGGGAAATGGCACTTGGTGGCGCGATCTGCTGCCCGGCCCATGAGGGAATGCATCTGCGGGAGAACCACGTGATTGCGGAGATCGTAGATGAAAGCGGCCGGCCTCTGCCGGCGGGAGAAGAAGGAGAACTGGTTATCACCACCATCGGGATGGAAGCCATGCCGCTGATCCGCTATCGAACCGGGGACTACACGAGGATTTTTCCGACGCGCTGCCCCTGTGGGAGCGAAGTGATGCGGCTGGATTCGGTCCGGCGAAAAGGGGAGACCTCCGCCATCCGGGAACTGGATGAAATACTCTTTGCCCTGCCCTGGGTGGTGGACTACCGTGCGGAGAAAAAAGACGGAAGGCTGCAGCTTTATGTCCTGACCTGCGGCGAAGGAAGCTTGCCGGAACTGGACCGGGATGCAAAGTGGGAGCTGAGTCCGGTAGCGGACGGAGATCATGCACTCTACCGTGGAAAACGCGTGATCCTGTAAACATACATGAGCGCAGCGGCAGAAGTGTGGCGGAAAATCATTTCAGTTAAAGAACGACCGAATAAAGATTAAAAGGGACCTCCCAATGCAGCACGGACTGCAAAGGGAAGTCCCATTCTTTATGGAAAATACAGGAGAATAGAAAACAGATTGCAAGGGGCTCGGAAATGGGTCCAGCTTACAGGAGTTCCGTGGCAAGGCGCTCCAGAGGAAGAGCCTTCTGATACCGCGCAAGGAAGGCGTTGAAGCCGTCGATGTCCTCCTGCGTTGCGGTCAGCGTGCTGCTTTTGACACCGGCAAACACTTTGTTGTCCAGATAGTCCGGGAGGCTTTCGCCCTCTTCATGCCAGAGCATATAAGCACTCAGCAGAGCCATGCCGTAAGGACCGCCTTCCCCGGCGGTCTCCATGACAGAGACCGGCGTACCCACCGCGGCGGACAGCATGCGCTGGCCGACTTCTGGGGTTTTGAAGAAACCGCCATGGCCGTAGAGCTTGTCGATCTGGACCTGCTCTGTCCCGGTCAGAATGTCCATGCCGATCTTCAACGTGGCAAGCGCGGAGAGAAGATGGGTCCGCATGAAGTTTGCCAAGGTGAGCTTTGCGTTCGGGGTCCGGGCAAAGACGGGGCGGCCTTCATCCAGGTCGGTCACACCCTCGCCCGAGAAGTAGTTGTACGAGAGAAGCCCGCCGCAGTCAGGAGCACCCTTGAGTGCGATCTGGAAAAGCAAGGTGAAGAGCTGGTCCCGTTTGATGTCCACATCCAGCAGCCAAGCAAATTCTGCGAAAAGGTGGACCCAGGCGTTTATGTCTGAGGTACAGTTGTTGCAGTGCACCATCGCCACGGGGAGCCCGTCCGGCGTCGTGACCATGTCGATCTCCCGATGGATGCCCAGGGGGTGATCTGCTACGATCATGGCAAAGTCCGAGGTACCTGCGGAGACATTTCCCGTCCGGACACGGACCGAATTGGTGGCGGTCATGCCGGTGCCGGCATCTCCTTCACACGGGGCTACCGGAATCCCGGCCTGCAGTGTACCGCCGGGATCAAGGAAGCGAGCGCCGGTTTCCGTCAGGGTACCCCCGCATGCGCCGGCGGGAAGCACCTTCGGCAGAATGCTGCGCAGGGCGAGACCGGTGAGGTCGTAGAACTTTTTCAGCATCGTCTCGTCATAGTCGCAGGTAGAGCTGTCAATGGGGAACATACCGGAGGCTTCGCCGACACCCATGACCTTTTCACCGGTGAGCTGCCAGTGGATGTATCCTGCCAGCGTGGTGAGAAAAGCAATGTCTTTTACATGCGCTTCACCGTTCAGCATCGCCTGATAGAGGTGGGCGATGCTCCAGCGCTGCGGAATGTTGAAGCCGAAGAGCGCGGTCAGTTTCTCCGCTGCCTCGCCGGTGATGGTATTGCGCCAGGTGCGGAATTCCGCCAGCTGCTTCCCGTTCCGGTCAAAGGGGAGATATCCGTGCATCATGGCGGAGACGCCGATGGCGCCGACAGTGGTGAGCTCTGTGCCGAAACGGGCTTTCACATCCGCCTTCAGCCTGGCAAAACAGGCCTGCAGTCCGGTGTGGACTGCCTCCATAGAATAGGTCCAGATCCCGTCCACCAGCTGGTTTTCCCACTCAAAATCGCCGGAAGCAATGGGTAGATGCTTCTCGTCAATCAGCACAGCCTTGATGCGGGTCGAGCCCAGCTCAATGCCCAGTACAGTTTTATTCAGATTCATGATACTGAATTGCTCCTTCTATTGAAGTTGGTCTGAAAGCACTATAAGTTACGAGTATTAAGACAAGTCAAACCGTTTTGAGCAGCCGCTCAGAACCGGTTCGCTATGGTTTGGTCTTTGCCTCTTTCCTTCTCTCTGACGCGGTGACGACGATTCTTTGAATCACGATAAACAGAGCCAGAAGACCACCGGTTGCGATCTTGCCCCACCATGACAGAAGCGAGCCGTTGAAAGTAATCAGCGCGGGGATGACGGACTTGAGCAGGACGCCGAACAGTGTTCCGATCATATAACCGACACCGCCTGTCAGCAATGTGCCACCGATAACGGCGCAGGAGATAGCCTCCAGCTCACCGCCGTTCAAAGCAAGGTTCCAGCCACTCTTGACTTCCAGCAGATAAGCCAGACCCGCGAGGACAGAGCAGAAGCCGTTAAAACCGTAAACCAGGATTTTTGTTTTACCGACAGGCAAACCCATCAGCTTTGCGCTCTGCTCATTACCACCGATGGCATAGATGTTGCGGCCAAACTTGGTCCGGTGAAGGATGATTGTGCCAAGGATGATCATCAGAATAAAGACAAACAGATTGACGTTTATAAAAGCAATAGGCTTGATCTTCACCCATTCTCCGTCCACATATTTACGGATATACCACTTCCACCCTGCAAGAGCATCAATCATCGGATGAGAAACAGAGATTGACTCACGGCTGATCAGAGAGCAAACACCGCGGGCGAGGAAGTTGCCAGCCAGAGTTGTGATAAACGGCGGAACGTCCAGGTAGTGGATAGCTGCACCCTGCAGCAGGCCGAGACCTACACCGACAATCATTGCAACCAGCATGCATACGGCGGGATGATACCCCAGAACACTGGTGCCGTAGGCAACGATCATGCCAGTCAGACAGGCGACGGAAGCTACTGACAGATCAATGCCTCCGGTGATCAGGACCATCGTCATACCAACGGCGGAAATACCGTAGTAAGCATTATCCTTGAACATGTTGACAAAAGTGCGCAAAGTGGTGAAGCCAATGCTGCTGTAACGGACCGCACCATAAGTATAGATCAGAATGAAGATGCCGATGGTGGCATACACCATAACAAACTGAGGTTTCAGCAGACGGCTGGCGAGGCTTTGCCGCTTCTCAGGGAGTCTCTCAGGCATGCACAACACCCCCTTTTGCTTTCTTCTTTCCCAGCTTCGACATCCTCTGTCTGACAGGCTCGGACTGAAGAACAATCACAAGGATGATGATCAGCGCCTTAAATGCCATCGTTGCTTCGGAGACAATGCCAAAGTAGTAGACAAAGGTGACGATTGTGCGGATGATGATTGACCCGACAACCGTACCGGCAAGGCTGAACTTTCCACCCGCCATGTTTGTGCCACCAATGACGACCGCAAGAATTGCATCCATCTCAAAGTTGATACCGAAGTTGTTGGAGTCGTTCGACATGACACGACTGGCCATGATGAGGCCGGCAATACCGGAGAGGAAGGCAGTCAGCGCAAAGACGATCATCACAATTCGTCTGGAGTTGATTCCGCTGAGGCGACTCGCGCTCGGATTGATACCTACCGATTCCACCATCGTACCGAATGCGGTTTTTCGAACGAAGATAGATACAGCCGCCACTACGACGATGGTTATGATGATTGGCATTGGCAGATAAAGAAAGCTGCCCTGTCCGATGACACGGAAGGGGGAATAAAGCGTTGTAAATTGCTTTCCGTTGGTGACGATCTGGGCGAGCCCGCGTCCGCAAACCATGAGGATCAGGGTGGCGATGATCGGCTGCATTCCGATCCTTGAGACCATGAAACCGTTGAACAGCCCCAGCAGAGTGCAGACTGCAAGAGGGACGAGAATGACAAGAATAAAGGGCTTTACAGTATAGTCACCCGGGGTGTTGTAGACAAGCACGTCCCAGCGAAGGAACTTCAACGCCAATGCACCGCTGAGTGCGACCAGGGAGCCGACGGAGAGATCCGTACCCGCCAGTGCAATGACGAGCGTCATACCCATGGAGATGATGGTGATTTCTGCAGAGCGATTGAGAATATCAATCAGACTGCCGTAGAGCATTCCGGTTGCGGGCTGATATTTGATTGAGAAAAAGTCAGGCCGGATAATAAAACAGACCAGCAGGATCAGAAGCTCCGCAACGACGGCCCATGTGATCTTTGACTGCATGATGTCGTTCATGCTGAATTTTTTCTTCTTCATGCAGAAACTCCTTCCTGTGTCCCTTCGGCGATGATGCCCAGTATTGTCTGCTGCGTGCAGTCTTCTCCGTTCACTTCTCCAACCAGCTTTCCGTCGCGCAGTACAACGATTCGATTAGAGCAGCGGATGACTTCGTCCAGTTCGGAACTGATGAAGATAACAGAGACACCGTCGTTGCACATCTCAAGCATCAGACGCTGAATCTCCGCCTTAGCACCGACGTCGATGCCGCGCGTGGGCTCGTCGAGGATCAGAAGATCAGGCTGTGTTGCCATCCAGCGTGCGAGAATGACCTTTTGCTGGTTGCCGCCAGAGAGTTCGCCGATCTTCTTTTCAGCATCCGGGGTGGCAATCGAGAGCATCTTGATGTACTTATCGGCCATCTCATTCTGCTCCTGCAGAGAGATCGGATGCATAAAGCCTCTCCGTGCCTGCAGGGCGAGGGCTATGTTTTCGCGGATCGACAGGTCTCCAATGATGCCATCCCGTTTCCGGTCCTCCGGGCAGAAAGCCAGCTTTGCCATAATGGCGTCGATCGGTTTCTTGATGGAAACCTGCTTCCCGTTGACGGTTTCGGTGCCCTCTGTAGCAGGCACTGCCCCGAAGAGCAGCTCCGCCGTTTCGGTACGCCCGCTTCCAAGCAGTCCGGCAAAGCCCATCAATTCGCCTTTCCTGATCGAGAGGTTGACGTTCTGAATCTGTCCCGGTGCACCGAGCTGCTCGGCCCTGAGCATCTCCGGCGCATCGGGTGCAACGTCAGCCCGCTTCAGATTGAAGATGGCGTCCATGTCTTTACCGATCATATAAGTAACAAGCTGAAGCTTCGTGATATCATGTATATCATAGGTGCCGACAAGCCTTCCGTTACGCAGGATCGTCAGTCTGTCGCTGACAGCAAAGACCTGGTCGAGAAAGTGGGTGATAAAGATGATTCCCATACCCTCGGACTTCAGTTCATTCATGACATCAAACAGGAGCTTTACTTCGTTATCATCGAGAGAAGAAGTTGGCTCATCCAGAATCAGAATTTTGGCATCAATGTCCACCGCGCGGGCGATGGAAACCATCTGCTGGATGGCCGTGGAATAATGACTCAAAGGACGAGTAACATCAATATCCATATGGAACCGATTCATCAGCTCCCGGGCCCTGCGGTTGATCTCCTTCCAGTTAATCATGCCGCCTTTCATCGGCTGGCGTCCGACAAAGATGTTCTCTGCAACTGTCAGATTCGGGCACAGGTTGATTTCCTGATACACTGTGGATATCCCCATGGAAAAGGCATCCTGTGGACTTGTCGGCGTGATTTCTTTCCCATCAAACAAAATGGTGCCTGCATCCATGTGGTGAACACCCGTCAGGCATTTAATCAGCGTACTTTTCCCGGCTCCATTTTCACCCAGGAGGGAGTGAATCTCTCCTTTATTCAGGAAAAAATCTACTTTATCCAGAGCCTTTACACCAGGAAACTGTATTTCAATGCCTTTCATTTCAAGTAAATATTGATCCGGCAATTGAATTCCTCCTTAAACGAAAAAGGCCGAAGGCGAGGCGCCTTCGCCCTAATAGATGGGGCTGGCTGAAAGCCAGCCCCCTGTAACAGACTGAATCAGAAATTAATAGACGCGGGAGTCAATCACATCTGCTGCGAGGACAGAAGTAACGGTACCGAGGTCGATGCCGCCGACGCAGTCATACACGCCCTCTTCGGGATGGAGGATGGTCTTATCGAAAGTCTCACCGGCTTCAAGGGCCTCGATGGTCTTCTCAACGAACGGGCCATAGAGCGGTGTGCATTCGACGGTGCAGTTCATATCACCAGCAACGATGGCTTCAAATGCGGCTTTAACAGAATCGCAGCCGACAATGATAATATCCTTGCCGGGAACAAGGCCTGCTGCCTTAATGGCGTCGATAGCGCCCAGACCCATGTCGTCGTTCTGTACGATCAGAACATCGATCTTGTCAACGGACTTCAGCCATGCTTCCATAACTGCTTGGCCTTCAGTGCGGGTGAAGTTACCGGACTGCTGAGCTACGAGCTTCATGTTGGGATACTCTTCGAGAGCAGCCAGATTGCCCTCAGTACGGCCAACCTGAGCGCCGGAACCTGTGGTGCCTTCCATGATGGCAACGCAGACTTCTTCGTCACCGCGGCCAATGGACTTCAGATACTCGCCAGCCCATGCAACCTGACGACGGCCTTCTTCCACGAAGTCACCGCCGAAAGCAGCGACATAGTCGATCTTATCTGCGCAGTCGGGCATGCGGTCAATCAGAATCAGAGGAATCTCTGCTTCATTCACTTCTGCAAGAACTTCATCCCAGCCGGTCTCAACAACACCGGTGAAGAGGATGTAGTCAACACCCTGGGTGATGAAGTTACGAAGAGCCTTGATCTGGTTCTCCTGTTTCTGCTGGGCGTCATCGTAGATGAGAGTCCAGCCGTCGTGGCCTTCGATGGTGCTTTTGATGCTGTCTGTGTTGGCGGTACGCCAGTCAGACTCCTGACCGATCTGGGAGAATGCGACCTTGACGTCATCTGCGAATGCAGTTACACCAAGAGACAGAACCAGCGTCAGTGCAAGAACGATTGCGAGAAGTTTTTTCATGTCTTTACCCCTTTTCTTATTTTCTGTTTGGGCACACGGCCCTTCATATGTATAAAACCATAAAACGGACATAGTGTCAATTGATTGGAAGCATGCGAAATAAAAAACAGGATATTGAATAAATACAGCTTTTTACCAAAACAAACAAAAAAGTACAACTTTGAAAATAAGAGGAATAATTTACGATTTAATGAAAAAAAGTAGAAAAATTTACGTTTATTATTATAACGTTGAGAATAAAACAGAGGAGAAATTGCACAAAACAGATTTGATCCGGAAGGATTTTTCGGGAAGCGATCAAAAAAGTCGGTGGATTATCGAACATTCGCGTCCTGGCGAAAAGTCAGTTATTTCCGGTATGAAACAGCAGCTGACAGTAAGATCAGCTGCTGTTTCGAAGATGTTATGAAAAGTGTCTTTTCTGGCTGCGCGGATCAGCTCACGCCCAGGGGTTCTCCGTGGGATAGGGGAGGGACTTGGGCTGGTTGTAGCCGATATCCTGAACACCCAGGAACTTGAAGACCTCGAAGAGCGCTTTGCCGTGATGACCAAAGGCCACCGCACCATGGTGCGGGAAGCGCTTCTGGATCAGCACGTGGCGATAGAAGCGGCCCATCTCATGGATGGCGAAAACGCCGATACCGCCAAAACTGGTGGTGGCCACAGGCAGAACCTCACCCTCGGCAATGTAGGAGCGGAGGTTGCCCTCACTGTCGCACTGCAGACGGAAGAAGGTGATCTCGCCGGGGGCGATATCACCCTCGAGGGTACCGCGGGTGAAGTCGGGATCGGATCCTTCCGGCTCAAGGAGCCGGTGCTGGATGAGCTGATACTTGACAGCGCGGTCAGAGCACATCTTGCAGCTCGGCGTGTTGCCGCAATGGAAGCCCATGAAGGTGTCGGTCAGAGTATAGTCGAACTTGCCCTTGATCTGCTCTTCCCACATCTTGGCAGGTACAGAGTTGTTGATGTCGAGGATGGTGACGGCGTCCTGGGAGACACAGGCGCCGATGTACTCGGAGAGAGCGCCGTAGATGTCAACTTCGCAACTGACGGGAATACCGCGTGAGGCCAGACGGGAATTGACAAAGCAGGGTTCAAAGCCAAACTGTTCAGGGAAGGCGGGCCAGCACTTATCGGCAAACGCGACGTACTTACGGGCGCCCTTGTGTGATTCTGCCCAGTCGAGCAGAGTCAGCTCAAACTGCGCCATGCGCTCGAGCATATCGGGGAAGTAGCGGCCTTCTCCCATCTCGGCTGCCATGTCGGCACAGACCTCAGGGATACGCTTGTCACCGGCGTGGGCTTTGTAGCTCACCAGCAGATCGAGCTCGGAGTTTTCTTCGATCTCAACACCAAGCTCATACAGCCCCTTGATGGGGGCGTTGCAGGCAAAGAAGTCCTGCGGACGGGGACCGAAGGTGATGATCTTCAGATTCTGGACACCGATGATCGCACGGGCAATGGGGATGAAGTCCTTGATCATCTTTCCGAGATCCTCGGCGTTGCCGACCGGGTACTCGGGGATATAGCCCTTGAGATGACGCATGCCGAGGTTATAGGAACAGTTGAGCATGCCGCAGTAGGCGTCGCCGCGGCCATTGATGAGGTCGCCGTCACCCTCGGCAGCTGCCACAAACATGCAGGGACCGTCGAAGTTCTTCGCGATCAGGGTCTCGGGAGTCTCGGGGCCAAAGTTGCCGAGGAAGACGACCAGCGCGTTGCAGCCGGCGGCCTTGACATCCTCAACCGCTTTGAGCATGTCCAACTCGTTCTCGACGGTGACGGGGCACTCATACATGCCGCCCTTGCAGACCTTGACGATGGCTTCACGTCTGGCAATGGAGAGGCCAATCGGGAAGCAGTCGCGGGAGACAGCGACAATGCCGAGTTTGACTTCAGGAATGTTTTGCATCATGTGAACAGGTCCTTTCTTAGTTTTGTTTTTATATGTTGGGGTTTTTCCTGCTTATGGACCCTACTATAACACGTTTTTTTGTGCCTGCCAAGGGGGACTTTTATAAAGTTGGTTTTTATTTGAACTGTAATCCGCTTTTCCGGTGTTCTGTGTGAAGGATAAAAACTGAGAAAACAGAAAAAAGAACGGCACAGAAGAGGAATCTGACTTCCAATCCTGTGCCTTCTTTCTGTTGTACGCTTTCGGATTCGCCGGTTTTCGGGTAACAGGGCTGATGGCCCAGGTTTCGCGGCGCCTGGCGTTCAGCGCCTTTCTCTGCTTTTTGGAGAGCTTCTCATAGGGAACGTATTTCGTCATCGCTATCACCTTCCTTGTCCTGTATTATACAGGAAACAGATGCGGTTTCAACCGTTTTACGGCAATATTCAGAATCATTAAGTTTACGGCAGTGAGGATGGGTGGTACAATCAACGAAGAAAAGAGAAAGGGGCATTCCCATGAAGAAGATTGTCATTTTGCTTGCCCTGATTCTGGCACTCGGTCTGAGCGCGTGCGGAAGCAGTCGAACAACCGTACAGGAGGAGGCGGCAGCGCCAGCGGCTGTCACGGAGAGTGCAGAACCGACCATGCCGAGCACCGTTCCGACCATACCGGAGGACGAACAGAAGCGAATCCTGGAGGAAAACCGGTCTCTGTGGGCTTTTACGGATCCGTTTGAATCCCCTTGGTTTTATACCTTTACGGATCTTGACTGTAATGGCCGGACAGAGGTCATCGCAGCTACCACCCAGGGAACGGGCATTTATACCTACGCCCATTTCTATGAAGTTCGGGCGGACGGCTCCGGAATCGACAATTGCTATCACGAGAACATGGAAATCGAAGGACCGGATGACTGGCCGGAGATCGTTCGGGACTCCCTGCCTTGCTATTATGATGCGGCGGCGGACCGCTATTACTATGTCTGTGAGGGGGTGACGCACGATGGATATGCGCACCAATATTATGCCTGGTATGCTCTTTGTCTGAAGAACGGTGTGGCGGAATGGGAGCCAATCGCATACAAGAATGACAACTGGGATGCCAACGGCAACTGTACAACCGACTGCCACGATGCACAGGGCAACGACATCACCCAGGCGGACTATGAAAGCGCGGTGAAGCGCCGCTTTGCCGGCCTGCAGGAGCTTACGCTTTCCCTAAGCTGGACACAGGAAGAAATCGAATGGGGTTACTCTGCGGACAGCAGCTGGATGGACGAGCCGGCGGAGAGTGCCGACAGTACCGTCGAAGACTTTTCTGCAGCCTACAGCAGTGTGATTGAAAAGTACCGGGCTGCATATGACAGCGGAAACACGGAAAACCTGGAATATATCTGGAATAACGGAATCTCGGAGATCATCGGCTACTCCAGCGGTGTGGGCTACGCCCTGGAGGATCTGGATCAGAACGGCATTCCGGAGCTCATCATCGCCGGGATGGGGACGGATGACTTCTCCAACCGGATGGTTTATGATCTCTACACATTGGAAAACAATGTACCGGTGAATATTGTAACCTCGCAGGCGCGGTCACGCTATTATATCCGAACAGACAATACGGTCCTCTTTGAGGGCTCCGGCGGTGCGTCCTATTCCTACTTCACCGTGAAACGCCTGAACGGCAATATGCTGGAAGACATGGAATCCGTATTCACAAACCTGGATCAGGACGCCTACGATACATATTCCACCGGATTTTACTACCAGCAAGGCTACAGCGAAACGCTGCCGAGCGATAGCAGCATAAAAATCACGGAAGAGGACTTTGGAAAGCGCGTGTGGGAGATGGAGAGCAGTGTGTATGTTCCGACACTGACACAGATCTTCTGAGCCGGGCGTTTAAATCCGGAGATATGGAGATATAATGAAGACTGGTGAGAATCTTTAGCTCAGGATATCGTTGATTGGAAGGAGAAAACAATGTCATTTCCAGAATTCATGTACAGAGCAAGCAATAAGATTCCTGTGTCACAGCAGAATACTCCTGATATAGAGGGATACTACTACACCGTGAATGACGGAAGTCAGATGGCTTTCTGGATCTATAAGGAGGACAGAATATCAAAAGAGCATCAGCATGACTACGACGAGTATATGCTTTGCGTAGAAGGGGAGTATATCGTTACCATTGATGGAAAGGAACATGTACTCCATTCCGGTGATGAATTATTCATACCTAAGGGTTCTGTACAAGGAGGAAGTGTGCGGGCTGGTACACGCACAATACATGCATTTGGAAGCAAAAGAGTAACGGATTAATGGGTGCAGCCTTTCAAAACAAGTCTGCCGGAATAAACGGGAAGAGTCCCAAAAGGATTCTTCCCGTTTAATTCTGTTGTTTACTGCCTGACCTCGGGAGATCAGAAAAGGCTTTGAACAAAGGATAGAATCAGCAGTAAAGCCACATTCAGGACGGTGAATTCCAAGAGATAGCGCCCGGTGTGGGCGTGGTCGGAATGAGAGTAGAGTTTCATGCTGATGAGACTCGCGAGACTTGCGATCGGGGTGCCGAGCCCGCCGATGTTTACACCCAGCAGCAGGGCATGCGCCTGATCGGTAAAGCCGGAGAGCAGAAGTGCTGCCGGGACATTGCTGATTACCTGGCTGGTGAGCAGAGCGGTCAGATACTCTCTTCCTGCCAGCAGCGAACGGAGCGTCCGGTCGACGGCACTGACTCTGGCGAGATTTCCGGAGAAAACGAAAAATGCCACAAAGGTCAGCAGTAGCATGAAGTCGGACTTGAGCAGGATCTTCCGGTCAAAAATCAGAAGCACAGCGACGACGATCCCCAGCATGACCGGCCAGGTCAGAACCCGGAGAACCACCAGCAGGCAGACGACGAACAGCGCCACATAGACCCAAAAGGAACGCATATCCATCCCGGGCTCTTCACCCAGAAAAATATGCAGATGCGCCCCGGAGAGCAGAAAACAGGTCCCGGTGATCAGTACCAGAGACAGGAGCCAGACCGGCAGGGTCGCACGGATAAAATCGCCGAAGCTCAGATCATAGTAAGAGTAAAGATAGAGATTCTGCGGATTCCCGACGGGAGTCAGCATACTGCCCAGGTTTGCAGCGACGGTCTGGAGCACCACAATGTGGATCAGATCCTTTTTGCGGTCGGCCATGCCCAACACAACAACCGCGAAGGGGACAAAGGTCAGAAGCGCAACATCGTTGGTGATCAGCATGGCGCTGAAAAAGCAGAGCAGGACCAGAAGCAGGCCAATGGCACGGACACTGTCGACTTTTTCGCACAATGTATGAGCGAGATGCGCAAAGAGCCCGGCCTGGCGCAGTCCGGCCACAACCGTCATCAGGCAGTAGAGCAGTGCCAGTGTGCGGAAGTCAATATACGAGAGATAGGTCTGGTCCGGAGAAACAAAAAAGCAGCTGATCAGAGCCGCGAGCGACGCAATCAGCAGAACAGGCTCCCGCCTGACAAAAGAGCGAATAGTAGCCATCCTGAAATCTCCGATTCTGAAAATCTCCGCACAGTATAACTGTTCTGATGAGAGAGTGCAAGAGGGTATTTATTCCAAACTTGCAGCGGGAACGGCAATCTGTTATACTGTGTCGAAATCACAGAATCACGGGAGAATCGTCATGACCGAAAAAGAGAAAATGCTCGCCGGACAGCTGTACGATCCGGCGGATGAGGAGCTCGTCGCTCTGCGCCAGAAAGCTCATGCGCTGAGCAAGCAGTATAACGATACCCTGGAGACCCAGGAGGAAGAGAGGGACGCCATCATGGCGCAGTTGGTCCCGGAGCGGGGAGAAAACGCCTATCTGCAGGGACCGGTCCAGTTCGACTACGGCATTTTTACAACAATCGGCGAAAATACCTACGCGAATTTCAACCTCACCTGCGTGGATTGTGCACCTGTTCATATTGGTGCCAACGTTTTCATGGGACCGAACGTGTCGATTCTGACGCCGGTGCATCCGATGCGCTGGCAGGAACGGAACCTCTTCCGCAGAGCGGACGGCGTCAAAACGGACCACGAGTATGCAAAGTCCATTACCATCGAGGACAACTGCTGGATCGCCGGGAATGTGACCATCTGCGGCGGTGTGACCATTGGGAGCGGCAGCGTGATCGGTGCTGGAAGCGTCGTCACGAGAGATATTCCTTCTGACGTGTTTGCCGCCGGAGTACCCTGCCGGGTGATCCGGGAGATCACAGACGACGACAGAATGGAACAGTGAGAATGAATAATGGTCAGAAAGACCTGTCATCGGAACGTATGATAATGTACGTTCCGGTGACAGGTCTTTTTATGCTTTTATGTCTTCAGCGTTTGTGATCAGTCGAAGCTGAGAGTCTGCTGGGTCTTGAGGCCGGTGGCGGAGAAGGTGGCATAGTCCAGCGTCGTGAGCGCTTCAGCCTCTGGGTACTTCTCCTGTACGGCAGCGAGGAGCTGGGCCTGGAGATCTGCATCCACGAACTGGCGGGCATAGCCGCTGTCATAGACGTTCAGGAACCAGGGCGAGGTGATGACGATACGGCTCGGTACGATCTGGTAGAAGTTCATCGGGGAGGTGCAGAGGTACTGGTACAGGGCTTCATCATCCATTGCCGCAAGCTGGGCGGTGGTGTCCAGGGTCTCAAAGTAGTAGTGAGCCTTAGCAACATAGACTGAGATTTCATCCTCACTCAGTTCGGCGAAGTGGATGGGCTTGTAGGTACCGGTGATCTCCACGCCGTAGCTCATGAAGTAGCTGGGCAGGACAGGCATGGCCTCAGAGCAGATATCGCCCGCGCGGATCTGACGGGTCCAGTAGAGGTCCACGCTGGGGTTGACGTTCATGTTGTTGAGCTTCGCGGTATTGCTCTCGCTGGAACCGAAGAGGGTCAGATCGGCGGGATCAAGGACATACTCGACACTGCCGATGGTGGGGACATTGTTATAGGAGGTTGCGATCTGGTACATCTCGCGATAGTTGCCTTCTGCGCCCTTGAGATAGTCAAGAAGCAGCTCGCGCTTCAGCTCATCGGACAGATCCACGTCGCCGAAGTTGATGCCACCGACACCGGAAACCGTGGCGGAAGTGATTGCGTCAACACCGGCTTCCATCTGATAATCCTCAGCCTTGAGATATCCGTTTCCCTTTGCCCAGGCGTCCAGATCGACATCGGCGCCGAGAATCTGCAGATAGGCGTCGGCTGCGGCGGCCAGAACAGCATTGCTGGTAGCGGTTGCACCGGAGATCGCATCTACTCTGACAGAGTTGTTCTCTACCATGGCGGCTGGGAGCTTCTCAATTGCCTGAGCGCCGACGGTAGTTTCAGCCTTGTCGGTCTCGGCGGTGACATCGGTGATGATGTTGTCACTTACCGTGACGGTAACGGTGACGGTCTCGTCCAGTCCCTGAGCCTCAGCGGTAGCGGATACAGAATCCTGACCATCGGCAAAGGCGACAGATGCGCAGCTGAGGATCATCAGGAGGCTCAGCAGAAGGGCCATGGCAATTTTCATGTTTTTCATTATATTTGTCCTTTCTTGCTTTAATATTGGTTCGTTTCAAACCAGATTCAGCTTATCACTCGAATTCAGGTCTGTCAAGCTTATCAAAATCAGCATCGAATTTATGGAAGATCTGCCAGTATGTGATAATCTGGAGAATGAGTAACAGGTACCGGTACTGGCGGAGCGGGATGTCACATCTGCACTGTAGTTGCACACCAGAAAATCCCTTCTCTGGGAAGCGCAGAAGATCACCCGTACTGAAATGAACCGGAGAAAAGCGTGATCGGCGGCGCCATCTATGCGCGAAGAAAGCCGACCGGCAGGAAATGATTCTTGCGGGGACTCATGAAAACATGTTATATTACAGAATAATATTACAAAACACATTTTATTTCTGCAATGCAGGGGGAATACGAGCGATGGATATTGTACAGCTCTGTGAGATCGGCATGCTGGTTGCCTTCGGCTTTTCATGGCCGTTCAACATCATCAAGTCCTGGCGATCGAGAACAGCAAAGGGAAAGAGTGTGATTTTTGAGTTTATCGTCGTCTTGGGCTATCTGGTTGGTGTGCTGGGGAAGTTCATTACCTGGCGTAACACGGGCGTTCTAGCCTACTCTATCTGGTTTTACTTCGCCGATATCGCGATGGTGACCATTGATATTGTCCTGTATTTCCGGAACACACGGCTGGACAGGCAAGCAGAGAACAATCAGGCCTGAGTAGCCGTCAGGGAAGAACCTCCGTCTGGATTCGACGGAGAAACACCGCAGCCAAGAGAGAGGAGCCACCATCATGCTCAGTAAACGGATTGCCAGCATCACCCCGTCGGCCACCCATGCCATGACCGCCAGGATCGCGGAAAAACGTGCCGCCGGGGAGAGTATCATTACCTTCAGCATCGGAGAGCCGGATTTCCTGACACCCCGCCCGATTGTTGAGGCATGCGAGCTGGCTCTGCGTGAGGGGAAAACCAAATACACCTCCAGTAACGGCATCGCTGCCCTGCGGGAGGCGGTTTGTGAGAAGCTCCGGAAAGACAACGGTCTCCGCTATTCCCCGGCACAGATCTGCATCTCCTCCGGAGCCAAGCAGGCACTGTCCAACGCGGTTTATGCCCTCTGTGACGAGGGGGATGAGGTTCTGATCCCAACGCCCTGCTACGTGAGTTACGTGGAGATCGTGAAACTCGCGGGCGGCGTCCCGGTCCTTGTGCCGACCAATGACGACTTCAGCCTGAATACGGAGAACTTTCGCAAGGCTGTGACTCCGCGGACAAAGCTGATCCTCCTGAATTCGCCGAACAATCCGACAGGTGCGGTGTACTCCCGCATGTCTCTGGAAGAGCTGGCCCGAATCGTGGAGGAGAACGACCTTTATGTCATCTCCGACGAGATTTATGAGAAGCTGGTGTACGACGGAGTGAAAGTTACCAGTATCGCGTCAGTGTCCGATGCCATGTATGAGCGGACCGTGGTGGTCAACGGCTTTTCCAAAGCTTATTCCATGACCGGCTGGCGTCTTGGCTACACGGCGTCCAATCTCACCGTCAGCAAGGCCTGTAATGCGTTTCAGGGGCATATGACCTCCTGCCCTGTGAGCTTTGTCCAATATGCGGCGCTGAAGGCCTTAACAGACTGCGACACCGCTGTAGAGGAGATGAGACGTGCCTTTGAGATGCGCCGGGACTATATGTACACGAGGCTGAACACTATGCCGGGGATCCGCTGCCAGAAGCCGCAGGGCGCTTTTTACCTGATGCCGGATGTGCGGGCGTACCTCGGACGGTCGGACGGAGAGCGCAAGATCGAAACAGCCGAAGAACTCTGCAACTATCTCCTGGATGAAGCAGGGGTCGCCGCGGTATTCGGCGAAGCCTTCTGCATGCCGGGGACAATCCGCTTTGCCTATGCCAATTCCATGGAGAATATCCGCCTCGGCATGGACCGGATGGAAACGGCACTCACGAACCTGAAATAAGCTTGCCGAGAGTGTGCGGCTGCAAGGTCCACAGGCAATTGTACAGTTAGAATCAAAAGCGAAAATTAAAACGCCTCAGAGCCAGAATGAGTTGACTCTGAGGCGTGATATATTTCCTGTTTTCTTTTATCTGCTGACAAACAACTCGTCGATGGCATAGAGAGCCGCTTTGCCGGCCATGAAGATTTTATTGCCTTGCCGGCGGCAATAAAGCGTCCCGCCGCGCCGGGAGGCCTGGTAGGCGACCAACTCATCCTTACCCAGCTGATCTGCCCAATAGGGGATGATGTGACAGTGGCCGGAACCGCAGACAGGATCCTCAGCTACAGAGAGCTTAGGCGCAAAGCTGCGGGAAACACAGTCCTCATCCTTGCCCCGGGCTGTGACATGTACCAGAAGCCCATCAAGCTGCGTGACTTTCTCCAGATCCGGGGCCAGCTCCCGTACGGTCTGCTCGTCGTCGAGTACGCAAAGAAGATCACGTGCAGTATATGCTTCCTTTACGGAAGCGCCCAAAGCGTCCTCCATCGCAGGGGTGACAGCGACCTTCTTCAAATCATATGCAGGGAACTCCATTTCAAAAAGATCGCCCTTGCGGTTGACGATCAAATCACCGGAGAGTGTGGTAAACACTACCCGCTGGGATTCCTTTTCATAGAAATTCAGCAGAACGAAAGCCGTACCCAGCGTGGCGTGGCCGCAGAGATCGATTTCACCGCCGGGCGTAAACCAACGCAGGTGATATTTCTCTCCCTCTTTGACCGTAAAGGCGGTCTCGGAGAAGTTGTTCTCCCGGGTGATATCCATCATCAGGTCCTCGGGCAGCCATTCGTCCAGCACACAGACGGCAGCCTGATTGCCGTGAAAAACACTGTCAGTGAATGCATCTACGATATACTGTTTCATATGAGAAGTCCTCCTTGTGTTTTTCAGAGCATGGTATACTTCATCGCTATGAAAAAAAGCAAGCAGAAAACGGAACCCGAAGAGGACCGAATAAGGATCCGCGAGGTTCCCGCTTATGTTTGGTAATGAAACTGTAATCAGGGACGGTTCTCCATTCCCCAGTCACAGAGCTTGTCCAGCACCGCGACCAGCGACTGACCCCGAGCGGTCAGAGTGTATTCCACCTTTGGCGGGACCTCCGGGTACATCTTCCGATGGATCAGACCGTCCTTTTCCAATTCCTTCAGATTCTGGCTCAGGGTCTTATCCGCAACCTTGCCGAGGTACCGCTGCATCTCGTTAAAGCGGACAGGCTCGTACTCCATCAGGCAGTAGAGGATGATGGGCTTGTATTTCCCGGAGATCAGCGAGAGCGTATAGCTGTATCCCGTGTCAGAGAAATTGGCCTCTGCAATTTTCTTTTCGTTCATGGCTTACCTCCGCAGGGGTTCTTTTCTGAAGGCGGAGACGATACATACAAACTTATCCTAGCACGATCCGACAGGAAAGGCAAGCGGTGACAGAGCGGTGTGCAGGGGCTTACTTCTTTACCAGAGGAGCGCCGGAATGCCAGGCTTTACCACAGATCTCTCCAACCTTGTAGTAGTCGAACTTCACCTGATCGAACAGAAACGCATTGATTTTTCCGCCATCGATTTTTCCCTCGGCATCCAGAATTCTCTCATCTGCCAGGACGTTTACGATCTCTCCAAGTACGCGCAGACCATAGGGCTGCTCCTGCATTTCGACGACCTTGCACTCCAGGGTCAGAGGATATTCCGTGATGACCGGAGCATCAACACGGGTGCTCTTCGTTGCGTGAAGACCGGTGCGCTCAAACTTGTCAGGGACTTTATTGGAACTGACAAGGCCCATATAGTCGGACTCTACCAGCGTGTCGGTCCCGGGAACGGACAGCGTAAAGGCGCCTCTGGCCTTGAGATTGGCGACGGTCTTATGGTCCTCTTCGAGGTTCAGGGCGACCATGTTCTCGGCGCAGATGCCGCCCCAGGCCATGGCCATGGAATCGACGGTATTATCTTCGTTGTAGGTGCCGATCATATAAACGGGCATCGGGAACAGATAGGGCTTTACTCCGAAATCTTTCATTGGGTCATTCTCCTTATATATGATGTGAGACGATATAAACTTTTACTGAGCATAATTATACTAGCACAAAGAAGTATTTTCAGCAAGTACCAACATCAAGGTAAGGCACTTGATAAATAGTAAGTATATAACTTAAATGTAGGTACTTGATAATAAAACCAATCCAGATATAATGACAAACAGATATACGGGGACGAATTATAATAGTCCTTTTCCGGCCGGTTACCTGCAAAGATTCGTCTGCTGAGCGCTCAGGCAGACAAAACAAGAAATCTTAACGGAAGATACGGAATGAACACTATGAAGACCTTTATGCGGCAATCTGTTTCCATAGCCGTAGCAGGTCATGACAAGGAGAATCGTCACATTTTGACCGCCTGTTTGCTGTTGCGGAGAGCGACCCGAATTATCGTAATCCGAGGAAAGAGAGTATTCTCATCATGGCTGCTGAGGGAGCGGGCTTTGAAGAAAGCGAACACTGGTATGACCATCTGGAGAAGCATATCGGCTGGAGAAGCCTCGGCAAGGTGCTCTGCGGCTGGGTGACACAGCCGGGTGACATCGAAGGTAAGCCGGAGTTGCAGCAGGCCTATGAACTGGGAAAGAAAATCCAATAACAAGCAATACAGACCGGGAGAGGAGAGGCTTTGGTTCGAATCTCCCGGTTTTCACTGTTGAGGCGAAGAAGATTGATTGTCTCATTCAGTATTTTTCTGCTCTTATATATGAAGCGAAAATGGCGTATGATTAATACATAATATGGCAAAGCCATGTCAGGAAAGGAATCAGAAAAATGGAACAGATCAAAGGAAAGAGACTTACGGAAGATCAGCTTCTGCAGGTAAGCGGAGGATTCAAGCAGATCATTCCTCAGGCATTTTCATATAGCGAAGTGATCAGGTATCCGCGTTGCGGTAACGAGAATGGCGATGAATTCTACTGTGAAATTGATGCGGAGCTGAAGAAGGATCTGTATACTTGCGCTGTCTGCGGCCAGGCGTTTATGGCGGCTGCCGGATATGGGATTACGGATATCCTGTGAATCACAGACATTAAACCTTTGCCATCTGGGTACAAAAGGAGCTGCAGCAAAGTTGCTTTTTGCTGCAGCTCCTTTTGGGTGTAAGATTTATGCTGCCCACCGTTTCTTTTTTGCTTTAACCGGCTCCTGCCTGTAAGGAGGCCCATTTCATGAGCCGTAAGCGGAGCTGTCCATTTGAATCTCAATCGGCAAAGGCACTACTCTTCTGTCCTGGGAACGGACAGCAACATTTTTATGTGGGGAATCCCATCTTCAAGAAACTCGCCAGAGATCTGACGAAAGCCCTGTTTTTCATATAATCCTTTGGCATAGGTCTGTGCCTCGAGATAGATACTGTCAGCACCGAAGCGGTCTCGTGCTGCCCGGATGCCCTCGGTGAGAAGTCGGCTGCCGAGGCCGCAGCGCCGCTTCACGGCGATGACACGTCCGATGGATACGTACTCGCTCTCTGTACCACGGTCCATTACCCGCAGATAGGCCTGGATCCCGTCATCATCCCGGAACCAGAGATGCAGGGCACACTGATCTCGATCGTCCAGCTCCGGATAGGGGCAATTCTGCTCTACGACGAAGACAGAGACCCGCAGCTTGAGAATCTCATAGAGTTCTGACGTGGTCAGCTCATCAAAGGTTTTGATCATCAGTTCCAAATTCTTTTCTCCTCATGCAAGGATCTTTTCAAAAGCGAGCCGTGGATAATCATCCTCCTCGACATGGATTGTCCCGCAATGAGTGAAGCCCAGCTTTGTAAGCAGGTTCTGCATTACCTTATTGTCGCCGTGGGTATCAATCCTGAGATGACCACACTGTTCAAAAGCCCAGTTGATGCAGAACGCGCCGATGCCCCGGATCGAGCCGTCACCTGCGATCCGGTGTACAACCCCATAGGGGGTCTCACTGAGCCAGGCACCGTCTTCGATCCTGCGATAGGTCGGCTCGATATCCGGACCCTGAACGAAGTAAAAGGTACCGACAACCTCTCCGTCGTGCAGACAGACATAGCTGTTTCCGGCAGCAATGTCGCTGTGGATCAATGCCTCCGGAGGCCAGTTTGTCGGGCCCCACTGATTTGGATTTCCATGCGCCGCCATAAAAGAGCGTGCGTAGGCGTAGATCTCCATCATGCGGTCAAAATCCTGTTCAGAGGATTTTCTGATTTCCATGCTCTAAAAAACTCCTTTTGAGACGGCAGGGGGGTCAGTGTTTGGAAGCCTGCCACTGAATGAGCTGCAGCAGGATCGGATGAAGTTGCTCTGGGTAAGCTACGGTAAGAGTGTAGCAGGTAAGAAATCTGTTGTAAAGAAAATAAATAAACCAAGAAGGAGCAGTCAACTGTGATTGTCAATACGCCCTTGCTTCTGCGAATAAAGGACGAATGAACAGAAGCTATTCAACATTGTCCAGATTCTTCCATCCATATCGGATGATGGAGATAATCATGGAAGCTTCACTTACGACCTCGTCGAGAATTCCTGCCCAGGAGCCGACAATGATGTCGTAAATAATCCACAGGGGGGAATTAATAAACATTCCCGCGATCCGGATTTTACGGGGATTGTGCGTGTACCCTCCAATGGTGGCAGCGATGTTGGCGGTAACAGGAAGGACCGAAAGCCATCCGTTCCAGGTGATAATCAGGGCTGCAAACTGCATCCCACAGATGATCCAGCACATCGTTTTGCTCTGTGCGAATTTCCAGTTGCTTCCCAGGCAGAGTGAACGGAAGGTGTTGATGATATAGCTGAGTCCACCAGTGAATGCTCCGAGGAGGAGCAGGTGAACTGTATAGAACAGGTAGGAAAGAAACTGTACGCGGAACAGTTTCTTGTTGTCTCTGTATTGAAAGGAAACAAAGAACAGAAGAGTTCCGACGAGCCCGATGGCCTGTATCAGAATGTAACGCAATGTCATAGCGGTATGAATCCTCTCTGATTATCCGTACATATCCCGCACGAATATTACATGAAAACGGGGAAGATCGCAAGAAGAGAATTTATAATATCCACAGAGAGAAACTGCCACTGAAAAGTGAAGAGATGAGTACAGAAAAGAAGAGCACCTCCAAATGATGGATGGTGCTCTTCCCCTGAAGATCGGCAACACAGCCAGGAGACCGTGTTTTTCGGCTCAGTTCACTTTCTCCTTAAAAGCCTTGCCTGCCTTGAAGACGGGCGTATTGCTTGCGGCAATCTTGATCTCCGCGCCGGTGGCCGGGTTTCTGCCGGTTCTCGCATCTCTGTGTCTGCAGGAGAAGGTGCCAAAGCCGACGAGCGTTACCGGCTCGCGGGCAGCGAGAGAATCCATGATGGCGTTGAAAACGGAATCAACGGCGGCAGCTGCTGCCTTCTGGGTGAGTCCAGTCTCAGCAGCAACTTTCTTGGACAGTTCTGTTTTGTTCATTGTATAGGCTCCTTTTTTCCCACACGAAAAGGTGTGGTTTTTATTTTTTGAGGGAATTTCCGGTACATAGTGCAATTATAGCTGAAAGAAGCAGGGATGTAAAGGGAAAAACGACAGAAACTGATGATTCATGTCAGAATGTCAGATAAAAATACGGGAATACAGATGACAGAATCTGTTGAAGAGAAGAAGGCTTTCTGTTATACTCTCATTGGAAATATACTGCGGAAGCTTATGGACACAACAACGGTAAACAACCGCTCGATTTATTATGGGGGATGTCTGTATCCGCCGGAAGACCGATATCATATAATTGACAGTGCGGCGATCGAAAGCATGAAGAAAATGGAGCGGACATAAAATGAATAAAAACGATTTTATCAACCCAATCAAAGAATTTGTAGAGGAAGTCCACAACGATACAGTCGGTGATGCCAGGAAGTTTTATTCCAATGTCGCGAAGAATGCAGAGAAAAACGCAAAGGCGGCAAAAGAACGGGCAAAAGCAAAGCAGGAACAGATCCGACGGGAAAAGGAAGAGATGAAAAAGCATCGCCAGGAGACGATGAAAAGAGCCGGTATTGTTTTTGCGGTGATCATTGTGGCGGCTATTGTCGCAGTTTCCATTGCGCTGCATGTGAGAGCCGGATAAACCGGGTCTAATAAAAATGCGAGAACCACAACTGGAGTGGCTCTCGCATTTGTTTTAAGTTCAGAAATTGGATCAGGGGTTCTGAATATCCACCAGAGTATAGATCCGACTGCCAAGTCCGATTTCAGCTGCGTGCTCCAATGTGTGAAGACCGTCCAGTTCATTGATGCGGGCGAGAAGCGATTCATTCCCCTCTGCCTCCCAGACCAGATCGATACAGGCCTGATCCAGCGCAACCGGATCGGTGGAGGCCAGAATACCGATATCATGGATGTCAGGTTCTTCAGGATATCCGTCACAGTCGCAGTCAATCGAGATCCGGTTCATCACATTAATATAGACAATCCGGTCACCAAGATAATCCGCAATGCCCTTGCCAGCCTCGGCCATGGATTCCAAAAACTCCGTATGGAGCTCATCGTGCCAGTGTGTGTCACTGGTACCGCCGGAGTGGATGCGGACCTTTCCCATGCTGGATGCGAGGCCGATGGAAATGTTTTTGATTGCGCCGCCGTATCCGGCCATACCATGCCCCTTGAAGTGAGACAGAATGAGATAAGACTCAGATTCCGGGAAATGGGTACCGACCAGATCCCCGGTAAGACGAGTGCCCCCGGTTACCGGAATCTCAATGGAGCCGTATTCATCCAGAATCTGGAAGTCCGCAATGTCAGTAAATCCGTGATCCTCCGCAACCTGATAGTGTTCCGCCGTTGCGGCACGAGATCCCGCATAGGCTGTGTTGCATTCTACGATTGTTCCGTCTACTTCCTGTTACCTTGTTTAATAAACCAGATTCACGAGAAGTCCCGTTATAAAAGCAAAAGCGAGGGTAAAAACCAGATAGATGATAAAGCGGCGAAGTCCCATGATGATCTTCACTGCACCGAGATTTGTGATTTTAGTTGCAGGGCCGGTGATCATAAACGCGGCTGCACTGCCGTAGCTCATCCCGTCCCAGAGCCACTGCCGCAGCAGAGGAATAGTCCCTCCGCCGCAGGCATAGAGCGGCACACCGATTGTCGCTGCCATCAGGACGCCCCATGCTTTATTCCCGGCAAACAGTTTTGTCATCAGATCCTGCGGAACATAGCGCTGGAACAGTGCAGAGAGCAGAATGCCGAACAGAAAGTACAGTCCCGTCGCTTTCAGATTACGCCAGACATTCAGAAGATAGCGGATCAGCAGATTTGGATGCGTATCGTGGCTTGCATGTTGCTCAAAGCCGGAAAAATCAAAGAAGGTCTTGTCCTTATAGAAAAACCAGATCAGAAGGCCGGCAGCAAGCCCGCAGAGAAAACAGCTCACAATGCGAATGACCAGCATGACAGGCCCGAGCGCGGCGCTGTAGATGATCAGCTGGGGATTCAGCAGAATCGACGCCATCATGAAAGCGGCCAACCAATCCTCCCGCATTCCCTGCCTGGCAAAAGATGCCGCGATCGGGATGGTCCCATACATACAGAGAGGGGAAGCGATGCCAAGCATGCAGGCCGGAATGATCCCAAGTACGCCCCATTTTTTATTACGCATCCTGCGAAAAAGGTTGTGGATCCCATCCTTAGCGAACACCGAGATGAAAGAGCCAATGGCAATACCCAACACCCAATACCAGAAAATCTGTGTAAACTGGAGTTCAAAATAGTATCGCAGGTAAATAAACTCTCTATGAAGAATCTTCAGCATTTGCCGGTTACCACCTTTTCCCACAGGAGATGCCCGATTATTAATAATTATTATATCATACTAACTCTGCTTTCTCAATACTCGCTCATGCCCGCTATTTACACTTCTCTTAGTTAACGATTATCTGCATTTTTTAATTATTTGCCGGCGGCACCGATGCCTGGGAAAGGAGTTCCTCCGGCGTACCGCATCGGTGGTGACACAAGTATATAGCGTCTGCCGCCACTGTTTTATCATAGAGGTTGGGATTCTCAGATTTCAAAGTTATCCCAGCTGCGGTGCATATACGTCTCGAGAGCGATGGGAATACCAATGTAATTGGGATCCAGCCCCTCATCCTGCAAAAACTCCTGCAGGAATTCCTTGCGTCCGGTGGTATGAACGACGGGAATACCGCTCATCTCGCTGGCGGCTTTGACAATCGGGTAGCCGTCGCGCAGATCCGCGGCGCTGGCCCAGGCCTGGAGATTGGAGTTGTTGATGAAACCGGTGACGGTCTGACGGGCAAAGCCCTCCATGTCGGCCTTTAGCTTCAAAATCTTCTCCGGCGTCTCAGACATAGGACGGCGGACATTGATGATATCATAGACCTCCAGCTGTCCGGGTTCCAGGGCGGCAAAGTCCATGTGGTATCGGGCCAGAGACAGGGCGCCGGCAGGGTCACCGCCGACGTCAAAAATGACAAGATCCCAGTCCTGCGCGAAGGCGGAACCGACAGCCGCAGGCATGTTGGTCTGGGTGATGCCGGCGCCGACAAAGGTGGGGGAGACAAGGTTGATGTTGCTCTCTTCCAGGAGTTTCACATGATCCGACATACGGAAATAGTCGTTGATGCGGTCGAGGTCGATAACCTGGACCCGCTTCCCCTCGGCAGCTGCCATGACAGCCATGTTCAGGGCAATCTCCGTCTTGCCGGAGCCGTAGTTTCCGATGAGAATGATAACTTTCTTCATATGTGCCTCCTGCCCCACCCAAGCGATGGGACAATTCTTTTTCCTACCGTATAGTTTATCACATTCCGTCAGAGCGGGCAAGATGAAGGTCTGTTCCCGTGAGAATACCCACAGTATCCGACGGAACGGCGGACAAAGGCAGCGGAGCTTTTTCTTGACAACAGGGCCCATACCGTATAGCATAAAAATGATTCCAGACAGGAGGAGAGACCTATGATAAGCTACGACCCCTATGAGTATCGCTTTCCGTCCCGGCGGAGAGACCTGTACGCCGCAAATGCCATGGTGGCCTCTTCGCACCCGCTGGCAACCGCAGCCGGAATCCGTATGCTGGAAAAAGGCGGCAACGCCATTGACGCATGTGTGGCCGTGGCCATTGCCTTGCCGGTGGTGGAGCCGGCAGCGACAACTTTCGGCAGTGACAATTTTGCCATCATCTGGTCCGGAGGGAAGCTCCATGGGATGAGCAGCTCGGGCTTTTCACCTTGGGAACTGACAAGGGATTATCTTTGCTCACGAGCGTATTCCGGCAGAATCCCCGCCGGCGGTTGGGACAGCACGACGCTCCCGGGATGTTCAGCAGGGTGGATCCGCCTTCTGAAAGACTTTGGCACAATGTCTCTTGCAGAAGTGGCCCAGCCAGCCATAGAGCTGGCGGAGGAGGGACACCCCATTACGCCGTATGTGCAGGGCAGCTTTCAGACCTGGCGCGACAGGCTGACACCGGGACTTACAGAGAGTGAGGCCCGTTTTTTCAACAATGAATTCTTCCCGGGCGGTACTGCTCCGGCCCCCGGACAGATGGTAAAACATCCGGCGATGGCCTCCTTCCTGAGGGAGATCATAGAGACAGACGGAGCGTCCCTCTATGAAGGCGGACGCATCGCCCAGGCGATCCTCCGTGAATCGAAGAAG
Organism: Oscillospiraceae bacterium; assembly: GCA_902798545.1. Classification (GTDB taxonomy): domain Bacteria; phylum Bacillota; class Clostridia; order Oscillospirales; family Oscillospiraceae; genus Limivicinus. The sequence goes on from CADBWQ010000019.1 coordinate 42,189, forward strand.
GGCGGCGGCCGCTGGAGCGAAAAAGACTTTCAGGGCTTTACGCCGGTTACACATGACCCCCTGCGGGTGTCATACCACGGGTATGAGGTCTGTGAGCTCCCGCCGAACGGCCAGGGCATCACGGCATTGATGGCGCTGAATCTGCTGGACGCGTATTCCTTTTCACCGGAAGACTTCGGAAAACCGGAGACCGCGCATCTGCAGATGGAGGCCATCAAGCTCGCCTTCGCGGACAGTCTAAAGTATGTTGGCGATCCCGATTACATGAATGAGGTCAGCTGCCGGATGCTTCTGAACCCGGATTATGCAGAACTGCGCCGCCGCCTGATCCGGCCGGACCGGGCGCAGTACTATCACGCCGGAAACCCGCCCCGATGCGACACCTGTTACTTCTGCGCGGCGGATACCCAGGGCAATATGATCTCCATGATCCAGTCCTGCTATAACCCTTTCGGCTCGGCAGTTGTCATTCCCGAGTACGGGCTGGTGCTGCAGTCCCGCGGTGCTACCTTCACGCTGGAGGAAGGACACGTCAACCAGGCCGGCCCGCACAAGCGTCCGTATCAGACGATTATTCCCGGCTTCCTCATGAAAGACGGACGCCCGGTGGGGCCTTTCGGGGTCATGGGCGGCTTCATGCAGCCGCAGGGGCACCTTCAGGTTGCCATGAACATGATCGACTTTCACATGAGCCCCCAGAACGCCCTGGATGCGCCCCGCTTCTGTTGGAGCAGCGGGCTGGACTTTGATCTGGAGTCGCACTATCCGGAGAAGACAGTCGCGGCCCTCCGCGAGAAGGGGCATCGGATTACGGTGCAGGATGCGTTTTCCGGCTGTTACAACGACAGACCCTTCGGCAGAGGACAGATTATCCGGTATACGGACGAGAGCGGCCGGGTTCTGGTCGGAGGCACGGATCCGCGGGGCGACGGCTGCATCATGGGATTATAAACACAGGGGCGAAGGATCCATCGTTTCGGGTTCTTCGTCCCTGTGTTATAATTGGTGTGATATCCGTATGACAGGTGTATCCTGGTTCTACTTCACAAGTTCGGGCATGGAATCTCGATAGACATAGCGCGGCGCGATCGTTGTTACGGTATCACCGTCCTCGTGGTGATTGATGATCCCCAGAAGAAGCTTCAATCCCTGCTCAAAGACCTCCTGCATTCTGAGGTCTATGGTCGTGACCGACGGCGTCATGAAGCGGCAGAAGGAGTCTGGGCCGCTATTCGCCGTAAAAAGATAGATCTCCTCACCGACCCGGATGCCTGCTTCGTTCATAGCGGTCAGCAAGCCGCGGGAGACGCTCTCATTGTTGCAATAGAGCACTTTCTTCATTTGACCCTTCTGGATCAGGCTGCGGCCGAGCTCATAGCCGTCTTCTGAGGAGCCCTCGCACATGTACTGGCTCTCGCTCAATTCCAGACCGAGTTCTTCGGCCCGCTTTGTGAAGGCGGTGCGGCGCAGGTTTGTCGCAACGTGAAAACGGCTGTCCCAGACCGTACAGACGGACTGCCCGCCGCGTCGAAAAGCGAGCTCACAGGCAAGCCGCCCGGCTGCCTCGTGGTCGATGCTGACGCTGGGGAAGCCCGCATAACGGCGATTGGCCAGCACGACGGGTACCAGGCGCGGCCGCCCGGCCACGTGGGCCAGGTCCTCCATAGAGGCACCGGCGAGGATCACACCATTAAAGCCAACCGGGGACATTTTATCCCAGACGTCGGAGAGCTTCCCCGGGGTGAAGAAATGGACGCTGACCTCAATCTCCTCCGTATAAAGATGAGAGACAGTCTTGACGGCGTGCATGGCCGAGACCAAGGACTGCTCAAAATAAAACTCCGGCCAAAAAGCGGCGATTCGGATGGTGCTGCTCGCCGGAGACTTGAGTTGTCGGGCGGTGACATTCGGCCGGTAGTTCAGGCGCTGAGCCACGGCCAGAATCCGCTCCTGCGTGGGCCTGGAGATACGCTTTTCCTCTCCGCGGCCGTTCAGAACGTATGAAACCGTGGCGGCGGAAGTCTCGCTGAGTTTGGCAATATCGTAAATTGTAGACATGTCATTATCCTCATGTAGGTGTGCTTAACTTGCTTAACAAGAATTATAACGGACCATGGTTGAAAAGTAAAGGCTCAGACGGAGAATAATCGATTGAGCAAGCTTTTTAAAAGACGGCCGCTGGAAACAGCGGCCGTTTTGTGCTGTGAGTATCGATTTCAGAATCAGCCGACCATGTTGGGCAGCCACATGTAGATACCCGGGAAGATGCACATGATGACAATGATGACATAGCCCAGGGCCAGGAAGGGCAGGCTCTGCTTGGTGACAGAACCGAAGCTCTCGCCGGAGAGGCCGGCTGCGATGAAATTGTAGGTGGCGAAGGGCGGGGTCAGACCGCCGTAGCAGCAGGCGACCAGCATGATCGTTCCGAATTCCATGGCGCTGATGCCATGGGCATTCGCGGTCTCAAGCAGCAGCGGAGTCAGGATCAGAATCGTCGCGTTCTGGTTCAGGAACATGCCGAAGAGGAGCAGAGCCACGTTATAGAGGATCAGGAAGGTCCATTTGCTGTGCACATGGGCCAGCATCCAGTCGGTCAGAGCCTGGGAGACGCCGCACATGGTGATGACACGGCCGGCACAGAGGGACAGCGCGATCAGCAGGCCGATGGACGTGGTCTGGATGGTGGAGTCATCGAGGATCTGCTTGAAGGTCTTGCCCTGCTTCTTGTTCTTATAGTACTTGATGAAGTAGAAGATCGTGCCATAGACCACACAGACCGCACCGGCTTCGGTCAAGGTCGCCGTGGGCCAGGCTGTCAAGGCCGGTCAGGTCCTTGTCATCATCGAGGCCATGAAGATGGAGAACGAGATCGCCGCCCCCTGTGACGGCGTCGTGAAGCAGATTGTCGCCTCCAAGGGCGCTGTTGTTGCCACCGGCGATGCGCTGCTCGTGATCTGAGGAGCTGCCG
>CADBWQ010000020.1 GCA_902798545.1 Oscillospiraceae bacterium
TATTTCATAGCGATCCTGCCTCTATAGCCGTGCAATGCGACCATAAAGGCAGGATTGTAATAACCATATCACGATATTCACTGGAAGAAACTCAAGGCATTTCTTGAAACCTAAACAGGATGTATGTATGGTACGATTCCCTTAAGGCATAGCACTCTCTAGTTTCTAGTAATCAGAAATCAGAATGAAAATTGCTGTATGAGAACTGTGCCAACTGATAAAACGGATTCAAATACTCTAAACTGTTTCCGCCGCAACACCAGTCCTGGATCGAGAGCCACGAGAACGCAGCGAATCGAAACGCCTGAATAACCAAATAGAGAACGGGTCTCCCGAAAATCAGAATCAATGCTGCATACCAGAATACAACGCTCAAACCAGTCCAAGTAGCTTTAACCTTTTCTAAAAGAGGCAGTTCCATTTCATTCTTTTTCTCTGCTCCATATTCCCGACAATTCATATAACTCACCCCTCCAAATCCTAAATATAGCTCTCTGTTTTCTATAATTATATGCTTGTTTTTTATTTTTGTCAACTGTTATAAGATCAGTTTTCTTTCTCAGACTTCAAGCAAAAATACTGCCGTTTGGTGCATTGTTCCAAACGGCAGTATAGCTTACAGATACCTACTCTTTAAAGATGTCAACTTGCGATTTGTTTAAAATCTGTTTAATTCTGTTTAAAACACTACTTTTCAGCAGTTTTTACTTTTCAATTTCAAGCAAATTGTTCCGGATTTGCCCGAAAGTGATCGATTTTTATAACTTTCTGCATCAAACGCTTAATCAAGGGGCTTCATTGTCGGGAAGAGCAGGACATCGCGGATGGCCGCAGAGTCGGTCAAAAGCATGCACAGACGGTCGATGCCGTATCCAATGCCCCCTGTGGGCGGCATACCGATCTCCAGCGCGTTCAGGAAGTCCTCATCCGTGGTGTTGGCTTCTTCGTCACCCTTGGCCAGCTGTTCTTCCTGTGCTTTGAAGCGCTCCCGCTGGTCAATGGGATCGTTGAGTTCTGAGTAAGCGTTGGCCATCTCCCAGCCATTAATGAAGAGCTCAAAGCGCTCCACGTGCTCCGGGTCATCCGGCTTGCGCTTCGTAAGCGGGGAGATCTCCACGGGGTGCTCCGTAAGAAAGGTCGGCTGGATCAGATGCTCTTCTACAAATGCGTCAAAAAACAGATTCAGGATGTCCCCTTTCTGGTGGCGATCCTCGTATTCCACACCCTTTGCCTTTGCAGCGGCTCTCGCTTCTTCCAGTGTGTGGATTTCATGAAAATCTACGCCCGAATATTCTCTGACGGCATCCGTCATGGTGATCCGTGCAAATGGCTTTCCGAGATCGATTTCCACCCCATTATAGACTACCGTCGTTGTGCCGAGAACCTCCTGCGCCACATGTCGGTACAGATTTTCTGTCAGATCCATCATGCCGTGGAAATCCGTGTAGGCCTGATAGAGTTCCATCAGTGTAAACTCCGGATTGTGCTTTGTATCCATACCCTCATTGCGGAAAACCCGGCCGATCTCATACACCTTTTCAAGTCCGCCAACGATCAGACGCTTGAGGTACAGTTCCAGCGAAATGCGCAGCTTCAGGTCCTGATCCAGCGCATTGAAATGCGTAAGGAAGGGTCTTGCCGCGGCGCCGCCGGCATTCTGAACCAGCATGGGCGTCTCGACCTCCAGGAACCCCTGTCCGTCGAGATATCGCCGGATGCTGCTGATGATGCGTGAGCGCTTGATGAAGGTGTCGCGGACATCCTCATTCATGATGAGGTCGGTATAGCGCTGACGATAACGCAGGTCGGTATTCGTCATCCCGTGATACTTCTCGGGCAGCGGGCGAAGGGATTTGGAAAGAAGCTTTACATGCTCAACATGTATGGTGATCTCCCCCGTCTGGGTCTTGAAAACGTAGCCGCTGACGCCGATGATATCGCCGACATCATACTTACGGAAATCACCGAATTCATCTTCAGTAACCGCGTCCTTGCGGATATAGAGCTGGATCTGCCCTTCACGGTCCTGAATATGGCAGAAGATTGCCTTTCCCATGCCGCGTTTGGACATGATTCTGCCCGCTATGGAAACCTGTCGGTTTTCAAACCCGTCAAAGTCTTCCTTGATTTGAGTGGATGAGGCAGTACGGTCGAAACGGGTCTCCTTGAACGGATCTCTTCCCGCCTCCTGCAGAGCGGTCAGTTTATCACGGCGGATTTGCAGCAGCTCCGAGAGTTCCTGCTCAGGGGCAGCGATATTTTCTTTTACTTCACTCATACAGTACCCTCAGACATTCCCTACAGAGATGATTTCAATTCTGATTTCGCCGGCGGGAACCGGGATGGTGACTGTATCACCCGCGCGGTGACCGATCAGGCCCTTGCCAACCGGAGAGTCATCTGAGATCCTGCCTTCCCGCGGATTTGCTTCCTGAGAACCGACAATCTCATACTTGTCCTCGTAGTCGTCGTCCAGATCCTTTACCACCACGACGCTGCCGAGTGTGACCGCGTCCTTCGGAAGATTGTGATCAACATTGTCGACGATTTCTGCGTGCTCAATCAGGTCCTTGTATTCCGCAATCCGTGAGTACAGCTTGCCCTGTTCGGTCTTGGCTTCATCGTACTCACTGTTCTCAGACAGGTCGCCAAAGCTTCTGGCCTCCTTGATCTGTTCAGAGACTTCCTTCTCACGGACGGTTTCCATGTAGTTGAGTTCTTTCTTGAGCTCGTCGAGGCGTTCCTGACTCATTTTGTAACGGTTGGAATTTGAACTGGCCATTTTCTTTTCTCCTCTGTAGTTTTTTAACTTAAGTATCTGAGTGCTTCCATCAGTTGTGTATCATCTGAAATGCTCGCTGTTCCTTCTTCACCGCCGGTTGTTCCTTCTGTCGTACCGGTTGCCGAAGCGTCACGGTTAAAGACGATCATATCCGGTACCACACCGCCTGCAGCAGCGATGTCCGTCCCGTTCGGCGAAAGGAGGCTGTGTGTGCTGAGTCGCAGCGCACTCCCGTCATGCAGTACAATGACTTCCTGGGTTCTGGTATTGCCGGTTGTCGGCTCGCCGATCAGGGTCGCCCATCTGTAGTCCTTCAATACCGCCGCAAACAGCTCCGCCTCGCGGAAGCTTCCACTGTTGATGAGTACCACCATCGGAAGCTCCAGACTCATGCTGTCGGACTGCGTGACACGCTCTGTTCCGTCCTTGCTAATATCAGAAAAGAGTCTCCCGGCAGGAAGCAGGTAATCCAGAAATGTCGCTGCCTCCGTAGTCAGACCGCCGGAATTATCGCGTACATCGATCACCAGTGAAACCGCTCCCTGACTCAGGAGATATTCCACCGCATCAACACAGGCCTGACCGCTGCCGGCCTCGAAGTTGTGGATCTGAACATATCCTGCCCCGGTTTTTTCCAGTCTGTAGGTGATTGCTTCCGCGTTCACGTTTGTTGCATCGATCTCCAGCGGATCCGACATGCCGACAATGCTGAGGTTAAACTTGCCGTTCATTCTGGATCGGATCAGCGTGCGCACTTCATCTGTGGAGTAATCCGAGACTTTCTCGCCGTCCACTGCGGTAATCACCATTCCGATGACGACACCGGAGCGGGCCGCAGGTGAATCCGGATATACCGTGACGACCTGGAACCCACCGCTGGCGTCTTTCACCAGGCTCATACCGATATCGGCATACTCATTTGAGGAAGAGAGCTGATACGTCTTGTATTCGTCATCCGTCAGGAAACTGCTCCAGGCATCTCCGAGTCCGGAGACCATGGCTGTGGCTGCTGAATATCCCATGCTCTTGCGGTCGACAGGATCAATATACTTTTCATCGATGATATCTTTGATCTCGATATATCGCATTGCCTCTTCATAGTCGTCCTTACCGCCGACTTCCCGGATCACCTGATTCCGCGTCAGAATCCGCGCTCCGAAAAGCGATCCCACCACCAGCAGTATTACGAACCAGAGCGGGATGCCAAGGCTGAACAGACGGGAAATAAAGATACCGACGCCGCCGAACATTCGGTGGAGAATTCTCCTCATGCTGTTTCTCCTTTACATTATGAAAACGGAATACGCCAGCGCTTCAAAACGGCCCATACCGTTGAAGCGCCGGCGATTCTGCCAGCTTAAAGCTCAGCAGTTATAGTAACTCAATCCCGAGAAGAACTGTGCAGGATCTGTTCTGTCACCGTTTACAAATACTTCAAAATGGCAATGTGTTCCCGTTGCACGGCCGGTCGCTCCAAGATACCCGATGGTCTGCCCCTGTGAAACGCTCGAGCCGGAGCCAACTGCAAGTCCGGACATATGTGCGTAGAGGGTCTGATATCCGTTGCCGTGGTCTATAATGATATAATTACCGTACCCATCATTATAGGTTGCGGTGATCACGGTACCGCTGTCTGCCGCGCACACCGCACCGCCGTCATTGCCGTAGCCATCGATGTCAATGCCGCTGTGATAGCGCTGCTCTCCCGTAAAGGGGTCGGTACGATATCCGAAACGGCTTGTGACACGCGTGGAGCAGGGAACAGGCCAGGAGAGATTGCCGGTGCCTGTAGCGCCGCCGGGATTCAGGCCTCCTGAGCCCTCGTCCCCACCGCCGGACTGCTGTGCCGCCGCGGCGGCCGCTGCCGCCTGTGCTGCAGCTCTCGCTGCCGCTTCCTCTTCCTTCTGGCGCTGGTAAGCCGCAACCATCTGCGCAATCTCCTGTGCAGCCAGTTCTTCCGCGTTTCTTGCTTCCTCGTAGGCGGCCAGCGCTTCATCGATCAGATCTTCCAGATCCGCGAGCTTGGATTCCGTTATCTCAATCTGGCCGTCGAGATATTCTTTTTCTGTCTGCAGGACCTCCTGCTTGGCTTCACAGTCTGCCTTGACATCCTCATACTCCGCCTTAACCCGTTCACTCTCTTCACGTGCAGCGATGTACTGGTCTTCCAGGTCGCGGTCGGAAGTCATAATTTTCTCCATATCATCGAGTGCTGTGAGAAATTCATTGAAATCGCCGGAACTCATAAGGACATTGATGATGTTATATCCGCCGCTCTCTTCCATTGCACGGACACGGGTGCGGTATTTGTTAAGCTGAGTCTTTTCTCTGTCCAGGGCAAGATTGAGTTCTTCGGTCTTTTCAACGATGATCTCATCATACATCCGGATTTCCTGTGCAACCAGTTCAAGAGCTTCTTTTGCGGCGTTGTTCTGCTCTTCAAGCGCGGCTTTCTGATCCAGGACAGTCGCCTGCTCATCCTGAAGCGTGTCAACCCGCTCCTGCGCCTCAGCGACGCGCGCTGACAGCTCATCTTTTTTCGCCTGCAATGCATCGATATCACTCTGGGAGATCGCAAACGCGGTTGGCAGCACACTGGCTATCAGTGAGAATGCCATCAGGACCGCCATAATGATTGCTATGATGGAAATAAGCTTTTTTCTCTGTTTCATTGCTTAAACCTTCAGATAATTGCGAATGGCGTTTACGCCGCCGAACACGCCGATCAGAATGCCGATCCCGATGTACGCCCCCAGGAGCGGAAACATAATGGTTCTGAACGGGACAAGCGACAGAAAGCTGCCTGTCAGCGTATCAAGCAGACTGCTGTTCAGCAGCGTATAAATACCCCAAACGGCAAGGAAGCCGAACAGGCCGCCCAGGATTCCGAGAATCAGACCTTCAATGATAAATGGGGTCCTTATAAACCCGTTCGTCGCACCAACCATTTTCATTATGGCGATTTCTTCCCGTCTTCCATAGGTTGTCAGCTTTATGGTATTGGACATGATAAAGAACGAGACAAATACCAGGATCACCGTCAGGATCAGCGAAACAACGCTGACGATGTTGCGTACACGCACAAAGCGGTCAGCATATTCGATGTGGGCATTCACCTTCGCGATACCGGGGATGGCCTCCAGTTCCGCCTTGGTATCGGCCATCTGGGAGATATCAGTCAGATGGATCACAAAGCGATGACGAAAGACCGTGGAGTCGATTCCTTCCATCAGGCGGTCGTCATACTTTGACATGAAACTGTCCATGGCAGAATCTCTGGAGACGAAGTCTGCCGCCCAGATATTACTGATCCCGAGGATGCTGCCCTCCAGCGATTTTGCCTCATCTTCATCCACGATACTCTCGTCGACGAATGCAACAACCTCATTCTGCTGTTCCAGGTCCGCGATCAGCGCATCTATATTCAGTGACAGCAGGAAAATACTGCCCATGATGATCAGGCACGCCGTAATAATTGTTACGGAAGCGAAGGACATAAAGCCATGGATTTTTATGCTGCGAAATCCCTCGCGAATCAAATATGTTCCTCTACTCAAGCTCATAGCTGTAATACCCATCTCCGTCATCGCTGACGACATGGCCGTCGTCAATGGTGATGACCCGCTTGGAAAAGGCGTTCACCAGTTCCTTTTCATGTGTCACGACAAGAATCGTCGTTCCCATCTCGTTGATCTTTTCAAACAGCAGCATAAGCTCGAGACTGCGGACAGGGTCGAGATTGCCGGTCGGCTCATCCGCGACGATCATCCTGGGATTGTTCACCAGCGCGCGTGCAATTGCCACACGCTGCTGCTCACCGCCGGACAACTCATTCGGGAAACGCTTTTCTCTTCCCTCCAGGCCAACCAGTTCCAGAACATAGGGCACTCTTTTTGCGATGCTTTTGCCCTTTGCGCCAACAACACGCATTGCAAAGGCAACGTTGTCATAAACCGTCATGTTCTCGATCAGGCGGTAATCCTGAAAGATAACCCCCAAAGTGCGGCGCACTCTGGGTAGTTTTCTGCGCTTGATTTTGATCATGTCAAAATCGTTCACAACAATCTCACCGGCGGTTGCTCGAACCTCGCCGGTGATCAGCTTCATCAGGGTGGTCTTTCCGGAACCGGACGGTCCTACCAGAAAGACAAATTCACCTTCATTGATTGTCAGGTTGATCCCGTCCAGTGCGACTGTACTGCTGCTGTCGTAGATCTTCGTGACATCTGTCATCTGTACCATAAGTGCCTCCGAGTAAGCTTCTCTTCTGCCCGAGGGCCTGGAAGAAAAGGGATCAGTATTTCGATGCGTTCAGCGAATCGAGATACTGCTTTACCATCATCGCGACCTTGAAGACAATGGCGTGGTCAAACTCCCGCAGATCAAGGCCGGTGATTTTTTTGATTTTCTCCAGTCTGTATACTAGAGTATTTCTGTGAACATATAGTTTCCTGGATGTTTCGGAAACGTTAAGATTGTTTTCGAAGAAACGGTTGATCGTCTCCAGCGTATCTTCATCCAGTGTCTCGATCGGATTTTTCTTGAAGACTTCATTCAGGAACATCTCACACAGGGTGGTGGGCAGCTGGTAGATGATTCTGCCCAGCCCCAGGCTCTCATAGTGAATGATCGTCTTGTCGCTTTCGAACACACGGCCTACATCAATGGCGACCTGTGCTTCTTTGTATCTGTCTGCCAGCTCGCGCAGATGACGTGCTTCCGTGCTGATGCCGATCACAGTCCGAATCCCAAGTTGCTCCAGGAGTGCTTTTTCAATTTCAGCCGCAATCTCGTGGATCTCTTCCTTCGTGGTGTCAGCCTGGACCGATTTGACCACAACAATATCGTTCTCGTTGATATTCAGGACGAAATCATGCTGCCGGTCCGGGAACAGGCGGCTCACCAGTTCCCCCGCTGCAACATCGGCATTTTCCATCTGTCTGATCAGAAAGACGCTGCGCGGCTCATCCGTGACAAAATGGAGCTCTTTTGCACGGACATAAACATCCCCGGGCAGAATATTGTCCGAAATGATATTTTTGATAAAGGCCGCGCGATTGTGCTTCTCTTCATAATTGGCCAGGGCTTCGTCAAAGGCGACGGCGGAAATCGCACAGACGGTCTTCGCAACACTGTCTGTACCCTCAACATAAGCTGCATACCCAAGCTGTCCGCTCTCCGAGCTGAGCATCACATAAGTTCTGCCAGCCGTAACCAGCTCATGACTGTTTCCGTCCACGAGTCCGATCCGGAAATCCTCAACGCGGGAGCCGATCGCCGCAAGCTCGCTGCAGGCGATGACATATCCCTGATCGTCAACCACACCAACGGTGCGGTCAACAGAGTCCTTCATTTGAATAATAACATTCTGAAAAATCCTACTCGGCATGTTGCATTCTCCATTCTGCCTGTATTCCGGCTGAATAATCCCGGTCTTTCAGGACCGTGCAGGGGAAACGGATGACCCATTTGGGCAAAATGTGTAAAAAATCAGCGACTCAAAAAAAGATGTGCTTTAATAATAACTCTATTATCAGCAATTTTCAATAGAAAATGCACCGAATTTTTGTGAAAATTTTCAGATGAATTTCCAAACAAGTCAAAAACAGCCCTTATCAGGACTCATTTTTTGACATATTTTCCATATGAAGGGCTTTGAACATGATGCACAATTCCCCTTCTGTCAGCTCGCGATATTGCCCAGTCTGCAGGGTTGGATCAAGGTGCAGCGGCCCGATGGAGAGGCGGCGCAGCGTGAGGACCGGTTTTCCAACCGCAGCCAGCATCCGTCGTACCTGATGATATTTTCCTTCCATTACCGTCACAAGGCATTCGCTCACGCCCCTGATCTCAAGCTCTGCCGGAAGACAGCGCGTTCCGTCTTCCAGAATTAGTCCGGCCCGAAACCGCTCTGCATCCTGCGGTGACAGCTCGCCGGTGACCCGGGCGTAATAAACCTTTTCAATCCCGCTTTTGGGAGAGATGATGCGATGCGCATATTCCCCGTCATTGGTGAGCAGCAGCAGGCCGCTTGTATCCTTATCCAGTCTTCCAACCGGAAAGATTCCCTGCCGTTGAATCTCCCTTGGGAACAGGTCAAGGACGGTCTCCTGCTTTCGGTCATTCGTCGCAGTGATGACTCCGGTCGGCTTATCGAGAAGATAATAACGGTATCTGCGGTATTCGCACTTCTGGCCGGAAACCGTCACCGTCTCCCGGCTTTCGTCTATCTTCAGATCCGGTTTTCTGACGGGAACTCCATTTACCAGGACCGTTCCGGCCCGGATCATCTTCACGGCCTGACTTCGCGTGAGGCCGGAGGTCTCGGCGACAAATCTGTCCAGCCGCATCATAGCCGTATTCCCCTCATCACACCTGCTCCAGAAGATACCTGATCAGCAGCTCCCGGCCATCTCCTTTTTCAGCGGAAAAAGGAATCAGCAGCGTATCAGCCTCAAGTTCCAGCGTCCGGCGGATCAGTGACATGGCCGGATCTACTTCGCTCTTCTTCAACTTATCCAGCTTATTTGCAACCACGGCGTAGTTATGACCGGAATTCTTAAAGTACTCCGCCATTCTGATATCATCCGCAGTCGGTTTATGCCTTGCATCCACGATCAGCACGCCGCAGTCAAAAGTTCCGATGTCCGAAAAAAAGCTTTCCATCAGCGCTGCCCAGCGATCACGCTCTTCCTGGGAGACCTTTGCAAAACCATATCCCGGCAAATCAATCAGATACAGCTTTCCATCGACCTGGAAGTAATTGACATGGACGGTCTTTCCGGGAGTCGCGCCGACTTTTGCAAACTGCCTTCGATTAAGAAGGCGGTTAATAACAGAGGATTTTCCAACATTGGAACGTCCTGCAAACGCAATTTTATGCAGTGAAGTACGGATAAACTGTCCCGGTGCAGCGGCCGAGCGGACAAACTCGGCCCGGTTGAGATTGACTTCTGCCATGGCTCATTGCCTTACCGTCTCGCCGACGGCATCCTGAAAACGGGTTCTCTTCCTTTTTTCAGACGGAGATTTTACCGTTTCTTTTGGAGAGAAGACAAGCCCCAGGACCTCATCCGCATGCTCAACAGAGACGAAGTGCAGCTGGCTGCGTACCAGCGGATCAATGTCATCCAGGTCCGTTTCATTCTCTTTGGGAATGATAACCGTCTTGACTCCTGCCCGGAGTGCAGCCATGGTCTTCTCGCGCAGGCCACCGATGGGCAGTACCCTGCCGCGAAGGCTGATCTCCCCCGTCATGGCAATATCGCCGCGAACCGGTCGGCCACTCAGTGCGGAAATGACCGCTATGCACATGGTGATGCCTGCAGACGGTCCGTCCTTTGGGACGGCAGCTTCTGGGAAATGGATATGGATGTCTTTGTTTTTGTAGAATTCCGGGTCGATTCCCAGTCTTTCCGCCCGGCTGCGGATGTAGGTTATGGCCGCTCTAGCTGATTCTTTCATAACATCGCCAAGGTTGCCCGTCAGCTCCACCTTGCCCGTACCGCTCACGACAGCCGTCTCCACATCAAGAACTTCACCGCCGACAGATGTATACGCCAGCCCGCGCACCAGTCCGACTGCATCCGCGCTGCGCTGTTCATCCGGCTTAAAGCGTGCCGGTCCGAGCAGCTTCTCCAGCTTTTCCGGACGCACGGTGAGAGCTTTGAAGCGCTCTTCTGCGATTCCGCTTGCAGCTTTTCTGCAGAGTGCGGCAATCTCACGCTCCAGCTGGCGCACACCGGATTCTCTGGTATAACCACGAATCAGCGCACGCACGGTATCATCGCTGACTTTCAGCTGTGCAGCCTTTAAGCCATGCCGCTTTCTCTGTTTGGGGAGCAGATGCTGTTTTGCAATCTGGAGCTTTTCTTCATCGGTATAGCTGGTAAGTTCGATAACCTCCATGCGGTCGAGCAGTGCTCTGGGAATCGTCTCGGTCGTATTGGCTGTTGTGATAAAGAAAACTTCGGAGAGATCGAACGGGATTTCCAGGAAGTGATCTCGGAATGCTTTGTTCTGCTCCGGATCAAGCGCTTCCAGCAGAGCCGCGGAGGGATCGCCGCGATAGTCCGAGCCCAGTTTATCGATCTCATCCAGAACCATCAGCGGATTGCAGGTTTTTGCCTGAATGATCCCGTTGATAAGCCTGCCCGGCATGGATCCGATATAGGTCTTGCGATGTCCGCGTATCTCAGCCTCATCATGAATGCCGCCGAGTGAAACGCGCACAAGTTCCCTTCCTGTGGCGCGCGCAATGCTCATGGCGATGCTGGTCTTGCCGGTGCCCGGAGGTCCTACAAGGCACAGCATACCGCCCCTGACTTCCGGCGCCAACGTGCGGACAGCAAGGTATTCCAGGATTCTCTCCTTCACCTTCTCAAGTCCGTAGTGGTCCTCGTCCAGCATTTTTCTGGCCAGCGTCAGATCGGATATTTCTTCGCTCTTCTGTCCCCAGGGCAGCTCCAGGCAAATATCCAGATAGCTGCGCAGCACTGCCGCTTCGGAAGAGCCGAACGCCTGTTTACGCAGGCGGCTCAGTTCTTTTTTCAGTTTTTCCCGTACTTCGTCCGGACAGGCCAGCTTTTGAATCCGCTCTTCGTAATCGGCAAAATCATCAACCTGGTCCGTCTCCCCCAGTTCAGCCTGGATGGCACGGAGTTCCTCCCGCAGGAAGTACTCCCTCTGATTTTCCGCCATCTGCTCCTGTGCCTGAGAGGAGAGCTCCTGCTCGATGCGCAGAACCTGAACCTCATTCCGTATGATTCGGTTCAGCAGCGTGAACCGTTTGGTCGGATAGTCGCATTCCAGCACCTCCTGCTTATCCTCAGGATTGATCTGGAGATTCTGGGCAATAAAGAAGGCTATAAAATCCTGGTTGGGATGCGCAAGGATCGGCAGAATCTGAGCGGATGAGATGTCCTTCGTCAGTTCAAGATACTCGTGAAACGCATCCAGGCAGCTGCGAACAGCCGCCTCTTTCCGTATTTCACTGATGCGTTCCTTTCGGTCCGGTCGTCTCTGCACCGCTGCAAAATAGACACCGTCCCGTTCCTCGATCGTCAGCGCTTCCGCCTGATACAGGCCCTCAACAATCAGCCGGCTGTAGCCCTGATTCAGCTGTCTGAGCAGCTGGCGGACCCGGCAGACCGTACCGATCGCGTGGATATCCTCAGGTTTCGGATCATCATCCTCCAGGTTTTTCTGCAGGCTCAGAAAGATCAGATGATCCCCACTGGCAGCGAGATCCGCTGCCTGGACCGAGGCGTTGCGCTCCACGTCGATCGAAAGGGTCATCTGCGGGAAGACCAGCAGTCCGCGCATAGCCAGCGTCGGCAGTGTCAGAATGTTGATTTGTTCATTTTCGTTGTTCATGGCTTTAAATTCTTTCCATCTTATCTTATTCCCCCGCCGACAGCGGGGGAATAAGGCTCTGTGTCTCTATCCTGCCAGATCTTTGGTTCTCAGGATGACCGGCTGTCCGTTCTCCCGAACACTGTCCTCGGTGATGATAACCTTCAGAATACCGGGATCGGACGGCACCGTATACATGATATCTGTCATAACAGATTCCATGATGCTGCGCAGGCCGCGGGCGCCGATTTTTCTTTCAATCGCGCGATCCGCAATGGCTTCCAGCGCCGCAGGCTCAAATACCAGCTCAATGCCGTCCATTTTCATCAGGGCTTCATATTGCTTGGTCATTGCGTTTCTGGGTTCTGTGAGGATTCTCACCAGATCATCCCGCTTGAGTGAATCCAGTGTTGCGACAACAGGGAGTCTTCCGATCAGTTCCGGGATAATACCGAACTTCAGAAGATCCTGCTGCTGCACCTGTTCAAACAGAGCTCCCAGATCCTTTTCCGCACCGCCGGTAATATCTGCGCCGAAGCCCATGCTTTTCTTTGTGGTCCGTCGTTCGATGATCTTGTCCAGGCCGTCAAATGCACCGCCGCAGATAAAGAGGATGTTCGTCGTGTCTACCTGGATGAACTCCTGATGGGGATGTTTCCGTCCACCCTGCGGCGGAACATTGGCCACCGTCCCCTCCAGCAGCTTCAGCAGCGCCTGCTGAACTCCTTCGCCCGAGACATCTCTCGTAATGGAGGTGTTTTCACTCTTTCTTGCAATCTTGTCGATCTCGTCGATATAGATGATTCCGCGCTGCGCGCGTTCAACATCGAAGTCCGCGGCCTGCAGGAGCTTGACAATGACGTTTTCCACATCCTCGCCAACATAACCGGCCTCTGTAAGTGTGGTCGCGTCCGCTATGGCAAAGGGAACATCCAGCATCTTCGCCATCGTCTGTGCAAACAGCGTCTTACCGCTTCCTGTAGGGCCGATCAGCAGGATGTTGCTCTTCTGCAGCTCGACATCATTTTTCGTATTTCTCAGGATCCGCTTATAGTGGTTGTATACGGCAACAGAGAGCACCTTCTTCGCTCTCTCCTGTCCGATCACATACTCGTCCAGATTGCCTTTGATCTGAACCGGCTTCGGCAGGCGGTCGAAAACCAGCGGCAATCCGTCATATCCTGTCATCATCTCCGCATCCGGGCCGTTGCCGATGATGCTCATGCACATTCTCACACAGTCGTCACAGATATAGCTGCCGTTTCCGGCAATCAGCCGGTTTACCTGCCCCTGCGGTTTGCCGCAGAAAGAACAGCGAAGACTGCGTCTGTCATCATTTTTTGCCATTTATCTGTCTCCCAATCGGTCCGGGTCCATGCCCGGAATTTAGCTCAATATGGGGGAACACCTCGGGTGCTCCCCCATATTGCTGACTCAGCGTTTTGTAATCACCTGATCAATAATGCCGTATTCCAATGCTTCTTCCGCTGTCATGAAATGGTCACGCTCGCAGTCGCGTTCAACCTCTTCCATCGTTTTGCCGGTGTTCGCAGCAAGGATTGCATTCAGGCGCTGCTTGATCTTCAGGATCTGCTCAGCCTGAATCTGGATGTCCGTGCACTGTCCCCGGCTTCCGCCGGAGGGCTGATGAATCATGATTTCGCTGTTCGGAAGCGCAATGCGCTTTCCCTTTGCGCCGGAGGAGAGCAGAAACGCTCCCATCGACGCCGCCATTCCGATGCAGATGGTTGAGACGTCCGGCTTCACATACTGCATGGTATCGTAGATGGCAAGGCCTGCGCTTACGCTGCCGCCGGGACTGTTGATGTAGAACTGGATATCCTTGTCCGGATCCTCGGCTTCCAGGAAGAGCAGCTGTGCCACGATCAGGCTGGCTGTCGTGTCGTTGACTTCTTCCGAAAGCATAATGATTCTGTCATTCAGCAGTCTGGAGAAAATGTCATAGGACCGTTCTCCGCGACTTGTCTGCTCAACAACATAAGGGATAAAACTCATTCAGCCTGCTCCTCAGTCTGTACGGCTGCCTCAGCGGGCGCTTCTTCTGCGGGCTCTTCGGCCTTCACCTTGTCAGCGGCCTTTACAACTGCACTGTCGACGATCAGGTTCATGGCCTGCTCCTTCCTGAGTTCATTCTTCAGGAAGTCCTCGCCAAAATAGCGCTTGACATCATCAACCGTCGCCCCGACGCTCTCCGCGGTCTTCTCATAGTAGGCGCTCAGCTCTTCTTCCGTCGGCTCCAAGCCTTCTGCCTTGGCAACCGCTTCAAGGAGCAGTTCTGTCTTCACCTGGGCTTCTGCCGCCGGACGAACGGAGAACTTCAGGGTGTCTTCATTCATGCCGAAGAGCTTCAGTAGCTGCTCGCGGGTCATATCAGGCTGGTTCATGCCGAACTGTGAAGCATAGTTGCGCAGGAACTCATCAACCTTCTCTTCGAACATCACTTCGGGAATCTCTGCCGTCATCGCATCACATGCTTTGCGAATCACTTCATCCTTGAAGGAACTCTCCGCGGCATCATCCATGCGCTTCTGCAGACCGGCACGGAGGTCTGCCTTATACTCTTCAAATGTGTCAAACTCGGAAACGTCTTTCGCGAACTCGTCGTCCAGCTCCGGATACTCCGGTGCGCTGACTTCATTGCAGACAATATGGAAGACAACCGCCTTGCCGGCCAGGTTCTCCGCATAGTTCTCGGGGAACGTGATATCGATATCCTTCTCCTCACCGGCGCTCATACCGACCAGCTGCTCCTCAAAACCGGGAACAAAGGAGTTGGAGCCGAGCTCAAGCGCGTGGCCTTCCGCCTTGCCGCCCTCGAACGGTTCGCCATTGAGAAAGCCTTCGAAATCAATATTGACGGTGTCACCCATCTCCGCGGGGCGCTCGACATTCAGCATGCGCGCATTGCGCTTCTGAACGTTTCTGATCTCATTATCGACGGTCTCATCCGCAACCGTCTCCTGCGTCTTCACAGCCTCAATGCCCTTGTACTCACCAAGCGTGACCTCCGGATAGGTGGTCACGTCGAAAGTGAATTCAACACCCTTTTCCTCTGTGACATTGACATCGGAGATATGGGGCTGTCCGACAACACGGAGCTCGCCTTCCTTCACTCCGAGCTCATAAGCGCCGGGGGCCAGATCATCCATGGCATCCTGATAAAAAACTTCCTTGCCATACATGCCCTCAATCACCTGGCGAGGCGCTTTCCCTTTGCGGAAGCCCGGAATATAGACATCCTTTTTGTTTTTCAAGTAAGCTCCGTTTACAGCCTTTTCAAATTCGGCTGCATCGGCAGCAACAGTGAAAACAGCGGAATTGTGCTCTTTTTTCTCAACATTCTTCAAAATCATGGAATAAATCCTCCTCATCTGCACATGCTTTGGTATCATAGCAGATTTCATCCGTAAAATCAATCATTAAATATGCAAATTTCGTTTCCTTTTTCAGGGCAGATTGGTCCTTTCATCTCTGTCTTCCTTCACAGACAGGCAGGACTCAGTTTTCGATCTTTTTCCAGGCGGTTCTCCGCCGCACCTTCTTCGCCCGGTGCAGCTTCACGGGCAAACCCGGAATCAGGCTTGCCATCAGCCCTGTCGACAGGAATGCCGTGATCAGTGCGGACCAGCTGATTCCCCTTCCCATTCGATACAGAAGGAACGCCGCCGAAAAAGCAAAGGCCTGACACAACAGGGTTGCAAGCACTGTGATCGCAATGTTCCTTTTCGTACCGAAGCTTGCGATCGCCCCCGCCAGGGCAAGGATCGCGCATACGATCATCAGAATACTGGAATCAAATCGGTCCCGGTAGCTGTTTTCCGCCTGATCCGTATACTCTTCGAGCCATGTCTCGGACGCTGAGAGCAGATCGTCGCCATACTGTGTGCGCCGCTTGATTTCGCTTCTGGACAGCAGAGCCATTCTGAGGCCCTTTTCCCGTTCCTCTGCAGCCTTCTGGTCTTCCGTCTGCGCCGTCAGCTCCTTCAGCCTCTTCTCCTGCAGGTCCAGGTCTCTTTTTTCTCTGTCCAGCTCCTCAGCCTTTTTCTTCTGATCTTCTTTGGTGGCGTTGAGCTGCGCCTCTCCTTCCGCCAATGCCGCTTCTCCGGCTTCGATCTGTGCCCCGAGCTCGTCGATCGAATCCAGTGACAGTCCGCCAAAACCGCCGCTCATCTCTTCGCTGTCCAGCGAATTCATCATCTCATAGATTCTGTTCTCGATTTCATAGATCTGCAGCGGCATTTCATCGACGATTCCCGTTGAGGCTTGAATTGCATATCGGTATCCGGTGCTCTGTGCCATAAGACCAGGCAGACGATTCGAAGCCTCCGGGCTGAGTTCTGTGCCGGATTCCCTGCTGATCATGCCAAGTCCCTGCTTGAAACCGATGATCTGCTCCTGTGCTGAACCGTCCGGAATCGCATCAAGGAGCGCGGAATATATTCCGGAATCCAAATCCGCCGGGCTGTACAGCACGCTCTCCAGCATGGCTCTCAGGTCTGTACCCATCAGCTCACTCAGGCCGGCGCCGGATGAAACGCCCATCTCATTCAGAGCGCTCTGCAGAGAGGTCAGTGTTTCTTCAACCTGGTACAGGGAGAACATAAGGGCTTCCATGTCTGCTCCGACTGTTCCAAAAGCCGACGACTGCGATTCCGCCCACTCTATTTCCTCCAAAAGATCCCCTGCCGCATAGCTCAGGACTGACACTTCATCTTCCCCTGTCTGCGGGGACCTGTTTGTTGTACTGTCCATACTCTTGGTCGCTTCCGGCAGATTTGCAGAACTGTTCTCCGGGAGGAACTCGTCAATGGTAAAAAGCGAAGCTTCATTCCCGCTCTCCGGTTCGTCTTCTGTGAGATCGAGACTCTCTGCTTCCCCGGGCGCAGGATCCGGTTTGCCCATCGCATCCCCCGGATCGATGCTCTCTTCCCCGGTTTTGACAGCCCCGGCGTCCTGCTCATTACTCCCGCTGTTTTCTCCTCCCCCCAGATCTGCGGATGGATCTCCTTCTGCTGTATTTCCCTTATCCGTCTCTTCCGGAATGCTGTCCCCTTCTCCATCAACGTTTTCTGTCGGTATCATGTTTTCGAGATTCTGAAGATCTTCTTCCGCCGAAACAGCAAGATAGTTTGTTCCCGCTGCCTCAAACGCTTCCATCCTCTGCTCCAGGGCTTCCATCTCCGAAGGAAGCAGTGTCAGGTCCGCTCTCAGAATACCCAGCTCTTCAAGGATCACACCGATCTGGTTTTTCAGATCCTCAATCACATCTAAAATCGGCTGGAGCTTATTCAGCAGTTTAACGATCGTCTCATACTGCATCTTTCCGGCAGAAAGCGCAGCCCTGGCCTGAGCCATAGCCTCAATCCCCATCTGCAGTCCGCCGTTGGTCGCGGAATATGTTGCAAGCTCCGTCCGGTGATGGGAGGCGTCATTGTCATATTGTTTCTGCTGTGCTTCCAGATCATCATTCAGGTCTGAGTAGGAATCCTTATCCATGAGGAGGGCGCTGATTTCGCGGTAGTCGTCTATTTTCGTCTGCAGATCCTGGATTTCCGCATCGTTCTTTCTGCGTTCCTTCGCCGCTGAACGCATCCCCAGGACGCCCGAAACCAGCATGGATAGGCTGATGAGCGCAAGGCACGCAGCCAGGAACCTTGTTAAGCCGGATGTTTTCAATCTGCCCCCCCCTTTCTCCAGTTACTCGACAGGTCAATTAGTAGTTTATTATAACAGACTTTTTACTGAAAAGTGTAAAAAACTTATGTACAGTTATGGGCAATTCGCAGAACATCGGAAAGCGGGCTCTTCTATTCTTGACAAAACATTTATTGCTCCCTATAATATCCAAAATGTCGTTTTTACGGCGTAATATGAAAGGAGAGAATTCATGGCTACCATCATCAATGAACCCGCCCATACTTTTAATGAGTATCTGCTTATTCCCGGCTATTCCTCCTCGAAATGCATTCCGGAGAATGTCTCCCTCAGGACGCCTCTTGTCAAATTTCGCAAGGGAGAAGAATCCGCCATCACAATGAACATTCCGATGGTATCTGCCATTATGCAGTCCGTTTCCGGTGATCGGCTCGCCGTAGCGCTCGCAACGGAAGGTGGTATTTCATTTATTTATGGTTCCCAGACGGTGGAAGATGAAGCTGCAATGGTTCGCCGAGCCAAAAGCTACAAAGCCGGCTTCGTCCGCAGTGATTCCAACATCAGCCCGGATGCCACCCTTCGCGATATTCTCGCCCTGAAAGAAAAAACCGGTCACTCCACTGTGGCCGTAACGGAAGACGGTACTGCTGAAGGCAAGCTGATCGGCATCGTGACCAGCCGTGACTATCGCGTCAGCCGCATGGAACCTTCCATGAAGGTCCGTGATTTCATGACTCCGTTTGAGAAGCTGGTATGTGCCAAAGAGGGCACAACCCTGAAGGAAGCCAACGATATTATCTGGGATCATAAGCTCAATTCTCTTCCCATTATTGA
Source organism: Oscillospiraceae bacterium (assembly GCA_902798545.1). GTDB lineage: Bacteria > Bacillota > Clostridia > Oscillospirales > Oscillospiraceae > Limivicinus. The sequence goes on from CADBWQ010000020.1 coordinate 18,647, forward strand.
CGATAACGGCAGACTCTGCTACTTTGTCTTCCGCAAGGACTATGACACCCATAAGCAGAACCCGAATGAACTTCTGGATGCACATAAGCGCTATGTTGTCGGCGCCGGTATCAACACGCGTGACTACGAGACCCGTGTACCCGCGCTTATAGAAGCCGGTGCCGACGTGCTTTGCATCGACTCCTCCGAAGGCCACACAGACTGGCAGAAGTTCACCCTGGCCTGGATCCGCGAAAAATACGGTGACAGTGTCAAGGTCGGCGCGGGTAATGTCGTTGATGCGGCCGGCTTCCGCTTCCTTGCTGACTGCGGCGCAGATTTTGTCAAGGTCGGGATTGGCGGCGGGTCCATCTGCATCACCCGTGAGACCAAGGGAATCGGCCGCGGCCAGGCCACGGCGGTCATTGAGGTCTGTGCCGAGCGCGATCGCTATTATGAAGAGACCGGCATCTATGTTCCCGTCTGCTCCGACGGCGGTATCGTCTATGACCACCATATCACCCTGGCGCTTGCCATGGGTGCGGACTTCGTCATGCTTGGCAGATATTTCGCCCGTTTCGACGAGAGCCCCACGAACCGTGTGAACATCGGCGGTACCTATTATAAAGAATACTGGGGTGAAGGCTCTGCCCGTGCCCGCAACTGGCAGCGTTACGACATGGGCGGCGACAAGAAGCTCTCTTTTGAGGAAGGTGTCGACTCCTACGTTCCCTATGCAGGCAGTCTGAAGGACAATGTCGCGCTGACGCTGAGCAAAGTCCGTCACACCATGTGCAACTGCGGTGCACTGACGATTCCCGAGCTTCAGGAGAAAGCCGTTCTGACTCTGGTCTCCTCCACGAGTATCGTCGAAGGCGGCGCCCACGATGTCATCCAAAAGGATACCACACCGTCATTTAAATAAGCGATAAATATTATGTAAATCATATGTTTAAAACAGGACCGGGATCTGTTTCCCGGTTCTGTTTTCTTGCTATTCATTTCTGCGGGACTGCGTTTGCGTCCGTCTTGGAACAGGTTTCACGCTTTCGGAAGATGGATTGTATCCGCAAACCATGTGATTCGTAACACAGGTTTCCGGCAATCATAATTCAAACTGATATTCTCAGGTCCCAAAAAACAGAATAAAGGTGAGGAACACGTTTAATTCCTCACCTTTATTCTGTGGCGCAGAAGGAGGGATTTGAACCCTCGCGTGCTTTTTAGACACCTACTCCCTTAGCAGGGGAGCCCCTTCGGCCTCTTGGGTACTTCTGCAAGGCTGAATGCTCAGATACTATAGCACAAAGCCGGTGCCCTGTCAAGAAAAAGCTCGCTGTCTTTTCTGTTTTTCTTTCTGCTCGCGCCCCATGTCATCGACTCACTGAAACAGCGTCTTGGCATATCGCATCAGGATCTCCGCTGTCTGCCCGCGGATCGCGGCGGTCTCTGCCCCAAGCAGGACAAGAACCATCTGGTGGATTCCATCGCCCGCCTGCAGCGGCATGGTGGCCACGAGGCAGTAACCTGCGCGATTGGTGGAGCCTGTCTTCAGCCCGGTAATCCCTTCCATATTGAAAACCAGCGGATTGGAGTTGGCTGTCCAGTAGTCGTTCAATGTCGGAAGGTGTCCGTACTGGGCCGAGGTGATCTCTGTAATCTCGGGGTACTCCCGGAGGATAGCCTGCGTGAGGATGAAGAGATCTCCCGCGCTCATCCGATTCTGTCGCTTGAACGGGACATTTCCGCCGGAATAGGACGGAAGCCCGTTACAGTTATACATTTCTGCGGAATAGAGTTCCAATTCCCGCGCCTTGACATTCATTCTCTCCACGAAAGCCTCCTCACTGCCGCAGAGATGTTCCGCCAGTGCGACCGCCGCCTCATTGCTGCTTGCAATCAGCATTGCATCCAGCAGTTCTCTGAGCGGCACATAGTTTCCGGCTTCCATTGGAACAATTCCATCCGGAGATTTTGAGATGGTCTCTGCCCGCTCCGAAATCCTGACCTGATCCGAATACCGGATCTCTCCGGCATCAATCGCTTCCCTCAGCACGTAATAACTGAGTAGTTTGCTGATGCTGGCCACAGGCAGCGTGGAATAGCCGTTCCAGAGGAAATACACCTCACCGGTGTTCGCATCTGCCAGGAACACGCTGCTGATATTGTCAAAGAACCCTTCATCCCGCAGCATCTTCGCGTCCGGATAAAAATGCTGATTTGGTTTTGCCTGCAGAGAATTCCCGTTTTTATCAAACGTCATATCCAGCATCAGCTGAATGTCGATCAGACTCATAAAGAGATCCCCGTTCTGGGGGTTATAGGTGTAATACTTTCGGTCTCTCTCGTCGAATACGATTCGATTCCGATACAGGTTCAATGCCAGCGGTGCTGTAACAGTTGACGGGTTTCCGGCACCGGAAGCAAGGACGGGCATTTGCCCCGTGGTGATGACAAAGTATTCCCCGTCTGTGGATGAAACAATTCGCTCAAAGCGAAATCTTTTTTCCGTGCTGCTCAGAGCTGCGGCGAGATCCGTGAGGGAGAGATACAGGTTTCCCTCATAGGACTCATCATATGCCCGAACCGATTTCTGTTCTCCGTTGACGTTGACCGGAATCACATATGGTTCTCCATCCGCGAATGCCCCTGCAGGCAGGAGTGCAATGCCCAGTACCAGCGTCAAAAGAAGTGCTGTAAGCTGCTTTCTCATTCCGTTCTCCTTCTTTCACTGCCTGTGATGGTTCCGCCTCCCAGGACGGTCTCTCCATCTTCTCCATACAGCACTGCGGCCTGGCCCGGAGCGGGTGCTCTCTGGACGTCATCAAAACAGATGACCATGTTTTCCCCCTCCATCAGCACGGTGGCCGGGTGCTCCGGCTGCCGATATCGAAGCTTTACACGTGCCCGGATGGGCTTTGTAATCGGCTCTCCCGAAATGATATTGACATGATCGGCATATACGGTGTCAACCAGTAAACCCGATTCTTCTGTAAGCGTTACCGTATTATGAACCGGATCAATCGCTGCAACATAGAGGGGGGCTCTTGCAGAAACACCCAGTCCCCTTCTCTGCCCGACCGTATAGTGGATGATGCCCTTATGTCTGCCAAGCACGGTCCCATCCGGACTGATAAAATCTCCCTCCGGGAATTTTCTTCCCGTTGCGCGTTCAATAAACCCCGCGTAATCACCGTCCGGTACGAAACAGATATCCTGGCTGTCGGGCTTTTTTGCATTGAGAAAGCCATGTGCTTCCGCCAGCTCTCTTGCCTTCTGCTTTGTAAGCTCTCCAAGCGGGAATATGGTTCTGGCGAGCTGATCCTGTGTCAGGGAGTACAGCACATAGCTCTGATCCTTCGTCGGATCGATCGCTTTCTTCAGACTGTATCGTTCACCGGCCTGACATACTCTCGCATAATGCCCGGTCGCAATCGCATCACAGGAGAGCGCCTGTGCCCGTTCATAAAGCTTTTCAAATTTCAGACAGCGATTGCAGTCGATACAGGGATTCGGTGTTCGTCCGCTCGTATAGCTTTCGATGAATGGGTCAATTACGCACCCCTGAAAAGAATCCGTGAGATTAAAAACATAATACGGCATTCCGAGGCGGTGCGCTACACTGCGGGCATCCTCCACATCCTCCAGGGAGCAGCAGGTCTTTTCGGTCTTTTGCGGGAGATCTTCCGCGTAGAAGAGCTTCATGGTACAGCCGACACACGTATGCCCCTGTTCCTTCAGCAGAAGGGCTGCGACACTGCTGTCGACACCGCCGCTCATGGCAACCAGAACTTTTTTCATTTTCCTCATTCTCTTATCCGGAAATCATTCTTTCATTTCAGAAATATCAAATTCGCATTGTTCTGCGCAACTTCACAACGTGAAGATATTGTGAAAAATATTATAACATTGCTGCACTGCTCTGCCAAGTCCTTTTGTTTTTTTGATTTTTATGGTACAATCCCTGATGTATTTTTGGGAAAGGAACTGAAATATATGAGAGCTGTTGTTACGAGAGTCAACCATGCCTCCGTCAGAATTGACGGCGAAATACACGGGCAGATTCAAAAAGGCCTGCTGGTTCTCCTTGGTGTGCACAAGGACGATACGGAAAAAGAAGCCTCCAGAATTGCGGACAAAATCTGTGGTCTGCGGATCTTCGAAGACGAGAACGGCAAAATGAATCTCTCCCCTGACAAAGCCGGTGCGGAAATGCTGATCATCAGTCAGTTCACGCTCTTTGCAGACTGCCGTTCCCGCCGTCCCGGCTTTTCTCTTGCTGCAAGACCGGACACTGCCATTCCCCTGTATGAGCAGGTGATTCGCGAATGCCAGGAGCGCGGTTTCCACGTGGAAACCGGCGTTTTTGCTGCGGAGATGATGGTCGATTCTGAAAACGACGGCCCTGTCACCATCCTGCTTGATACCAACGAACTCTAAATCATTCTGAATCTTTCCGGGAGGCTTTCATCAATGCCTAAACTGATTACAGATCTTGCTGTCATGTTGCTAACTGCCGGTGTGGTCACGGTAATCTTCCGTCGCTTTAAGCAGCCTCTTGTTCTGGGATACATTCTGGCCGGCTTTCTGGTCGGCCCATACATGCCCTATTTCTTTACGGTGGTTGACTCGGCCTCCATCGAGACCTGGAGTGAGATTGGCATCATTGTCCTTATGTTCGGTCTCGGGCTGGAATTCAATCTGCATAAGCTGGCAAGCGTCGGCGGTACAGCTGTCATAACCGCGCTGACCGAAGTTCTCGGAATGCTGGTGGTCGGCTATCTTGTCGGACAGGCGATGGGCTGGTCCATGATGGACAGCATCTTTCTGGGCGGAATGCTCTCCATGAGTTCGACCACGATCATTATCAAAGCCTTTGATGAACTGGGCGTTCGTAAGGAAGGCTTTGCCGAGCTGGTTTTCGGTACCCTGGTGATCGAAGATATCGCCGGCATCTTTATGATGATCATCCTCTCCACCGTCTCTGTCAGTAAGAACATCTCCGGCGCCGCCCTCGCACTGCAGCTGGGAGAACTGGTTCTGTACCTCGCGCTGTGGCTGATCCTCGGGATATACATTCTCCCCACACTCCTGCGTCGTGCCAGTGATTTTATGAATGATGAAACACTTCTTATTGTCTCTCTCGGCATTTGTTTTGGGATGGTGCTTCTCGCTGAATATCTTGGCTTCTCCTCCGCACTTGGCGCATTTCTCGCCGGTTCGCTGCTGGCGGGTACCGTTCACGCAGAACGTGTGGAGCATTTGAGCAGCGGTATCAAAGATCTGTTTGGGACAGTATTCTTTCTGTCTGTCGGCATGATGATTGATCCGGCAATGATCGTCAGGCATGCATTGCCGATTCTGATCATCACTCTCGTCACAATTGTTGGAAAGCTCATTATCTCTTCCACGGGAGTTTTGCTCTCCGGCCAGTCTCTGCGTAATGCGGTTCACTGTGGCTGTTCCCTGGCGCAGATTGGTGAATTTGCATTTATCATCGCTTCACTTGGTATGAACCTCGGCGTCATCGCGGATTACATCTATCCCATCATTGTCTCTGTCTCTGTCATAACGACGCTGACAACACCCGCGTTTATAAAGAATTCAGACCGCATCTATGAGCTGGTTCGCCGTATTCTCCCACGGAAGCTGGCCGACAAGCTGGAGCGTTATACTTCCGACGCCCCCGATTCTCAGGCACAGGACAGCGACTGGCTCAATTATCTGCGCCGCTACGCAAAAGTCACTGCCTTTTATGGTGTACTGATATTCGGCGTTCTGATGATCGTACAGTATCTGGTTTTTCCCTTCCTGCAGTCCGCCGCTCCGCAGCCGTGGATTGCTCAGGCGGCCAGTATTCTGCTCTGCGTTCTCGGTGTGGCTTTGTTTATTCGCCCCATGCTGGATCTTCACTCCACGGAGTACACCGTTCTCTGGGTAAAGAACCCGTATTACCGCCTGCCCTTAATTGCGCTGACCGCACTTCGCTTCGTTCTGATCGTACTGATCATCTATTTCCCGATCCAGGCCATTCTGGATCTCAGCGACTGGCTGCTGGTTCTGATTATTGCTGCGGCAATACTGCTTATCTATCGCAGCGGCTGGATGTCCTCGGCCTACGTTTCGGCTGAGGCGCGCTTCATGGCGAACTTCAACGAACGGAATCTGCAGCGTGAAGTCGGTACTGAGGATGAGATGGAATGGCTGGACGAAGCGCTTTATGTCCAGAAGCTGAGCTGTCCCCCGGAACTCTATGGGAAGACGCTGAAGCAGCTTGCCTGGGGAAGCCATTTCAGCGTCAATGTCATTCAGGTCATTCGAAACCGTAAAGTCCGCAATATGCCGTCCGGTTCTCTGGAGCTTCACGAGGGTGACCTTCTGGTTCTGGTCGGGAAGGCGGAGGATCTTCGCTCTCTTCGTCTCAGCCTCGGCATGCAGGAATATGAAGAGCTCCCCACCCTCCGCGCTTATACGGAAGCGCAGGCCGACTCCCCTTATGCGGTCTTCGCTTATGCGATCAAGGTAAAGAAGGATTCCGAGCTTGCGGGAAAGAGTATCCGCTCCAGCGCGCTGCGTGAGAAGTACGACTGCATGATTCTGGGGCTTCAGCGTAATTACCTGCCGATCCTGCAGCCGGATATCAACATGACGATCCAGCCGGATGATTATATCTGGATTCTGGGCAGCCGGAGAATGGCGGAGAAACTGCTTGCCGGCGGGTTTGACACGGATGAAGAGGATCCGGTTTTCTGAAACGAACCATAATACTGAAGGGCAGTGATTCAGAGTGAATCACTGCCCTGTTTTTTGTTTTCCGATTTGGCCCCTGTTTTACTTCACCAGTCCCTGCATCTTTGCCAACAGGCCGCCGAGCAGACCGTCTTCTCCGCTTCCGCTGTTTGCCAGCATCAAAAGGTCTCCGAGCTCCAGGTTCTCGCCCTTCAGAATGCGGGTTGCCAGTTTCTTATCGTCCGAGCTTGCCGCACGATAAAGCTCTATCAGCTTCTGTTCCGCCGCAGAAAGCTGCGTTGTTTTTGCTGCCTTGCCGGCTGCAGTCGTCTTCTTTGCCGTCGTTGTGCCTGTTTTCGCAGCCGTCGTTGAAGTCTTTTTTGCTGCGGCCGCACTTGTCGACGCGGCTTTCCTTGCCGTGGTCCCGGTTTTCGCAGATGAAGATTTCGCCGCCGTCTTCCTGGCTGTGCCGGTTTTCGCTGTTGAAGCTGTTTTCGACGATGCTGCTGCCTTGGACGCAGTCGCAGAAGCCCCGCCCTTTGGAGCTTCCAGCAGGGACTTCTGGGTGATTCCCAGCGCTTTTGCGATTAACTTCAGCTGATTCTGACTCAGCTCTTTCTCTCCGCGTTCTGCTTTGCCTACATCATTTCCACTGAGTCCGTCGACACTGCCTGCCAGCTGTTCCTGTGACAGCTTCTTCGCTGTACGGGCTTCACGGATCAGGGTTCCAACATTCTTTACCGCCATCGCTTTTCCTCCTTAGAATAAAAATAATTGAATCAGGAAATCGTAGTTCAGGTCTGTTCAGAGTTTTTCAGGATCAGAGCTCCGGTCAGAGGGGTTACACATTGTCCTGCATCAGGGGGCTGTCCTCGGCCGCCGTTTTTTTCACCAGCTTCAGAGCTGCTCCAAACATCCAGCAGACAAAGACCAGGAACGCCACGCTCATGAGATCGCTCTGCATGGTTGCGATAAAGTCATAAGCGCCATGGAGAAGCATGGGGATGAGCAGGGCCATCCGCCGCGCTTTCCGGGATGTATCCTCGTAGCCTGCAAGCGCATACCGCTTTGCCACACCGTACCAGACACCCATATATACGCCAAAACAGGCATGTCCCGGAACCGCAGTCACAGCCCTTGCCAGCGCGGTCCCGATCCCATAACGCAGCACATAGAAGATATTCTCCCAGAGTGCAAATCCCAGAGATACGAACACTGCATACACCACGCCGTCAAACTGACAGTTGAAGTGAGGACTCTTCCATGTCCGCAGTTTCAGCAGCAGGTACTTGGCCCCTTCCTCTGCAAAAGCAACCACGACGAAATACAGGAGCGCGTCATAGACCAGTCCTCCATTGGGGAACAGATCTGTCAGGAGATTATCTCCGTAGACCTCAACCAGCTCTGCCAGGGTGGTTGAGACGATACCGAGAAAAACCAGCCCTACCAGCATTTTGATCGGTTCTTTTTCCAGGCGGTCAGCACGGTAAACCCTGACCATCAGATAAATCGCCGGAACAACCGCCGCAACGATAAGAATCAAATCAGCCATTACAAATCCACTCTCCCGATCTTTTTGAAAGAGTATAAGCCCGGCGTCGCCGGGCTTATACGAACCATACTTACTTGTCCAGATAGGTCTTCAGCAGCTCCTGCAGCAGCTCATCCCTGTCCAGTCGGCAGATAAGACTGCGTGCGTTATTATAGCTGGTGATGTAAGTCGGATCTTCAGAGAGAATGTAACCGACAATCTGGTTTATGGGGTTGTAGCCCTTGACCATCAGGGAATTGTAAACAGAGGAGAGAATCTCCTTCATTTCGGCCTTACTGTCAAGCGCCGCAAACTTTCTTGTGACATCCTGCATAAAAACCACTCCCAATCACAATTCTGTTCCGATACCCGCTTTGAAAGCGCAGTACGAATCTTTATCTGGTATTATACCATAACTTGTGATCAAGTAAAGTCTTTTTTTGCATATTTTGTATGCAGTACTGCAAAATGTTGTCTGTCGGCTTCTCTGAAGTCAGCCTCCGGCTGAGGCCTGTGTCCGGGCAGACTGACAATGCCTGCGCGGATGCTTCAGTCGCTTTTGGCAGCTGTGCTTACGGCAAACGGGTACTTACGCCAAACGTGCGATTGCGCAGGGACGTAAGATGTGGTAGAATCAGAGCAACAACATGGGATCTGTATAAAAACAGGAGATGATGAAAAGATGAAAAACAAATATGTCGTGTATGTGCTGTATGTGATTCTCTTCGTGGCTTTCTGGAACCTGCTGGATTTCCTGTACTCAACATTCCTGACACACAGCGGATATCAGCTTGCTGCAGGAACAGACCTGCTGATCCCGCTTGCAGCTGCTCTTGTAACCGGATATCTGTTTTTTCTGAGGGAAAAGTGATTACAGCAAATCCTGGTCAGCAAGGAGCTGAACTGATCATGGTCTGCAAAATGAAAAAGACGGTAGATGAACTGCTTCAATGCCCATACTGGGTTATTGACATACTGCCGTCGCAGGTGCCAAAAGACAGTCCCGGACAATACTTTGCTGTTGAAGAGTACTGGAAGCCTACCTTGTAGGCGACAGGTCGGTTGATCTCGTCGAAAAAATCACCCACACGAGGTGGGTGATTTTTATTATGTCTGATTCGATCCGGAACCGTGTCTTTTATGCGGCCTTCAGAACAAGCTCTTGTTCGCCCGGGACGGACACTTCATACTCTGTGGTGTCCTTCGCGAAGCCCTCGGGGGCCTTCAACAGGTGCACGACGTAGTCTCCGGGGGCACGTCAAAGGCCGCGACGCCGTCAGGGCTCTCGGCGCAGGCACCGGCAGTCAGGGATACCAGGAGCAGCAGAGAAATCAGCGCATCTCCGCGCCGTATTTCTCTTTCAGTGCCTTCAGGACGTTTGCGACAATCTCTTCGGCGTGCTCGTCGGTCAGAGTCTGGTTCTCGTCGCGCATGGTCAGCGAGAAGGCCACGGACTTCCTTCCCTGGACGATGTGGGTTCCGGTGTAGACGTCGAAGACCGCGCAGTCGATCAGTCTCTCTCCCCCGGCAGCCAGGATGCTCTCTTCCATCTCACCCACCGGAACCGCGAGATCGCAGATCACGGCGATGTCGCGCGTGACCGCCGGATACTTCGGCAGCGGCTTGAAAACCGGTACCCCGCCCTGTGCTTCGAACAGCGCTCCAAAGCTCAGCTGCGCACAGTAGAACTCCGCGTCCACGGAGTAATTGCGCATGACGCGGGGATGAATCTGGCCCAGGACGCCAAGGCATTTTTCCCCGATCCACACCGTGGCACAGCGCCCGGGGTGGTAGGACGGGTTCGACGCCTCACGGATAAAGCGCGGCTTCGCCGTGCCGAGGCCTTCCAGCAGTTCCTCGACCCAGCCCTTCATCACGAAGAAGTTCATCTCCGGGCCGTAGGCGCCGAGGGAGACCGTCTTCGGCTCGTCGGCAAGGCCGTCGGGACGTTTGTGGTAGGTCCGGCCGATCTCGTAGAGGCGTGCCTCCCGGTTGCGATAGTTGTAGTTCCGGGTGAGGATCTCCAGCATGGAGGGCAGAATCGTCGTACGCATGATGGACGTGTCCTCGCCCAGGGGGTTCAGGATCCGCAGGCTGTCACGCAGCGGGGAATCGGCCGGGAGATTGATCTTGTCATAATAACCCGGGCTGATGAACGAATAGGTGATGATCTCATCCAGGCCGAGGCCACGGCAGATCTCGCCGATCCGGCGTTCGCAGAGCTGCTCGGGCGTGAAGCCGCCGCAGGTGGAGATGGCGCCGGTGAAGCGGGTGGGGATCTCGTTGTAGCCGTAGAAGCGCGCGACCTCCTCGGCCAGATCCGAGTAATGCTCCACATCACCGCGCCAGCTGGGGACATGGACGGTTTCGCCCTCGACGGTGAAGCCGAGTCTCCGGAGGATGGCGGTCATGGTCGGGACGTCGAGGTCGGTGCCGAGGAGCGCGTTGATCTTCTCCGGCTCGAGCCGGAGGACGGTCTCGCGGCGGCCGGCCGGGTAGACGTCGATGACGCCCTCGACCACCTCGCCGCAGCCCAGAAGCTCCACAAGCTCACAGGCGCGCTGGACAGCCGCGTAGGTGTTCTCGGGGTCAAGGCCCTTCTCGTAGCGGGAGGAGGCGTCCGTCCGCATGCCCAGGGCCGTGGCGGTGCGCCGGATGGAGACACCGTCGAAGTTTGCGCTCTCGAAGAGAACCATGGCCGTGTCGCCCACGATCTCACTGTTGGCGCCGCCCATAACGCCGGCCACGCCGACGGGCTTCTCGGTGTCGCAGATGCAGAGCATGTTCTCCGTCAGGGTGCGCCCGGTGCCGTCCAAGGTCTGGATGGTCTCGTCCGGGCGGGCACAGCGGACGTGGATCTCGCCGCCTTTGACGCAGGAGAAGTCGAAGGCGTGCATGGGCTGGCCGTACTCCATCATGACGTAGTTGGTGATGTCCACGAGGTTGTTGATCGGGCGCATGCCGGCATTGCGGATCCGCTCACGCATCCAGGCCGGGGAGGGCGCGATCTTCACGTTCTTCACCATGCGGGCGGTGTAGCGGCGGCAGAGTGTCGGCTCCTCCACGACGACGCTGGCGAGGGCATTGATATCCCCGCCGGCCTTCGCCTGCACCACGGGGGTGTGGAGCTTCAGCTCCTTGTTGAAGGTCACAGCGGCTTCGCGCGCCAGGCCGATCATGCAGAGGCAGTCCGGGCGGTTCGGGGTGATTTCGAACTCGACCACGTGGTCGTCACAGCCGATCATGGCGGCGATGTCGTCGCCGGGCCGGACATCCTCATGCAGGATGAAGATGCCGTCCTCGATGCAGTGGGGGAACTCCTTCTGCTCGGCATGGAGGTCACTCAGCTCGCAGACTTTTCCCTGCCTGGTGTCGTAGGCAACGAGGTCGCAGAGGTGGAGATTCGCACAGGGAGTCAGGGCCTTCACGCTCTCGGCGCCCAGGTCCAGGACCAGCTCCCAGCCGGCTTCGGCGGGGCGGATGCGGGTGACTTCGGCGGCCAGGACGGGTCCGAAGATCTTGTCACCGGCGGCGATGCTGGCCGGAATCGAGGGCCTGTTTTTATCCAGGGGGTGATAGTCGCCGAGGATGGCGGCGGCACGGATGGCCGCATAGGCGTAGTCATGGGTCGTGAGGTTCAGTTCCTTCAGGGAACAGAGCATGCCGTCCGAGCGCACGCCGCGGAGAGAGCCGCTGCGGATCTCAGCCCCGGTGGGCAGCAGTGCGCCGTCCAGAGCCACGGGGACCAGGTCGCCCTCGTGGACGTTCCACGCGCCGGTGACAATCTGGACCGGGGCGTCGCGGCCTACGTCCAGCTGAAGGACCCACATATGATCCGAGTCGGGGTGGTGCTCCATCGAGAGGACCCTGCCCACGACGACGTTTTTCAGGTGAGCGGAGAGGTCCTCGGTCACCTCGACCTTGGAGCCGGAGACCGTCATAGCCTCGGCGAAGCTCCGGTCGTCGTACTCCGCCAGCGGGAGGTCAACAAACTCGTTCAGCCATTTTCTTGAAAGATTCATATGCTTCCCTCCTCAGAACTGTTCCAGGAACCGCACGTCGTTCTCGAAGATGAGACGCAGGTCCGTGATCTTGTATTCGCCCATGGCGAGGCGCTCCAGCCCCATGCCGAAGGCCCAGCCGGAGTACACGTCCGGGTCGATGCCGCAGCCGGCCAGCACCTTCGGGTGCACCATGCCGGCGCCCAGAACCTCGATCCAGCCCTCACCCTTGCAGGTCGGACAGCCCTTTCCGCCGCACTTGTGGCACTGGATGTCCAGCTCGCAGCTCGGCTCGGTGAAGGGGAAATGGTGCGGACGGAAGCGCGTCACCGTGCCCTTGCCGTAGATCTTCTCCACCACCAGGTTCAGCGTCGCCTTCAGGTCCGACATGGTCACGCCCTTGTCGATGACCATGCCCTCGATCTGGTGGAACATGGGAGAGTGCGTTGCGTCCACCTCGTCCTTGCGGTAGACCCGGCCGGGGGCGATCATCCGGATGGGCAGCGGTCTGGTCTCCATGGCGTGGATCTGCATGGGTGAGGTCTGGGTGCGCAGGCAGATCCGGCTGTCGTCGGTGAAGTAAAAGGTGTCCGTCCACTCGCGCGAGGGGTGGCCCTCGTCGATGTTCAGCTTCGTGAAGTTGTAGTCCGAAAGCTCCACCTCCGGCCCGTCCACGATCTCAAAGCCCATGCCGATGAAGATGTCCTTGATCTGGTCCAGGACGTTGTACATGGGGTGCTTGTGGCCCATGGGATGCTTCTCGCCCGGCAGCGTCACATCCACCGTCTCCTGCAGCAGCTGCAGCTCCAGCTTTGCCTCGTTCAGTGCTCTGCGCCGTGTCTCGATCGTCTCTTCGATCTCCTCCCGGAGCTGGTTGGCGAGCTGGCCCATCTGCGGCCGCTCGTCCGGTGAGAGCTTGCCCATCTGGCGGAGAATGCCGGTGAGTTCGCCCTTCTTGCCGAGATACTTCACGCGCATGGCCTCCAGGGAGTCCACATCTTCGGATTCCAGGATCGCCTGCAGCGCGGCATCTCTGAGTTTCTGCATCATTTCTTTCATGACTCGCTCCTAAAATAAAAATAAGCTTCCGTCCCAGAACAATAGGACGAAAGCGTGCTTCCGCGGTACCACCTATCTTCGGCACCGGACAGGCCCGGGCGAATCCGGAAACCGGATCAGCCGGAGGTCTTGCAAAGTGCCGCACTTCACGGGCTTAACGCGCCCACACGCCGGGGATTGGCCGGAGCTCCCGGGCGAACCAAACACCGCTCTCCGAGGGGGCTTGCAGCCGATGACCCCCAGTCTCTGGCAGAGGACTCTGTGTTATTTTCCCGTTCACAGCAGAAAATAGAGTATCACAATCGGGAGGTATTTGCAAGAGTCGAATTGACAGTTTTCAGGAAAATGCGTATAATGACGCAAATGTACCCATCCTGTTCTGTGATGAATCTATGTGATGAAGAGGCATTTTTCAACATGAATGATCTGACCAAACGCACCTGGGCAGAGATCAGTCTCCCGGCCATCCGGCACAATTATCACGCCATCCGCAGCACGCTTCCGGCGGGCTGCCGCTTCCTCGGCGTGGTCAAGGCGGACGCCTACGGACATGGCGCCCTTCCCATTGCCAGGCTTCTGCAGGAGGAGGGCGCGGAATACCTCGCCGTCAGCTGCCTGGACGAGGCGCTGGAGCTGCGGCGCGGCGGCATCACGATGCCGGTTCTGATCCTCGGCCACACGCCGGCGGAATACACGGCGCAGCTGATTGAGAACAACCTGACCCAGACCGCGACCTGCCTTGCCAAGGCGGTGGAATACTCGGAAGCTGCGGTCCGTCTCGGGAAGACGCTGAAGCTGCACATCAAGCTGGACACCGGCATGTCGAGGCTCGGATATCTCTGCGCCGGAGACCTGTTCGAGGAGGGCGTCGGGAACATCATCAGCTCATGCCGGCTGCCGAATCTGGCGTTTGAGGGCTTCTACACACACTTTGCGGTCTCGGATGAGCCGGATGAAGACAGCCGGGCCTATACGCTGGAACAGTACCGGCTCTTCACAGCCGTCCTGGACGCGGTGAAAGCGCGCTCGGGGATCACCTTTCCCATCCGGCACTGCGCCAACAGCGGCGCGGTCGTCTCCTATCCGGAAATGGCGCTGGACATGGTGCGGCCCGGTCTGCTGCTCTACGGCTACGGAGACGGCGGGAAGCTGGGTCTGCAGCCGGCCATGCGCCTCGTCACCACCGTCAGCACCATCAAGTACCATGAGCCGGGCGTCTGTGTCAGCTATGGCCGCCGGTTTGTCACCACGCGGCGTACCCGCATGGGCGTCATCGCCGCCGGATACGCCGACGGTCTCCCCCGCCTCAGCTCCAACCGGTGCAGCTACAGGATTGAGGGCCGTGACGCGCCGCAGCTCGGGACCATCTGCATGGACATGTGCATGGTGGACCTGACCGACATTCCCGAGGCAGAGGTCGGCAGTGAGGTGGAGCTCTTCGGGCCGGCCAATGACATCTGCAAGCTCGCCGATGCCGCGCAGACCATCCCCTACGAACTGCTCTGCTCCGTGACGAAGCGGGTGCCCAGAGTGTATACAGAGTAATCCGGATCAAAGGACCATCAATCATGAAAGAAAACTTTTTTGCCTATATTTCCCGCATGCGCTATATCGGGCGCTGGAGCCTGATGCGCAATTCCCTACCGGAGAACATCCAGGAACACAGCCATATGGTCGCGGTTCTGGCCCACGCGCTGGGCGTGATCCGGCGCGACGTGCTTCATGTCCCCTGTGATCCGGAGCTTGCCGCCACCGTGGCGCTGTTCCACGACAGCTCCGAAATTCTGACCGGCGACCTCCCCACCCCGATCAAGTACCACAGCCGCGAGATCCGCGACGCCTACAAGCAGGTGGAGGCCCTCGCCTGCCACAAGCTGCTGGAGACGCTGCCGGAGGAGCTGCGCCCCGCTTATGAACCGCTGCTCAGCGGAGAGGCACAGGCGCATGTCCACGACCTCGTCAAGGCCGCAGACAAGCTCTCCGCCTATATCAAGTGCATTGAGGAGCGGAAAGCCGGCAACAACGAATTTCTCTCCGCGGAGATACAGACCCGGAAGATTCTCGTGGAGAGCCGGATGCCGGAGGTGGACTACTTTCTGGAGCACTTTATTCCGGCCTTTGAGCTCAACCTGGATGAGCTGGGCACAATCGATTAAGTAACCGGGTTATTATGTCAATTTTCACAAATCTCACATTCTGAGTTTGTGTGTTCTGCACAAATCTTTGGTTGGATTTGCTCTTGTTTTTTTCTTTCAAAAGACTAAAATATAGGCTCAAAATACCGGGGACGATCTCTCGTCTGTAAACCCCTTCGAATTTTCCGGTATTGGAAAGCTGATTCAACCATGATAAAAGATATGACAACAGGTTCCCCGCTCAAGTGCATTCTGCGCTTCTGCATTCCGCTGCTGATCGGGAATCTGTTTCAGCAGTTTTACAACCTCGCCGACAGCATTCTCGTCGGCCGCATTCTGGGCCTGAACGCCTTTGCCGGTGTCGGCGTGACCGGGGCGCTGAATTTCCTGATCATCGGGTTTGCCCTCGGCGTCTGCTCCGGACTTTCCATCCCGATCTCCCAGAGTTTCGGGGCCGGCAGGACGGATCTTGTCCGCAAGCGCACGGCGCAGCTGGTCTGGCTCGGATTTGGAATCTCCGTCCTGATCCAGATCGTCTGCTTCTTCTGGACAGACGATCTGCTCCGCCTGATGAACACGCCGGAAGAGATTTTTGACGACGCCTACCGCTATATCTTCCTCATCTTCATGGGCGTCGGCGCCACGATGCTCTATAACCTCAGCTCCGCCGTGCTCCGCGCACTCGGCGACAGCCGCACGCCCCTGCATTTTCTGGTCGGTGCCGTGGCGATCAATGTCTTTCTCGACATTCTGTTCATGAAATATCTCCACACCGGCGTGGAGGGAGCAGCCTGGGCAACCATCCTGTCGCAGCTGGCATCCGGAATCGCCTGCGTCCTCTATATTCTGCGGAAGATTCCCTTCATGAACATCCGGCGCTCCGATCTGCGCCCGGACTGGCGGATCATGCGTCTGATGCTCAGGATCGGCGTGCCGATGGGCGCGCAGTTTGCCATCACGGCAGTCGGGTCCATCATCATGCAGAGCGCCGTGAACGGTCTTGGCGCCACCGCCGTGGCCGCAGTCTCGGCCGCAGCGAAGGTGCATAACATTGTCGCCGCCCCGCTCGAAAGCTGCGGCATCGCAATGGCGACCTACTGCGGGCAGAACCTGGGCGCCGGAAGGATCGACCGGATCCGCCGCGGCGTTCTGGACACGACCGTCGTGTCCATGCTCTACTGCGTCGCAGCCTTCCTCTTCAACTATACCGCCGGGCAGAAGGTCGCGCTGCTGTTCGTGGACGCCTCCGAGATCCGGGTTCTCCGTCTGGCGCAGCAGTACCTCGTGGCCATGAGCGCCTTCTACCCCACGCTCGCGGTGATTTTCATCTTCCGCAACGGTCTGCAGGGAATGGGCTACTCCGGCGAGGCCATGCTCGCGGGTGTTTCCGAGCTGATTGCCCGGGTCCTTGTGGCGTTTGTGCTGGTCGGCAGAATCGGCTTCAACGGTGTCTGCTGCGCCAACCCCTCCGCCTGGGTCTTTGCGGACACGGTTCTGCTGGTGCTCTATTTCCGCGAGATGCGCCATATCCGCAGCGCGAACCCCGCGCTTCCCGCGGAGGCTGCGCATACCGAACCACAGCGGAAGCTCTCTTCCGCGCACGCATACCGCTGAAGCGCATCTCATCCTGTCATGAAAACAGCCTGCCGCAGACGGCAGGCTGCTTTTTTTCCGCGCGTGTTTGCCATGACTTACAACCGCCGGTTGTGCATCATAAACCAAAAACTGTTTTTCAGCGCATTTCCGAGATGATAAACTGTTATCAAGAGGAGAAATCCCCTTCCATACCTAGAATGCCTGTGAGATGTAATTTACTGTGTTGCTATTTCATTTTTTGCCCTTGAAGTCAGCATAATATTGTGTTATTATGACAACCATCAGAAATATGCCATCAGGCGCGTCTCCCCCGGCACAGATGGAAGGTGGTTGTATGATCGGGGAATCACAAAACGGGGCGTTTATCTGTATCGACCTCAAAAGCTATTACGCGTCCGTCGAGTGCGCAGCGCGCGGCCTGGACCCGCTGACGGCAAAGCTCCTTGTCGCCGACGAGAGCCGTTCCGATCAGACAATCTGTCTGGCGGTCTCCCCCGCCCTGAAAGCCATCGGCGTGCCGTCCAGGCCAAGACTGTTTGAGGCAAAACAGGCGATCCGGCTGTATGAAGCACGGAATCATACCCGGGTCGATTATATCACGGCAGTTCCGCGCATGGCCGAGTATGTGCGGATGTCGTCGGAGATCTACGGAATCTATCTGAAATATGTATCTCCGGAGGACATCCACATCTACAGCATCGACGAGTGCTTCATAGACTGCGGCAAATACCTGGGGGCCTATGCCCAGGAGGCCGCGAAAAGCGGTCTGGAACCGGCGCACGTCATGGCGGTCACCATCATCCGGGATGTCCTCAGGGCCACAAACATCACAGCAACCGTGGGAATCGGCACGAATCTTTATCTGGCCAAGGTTGCGATGGACATCGTCGCGAAAAAAGCGCCTCCGGACCGGGACGGCGTGCGCATCGCGGAGCTGAACGAATACAGCTACCGCTATCTCCTGTGGGATCACAAACCGCTCACGGACTTCTGGCAGATCGGGCCGGGGAAATCCAGAACCCTGGCGAGGGCATGCATGGAAACCATGGCCGATATCGCCCGCCGCAGTCTGTTCGATGAAGAATACTTTTACAAAACCTTCGGGATTGATGGCGAGATTCTGATCGATCACGCCTGGGGGCTGGAGCCGGTGACGATGGCTGATATCAAGAATTACCGTTCCTCCTCGCATTCCCTCTCCAACGGGCAGGTTCTTCCCAGGCCGTACTCCTATGAGGAGGCGCGCGTCGTCTTTACGGAAATGATCGAAAACTCCTGCGCCGACCTTTTCAACAGGGAACTGATTACCGACAATCTCACCTGGTGGGTCGTCTACGACTACAGGAGTCTTGAAAAGGTCCCCGGCTACGACGGGGACCTCAGCATTGACTTCTATGGCAGGATTCACCCGGCACACAGCACCGGCACCGTCAGACTCCGCAGCCGCACAAACAGCCTTCATACGATCGCGCCGCTCATGCTTGCGCAGTTTGACAGGAAAACCGATCACCGCCTGCTCTACCGGCGGCTTGGAATATCGGCGAATGACGTGATCAGCAACGACGGTGTGTATCAGCTGGATCTTCTGACCGACTATGAGAAACTCGCAAGGGAAAACAGGCTGCAGGGCGTCATGCTGAGCGTAAGACAGAAATACGGTGCGAACGCCGTTTTCAAGGGAACGAATCTGAGAGAGGGCGCCACCGCCCTGGAGCGGAACATGCAGATCGGCGGTCACAGGGCCTGAGGATGCGCTTCCCGGCGGTTCGGACATGGCGACGCAGCGCCGCTTGCACCCCGGGCGTCAATATGATACAATCAGGCCGGTGAATCGGAAACGGATTCACAAGGAAGCAAACAGGAGAAACGAAGAAATGAAAAAAAACACTCTTATCGCCGTTATCTTCGCGCTGGTGCTGTCGATGCTGTCGCTCACAGCATGCGGGAAGTCAGAATTCGGACTGAGCGAAAGCTCCGCGAAGCGGATGACCATTACCGCGGAGAACGCCTCCAAGGACGCATTCTTCCTGTCCGGTTCGCTGGAGGTCGCCAGCGGAGAAATGATCGTCATCTCCGCCGACCTGACAAAGGGCACGGTCCGGGTGGAAATCGTCCCAACAGCCGAAGAGCAGAGCATCGAGGAGCTCCCCGATCTGAACGCCGAGGCGATCCTGACCGCCAACCTCCACAGCACGGATCAGATGTCCGGGACCGTGCCGGCGGGGAACTACATGCTGCGGGCCACCTGCCTGGAGAAGGCCACCGGCACCGTTCAGCTCGAAGTACTGCCGGATCCGGCCGCCGCATCCCGCCGCCAGGATGGCGAGCGCTTTGAAGACACCATCATTCCGGCCGCGGACGGCTGCCTCATCGCCACGGAGCACCTCTCCATTGAGAGCGCCGAAGGCTTCGGCAGGCGCTTCGGGGAGATGCTGAACACCCTTTCCGTGTTTCAGAAGAGTGCAGCCTGAGAGGCCGAGCATAAAAAACAGAGCCGGAGCGGCTCTGTTTTTTTATACTCAAATCCGTATTTCATGCGGCTTCTGCCGCTGCATTCACCTGCATGCCATAGGCAGCGGCGTTTTCACCGGCGATCTTTCCGGAGGTAAAGCACCAGCCATGTGCAACACCGCCTTAATCAATATATCCGGTATCATTGGTGAAGAGGACGCCCATGGAATCCGTCCCGCAGGCATACAGTCCGGGAATCACATTCCCGTCTGCTTTTGAAGAGTTGCCGGATACTTACACCATTTTCATCACAGAAGAAGATGTCATGGATGCATTGAGAGTTCCTGCCGAGGAGCAGGCAAAATACGCCAAAATGCTGTAGGGAGCATTGGGTCGCCGGATATGAGTAAAGCAAACGAAGACGAGCTCTACTGAGACCATTCCATAAGGAAACAATCAGGCTGGATCACCGATACAGTGATTCAGCCTGATTCTAAGTTGAAATGCCCTCCACAATCAGATATATCTTTTATGTATCTTTAATCGCATAACACAGGTATTTCCTTTTTCTGTTTCTCTGTGTTATCATACAATCGTCCTAAGGGAACAGGACAAATAACTCATAGAAAGAAGGCGCTGAAAATGTTGAAGGAGTTCTATGAAAGCTTCTCTCACCGCGAGGGCAAATGATGGGATTCACCCGAAACCACAACATGAACAAACTACAGAAAGAAGGCGCCGATCATGCTGAAGGAGTTCTATGATAGCTTCTCTCACAGGGAAGGTAAATAAGCTTCGTAATTGGACCGCTCCGGCGGTCCTTTTCCTTTGCTGCAAGATTGGTTCTATCAAGCCTCTGTGCAGTGAGATACGCTCCGAGAATTTCTCTCGGAGCGCATTTTTGTCTCACTATCTCTTTTCGCGGATTAATAGGTCTCCTCATATTATTTAGCATATTGCATTATCATAACGGGATGACCTAAGAAAAGCAGAATTATTCACCAGTCATCATCCAGAAGCGCGGAGAGGCCTTCGGCCTCGTCCACCCATGACGGGTCATATTTTGCCTTCTTCATCGTTGTGCCGCAGGACGGACAAACCTTATACGGCTTTTTGCAGGACGCATCGCAGGCAGAACAGATACACTCATCCGGCCGGAAGAGATGCGTCCGCTGGATCCAGTGTGCCGATTTCATGCCTTCTCCCCCATTTTCACTCTCAGATCATGCAGGCTCTCCAACTTCATAATTCAACCTGTATAAGCATCCTCGGCCGTATTCCTGAAGTTCTGTTTCGCCAGCCACTCCCGCTCCTCGTCATTTTCAGGGATGTCGATGCGCTCGATCTTAAAGATGACCGGCCTTGTGCCGTCGTTACAGCAGGCGATCATTATGCGGTCATCGTTGGTCCAGCCCTTCATGATGGCACCGCCCTGCAGTGCCGTGTAAACATACCGGCTGACGGCATCCCATGCCTCTCCACAGAACTTGCCGTTCATAAGGTGATAGAAATCGTCCTGCTGCGGTGTGCGCTTAAGCAGAAAGGTATCGCCCGGTTTGAAGAACGGACACGGGCCAGACTTGGGATCAGCCAGATACTGCTCCTGAAGTTCAGGAAAGCACTTCGTCTCCAGTACGGTTATTTTGCATTCGTGCTGCATGTCAGGCCTCCTCAATCATTAATTCTCGTAGTGCATGTTCTCGGTTGTCTGTCTTCAAGTATTATGTATAGAAACCCTCGGCTTCGTCCACCCAGGAAGAATCATATTTCGCCTTTTTCATCGTTGTGCCGCAGGATGGACAAACCTTATACGGCTTTTTACAGGACGCATCACAGGCAGAACAGATATACTCATCCGGCCGGAACAGATGCGTCCGCTGGATCCAGTGTGCCGATTTCATGCCTTCTCCCCCATCTTTTCTGTTAGACCATTTCTTCTATTCAGAACGATTTATTAGAAGACACCGCTGATACAAGTGCCCTGGCCTGGTAGACGCAATCCGGGACGTCTTCTTTCTTTAATCATACCGTGAATAATACTTATCCAGTTTTTCGTCGCAGACTGCCTTAATCCGCTTCTTCTCCTCTTCGCTCAGCTTCTTCCACACTGTGCAGTCAACCTCAATGATGCCCAGCGTTTTGGTGTGGCGCATCATGTTCATATCCTCGAAACGTTTGAAAGGATTGGAAAGGATGTTCCGCTCGGCTTCTTTGTCGGTGTAGCCGCCTTTTGCGAAGATGCTGTTGGCCTTCTCCACCTTCATGCCGGCAGCGCGGCGGGCCTCATAGAAGCTGCGGAAATAAGAAACGATATCGCTGATCTTCACCCGTCCGGCAGCATCGGCATAGGTTAGGATTGCTTTCAGCAGCACCGGTTTATAGGAATAGCTCATGTCCATCTGCTCAACCATTTCCATGAACAGCTGCTTGCGGTTGCTGTCATCGATAAGCTTCCAGCCATACTGCTCGGCGTAGGCCTGCAGGGTTTCCTCTTTGAAGTACTTGAAGGTCCGGTGCTCGCTCATGGGCACAGTCAGATCCGGCACCAGTTTTCCTTCTCTCACATAGCGCTCAATGGTCTCGGTCTGCACATCCACCCGGCGCACGAACTCCATCTGCGAGATCATACCGGCAGCTTCCTCCTGCCAGTTGAAGATATCCACCAGCTCGTAATCGGTGGCGTTCACGGGATAGTCTATGATGGCGGCCGGCTTTTCGCCCTTGCGGTACAGATCGTCCTCTGCCTTGCGCTGCCCCTTCTTGCCTACAACTGTACCGCCCGCGCGGTACTCGTTCAACTTAAAGAGGCGATGCAGCGAATATGGCATATTGTACTGACTGGCGTTATCCACAAAGTCGAAGACCATCAAATGATCCTTGCCATCCGCAGTGCGCATGCCGCGACCAAGCTGCTGTGTATACAGCACCTTCGACATGGTGGGACGCGCCATAAACAGCACTTCCGTCTGCGGGCAGTCCCAACCCTCATTCAGCAAGTCGCAGGCGCAAAGCACCTTGATCTCACCGTTGGCAAACTTGGCAAGCTGCTCGTTACGCTCAGAAGTTTTCATGCTACCCGAAACCGCGACTGCAGCGACGCCCGCCGTCCAGAACAGTTCCGCAATCTGCTCGGCGTGCTTCACGGAGGCGCAGAACACGACGGTACGCTTGTCCTTCACATAGTTCAGCCAGGTATCTACAATCAGTCGATTGCGTTCAATCACACAGATCTTCACGTCCAGATCGCGGATATTGTACTGGACACTGTTGAAACGCACCCTGGTCATATCGATGTTGGTATGGATGCGGATGCAGCGCAGCGGCACCAGGGCGCCTATTTCCACAGCGGTCTGGATATCCAGCTTGTGGGCGGTGTTCTTGAAGATCTCCAGGATATTCACATCGTCCGCTCGCTCTGGTGTGGCGGTGAGTCCCAGCGTAAACTGCGGCTTGAAATAAGCCAGCACCTTCTGATATGTATCTGCGGAGGCATGGTGCGCCTCGTCGATAATCAGGTAGTCGAAAGCGTCCTCCCGGAACTGATCCAGATTCAGCGCCACACTCTGGATGCTGCCGCACACCACATGGGCGTCCGGCTCTTTGAGGTTGTCCGCATACTTGCCAACAGTCACCTCCGGCCAAAGGTCACGGAAGGTGTTATAAGCCTGGTTCACCAACTCCATTGTGTGCGCCACGAACAGTACCCGGCCACCGCAGCGTTTTGCGTCCATGACTGCGGTAACGGTTTTGCCCGTGCCGGTAGCATGATAGAGCAGAGCGATGGTCTCCCGGTTCTGCCGCATGGCCTCCAGCGAATTCAGCGCATCCTGCTGATACTCCCGCAGTTCCAGCTGATCGGCTTTCAGCACACGGCCCTGTTGAGTAGGCAGATAGTCCTCGATCTCTTTGAAGCGCGGATCGTTGCCCAGAAACACACGCAGCTCGTCCTTTACGGTCTCCGGCTGCTTCTGCATCTGCCGGACCGCCCAGCGGTACACATCCCAGCCAAGGTGGATCATGCTGTTTTGTTTCAGCAGATCATCATAGAACTTGTCCTGCGACACCAGACGCGGATTGTGGGAGGCTTCGTCGTCAATCTCAATGGCCACACGGGTCGCGCCGTTTTCCAGCACGAAATCGGCAAAGCGGGAATTCTGATAGATGTCGTAGAACGGATACTGTGAATACAGATACCCGGCTTTTTCTGCCCCGAAGGTATCGGCAAAAAGGTCTATGAACAGATCCTCGGCCGCACTGCCGGAAACTGATCTGTACTCAAGCATAGTTTCTCACCTCATAGTCATTTACTAAAGGAATCACCTAAACAAACTCCATTTTTGTGTAGTATTCAGCATACCAGCCAAGCTGTAATGGAGAAAGATTGGACCAATTTGCACTCGGCATCTTATTCCTCAACTACTTCTTTCAGCAGAATCCGCTTTTCAAAACCGCCACGTTCTTCACGTTTTTTCTTTTGGAGCGTGGTCAATTCATTCCATGTATAGCCTCTTGCTTTTACAACGGCTCCCATAACCTCCAGCAGATCAGCCAGTTCCTCAAGGGCTTTACTTTCCTGGTATTCTGCAAGCTCTTCGTTCAGTTTTGCATCCAGCATCGCAATATATTTCTCATCCGTGAGAGTTTCAACAGTGCAGGAATTCCCGCTCTTCTCAATGATTTCGGGAATCTTGTCCCGCACCAGTTTGTTATAAACCCTTGTAGAATTTAGAGCCACAAGCTCACCTCTTTAAGTTTTATATACTGAGAACAATAACGGTCAAAGGGATGAGGAACACGATCGCTCTGAGTCGCAAGCTGTTTATTACCAACATTTACTACATGCTCTATATCCATGAGAACGAGCCCATTCTACAGAAACACTGCTCGCTTTATTTGGATTCATTCTTCCGCAGTTTGGAATGCTGTGATAACAGGACCCACTTGCTGGAATATAAACAGTATAAGAGTTGGCTGTACTTACCGGCGCTGGTGTCGAAATTGGCATCGGAGTCGGTGTTGGTGTTGGCGTAGGCGTTGGAGTTGGAGTTGGAGTTGGTTTTGGAGCCAGTTTTTTATCAATAGTTTCTACAATACCGGCACTGTTACGGTAAGATCCAAGCTGCTTAAAAATCTGGCGGGCCTGCACATAATCACCGGAGTTATACAGCTCAGCGGCATGGTAATAGTCACATTCCTTGACCATTTCCCTGCTGTTACTGAAAGAGGCCAGGTTCTGAAAGATTGCTTTTGCGCTCGAATAGTCGCCAGATTTCAATAGGTTCGCAGCTTTCTGATAGTTGCAGTCTTTTATCATCTCCAGACTGTTGCTGTAAGAACCCAGATCTGAGAAGGCAGAGGCGGCTTTGTCGTAGTCACCGGCGCGATATAGCTTTACAGCGGCCTGATATCGGGAATCTTTCTCCAGTTCCCTGCTGTTTTCATAATCACCGGCTTCGGCAAACTTCTCAGCAGCTGCAGTATAATCCCCCTCGTTATATAACTTGGCACCGGCGGAAAAAGCCGCAATCCGAGGGTCCGTCTCGCCACATGCGCAGAGCAGTACCAGTATGGAAATCAGAATGAAGCAGAATAATCGTCTTATAGCATTACGCGACATAAAGCAGCCTCCGATCATAACAGCAAATCCACATCATGTCAGAATGAGCAGCAATGACTGTTTCCTTGGCTCAGTCCTCGTCCTTACATTTTTCGCTTTCACATGACCAGTTTGTCCTGATATGCACCGAGGACGATTCCGATCGGTTCCGTGTCGCCCTCCGTGTTCATCTCAGCGCGGAAATAATTCAGATAGAAATTCATCTGTCCGATATCCTGGTGATCCACCTTGCCGCGTTTCAGATCAATCAGGACAAAGCACTTCAGAATCCGGTGATAGAAAACAAGATCAACCTTATATGTGTTTCCCCCGATGTTGATCTTCTGCTGTCGACCAACATAGGTGAAGCCCTTCCCAAGTTCCAGCAGGAATGCACTCAGATTATCGATCAGTGCTTCTTCCAGGTCCCCCTCTTTGTACACCGGTAGCTGTGGAAGGCCCGTAAACTCGAAAACGTAAGGCTCTTTGAGAATGTCCTCCGGCCGCTCAATGATCTGCCCTTCCTGTGCAAGACGCATGATCTCCTGCTTATCGGAGCTGAGCGCCAGCCTGTGAAACAACATGCTGTCCATCTGTCTCTTCAGTTCCCGGACACCCCAGTGTTCATTCTCCGCTTCCTTTTCATAAAAGGAGCGTTCCATCGGATCATCAATCTTCAGCAGCTCAATGTAATGACTCCACGTCAAAAAGTCAGACAGTGTCTGACTTTTTTGATAGGTCAGATACAGTTTGCGCATATACACAACATTGCTGTGGCTGAAACCCTTCCCATACCGGTCTGTCAGGTCCCTTGAAAGTCGATTCAGGACATCAGAGCCGTATTCCGCCCTCTCATGGCCATGCTGTTCATATTCAACAATATTCTTCCCTATCTCCCAATTGGTACGTACTATTTCATTGCTTACCGCATAGGCAGCCCGCCTGCGTCCTGATTCCAGGGTTTCGCCGATCTGCTGCAGCAGCTCTTCATACTCCGCGCTTCATACTCCGCGCTTTTACCCGTGATTGAAAAGACCTTACTGTCAACAATTATGCTCTCTTTCATCCCTGCCATATGGGAGACTCCTCCTTGATCATGATGTCTTTTGATTCCGCCATGATTTCACAGCGATTTCTCCGCATGCTGCCGGAAGGCGTCCTTCACCTGCTCCGGTCCAACAATCTTGATAATCCCACCGAATTCGAAGATCCAGGAGAAGAAGGTTGGGCTGAGTGAGACCTCGGCATCGAATTGGAAGTGGTCTTTGTCCACAGGTCTGGTTTTGACATTGCTGCCGAAGTGCTCGATGACCGTGTTCATGGCACGGTTATCACAGAGGAGGGTCACGGTCTCATGATTGGAATCGAACAAGCGGAAGGCCTTCTCCGCGAAAGATCCGATGCTGTAGCCTTTCGGTTTCTTCATTGCGGGTTCTTCCAAAAGCTCCGGGGTATCCGCAATGCGGTCCACGCGAAAGACGGCGACCTTGCCATGCTTTTCTGACCAGCCGACGACATAATAGAAGTCACCATTCCATGTCAGGGTATACGGGCTGAGGATATAGGGTTCTCCCCCGTTCTTCAGTTTCCGGCGCTTGGTGCCGCTGTACTCGAAGTAACGGAAGCTGACCTTCACGCCGGCATTGATGGCATCGTTCAAGGCATCCAGGATCTCATATCCGGCTTCATTCTCGGTCTTCACCCGGTCGGCCAGGCTGATGTTGCGCTTCAGGGCACCGGCGTCATGAATATTGGCCAGTGTGGTCAGCTTATCCGCCAGAATCCGGCTCTTCTTCCGGGTGATGAACTTACCGGACTCTACAGCGTCAATCAGCAGCTTCAACTCTGGAAGGCTGAAGAGGCGCTCCCGGATATAATACCGATTCTGGGTGGAGCGGACCACCGCGATCGGGTAACCGGGGGCGATCATGGCCTCGATATCCTGCTGGACCGTGATGCGATACGCATCGAGGTTCCAGCGATCCTTCAGCAGGCGGCCGATCTCGACAATCGTGATCGGATGCTCCGCATCGGTCTCAGTCTGCAGAATCTGCAGAATTCGCAGGATTCTGGTACGGGTTTCGAGGATCACAGGCGCACCTCCTCTGGCAAAAATGCATAGTATTCCCAATTTAATTCTGTATTATATCACAGTTCATTGTTGAAATGCAACAAAATAGGCCCCTGGAGCTGTGGGAGATCCACAACACCAGAGGCGATTTTGACATGAAAGTTTTTAATGGATGGGCAATTAACTGGAATTGCATGTATTTTGATTTTAGATGCTTTCACAGAGACCTTCGCTTTATCTTCCGGCTTCGTTACCAGAGCGACAGTCTCCCGTACTTCCCGGCATGGACGGTTTTTTCTATACCAGTTGTTCTATTCCTGTCTCCAAAATCTGCATAACAAGTAATGTCGTCTCTTTTTTTACCTCCTGAGGCTGATTCTTCTTCAGCGTATTATACAGTTTTTCATAGAACATAGCGTAATTTCCTCGTTCTGAGCGCACTCTTTCCTCGTGCATGCACCCATTATCATCTATATAGGTAATAACGCCAAAATCTTCTGGCCTGTCCAATCCAAAATCCGGATTTGCAGGCATATAGAACTGTTTTAGATGGAACTCCTGGCGATCCTTTTCCTGCTTAACAAATACACCTTTCTTCCCATATATTTCAAAACTTGGGCGTGGTTTTATTCGATAGTAGCTCGAAGCAACCGTTACTTTGAGTCCATCATAGTAAAGATCTATGTCATAATAATCGTTCATTCTGTTATTACCCAACAACTGTCTAACATCACAGTCGACTCTATTCGGTGCACCAAAAAGTGAGATTATCTGGTCCAAACAGTGCGGCGCATGATTATAAAGCAGTGAGGTTTCCGGAGAAAAGAAAGCATGCCCTTCGGGAACTTCCGGTCGGTAATAATCGAATGTTTGCCTAATCTCATATATGTCTCCGAGTTTACCACTTTTTATGACTTTCTTTACTGTAAGATAGTCTGAATCAAATCTGCGGTTTTGATAGGCCTGAAGCATCAAGCCTTTTTGATCTGCAAGATCAAAAAGCTCTACTGCCTGTCGCCGGTTGAGCGTGAAAGGTTTCTCCAGAAGGCAATTCTTTCCAGCGTTAAGAACACGCTTTACAAGTTCATAGTGAGATGCAACCGGTGTTGTAACGACAACTAATTCAATTTCATTGTCAAAAAGCAATTCCTCCAGCCGGTCCGTGTAGTGTATTCCCTGTAGACGCGCCCATTCAGTCTTATACAAACTTCTAGCATAGATCGTCTTTACTCTTATGCGATCTGTTAACAACGTTGAAAACGGTAAATGGTATCGATTTGTGCTCTTTCCATTTCCAAGATACCCTATTGTTAAAACATCATTGCTCATCGATGCCATTACTCCTTTAAACCTAGCATTTTGCAAGTATATTACCCAACATTTTCTTTTCCCTGTCATTTGGATTCATATGGAATCCAGTCTACAAACATGTAAGGATCCTTTGAAAGAATATCATGTCCGGTTTTCCATAGTACTGCCGAATCAATAAGATGGCATTTAGCATCTAATACCTTTGCAGTTCTCAGTCCATCATAACCGAGGCAATCAAGAATTCTTCCATAACGCTGTTCATAATAGCCGCATTCTCTATAGAAATTATGTTTATATGACACTCTACAAATCTCAGTTCCGGCATCGTCTACAAGATAATATGGGATGGCCTTCGAATAATCGATAAACGGTTGTGTATCGATTGTCTCTTCGATACCGTGCATTGATGTGTTATGGTCCGGATTGCAGCCCAGCATCAGTATTTTTCCCGCTAGGCTTGGCAACTTCGTAAAAGGAGAGTTTTTACCTACAGGAGTAGTATCCATCTCATGATTGGCGATAAGATATTGACTAAACTTTCCTGTCACGGCACATGAATGCGAAGCATGAAGACTTCTGGAAACCCCTGGAACCGCTGTCCGAAAGAACTCTGTAAGATATCCCACACATGAAGGGGTACTGTTCTGGAAAAATCGTACCGGTTCTTCAAGAAAAACTGTCTCATAGGAAAGCGTAGGCATAACAAGCGTACCTTCCTGACCAAGAAGACTGAGCAGTACATCAAAAAAACCTTCTGCCCCGCCTTCCACACCACCGAGTGATTTGAAGGATGAGTGAACCAGAAGACAATCCCCTTCTCTCACCCCAAGCTGAAGCAAATCCTGTTTTAATTCTTGTTTTGAGTGCATTCTTCCTCCGTAATAATTCTAAAACTGCGCAACAGAATTATTATAACCGCACAGTCCAGGATATTATAACGAATCTATCTTGACTACCTCACCGGTCCTAGCAGACTCACGACAAGCGCAAACCATTGCAAAGCTGTAATAATTGTCTTCAAGTGAAGTCTCAAAACCACTTCCGTCACGAACAGCATCGAGAAATGAATGCAGAACATATTCTGTTTCCGTAAACTGCATGGACGGATTATTCAACAGGATACCTTCCTGTTTTTGGGTATCCAATACAACAGATTCTACTTTGGAATGCGGGAAGAACCTTACCCGATTATCGACTTCCAAAGAAAGACATCCTTCGCTGCCATTAAGCAGGATATCACCATCCCACGACGTTTCTTTTCCTCGAGCGGCCCAGGTACCGGTGTAACTGATCTGAACACCGTTTTTCATCTTCAGCACAGCATCAAGGTTCGGCTCACCGGGATACAGGGACCATGAAGGTCTCCAGGTTTTGGCAAAAATGCTCTCGCAATCACTGCCGCTGAAGTAACGCAGAAGATCAAAATGATGAATAGACATATCATCCACAAGTGGCCGTTCCAATGATTCCCGATAACCTTGCAAGTCTTCCTGCTGACGGAAATTGAGGGAGATGGCTTCAAGTTTCCCGATCATTCCATTCTTTACAGCGTTGAGGATTGCGACATTATGCGGACGCCACCGATAATTCTGACTGGCAGCAAACAGGCAATCAGGATACTGCTTATGCAATTCAACAAGATTCTTTGCCTGCTGCAAATCAGATACCAGAGGTTTTTCAGTAATAATGTGCATTCCTTTCTTCATTGCGAGGCAGTCCGCTTCATAGTGGCAAGCTGCAGGCAAAACATTAACCATAATATCCGCATCAACCTGATCGATTGCCTCTGCAAAATCGTTAAAAACCACCTTCTCCGGTATTCCAAACTGGTCGGTGATTTTCGCCGCACTCTTTTTTCCGCAGCCAACGCCAACCAGTTCTGTGCGATCACAGTTCTGGAGGATTTTTATCCAACGACTCCCCCAGAAACCCGCCCCCAATAACAAAACTCTGCTCTTTTCCATAAGAATCATCTCCCCATCCAAGCATTCTTCAATCCATATCGATATTACAGTAAGTCCACTGGCGAACCCACTCTGTGGTTTCACCTGGAGCAATTGTGATCGGGTAGAACGTTTCGACTGAAATAATATGATCGATTGACCATATGTCTATTCCTTCCGGCTTAAAGTTTACTTCCGCTTTGACATAAGCTTTGCTCTCTTTATTGCGTAAGGTCCATTCGAATACACTAACATCACAGATTTCCTCAGGAGCTACGTTTACAAGCGCCGCTCTCGGATTATAGTCACTAAAAGTGTACCCATGTCCGTTTCCGCATACTGTTCCAACAACCTTTTCAGACCCACGATCAAGAAGCGCCGGCATCTCGATCGTGTAGGATGGGCCGAGAGGCTTTCTCTCAATCGTCATAAAATTGTGACAGAACTCTTTCATGACGAGAGGCTTCTCCCCTTCATTTTTCAGACATGTTGTCATCATGAGCCTGTTTTGTATGATTCTGAGCGTTTTCTCCTGAGACACCGCATAACCGTTACACATGACCGGCTCGGTTTTAAATATGAGTGTCCCCTTGTCCACCTGCTTCCATGAAACGGGAAAGAAGTCCGTTTCATATTTTCTGAAAAAACAGAACGGATCATCATCCGGCTTTGTGAACAGACCTATACCGAATTTTGGGAACTTACTTCCAGCAGGCACTTCATCACACGCTTCTGGGAAAAGATACTCATTACACAATCCCACACCGCCTGTGCTCGGGTGAACCAAATTTGTCGGCTCACTTGTGCAAAACTCATACTTGTTATCCAGTAATACAGATGTAATAAATCCTGCGTGGTCAAATCTGGACGTTGTATCAGGGAACACATGAGGCTCGGCAACTGTAATTGCCAATCTTTCATTCTCCAACCGCATAATTTGCTCCGATCAAATCAGTTTCCGATCATGTATGGAGACCGGATGCCCGGGACCGACGACCTGCGCTCTTTCTCTGTTATTTACATTGATCAGCACCAGTTCCGGATCCCCACCTTCCTGTGCTGGGCAATCGGGTGCATCAAACATACCATAATGATACGGAACAAGATAGGCATCAGCATATTTGTTGGCAAGCAACGCAGCACCTGGACGGCTCAGATGGAAGATACACCGAGAAACGTCAAGCGGAAGCAGTACAATATCTTCATAATAAAGATTCTCCTGCATCAGTCTTGTATCTCCTGTAAAGTATACCCCTCCATCGCCAGTACGAACGATAAATCCCACACAGTCCTCCGGATAGAACCGTTTTCCGTCATCTATGCAGTGCCACGGATGATCGCCCGGTGTAATCTCGATTTTGATGTCGTTTACTTCATACTTTTCTCCAGCATGACATACTGTGTAGTTATATGGCTTCATCCCTTGCTTTACCAGCGTTTCGAACACACGTGCAGATCCCATCAGCGGAATATCTCTATCAGCAAGCTGATTGATCGTTTCCGGATTTGCGTGATCCGCATCGTCATGGGTAAACAGAATCATATCACACCGTACAACATCTTTGGTGTAAAGTGGGAACGGACGAAGCATGATATGCCCAGCGGCATCCACCATAGGGGTTTCCGATTTCAGTTCAAGAATCGGATCAATCAGGATGATAGTTCCACGCGCGTTTAAAAGGAATCCACCGCCGCCAAGCCAATATAGTGTCGTGAAGTCCTGTTTTTCAAATGCGGATGCTGAGATTGCCTCTGTCGGCGGTGCAACAACTGGAACTCTGTTATCCAAATCAACAAGTTCATTCATCATGTCTCGGATATAGTTTGCCATCTCAATTTTACCTCTTTCAGTTTTCAACACGAGGAACCCAACGTGTAAGTCTTTTTTCTATTAATCGGATAAGCATATTAGCAAGCATACTGCAAATCGTGATAAGCAGAACGCCAACCAGCAAAAGATCAGTTTTGATGAATCTTCTTCCTTCGATGATCAAATAGCCAAACCCAGTAGCTGTTCCCATAAACTCTGCTGCGACACACATACCGAATGAGTTTGCTGCGACAACACGAATACCGGCTATGATATCCGGAGTTATGGCCGGAATCAGGACGGTACGAAATACATCCCATGTATTCGCACCAAGCGATCTTGCCGCATCCAGATAAAGCGGATCAACATTACGAACTGCTTCAATCGTATTTACTACCAATACGACCCAAGCACCAAATGCAATTACTATGATTTTAGATTTATCACCAATTCCAAACCACAGAATGAATAGCGGAATAAGCGCAAGGGGTGGCATAGGACGGATAAACTCCACAAGCGGCTCCAGAATGTTTCTAACATTTTTATTCCATCCTATAAACAACCCCATGATGATGCCGATTGCAGAGCCCACAAAAAATCCAACTACAATTCTGTGCAAGCTGGACGTGATGTGCCGCGGGATATCTTTTGAATACTTTATAAAGCACTGAACGATTTCCTGTGGTGATGGCAGATACAAGTCCGGAATACTTGTAAAATTTGAAAGCACATACCACAATATCAGTGTAAGCGCAATACCGCTGACATTCTGAATTCTTTTAATGTTCTGCTCGTTGTACAGTCGTTTTGCCTTGTTTTCGTTCATCTGACCATAACCTCCGCAAGCAATGTTTTCATCTCTATAAATTCAGTATCAGCTCGAAGTTCAGGCAATCTCGGTCTGCTGAAAGGAATCTCCTGGATAACATTCAGAGACTCGCAGTCACCTTCCGGTTTTTGCAGAACAATAACTCTGTTTGCCAGGAAAAGAGCTTCTTCAAGATCATGTGTTATGAAAAGCACCGTTTTCTTTTCCTGATCCCAGATTTTAAGAAGCTCCAGCTGCATCTGCTTTTTTGTGATGTCATCAAGCGCTCCAAATGGTTCATCCATCAGAAGAACATCCGGAGAGTTTGCATATGCACGGGCAATATCTACACGCTTGCTCATACCTCCGGAGAGTTCTTTCGGATAGAGATGCTCATATCCTTCCAGTCCCACCATCTTGATATAGCGTCTTGTTATTTCTTCAATTTTGCTTTTAGGTAAACGTGCAATCCGCGGTCCATAGCTAACGTTTTGTTCAACCGTCATCCAAGGAAATGCAGCATATTTCTGGAAAACCATACCAACTTTACTGTTAACATTGTTTACAGCCTTCCCTTCGAGCAGCACTCTCCCTTGAGTAGGCTTTAACATACCTGCCAGAATGTTAATCAGTGTGCTCTTGCCGCATCCTGAAGGACCGACTATTGCAACGAACTGCCCATTTTCTACTGAAAAAGTCAGATTTTTTAATGCAGTTATAGTTCCCTTTCTGGTTGAAAAAAGCATACTGATATTTTCTGCGCTAAGAATCGTATTATCCATGGATGCTCCTTTTTACGATGTAGAAATATGAATAATGGCATGGCCAAACTCAGTTCAGCCATGCCATTACAATGGAAGGAATTATCCGAGCTGAACAGCTGCCTCGTGTACCTGTTTGAGCGTATCAAGCTGAACCGTCAGGTCAACAGCACCTTCGTCGACCTGTTTCTGAGTATTAATCCAGGCGTTAAGAGAACCGCCATAGATTTCTACGAAGTCCCAAGGTGCGCCGCTCTCAAAGAAGTATGCCGGTGTTTGTTCCATATTCGGCCATGGATCAATATTGTTAGCAACATTCAGCATATCTTCTACCGTGTATGTGGAACCAGTATATGCGCTGGTAACCTCTGCCAGTTTCTCAATATATGTTGAATCTTCACCGTAAATGCCATCGATTGCTTTAAACCAAACCTGCCGCATCTTTGCGAGCGTATCCATGTTGTTCTCGATATAATCAGTTGTTGCCATTTCAACGCTCAGGCAAACAGCCTGACCGCCAAGTTCAACAGCGGAAACCAGCTTAGAGCAACCTTTTTCACTTAGAGAATTGACCTGCGGGAATCCACCAAGCTCAAAATCACCAGTTCCCTCCAGGAACGCAAGTGCGCCTTCAACATCGGAAATATCCATATAATTGATATCTTCCGGCTTGAGATTAGCAGCCTTCAGCGCAGCGTTAAGGGGGAGAACAGAGCCGGTGCCACGGTCCATTACCATTGTGCGGCCCTTCAGTTGTGCGCAGGCATCTGCCGTGGCCTGAACCTTTGCTTCTTCTTCACTCATACCGGCAGCAATATACTCATCATAGAAATCCGTGTAGAGCTTAATGTCGCCGCCGTTGCTGACCAGACTCTCAGGACGAACCATAATTGCGAACCCAACAAAGCCGCAGGTGCAGGACACAGCACGGACGTTCGGGAAACGGCTGAATACAAGCGGTCCGGAGCCGGAGTTACCACAAGCTATATCGATATCACCTGCTGCAAGCGCCTCCGCACAAGTAATGTCATCTGCAAATACAGTTACCTCCAGATCAATTCCAACCTCATCAAACATTCCAAGTTCATCTGCCATCATCCATGGCATCCAGTCGGTGTACGGGAGAAGCCCGAAACGTACCGTTGTCTTCTCTTCCCCAGCTGCAAACGCAGGACATGAAAGCGTAACGCACAGCATCAGGGCCAAGACCAGACATAGACCTTTAGAGAGAATGCGCTTCATTTTTTGAACCTCCTGAAAATATATTTGTGCAACCTCTTCAAATAGTTTTCCAGCCATTTTGAAGAAGATTTGCCCTAGTTTGAATTCTGCTCTTCCGCAGTTTTAACAACGCTTTTTATAATCATAATAAAAAGTGGCATTAAAAAATGAACAGACATTTTATATCATATTAATTGTCGTATAAAATGGCTTCTGTTGACCTAATACTGCCTGTTCATAATAAGGATAATAAGGATTTATGTATTCATAGGAAACCAGTTTTGAAACACGAGTTCATAACAACCTTTTGTTATGATCGTATGAAAACCTTCATCAAAGAAAACATTGTATGAGAACAAATCTCTGAACAACGACCTTTTTTCCAGTTCCTCCATAATAAAGGGATAAAGCCGAGAATAAATATAGGAGTCAAAGCCTCCCATCCAATAGGATGGAGCATCAAACAGGTGACTGAGCAGAGCAAAAGTTTTTCCGATCATTCGACCGTTTTCTTCAATTACCTGCAATGCCGGAGCTGTATTATTGCGTACTGCATCTTCAAATATATCCCAACCAAAGCGGTTTATCTCGTGATTAATACCACTAAGCTCAAAGAACTTACGCTGAAAGCCTACGATAGATATTTCTGTTTCAATACAATTTTTTAGACCACAGTAGCAAGTGTATCCATATGTTCCCAATTGGAGATGGTTAATTTCGCCGCCAAGTCCATGAGAACCGCGTAACAGTTTTCCAGCGCTGATAATGCCTACGCCTACGCTGTCACCTATATACAAATAAATCAAATCCGATAGCTCGGGATGTTTATGATTCAGAGCAAGAGCAACTTCATTTGCAATATTGTCAATATAAATCGGAACACCGGAAAATCTCTCCTCGAGAATCACCCTGATATTTGAGTTTTCCAACAACGGATTACCTGAACTGTTCTGAATCGTATTCAACCCATCCAACTCATTCCCACAAACCGCTACGCCAATACCAATTAGCAACTGGAATGGAATATGATTATCGTCCAGCATTTTATAAATACAGTCAGATGAAAAGCGTATCAGTTCCTCCGGAGTCAGGCAGTGCTTGCAATTTATATGATCCTGAAAGACTACCTCCCCCATCAAATCCGTTATGGCAATAGTAATGATGTCTCTTTCTACAACGTTCAGACAGGCTACATATCTAGCATCATGCTTTAATTGCAACTGTTGAGGTATACGTCCGCCATCAGAGTTATTTGTAGAATCGGAGAGCAGATAACCATCCATAAGCAAAGCATTGCAAAGACTTGATGCAGTAGCAATACTTACACCTATGTCATTTGCGATCTGCTTTTTAGTTCTGCACTCAAGGCGCAATTGATCGATTATCTTTTTTTTATTATTGATCCGAATATCTGAGCTATGTTTAACTGTACTTTGATACAATTTTATACACCTTTTTCTATTGGTTATAAAAAGTATAGCCCATCATTTTGTCCCTGTCAACAACTATATGGCAAATGGCCAAAAAACTGTCAGAATAGCTAAAAATCATTGTTCAAAATTGTTTAGTTTTACTATGCTACACCGTAGGAGAAGATGGACACGATGATACCAAAAGCGACAGTTCGGCAGCAACTATCATTATTTATGTTTCCTTTGATCTGAGAAGTATACTTATTGGAGCTTATCCTGAAATCTGACAGGAAGTCCCTTATGTCAGTTAGATCCTTTACCTGAAGGAACATCGAAATTGCAGAAGTAATAATAAATACAGCGCCAAGTCGCTCAAACGCATTATTAACTTTAATCACGTTATTTGATGCGGCGATATAGGGCTCTCCCCCGTTCTTCAGTTTCCGGCGCTTGGTGCCGCTGTTCTCAAAGTAATGGAAGCTGACCTTCACGCCGGCATTGATGGCATCGTTCAAGGCATCCAGGATGACCCACAAAAATGGGAAGGTACAAACCTGCTGGGAAGTATTCTCGGGCGCGTAAGAAGCCAGCTCAGAAGGGGCTGAACAAATAGCAATCGGCCCGCAGCGGGAATCATCTCTCCTCACCACGGGCCGGCTATATGTGCTTTATCATGCTTTGCTCCTGTTTCAAAGGATTTGTCAGATCTTAGAACCGGTCGAAAAGATCATTGTGTTATATATCAACTGACATGCGTCAGATTATTGTTTTCCTCAGTCGAAATCGAACATGTCGTCGAAGTCGTACATGTCGTCATAGTCGTAGTCATACAGGTCATCGTCATAGTAGTATCCGTAAGCATTTCCGGCAGGCTGGGTGTATCCGCCGTGATACTCGGTGCTGAAGTCCGTGACTCTGCCGGTGTTCACATCGACGTCCATGTCGTACTCCGTGTTGTTCGCGTAGAACTCGATCTCGTACACTTCGCGGCCATCGTCATAATCCCTGTGGCACTTCGTGAAGTTCGCATCCGCCGCCTTCACGCCGGCGTAATCCAGTGCGACTTTCTTTGCCTGCTCCGCAGTGAGCGGTCCCCGTGCGGCGAAGGCGGTCACGCCCAGCGCCAGCATCATGACAACTACCAGTACCATTGCAACTGCTTTTTTCATTTTCTTTTTCTCCTTTTTGTTTTTAATTTTGTTTGGGGCCTGTCGGCCTCTGTTTTTTGATTACGTGCGCAGTATAGCACAGACAAAATCACAGAAGTGTCACAAAAGTAAAAGCAATTCGCAAAAATTACAGCTCCTATAGTAGAGGACACCGGTCAGCTTCGGCTGGCCGGTGTTCGACTATTTATTAAGGAGTTGAACATCATGACTTTTGAAGAGGTCAGTAAATCCATGAACGCAGCGATCATGCAGCTCTCCCCTGATGATCTTCCGCAGTATCTCTCGCGGCAAGAATTCTCCCCGCGTCCATTCACAGATTATATGCGGCAGAAGTTGCGGGAGAAAAAGATCCCCCAGAAAGAGGTTTTCATCAGAGCCGATCTGGATGACCGATACGGCTACAAACTGATCTCCGGAGAAAAACAGACGCAGCAGCGCGATACCATTCTGCGCATCTGCCTCGCGACTGAGTTCACACTGGGTGAAGCCCAGGAAGCCCTTGTCCTGTATGGCATGGCTCCGCTGTATGAAAAGATCCGGCGCGACACGGCATTCATCGTTGCATTCAACAACCGGATCTATGAAATACATGATGTAGATGCCATACTCCGCGAAAACGACTTGCCGCCGTTCCTGCTTCCGGATCCGGACTGAATCACAGCTCCCCGCACAGAAAGCTGTGTTTTGCCACCTGTGCGGGGGCAATATTCTCTCTACGATTCTGCTATACTGATACTGCTCAAATCCACATCATATTATTTCAGGAGGTTATCATTATGAAAAAACTGTTCTCTGCACTGCTGGCTCTCTGCCTTGTTCTCTGCCTCTTCCCTGTTTCCGCGTCTGCAGCGAATTCCATCAGCGACTATAGCGACACGCAGCTGAAACAGCTGTATGAGATGGTCAGGGATGAAATGGTAAAGCGCGGGCTTCCCCTCGCCCAGGAAATCACGCTGAAAGAAGGCAAATTCATTATCGGCCAGGACATTCAGGCCGGCAGCTACACGATCAAGTGCACCGAAACCTTTGGCGACACTTATGGGAACGCTTACTCTTCCCTCGGTGGTCTGTTCGGCGGTGATCTGGGCGGGATGATGAATTCTCTCGGCGGCATGATGGGCGATCTCGTCAATGCCCAGGTAGAGATTCTCGGGGACTATGGCACCGTAATTAAGTCCTTTGAGCTGGGCATCGGTGATACTTCACGGATCACCCTGGAAGAGGGTACGGCACTGCAGATCAGTGACGGAACCTGCGTGCTGACTGCAGACTGAAAAATAGTCCAAACATGGAGGTGCTTTTATGAAAAACGGACAAACAGACAGATTTACCCGTCCGGCGGCAGCGTCAGCAAAGCCCTTCTCGATTTCCGCTTTCAACTGCTCCTTCGTGAGATTGCTCATGTCCGGGACGGGGACGGCGGGCGGTTTCATCTTCGGTGCTGTTCTATTCTTCATCGATTCTGCTTCTGTCTCTCTTGCCGTAAAGAAATCGGCGAATCTCCACGCGGTCTTGAAAGACGGCGTAATACAGCACATAGTTTTTGACCGCCACCTTGCGGATCTCGTCCTTCATCGGGCGGTCTGTCCGGTAGAGCTCATGGGCGTAGGGGAACTCCGCGATGCGCTGTACCGTTTCGTCAAACTCGGCCAGCAGATCGCGGGCAGCTTTTGGCGCGTCCAGCGTGTAGGCAATATAGTCCAGCGCGTCCATCAAGTCGCTCTCCGCCAGCGGCAAATAAACGATCTTATGCACGCTTTTGCTCCTCCGCACCGCTCAGAAACGCACGCGCTTTCGCCATAACATCGGCATGGCTCAAACGCTCCGTCGTGCTGGCCGCCTGCAGCTCCGCCTCACGCAGCTTGTCATAGACCATGCTGTCATAGCGGCTCTTCTCATAGCTCTCCATGCTCATGACAACGATGGAGCCGACGCCGTTTTTGGTCAGGAAAATCGGCTCACCGCTGAGCTGAGCGTCTTTTGTGATCTCAGCGAAATGATTCCTCAGATCGGAAACAGGACGAATATTCGGCATCTCGCCACCTCCTTGCTTAGCATTATTATATGCATAATTGCGCTAATTGTCAACGGCGCTTGATAAATCTCATCCGTGGAAATTAAAACTTGCCTTATCCGTGACAAGAAAATATGATAGAATCACTGACAGGAAGCGTGGTGATGGTAAATGAACGATAAAGAAAAGCAGCGGATACGCCAGGCGAAGATCGCGGAGATCGATGAAAAGCTGCGAAATATCAGGATCTGTATCATTTCCACGCTCATACTGCTCATTGCCATCATCTGCGGCGGTTTATATACCGAGGCGAACACCCCTGTGAAAAGCACATACACGCCAGTCTATACGCCACAGCCATCGGCAAAACCAGTTGCAACTTCCACCCCGAAACCCAGTGCAACGCCAATGCCTGCGGTCCCTTACGTTGGCATGTATGTGTCTTATGTGCCTTCCAGGTGGCAGTGGCAGGGCACGGATAACCTCACGGTAAAAGACGCCGCCGGTAACGGGATCAGGACAACAAAATACCGTTACGACACGAACCCAAAGATCTATGTCATCTGGGTTAATGAAAATAATCAAGTCGTAAAAGTGAGTATAACCGATCCAACGGCCACACCGAAACCCAGGAGCTCTGCGAAACCGAAATCCACATCAGATCCGTATCACGCTTCGGACTATGCGCATCCGGAGGACTTCTACGACTGGTACGCAGATGACTTCTGGGATTATGAAGATGCCGAGGACTACTGGGAAGCACACAATTGAACGCCTGACAACCGAAGCAACCCCGACGAACTGCAGTTCGTCGGGGTTTTGATGGGTGTGCAGGTGCAGGGAGCCGAAGCGGTTTTTTATTTAACGGAACCGATCCGTGCATAGATATGCTTAAGGAATTAATAACGATATTGACTCTTAGACCGTGATGGTCAGGACGTTGCAGCCGAGAAGGTTCTGGTACTCCACCTTCCGGGCGATGCGGAAGACGATGCGGGTGCCGATGTTGTGCTCCGGGAAATCCGGTGCAAAATCCCCATCATGAAAGCGTCTTTATTGAATCGTCTCCTTGCCTTGTGGCTTTTTTGATGCTATAATTCAGTTATCTTACAGGGATTGTGAACAGAAACGGTCCAGGTAACAGATCATCTTGAAACGGAGGAATAAATTCATGGCAAACATTTCACGCAGAGACTTTCTGAAAGGTTCTGTCGCAACGGCAGCTGTACTCGGTCTGACCGGGATCACCACTGCTTTTGCCGCAGATGATGAAAAAGCAGAGAAAGAGGCGCTTGTTGCCTCCAAAACGGTTGACACGGAAGCCGTTGTCATCGGCTGTGGAGCCGCCGGTATTCATGCCGCGCTGACTCTGGCCGCCGCCGGGAAGAAGACGGTACTGCTTGAAAAGGGCGGCACCTGTGGCGTTTCCAACGGCTGCATGGCCGGTGGCCCCGCACTTGCGGAGACCCGCGTCCAGGAAGCGGAGAATGCGACAGTTTCAGCTGAGCAGCTTTACGGCTTTGAATACAACTTCAGCCGCGGCACAGTGAACGCCTCCCTGCTTCGCAAGTGCACCGACCAGGGCGAGCGCGTTGTTTCAAACTTTATGGACAATGGTGTGAATATGGGTCTTCGGATTGACGCCTACGGCGTCGGCTTCCGAGCCCGTCATAACTTCCTCAATACAGAGGGAGTTCAGGTTTCCGGCGCAAACCGTTTCCAGCCCCTGGTAGACAAGTTTGTGGCAGACGGCGGTGAGTTCTTTGTCAACAGCGAAGCCGTTCAGCTGGTGAAGGACGGCGATACGGTGACGGGTGTGCTCGTCAGAGATACCCAGTCCGGCGAGATCACCCAGTATAATGCCAAAGCCGTGCTGATCGCCACCGGCGGATATGCGGGCAATGCCGATCGGCTGCGTCAGATCTATGGCGATATCGAAATCTGGCCTCTGTGCAATACGCTCTCTACCGGTCAGGGCTTTGACATGGTATTGGAAGCCGGCGGCATCGCGGACCGCAACTGGGCGCTGTGCTGCAACGAATTTGGCGGAGCAAACCACAAGATCCCGGATCGCCCCGGCGCCGCGATGGCTTTCGCCAATCAGGCGCAGAAGTTTGCCATTTACGGCGGTCTGATCGTGAATACCAATGGCGACCGTTTCATGAATGAGCAGTATCTGACAGATCGTCCCCTCGCCCTCGGCGGAGAGATGAGTCTGCGTGAAGGAAAGTATTACGCAGTTGTAGACCAGGAGATGTACGATGCCTGCCGCGACAAGGGCGTTCTTGAGTATTACGGCAATCCGGCTGACTGGTATGTCGGTCAGACCGGTCTCCATGGCGTCGTCCTTGACAAGCTGGATGATGAGATGGCAAAGGCCATTGAGCAGGGCTGGGCTGTCAAGGGAAGCCTGGCGGAGTGCGCCGAGTTCTTCGGCCTGGCTCATCTGGAAGACACGGTCGCTGCTTATAATGAGCTCTGCGCAGCCGGAAAGGATTCCCAGTTCTACAAGGGCGACTACCTGCTGAAGGGACTGAGCGGAGACACCTTCTATGTCGTTGAGTATGAACCGTCCATCTGGTCCACCTTCGGCGGCGTCAAGACGGATGACTACTGCCGTGCGCTTGCCCACGATCAGAGCGTCATCAAGGGCCTGTATGTTGCCGGTGTTGACAACGGCAGCCTCTACTGCAGCCCCTATTATGAAAACGAGGGCGCGTCTCTCGGTATTGCGTATACCAGCGGTATTGTTGCGGCTGACTGCATGATCGAGTATCTCAACGCATAATAAAACACCTGACCTGCGAGGGGTGAGGAGCGATCCTCCCCTTTTTCTTCCAGGCGAAAAAACGCCCGGGGATCAGATGATCCCCGGGCGCCGTGTTTTATTTTGCGATCAGGCGACGGTGCAGTACATGAAGTACTTGTATCCAAGCGGGTTGGAGAAGAAGCCGTCCACGTCCTTGCTCAGCATGAACAGGTCGGTGTAGAAGTACAGCGGGCAGATGCAGCCGGTGCTCATGAGGAGATCCTCGGCGCGGTGCATGAGCTCATAACGTACCTCGTTGTCGGTGCAGCCCTTGATGGCCTTGATGAGAACATCATAGGTCTCGGCCCAGGTGCCGTTCTCAACCTTGACGTCCAGACCGAGATCGGTCAGGTCGAGGCTGTAGGCCGCGACATCCTTGTGGGCACCCTTGCCGAACTGGACATCGTTGTTGCCGGAGGCAGTGGTCCACATATCCAGGAAGCAGATCGGATCGTTGTAGTCGGCGAGCCAGCCGTTGCGGGCGATGGAGTAGTCGCCGTTCTTACGGGTGTTCAGGAAGGTGGCCCACTCCTGGTTCTCGAGGTTCATGGTGATGCCGATGCCGGCCAGAGCGCTCTGCAGATACTCACCGATGGCCTTGTGGCCCTCAGAGGTGTTGTAGAGGTAGGTCAGAGTCGGGAAGCCGGAGAACTGGCCGGTGGTCTCGTCATAGTCATAGTACTTCTTCAGGACTTCGATGGCCTGGGTGAAGTTGTCCTCCAGAGCATCGGCGGAGACGTTGTAGTAACCGTCAAAGTCCTCGCTGGAGCCGGCAGTCTGATAGAACTGGGTTCCGTCGGGGTTGGTCATACCCATGGCAACAAAGGAGGAGGCGGGAACCTGACCGCCCTGGGCGATCTCGTCGACGATGTAGTTGCGGTCGAAGATCAGGCTGATGGCGTTGCGGATCTCAGCCTTGGCAGCCTCGGCCTCGGCACCCTCAAGCTCAGAGCCCTCGGGCAGGATGTCTTCGTTGACATTCCAGCAGACATAATAGGTTCCGATCTGGCCTTCCACCTTGAACTCATCGGGATAGTCAGCCTTGAGGGCGGCGATCTCGTTGGTTGGGACATCATCGATCAGCTGCCAGGTGCCATTCTTGAAGTTGGACAGCTGGTTGTTGGCATCATCGGAGAGATAGAACTCGATCTTGTCCATGAGGATCTTGTCGGCATCGACATAGTTTGCGTTCTTCTCGAGGGTGATCAGGCTGTTGTGGTTCCAGCCGGTCATGGTGTAGGCACCGTTGCAGACATAGGTGGAGGGATCGGTGGCCCAGCCTTCGTCGGCGACAACATCCTCACGCACGGGGAAGTAGGTCGGGAAGGCAAGGAGCTCGTTCCAGTAGGAAACGGCATTGGCGAGGGTGACTTCGAGGGTCTTGTCGTCGATGGCCTTGACGTTCAGCTGAGCGTCTTCGGCAGGCTCGTCGGCCCAGACATCATCGTAACCGTCGATCACTTCGAACATGTAGCCGTAGTCGGCACCGAGTTCGACAGAGGCGGCGCGCTGCCATGCGAAGGCGAAGTCAGCGGCAGTGACGTCTTTGCCGTCGGACCACTTCATGCCGTCGCGCAGGGTGTAGGTATAGGTGACGGTGCCGTCCTCATTCTGGACACCTTCCACCAGCTCGGTGGCGGCATCGGGGACGATGACGAGGGCGCCCGTGTCATCCTGGGCCCACTTGGCAAGGCCGGAGAACAGGTGGCTGACGAGGGTTGCGCCATCGACAGCGGAGTTCAGGGCCGGATCAAGCGTATCAGGCTCGGAGGCGAGGCAGACAGCGATGGAGCTGGCGCCGGCTTCGGCTGCGACTTCCTCAGCAGCGGGAGCTTCCTCGGCTGCGGGCTC
The DNA here is from genome assembly GCA_902798545.1 of Oscillospiraceae bacterium. Classification (GTDB taxonomy): domain Bacteria; phylum Bacillota; class Clostridia; order Oscillospirales; family Oscillospiraceae; genus Limivicinus. Next base: position 62,904 of record CADBWQ010000020.1, read on the forward strand.
TTCAGCTGCAGCTTCCTCAGCGGCAGGAGCTTCCTCAGCGGGGGCAGCTTCCTCAGCGGGGGCAGCTTCCTCAGCGGGAGCAGCTTCCTCAGCGGGAGCAGCTTCCTCAGCGGGAGCAGCTTCCTCGGCGGGAGCAGCTTCCTCAGCGGGAGCAGCTTCCTCAGCAGCGGGGGCTTCTTCTGCAGCAGGACTCTCTTCAGCAGGAGCCTCGGTTGCAGCAGGAGCTTCCGATGCCTTGGGGGCGGCGGTTCCGCCGCAGGCCGCAAGTGCGAACACCATGGCGAGAGCAAGAACCAATGCAAGGATCTTCTTCATTTTGTTTGTTCCTTTCGGTTTTATTTTCAAATCGGATTCTCCGACTTGAATGACAGCTTATACTCGATTCAAAGCCCAACGCAGCGGGTTTGAATCGAAAGAGGAGGACTGGCGGAGGGAGCGAGTTTTCCCGTCGCTACGGGGAAACGAGACGATCCGAAGCACAGTCAGACGAAGTGGCAGGCCGCGAAGTGGCCGGGGGCGACTTCCCTGAATTCCGGCATGGCTTCGGCACAGGCCGCGGTCGCCTGGGGGCAGCGGGTGCGGAACGGGCATCCGGAGGGCGCGTTCAGGGGGCTTGGAATGTCGCCGGTGAGGACGATGCGCTTATTGGCGCGGGCGACCTTCGGATCCGGCTGCGGCACGGCGGACATCAGGGAGCGGGTGTAGGGGTGCAGCGGATGTTCATAGATTTCTTTCGCGTCCGCAAGCTCCACCATCTTGCCAAGGTACATGACAGCGATCCGGTCGGAGATGTGTCGGACGACGAGAATGTCGTGGGCGATGAAAAGATAGGTCAGGCCCATCTCGTCCTGCAGCTCGTCAAACATGTTGATGACCTGTGCCTGGATGGAGACATCCAGCGCCGAGACCGGCTCGTCACAGACGATGAACTTCGGGTTCAGCGCCAGGGCGCGCGCGATGCCGATGCGCTGGCGCTGGCCGCCGGAGAATTCGTGGGCATAGCGGGAGGCGTGCTCGCTGTTGAGGCCGACGCGGTCCATGAGTTCCAGGATGCGTTCTTCGCGCTCCTGGCGGTTTGCGTACAGCTTATGGATGTCAAGCGGCTCGCCGATGATATCCGAGACGGTCATACGCGGATTCAGAGAGGAGTAGGGGTCCTGGAAGACCATGGTGGCTTTCTTGCGGAACTCGTTGATCTCCGCCCTGGTGCGGACAGGCTGGCCTTCAAAACGGACCTCGCCGCCGGTGGGCTTGTAGAGATGCAGGAGCGTGCGGCCGACGGTGGTCTTGCCGCAGCCGGACTCGCCCACGAGGCCAAGGGTCTCGCCGCGGCGGATGTCGAAGGACACATCATCCACGGCCTTCAGCGGCTTGGAGGAGAACATGCCGGTGTTGATCTGAAAATACTGCTTCAGATGACTGACTTCGACCAGATTCTCATTTCTGTTTTCGCTCATGCTCTGTCACCGCCTTCCGTCGCATCCCCTGCCGACGCGGCAGCGGACTGTTCCTTCACGTTCATCCAGCAGGCCGCCATATGGTCTTCGTTGATCCGCATCCGTTCGCAGCGCTCACGGAGGCAGATCTTCATGGCGTTGTCGCAGCGCGGCGCGAAGGGGCAGCCCTTCGGCATGTTCAGCAGGTCGATGGGCGTGCCGGTGATGGGCTGAAGCTTCTTCCCGGCGGTATCCGCGGTGGGAATACTGCGCATCAGGCCTTTGGTGTACTCATGCTTCGGGTTATAGAAGATCTCATCCGCAGTCCCCTGCTCACAGATGGAACCGGCATACATGACGATGACCTCATCGCACAGCTGCGCCACGACGCCCAGGTCATGGGTGATCATGATGATGGCCATGCCGAGTTCCTTCTGCAGGTTCTTCATCAGGTCGAGGATCTGGGCCTGGATCGTCACGTCAAGGGCGGTGGTCGGCTCGTCGGCGATCAGGATATCCGGCTCGCAGGCGAGGGCCATGGCGATCATGATGCGCTGGCGCATGCCGCCGGAATGTTCAAAGGGGTACTGTTTCATGCGTTTTTCCGGCTCATTGATGTTCACGAGACGGAGCATCTCAACAGCGCGGTCCCAGGCCTCCTTCCGGTTCCGGCTGGTGTGGAGGGTTATGGCCTCCACCAGCTGGTGCCCGATGGTATAGGTCGGGTTCAGCGAGGTCATGGGGTCCTGGAAAATGATGGAGATCTTGTTGCCGCGGACGGTCTTCATGACCTTCTCACCGGAGTTTACGAGCTCCTGGCCGTCGAGTTTGATGGATCCGTCGACGATCCTGCCGGTACTGGCGAGGATCTGCATGATGGAATAGGCCGTGACGGACTTGCCGGAGCCGGATTCGCCCACGATGCCGAGGACCTTTCCCCTCTCAAGGTTAAAGGACACGCCGTTGACCGCGCGGACCTCACCCGCAGGGGTGAAGAACGAGGTGTGCAGGTTATTGACTTCCAAAAGTGCCATATCTCACGCCTCCTCTCAGGTTCTCAGCTTCGGGTCAAACGCGTCACGCAGTCCGTCGCCGAAGAGGTTCAGCGAGAGGACGATCAGCGAGATGACCAGAGCCGGAATCACCAGACGGAAGGGATAGGAGGACAGGCCGTTCAGCGCGTCGGAAGCGAGGGAGCCCAGCGACGGCATGGGCGCGTTGACGCCGAGGCCGAGGAAGGAGAGGTAGCTCTCCGTAAAAATCGCATTCGGGATCTGCAGGGCGGTGGAGATGATGACCACCGAGATGCAGTTCGGCAGCAGGTGCTTGCGGATGATCCAGCTTCCCTTCGCGCCGGCAGCCTGGGAGGCCAGGACGTACTCCTGCTCGCGCAGGGAGAGGATCTGGCCGCGGATCAGGCGGGACATGGAGACCCAGTACAGCACGCCGAAGACGATGAACAGGCTGATGATGTTGCTGCCGATCTTCTCCAGGGCGGTGCCGGCCAGTGCCGGACCCAGGGTCAGCTTCAGGACGCTGGCCAGGAGGATCACCATCAGCATGTCCGGCAGCGAGTAGATGATATCAACAATACGCATGATGATCAGGTCCACCTTGCCGCCGCAGTAGCCCGCGATGGAGCCTACGGTCATGCCGATGATCAGGACGATGATACTGGCAAAGAAGCCCACCGCCAGAGAGATGCGCGTGCCGTAGACCACGCGGATAAAGTAGTCACGCCCGGCGGAGTCGGTGCCGAAGACATGGGGAAAGACCTTCTCCCCCGCTTCGATGTGTTTCAGCTCCGTCTTTCCGTAGGTGAAGGGCGCGAGGTTGTTAAATGAGGAATCCACCGGCTTGCCCGGGTTCACGCCCAGCATCTTGTCATAGGAATAGGGCCAGAACATGGGGATAAAGATGGACGACAGAGTGATGACGATGATAATAATCAGCGAGACGGTCGCGACACGGTTGTGCAGAAGCCGCTTCATACCATCCTTAAAAAAGGTGGATGACGGCCTCATCTGGACCATGTAGCGCTTTTCTTCTTCGGTTGCGGGGAGGAAATCGTCCACGTTCACGTGCATGGTAAGCTTGCTCGACATGTCGGTTCCTCCTTATTCCAGATTGATCCGCGGGTCGACAACCTTATAGAGGATGTCGCTCACGAGGTTCATCACAACGATCAGGACCGCAAGGACAATCGTGGTGCCCATGACCATGGGATAGTCGCGGTTGGTGATGCTGCTGACAAAGGCACGGCCGATCCCGGGCACCGCAAAGATCTGCTCCACAACCAGGGAGCCTGTCACGATATAGGCAAGCATCGGTCCGAAGTAGGTAATCACGGGGATCAGGGAGTTCTTCAGCGCGTGGCCGAAGATGATCTTCACACCGGAGACCCCTTTCGCCTTGGCGGTGCGGATGTAATCCTGGCCCAGGACGTCCAGCATGGAGGACCGGGTGAGCCGCGTGATATAGGCCATGGGATACAGCGCCAGCGTGATGATCGGGAGGATCAGGCCTTCCGCGGTGGAGCCGTTGGCCGGGAGCCAGGCCAGCCGGATGGCAAACACCACCAGCAGGAGCGAGCCCATGATGAAGGACGGCATGGAGACAAAGGCCGTGGTCACCACCATGATGATCTTGTCGATCAGTTTGTTGCGGCGAAGCGCAGCCACCGCCCCCAGCGGAATCCCAATGACCGCGGCGAGACATGCCGCCACGACACCCAGCCGGGCCGAGGTCTTCATGCCGTCGGCGATGATGTCGATCACCATACGGCCGCGCTGCTTGAGCGAGGGGCCGAAATCGAACCTCGTCACAATATCCTTCAGATAGGTAAAGTACTGCTGCAGCAGCGGCTTGTCCAGACCGTATTTTGCTTCCAGAGCAGCCTGCGCCGCTGCGGAAATCGCTTTCTCACCCATGAACGGGCCACCGGGGACCGCATGCATGACAAAGAAGGTCACCGTAATGACAACCCAGACGGTAACAATCGCCAGGAGAATACGTTTGAGGATATACTTGAGTGTCTTGGAACTCATCATTCTTCCGCCTTCTCAGTTTTTGAAACGCACTAACGCTTTATCGAAATAATATTATATCGAAAGAAAGCTGAAAAATCAAATTGATTCAAGATTTTTCAGTTTTTTGTGGCCTATGTCGGTTTTTCACCGTCATAGGCCAGTTGTTTTGTCCAAACTATACGAAATGACTCAGCGGTTCCGCATCAGCGTCTTCATCCGCAGGCTGTGGTCCAGGATGCTCTTGCGCAGACGCAGATTCTTCGGCGTAACTTCCAGAAGCTCGTCATCGGCAAGGAATTCCAGGCACTGTTCAAGGCTGAGGATCCGCGGCGGGACAAGGCGAAGCGCCTCGTCGGAGCCGGAAGCGCGGGTGTTGGTCAGATGCTTGGTACGGCAGACGTTTACGGGCACATCCTCGGCCTTCGGGCAGACACCGACGACCATACCGCCATAGACCTTCGTTCCGGGGGTGATGAACATGGCGCCGCGCTCCTGGGCGTTCCAGATTCCGTAGGCCACGGCCTCGCCGGTCTCAAAGGCAATCAGGGATCCCGTGTTCCGTCGTGCGATGTCGCCCTTGTAGGGTTCATACCGCTCGAAAACGGAGGCCAGAATTCCCTCGCCCTTAGTGTCGGTGAGGAACTCATTGCGGTAGCCGAAGAGGCCGCGGGAAGGGACAAGGAATTCCATCTTCATGCGGCTGCCCACCGGGGTCATCTCGATAAACTCACCCTTGCGCTGGCCGAGTTTCTCCATGACCGAGCCCATGTAGTCCTGGGGCACGTCAACCACAACGCGCTCCACCGGCTCGCAGAGCTTTCCGTCGATCTCCTGGTACAGCACGCGGGGTGGGGAAACCTGGAACTCGTAGCCTTCGCGGCGCATGGTTTCAATCAGGATGGAGAGGCTCATCTCGCCGCGTCCGGCAACGTTGAAGCTGTCGGTGCTGTTCTCCACGTCGGTCACGCGCAGAGACACGTCCTTCAGCGTCTCACGCATCAGACGGTCGCGGATCTGGCGGGAGGTCACGAACTTCCCTTCCCTTCCGGCAAAGGGGCTGTCGTTGACGGAGAAGGTCATCTCCAGGGTCGGGGCGCTGATCTTCACAAAAGGCAGCGGTTCCGCGGCGCCTCTGGCACAGACGGTGTCGCCGATGGTGATCTCGGGAATGCCGCTCATGGCGATGATATTGCCGGCGCCCGCCTCGGTCACGGGGACACGGTTCAGACCGTCGAACTGATAGAGAGACACAGCCTTGGCCTTCATGGTCGGCTCGTCAGGATGGTGATAATTGCAGACTTCGATCTCCTGGTTCTGCCGGATGACGCCGCGCTCAATCCGGCCGATGGCAATGCGGCCGACATATTCATTGTAATCCAGACTGCTGACCAGCATCTGGAAGGGCGCGTCCAGGTTCATCTCCGGCGCGGGAATGTATTCCAGAATCGTCTCAAACAGCGGTTTGAGATCCGTGCCGGGCACATCGGGCGAATAGCTCGCCGTGCCGTTGCGGCCGGAGCAGAACAGCATCGGGGAATCCAGCTGTTCATCCGTGGCATCCAGGTCCATCAGAAGCTCCAGAACCTCGTCAATGACCTCATGGATGCGCTGGTCCGGGCGGTCGATCTTGTTGACGACGACAATCACCCTGTGGCCGAGTTCCAGGGCGCGGCTCAGGACGAAACGGGTCTGGGGCATGGGACCTTCGGCCGCATCCACCAGAAGGATGACGCCGTTGACCATCTTCAGAATGCGCTCGACCTCGCCGCCGAAATCGGCGTGGCCCGGGGTGTCGACGATGTTGATCTTCGTATCGCCGTAAAAGACGGCGGTGTTCTTTGCAAGAATGGTAATGCCGCGCTCACGCTCCAGGTCATTGGAGTCCATGACACGTTCCACGACTTCCTGGTTCTCACGGTAGACGCCGGACTGTTTCAGCATCTCATCGACGAGGGTGGTCTTGCCGTGGTCGACGTGCGCAATAATGGCGACGTTTCTAAGCTTCTCCATTGGAATCCTCTCCTTTTTTCATACGAAACGAGATTTTAACATTCCTTTGGTCAAATTGCAATAGTGGAATACCGATTTTTCGTGCAAAAGCACGAAAAAAGGACCGGGAGAATACAGTTCTCCCAGCCCTCTTCCTTATTCAGATATACACGCACTCAGCCAACAGGATTTGCTTCGCTGATAATTCTCCGAATGACCTTTTCACAGCGTTCGCGATCGTAGATCACAGGCACGGGATAAAACGGGTTGGATTCAGAGAGAGCCCAGAAGATCATTTGCGGGATATCTTTTTCCTGAATGAAGTCAAAACCGGTGGGAATTTCCATACGTCGGTTCATGGCGCGGATCTCGCTGATAAAGGCCCTGGCCTTCTCTTCGGTGCTTCCGCTGTTTTTCACTCCGGTAATCTCCGCAAGGTGAGCGAGCTTCTCGTACACCACTTCTCCGTAGTCCTCCATGACAATCGGGAGAATGACCGCGTTGGCAAGGCCGTGCGGCGTGTTGTACAGTCCGCCAAGCGTGTGAGCAATCGCATGGACATTCCCAACACAGGCATGCGTAAAGGCAAAGCCCGCCTTGAAAGAGGCTGTGAGCATCTGTGTGCGGGCTTCCATGTCATTTCCATCAAGGTATGCCCGCTCCAGATAACGGAACACGCCGACGACTGCCTCTTCTGCGGCACGGATGGTCTCATCCGTGTTGTAGTTCACATTGGTGTAGGCTTCGACCGCGTGGGTCAGGGCATCCATGCCGGTCGTGGCGGTCACTTTCGGCGGAAGCTCCCTCGTCAGCTCCGGATCGAGCACAGCGTAACGAGGAATCAGATTCAGATCCATGATTGCATACTTGTGATGCGTATCGCTGTCGGTGATAACGGCGGCAATCGTCGTCTCAGAGCCGGTGCCGGCAGTCGTGGGAACAGCAATGAAGGGCGGCAGTTTTTTCATCACTTTCAGGAGTCCGGCAAGTTGACCGACCTGTGCCCGGGGGCGTACCACGCGCGCCGCAGCCCCCTTCGCCGCATCCATCGGAGAACCGCCTCCGAGCGCGATAAAACCATCGCAGCCATGCTCCAGATAAAGCTTCTGAATCCTATTTACGACGTTGACCGTAGGATTGGATTCAACCTCCGAAAAAAGCACATAGCGAATTCCACTTTCGTCGAGTGAGGAGAGGATCTTCGGAGCAAGTTTCTTTCCGATCGACGGGCCGGTAACTACCATGACATTTCTGACATTTTCCTTACGCAGCAGTTCCGGGATTTTCGCAATGCTGCCCGGCCCGGAGACCACCTCCGGCCGGGGCCACTTCATGAGGCGGGAACCGACATTGAAAACGGCCTGAAAAGAACGACAGTACGCCTTTGTTGGCATAATACAGCACCTCCAAGAATAATCAATTGTACTCGCTATGCCGTATTCGCTTCGCAGTCAGCTTATCCGAGCGCGGCAAGGCCGGCCTCGGCCACAGAGGTGTCCTCTGCGACGCTGCCGCCGGAAACACCGATGCCGCCGATCTGGACGCCGTCCTCATTATAAATGGGAATACCACCGCCAAATTCAACGATGCGTCCCGCATGCTGAACGGCAATACCCTGGAGCTCCGCACCCTCGATGGCCAGATCTTTCACCGTCGCGCTGGGCATCTTCAGCGCCACAGCCGTGAACGCCTTGTTCGGGGAAATTTCAAGACTCGCCAGCAGGGAGTTTTCCATTCTGTGGAGAAGAACCAGATTGCCGCCCATGTCGCAGACGCTGATGACCATGGGGACATTGATCTCGACAGCCTTCTCCTGTGCGGCCTGAACCATGATCATGGCCTTGTCCAGGAGCTCGCCGCCGGACGCGGTCAGCTCGGGATCCGTTCCTTCTTCATAGGCAGCGAGGCCGGCTTTCGCGACGGACGTATCTTCCGCAACGCTGCCGCCGGAAACGCCGATGCCGCCGATCTGGACGCCGTCCGGATTGATGATCGGGAAGCCGCCGCCGAATTCGACGATCCTGCCGGCATGCTGCACGGCGATGCTCTGCAGCTCCGCGCCTTCGATCGCAAGGTCTTTCACGGTCTCACTCGGCATCTTCAGCGCCACGGCCGTATATGCCTTGTTCTGTGAAATCTCCATGCTGGCAAGCAGAGAGCCCTTCATTCTGTGGAAGAGGACAACATTCCCGTCCATATCCATCACGGTGATAACCATGGGGACATTGATCTCTTCCGCTTTGTTCATGGCCGCCTTGACCATGACCTGGGCAATGTCCAGGAGCTCGCCATTCTGCGTGTCCGCAAAGGCAGAAGCGCTCAGTGTGGCAAGCATCAGGCATACCAGAATCAGTGCAAGCAGTTTTTTCATTTCTTTTCCTCCTTATTTTTGATACTATTTGCCGGTCTGGCTGTATTAAGCATATCACCGGAGACGCGCACGCGTCAATTACCAAATATTTATCAGGACATTTTCGTTGTTATGTATAATCTTCAGGTCCTTTTTTTGAACATAATGACAGTTTCCTCCCACCAGGTACATATGCGTGTTCCACCAGCCGCCCATGCCTGTCTGCAGCCCCTGCGTGACTGCGGAAAACCAGAGTAACGATTCATAACAGATTCAAAACATTTCTCTTGACAGTTCCCCGGTCTGATGGTAATATAACTCGCGTCGTCCGCGTACCCAGCTACGGGGTCATGCCGCCGCTGCGGTAGCCTTTCCGCCCGTTGCCGCGTCGCAGGACAGAATGATACAGAAAGGAAAATGCATTATGATCACCAAAGAGAAAAAGACCGAAGTCATCGGCCAGAACGCCACCCACGAGAACGACACCGGTTCTCCCGAAGTCCAGATCGCCATTCTTTCCGAGCGCGATGACCACAGCCGTCTTGGCATGTACAAGATGGTTGGTAAGCGCCGCCGCCTGCTCGACTACCTGGCCAAGAAAGATATCGAGCGTTATCGTGCCATTATCGCGAAGCTGAACATCCGCAAGTGATTTGCTCAGGCTTCGTTTCCCAAGCATTCTGAAGGATATGAAGGTTTTTATGGAGGGACAACTGAATATGTCCCTCCATATTTTTATAAAATCTTACCCCGATTCCTGTAGTAAAGACTGATTGCACACACAGAAGGAGTTTAATTACATGATCATCACCAACAAGCAGTTCCCGAACTACCGCAAGTTTGAAATGACCTATGAAGGCCGTCCTCTCACCATGGAAGTCGGCAAGATGGCCGAGCTCTGCAATGCCGCCGTGCTCGTAACCTACGGCGAGACCACCGTGCTTGTCACCTGCACCGCCTCCGCCCGTCCGAAGGACGGCATTGACTATTTCCCGCTCGCCGTGGATTTCAACGAAAAGCTCTACGCCGTCGGCCGCATCCCCGGCAGCTTCATGCGTCGTGAGGGCAAGCCCAGCCTGCAGGCCGTTCTCGCCTCCCGTCTGATCGACCGCCCGATGCGTCCCCTCTTTCCCACGGACCTGCGCAATGACGTCGTCATCGCCTGCGAGGTTCTCTCCGTCGACCGCGACTGCTCCCCGGAGATCACCGCCATGATCGGCGCCTCCGCCGCTGTCAGCATCTCCGACGTTCCCTTCAATGGCCCCATCGCCGGCATCGTGCTGGGCTGGGACGGTGAGAAGTATCTCTTCAACCCGACGCAGGAAGAGCGGAAGACCAACCGCATGACCACCACCGTCGCCGCCACCCACAAGAAGATCGTCATGATCGAGTCCGAAGCCGACCAGGTTCCCGATGACGTCATGTATGAAGGCATTGTCCAGGCTCATGAGCATCTGCAGCCGGTTCTCGATCTCATCGACCGGATGGTCGCGGAAATCGGCAAGCCCAAGTTCAGCTACGAGCACGCAGCGTTTGACGAAGAACTGTTCGAGAAGCTGGTTGCCAATGAGTTCGAGTCCATGGAGCACTGCATGGACACCGACGACAAGAACGTCCGTGAAGCCCGCGTCAACGAGTGGGTCACCATGGTCGAAGAGAAGTACGGCGAAGAGCACCCCGAGCTCATGCAGTACATGGACGAAATCCTCTACAAACTGCAGAAGAAGGTTGTCAAGAAGTGGCTGCTCGCCGGCAAGCGTGTCGACGGCCGCGCCATGAACGAGATCCGTCCTCTCGCCGCCGAAGTCGGCCTGATCCCCCGTGTCCACGGTTCCGGCCTCTTCACCCGCGGCCAGACCCAGGTTCTCTCCATCGCGACCCTCGCCCCCCTCTCCGAGTCCCAGAAGCTCGACACCATCTGGGAAGAGGAAGAGAAGCGCTTCATGCACCACTACAACATGCCCTCCTACTCCACCGGTGAGGCCCGTGCCAGCCGCAGCACCAACCGCCGCGAATACGGCCACGGCGCACTTGTCGAGAAGGCACTGGAGAGCGTCATTCCCGATGTGGAAGACTTCCCCTATGCCATCCGCGTCGTGTCTGAGGTTCTCTCCTCCAACGGCTCCACCTCTCAGGGCTCCATCTGCGGCACGACGCTTGCACTGATGGACGCCGGTGTTCCGCTGAAGGCCCCTGTCGCCGGTATTTCCTGCGGTCTGATTCAGGACGGTGACGATTTCACCACCTTCATCGACATCCAGGGCGTGGAAGACTTCCACGGCGAGATGGACTTCAAGGTGGCCGGCACCAAGCAGGGCATCACCGCCATCCAGATGCGTGAAGGAAGCCTTTGCGATCACCAAGGAAGCCCGCTTCCAGATTCTCGACGCCGTCCTGCTCAAGGCCATCCCCGAGCCGCGTAAGGAGCTCGCCAAGACCGCCCCGAAGATGATCCAGATGCACATCAACCCGGACAAGATCCGTGAAGTCATCGGTTCCGGCGGAAAGGTCATCCAGAAGATCACCGCCGACACCGGCTGCAAGATCGACATCGACGACGACGGCAGCATCTTCATCGCCTCCTCCGACATCGAGGCCTGCCGCGCAGCCCGCAAGACCATCGAAGACATCGTCTTCGAGCCTGAAGTCGGCGCTCTGTACTACGGCGAGGTCAAGCGCGTCATCTCCAACCTCGGCGCTTTTGTGGAACTGGTTCCCGGCAAGGACGCCATGTGCCACATCAAGGATCTTGAGTTCAAGCGCACCGAGAAGGTTGAGGACGTTCTCAATGTCGGCGACAAGACCTGGGTCAAGTTCATCGGCATCGATGAAAAGGGCCGCTGGAACATCTCCCGCAAGGCTGCGCTCAAGGAGCGCGGAGAAGCCTGATCCGGAAGGAAGAACACCTGACACCCGCAACAGCAACACTTGCAGAGGCTGCAGATATGCAGTCTCTGTTTTATTTATGCAGGTGCAGGAGGTGCAGCGGCAGCGGATTTACACAGACAGCAGCGGATTTACGCAGACAGCAGCGGACCGGGGAAATCCCCGGTCCGCTGAAAGACTGTTCTGTTTTGAGTTCTGTCCGGTGCCTTACACCGCGCGGCCGGCGTCATTGCCGCCACGGATGGCCATGGCGATGTTAAAGGGACTGGCGCAGTCGCCGATGGCATAGGTCTCCTTCACGGAAATGCCGTCCAGCAGACTGGTATCGGGCAGCATGTCTGCCGCGTTGACGATCGCGTCACAGGGAATCACCGTGTCAAGGCCGGTGTCCATCGTGATGGTCGCCATGCCGTCCTTCACGCTCTTGATGGAGGACTCGGGGAAGGAGTTGAAGCCCAGGGCATACAGGGCCGTGGTCATCATGCGCTTGGCATGCTGAGACTGCTGGATATCGAAGTCATCCGCCGGGTTCGGCGTCACCATGGTGACGTGCTTCTTGTGCACGGTCAGCCACAGCGCCGCGTCGAAGGCCTGGGCGTTGGAGCCGTAGACGATGACGTTGTCGCCGACATCATCAAACATGAAGCGCTCCATATCCACCACGGGCACATCGCCATCAACCGTGAGCGTATCGCGCTGTCCGCCGACGGCGAGAATCACGGCATCCGGTGCCTCGGCCTCGATCAGCTCTTTGGTCACTTCGGTGCCGGTCTTCACGGTCACACCGGTGATCTCCAGCTGGCGGATCAGGTATTTTTTCAGATCCTGGAGGTTCTCATGCGGTCCCTTGACCATCGCGGCAAAGTCCAGCATGAAGCCGAGGGCGCCCCGCTTCTCATACAGGGTGACATCATGGCCGCGCATGGCCGCGATTCTCGCCGCTTCCATGCCGGCGGGGCCGCCGCCGATCACCATGACCTTTTTCTTCGTCTCCGCCGCCGGCAGCTCATAGGTCGCGGGGCCGCCCTCGCGCATGACGCGCTGCGTCAGGGCATTGACGCGGCAGTAGCAAAACATGGCGTTCATCTCATTGGAGCCGGAGTGGCAGTGCAGGCAGCGGGTGCAGGGGGCGATCTCATCGATCCGGCCTTCGCGCAGCTTGTTGACATAGTCCATATCGACCGTCAGCGGGCGGTTCATCAGGAAGAAGTCGAGCTTGCCGTCCTCCAGCGCCTTCTCAAAGAAGTCGGGCGCATGGGCCGGGTCCATGTAGGTAACCGCGCCGACGGGAATGCTCAGTTCCTTCTTGTATCTGGCGGCGATCTCCAGCGCCGCGCCGCAGCCGCTGGTATTGCCGACAACGGCCCCCTGGAAGTTGCGCGTAAAGTCATACTGCGTACCGAAGCCGGTGGCACCCTCAATGCCGTTGAGGATGAAGTACAGGTCGGCGGCAAACTGTGCAACGTGATGGCCGAGCGGTCCAATGCGAAGATGCATGGAATCGCAGCCCGCCGCCTCAAAGAGCTTCGCCGCGGCGATGCCCTCTTCAATGGTCAGGGCCTTCGTGTGCGGGGTGGTGACATCGGTATCCAGGGTCATGATGGTGGGGTTGTTGGCAACGTTGTCGTTCTCCTCGACGCAGTCGATCAGGCACTGTACAGCGAGGTCCGGACACTCCGCCTTCAGCTGTTCCAGAATCTCGGTCACAAAGCGGGCGCGGTTCTCGATGCTCTTTCCGCCGTATTCATCCTCGCGGGTGTTGTGGAAGCGGGACAGGAAGTGTGCCGGCATGTTGAAGCCCGCGCAGTTGTATTCCACGACCTTGAAACCGACCTCATACAGCCCCTTCGCGACCTGGACCATGCGCGCCTGTTTGGCATGGATATCGTCGACGGTCATCTCGTTTTCACCCATGCCGAAGCCGGAGATCTGATAGCCGAGCACCGCGCCGTATTCTGCGCAGCCGCTGACCAGCTTTTCGAGGAAGGCCCTGTTCTCAGCCTCATATTCACCGGACTCAGGCACCTCGAGGAAGTCGACCGACTCGATAAAGATAAGCTCGACACCGCCTTTGGCGAGGTTAAAGTAGTACTGCAGGAACTCATCCGTCATACCGGCGAGATAGGTGGCGGAACCGGCGGCGGACTTCACCATGCGGTGGTTCAGACTGACATTGCCGATCTTGAAGGGTGAGAACAGCGTCTTGAGCTCCATGTCACTGGTGCGGAATTCTTTCTCATCCAACTGCGGGTTGAGATAGGCCTGGGGAATCTTATCCAGGGCCTTGATCACCTCGGCAGGAGATGCGGCTTCCCCTTCCGCGGCCGCCGTGACCGGCGCCGCGAAGCCCGGAATCGCGGTCATCGCGCCGACGCTGACCGCGCCGGCAGCCATGCCCTTCAGGAAATCTCTGCGGGAAATGTTGATTGCCATAAATTATAGTCCTTTCTGTATGAATTTGTATTTGCCTGACGGTATATTTATTCTATTCCATCTCTGAAGCCGTGTCAAGACTGCCGAAGGAAGAATGACGAAACACGCTCTTTTTTCCTTCCATGCGCTTGACGTCTCCGTCAGGCGCTGATATAATTCCCGCGGATTGCCTGAAACGACAGGCAGAAGTGACGGTGCCTCAGGGCGCACGAATGAGGAGAACAGAGGAGAGAATCATGCGTTATTGGGAGTGCATTTTAAATACCCCCTCGGAAGAAATCGACAGCCGCTGTGATGAGCTCGCAGGCCTGGGCGTGGGCGGCTTTGTCGTGGAAAATGAGGAGGATTTTCGTAGCTTTCTGGAGAACAACCACCAGTACTGGGATTATGTGGATGAGGACCTGGAAAACCGGTTTGCCGGTGTCAGCCGCCTGAAGTTCTATCTGGTCGACGACTCTGACGGTCTCTCAATCCTGCAGCAGGTTCGCGCCCGCTATCCCGATGTCACCGTCTCGACCGTTGAGGACAGCGACTGGGAAAACAACTGGAGAGAATACTACAAGCCCATCGATGTGGGTGAAAAGCTGGTCGTCGTGCCGGAGTGGGAAGAGATTCCCGCCGGGGGACGTCTCCCCCTCCGCCTGGATCCCGGACTGATCTTTGGAACCGGCAGCCACCCGACCACGAAAATGTGCCTGACAGCCCTGGAAAATTATGCCGGTCCCGGCAAACGCGTTCTGGATCTCGGCTGCGGCAGCGGCATTCTGGGGATCGGTGCGCTTGTCCTCGGCTGTGAAAGCTGCCTCGGCTGCGACATTGACCCGAAAGCGCCGGATGTGGCCATGGCAAATGCCTCGCTGAACGGCTTTTCCGCCGATCGAATCCGCATCGTCGCGGGAGATCTGATCGCAGATGCCTCTCTCCGTCGAAGCTTCGGCTCCGGTTACGATATCGTACTTGCAAACATTGTCTCCGACGTGATCATTCCCCTCTCTCCCCATGTGCCCGCCTTTCTGAAACCCGACGGAGTATATATCACCTCCGGCATCATAGAAGGGCGGCAGGACGAGGTCCATACCGCCATTGAGAGAGCGGGCTTCCGCGTCGTGGAGCATCTGTATGAAGAGGACTGGCATTGCTTCGTTGCCGTCCGTGGGGAAGCCTGATCTCAGCATCACAAACCGGCCGGGCAGGAAACCGCCGGCAGCCCTGATGATTCTTTCAGTGCTGCCGGCGTTTTTCTGCCGTGGCTGTTCCCGCGCCGTTATTCCGCGGTCCCGTTTCGGTACGCTGTCAATACCGGGGATCCGCCATGATCCAGATGTCGGAAGAGAAATGCATGGGATTGCTGTAGATGGGGTTTCCGGCTGTTAAATAGCCTGCGTTGGAGACCACCTGGTACGGCACATCACAGCGGTTTTCATAGGCGTAGAGCAGCGCCGCTTCCGTGAACAGCATGCTCCCCAGCGCCACATGGTAGTCGCTTGAGACAATGGCAAGTTCCCTGATCCCGGGATACTGCTCTGTCAGGATCGCACAGGTATACGTTGCATTCTGATCTGTCGTCAGGGACTGTTCCTCAACGATGATCCTGTCCCGGGCAATTCCATGGCTGATGAACCATTCCGCCATAACACCCGCCTCTGTGGCTTCGTGATTGCCGGCGGCAGTGCCCCCGCCGGTGACGATGATCCAGGCATTCGGATACTTCCGGGCAGAAGCCAGGGCAGTTTCACAGCGCCCGATCAGCTCCGGCGCCATTTCGCCGTCATACAGCAGCTGGAAGCCCAGCACCACAATGGCGAGGCTGTCATCCTGCGCAAGTCCGTCCGGCAGAACACCACTGTGAATGGTGAAATCCCTGCTGACAGTGAACCAGTAATCCGTGATCCCTTCCCAGAGGGCCCCGAGCTCCGGATCCGCGGCCTTCAGGTCACTGACCAGGCCAAGGATCCGTTCCTCAGCCTCGATCCCCTGATTCCGTATCAGATAGACGATATCCGTCACCATCTGATAGGTCTCTTCGTTGTACACGCTCTCTCTCCGTCCCCTGTCAGGCTGCAGGGCTGCCACCGGCCCGGGAGACTGCGTCGCCGATGGGGGGGATTCCTGTGTGTCGGGTTCCGCGCCGGTCTGCAGGGCGCTCTGGCTGCGGTCAGCCTCCTGATTCAGCTCCGGCGGCTGGGTCGGTTCTTTCGTCGGAATCTCATGCTCCGGCTCCACAGCATGGCTTTCCGTCTCCGGTACGGGCGTCTCCGGCTTCTCCTGCACGGTATGCGTATACCGCAGCAGGACGGTCCCCGCCAGCAGCAGAAGAACAAGGATGAAAATAAGACGCTTCACGCTTTTCCGAACCTCCCGTATTTCTGGTGCAGGTCTTCGCTGTTCTGTCCGGCAGGAAGGCTATCCGATCCACCACTCCGGTGTCAGGGAACCCAGTGTCACCACGCGCTCCTTTGCGTAATCCATCATGATCTCGATCTCTTTATACTTCTGCGGCATAAGCTGTACCATCAGCTCCCGGCAGGCGCCGCAGGGCGCGCCGCTGGAGCCGTCCGGCAGGATCGCAACGACTTTCCTGATCTCCTGTTCCCCATTGGTAATCATGTTGAAAATCGCATTTCTTTCCGCACAGATGCCCAGCGTGGAGCAGGTGTCGATGCAGACCCCGGTGTAGATTCTGCCTGTCCCGGACAGGATCGCCGCGGATACCTCGCCGCAGGTGACATAGTCCGAGATTCTTCGTTCATTCCACACGGCTCTGGCCGCTTCAACCAGCCGGTCCCACTGCCACTGGTCTTTCGTTATGGAGCTCACATGCCCCGTCCGCGTTTCGTTCATCAGGGGAACATCGACGCTTTCGGTTTTCCACTGATATCGGAAGCGGCACTTTTCCTGGACACGCTTCGACTTATCGTTGCCTTCATAATAGCCGGCCCATACCTTCGTCATGCCGATGTCCTCAAAGGCGTGACGGAGGATTTCTCTGGCTGCTTCCGGTACCAGCCCCTGTCCCCAGAAGGGTTTTCCGATCCAGTAGCCCAGTTCGCATTCATCGTCCCGCTCAGTCAGGTCCGTATGCCCGTTCAGTTTCAGTTCGATGGCCCCGATCGCCCGGTTGTCTTCCCTCAGGCAGAGCGCATACGCCTCTTTTCCCCGGAAGACCTGCCGGATCACATTCCGGCTCTCCTCAATGCTCTGATGTGCCGGCCAGCCGGCAATCGGTCCGACCTCCGGGTCTTTTGCGTATTCAAACAAGCTCTCCGCATCGCTGTCTTCCCAGCGCCGCAGGATCAGTCTCTCCGTGTTCAGCATGGTGCATCCTTTCCCGCCACAGCAATCGTCCGACAGAAGCCGGTCTTCTCCGGATATGTCAGTGTCACACCGCCGCTGTTTCGCGAATAGTCTCAGGATTATTTTATATCAAACAGTATTTAAATACAAGACAAAAGGCGGAGTACTCAGGATCTTTCACGGTCGTCCTGTTTTCAGGGCACAGAGCATGAAACTGTTGACTGGGCAGAATAACAATCACGTTCTTCAATACTCATAGAAAAGCTCCCTGGGCATCCCCCAGGGAGTTTCCTTTTCTCGTCTCCTTGAATCAATACGATTCCCGCAGAAAACAGATGATCTCCATGCGCTTCAGATCGTCTTCCAGGCAGAGCCGTCTTCTTCCCCTTCGGTGAGCGCGCCGGGAATCAGAATGCCTCTATGAAATCCGTGTAAGAGATCAGTCCATGTTTTTGGGCAGAATGAGGTTCAGTACCAGTGCAGCCACGAAAATAACCGCAACCACATTCTGAGAAAAAATACTCTGGATCGCTACCGGAAAATGGCTCCAGATGTCCACCTCGGAAGAGGCGGTAAAGCCGATCGCCACGGACAGGGAAATCGCTGTGATCAGCTTGTTGCGCGTAGTAAAGCCGGCTTCCGCGATCATTTCCACACCGGAAACCAGAATCTGCCCCAGCACCATCATCAGGATTCCTCCGATCACAGGCTTTGGCACTGTTCCAAAAAAACGTCCGACAGGAGGGAAAAAACCGGCAAGAACCATGATGATCCCGCCCACTCGCGCTACATTCCGGTTTACCACCTTTGTCATGATGGTGAGCCCGATATTTTCGGAATAGGAGGTAACGGGTGTTCCCCCCAGGAGACCGCTTAACACAGAGCCAAAACCATCGATGGTCAGAACGCCGGCTGTCTCTTCCGGGGTCAGCTCACGGTGAAGGGCGCCCCCTGTCAGTGCAGAGGCATCTCCCAGCGTTTCCGTGGCCGAGACCAGATAGATAATCGCAACGGAAATGATCGCATCCAGGCGGAAAACGGGCCGATAGGGCAGGAGTTTCGGAAACGCGATCCAGCCACCCGCCGTCAGGCCGCTCAGGTCCACCTTTCCGAACAACAAAGCCGTACCATAGCCTGCTGCCAGTCCGACGAGAATAGAGAGCTGTTTCTTTCCGCCCTTGGCCAGAACCGTCCACAGCAGGCAGACCAGCAGCGTCACAGCACCGATGAATATATTGTGAAGAGATCCGAAATCCTCTGTATAGCCGCCGCCAAAAGAGCGCGCCGCCGTCCCGAGCAGAGAGAGCCCGATTCCGGTGACCACGACCGCCGAGACAACAGGCGCCATTACATTGCGCCAATACCGCACCGTGAGGCCAAGCAGGCCTTCAAGAATCCCTCCGATCAGTACGGTACCGGTTACCGCACCATATCCGTTTTTTGCCGCTATTGCCGAGAGCGGAACCACGAATGTGAAGCTCACGCCCATGAATACCGGCAACCCGGAACCGAGCCTGCCAATAGGCGTCACCTGAATAAAGGTTGCGATTCCCGCCGCAATCATCGCGCTCTGCATAAGGCTGTAGATCTCAGCTTCGGTCAGCGCCGGACTCGCCGCTGCCGCTATGATACCGATCGGGACCATATTGGTGACAAACATCGCAAGAATCTGTTGCATGGCAAACGGCAGAACCAGGCCAAGCCCCGGACGCCCCTCCAGGGTAAAGAGAACTTCTCTCTGCCTGAGGCTTTGTTCTTTGCCTTGCTTCATTGTTTCTCTCCCCTTCTTTCCCTCTTTCTTCTGTTCTTCGCATAAATGTCGGTCTCTCAAAGCCTCGTGTCATTGCCAGAATCAGCCCTGTATTCATACGTCAGCTTATCGTAGACTCTTTCACCGACTGTGAGGGCGTTCTTCTCCGTGCGGATAAACTTCATCCCCGCCTTTTCAAGCACTTTCTGAGATCCGATATTCTCAGCCGCGCACCACGCCTTCACGCAGGGAATGCTTTCATTTTCCGTCAGGTATTCCAGCACTTTCTTCAACGCCGCAGTCGCCAGGCCGCGTCCCTGCCAGCCCTTTACGACACTGAAGCCGACCTCAATCTGATCATCCTTATAATCATAAGCCCCGATCGTTCCGACGATTACATCATCGATATCCATGATCCACGAATAGGCGCGCTCGTCATCGTAGCTGTCGATAAACCCTCGCACGGTCTCCCGGGCCATCTCCAGGGTCGCATATGGATTCCAGCCGGAGTACGCATACATCGCCGGATCTGTCCCCAGATACCGATACAGGTCATCCGCGTCCTCCGGGCGGTATCTACGCAGGATCATTCTTTCCGTCCATAATTCAACGGTTCCATGTACTTCGACTTCCTCTATGGCAACGATCTGCGAATTGTAAATCAGGCAGTCTTCAATGAAAATGCCGTCTTCCTCACCGCCGTATTCACACTCCAGGAAACTGCTGTTTCCATATTCCGCCATGCCCGCGAAGGTTTCTCCCCATTTGTCCGTTATACGAACATGCTTTCCATCATATTTTTTCAAATCCATCGTTTATGCTCTCCCGCAGCCTGATGCCGCCCACGTTCCGAAAATCACAGTGCGGCAAAACTGCCCGAACAGGCATCAGTTACAGCTCCACCCGCATGTAAACAAGCTCCTGATAGCCGGTCAGTCGTGACTTAAAGCCTCTTGGATTCCTGCCGTATTCCTCGAAACCGGCTTTCCTGTTCTGCGGTCATGGTATTCTCATCGGGATATGAGATTGGACAGACACTTCACGGCCAGCATCTCCGGCATGTGGATGCCGATCTTCTCCGGAGTATTATCCAGGCTGAATAGTACCGGCATTTGATATGCATCATTTGTTTCGTGGTTTGTTTTTGTCCAGATAAAATTCGGACGCAAAAGCATGACAGCCAGAGCAGTCCGATGTATGAAAACCCAAACCTCATAACACAAAAATCTTTTCACGGTATATTTCACCATGCACTACCATATAAACGGCACTACCTTCCACTTTACTCTGTTCTTATACTCTGCATAACCGGGAAGACCGTCTTCCAGCACCTTTTCTTCATTTTCTATCCGCTTGGCAATGATCGGGATGTACGCAAGCGTAATCACAAATGAAATGACGGAACCAAGCACTAAAGGCATACTCAGAAAGAGCAGCAGCGTGCTCATATACATTGGATGACGTACGACCCCGTATAACCCCGTGTCTATTACTTTCTGATCCTGCTGCACCTCAACTGTCCTTGAGAGGTATGCATTTTCTCTCAGTACCTCTGCATAAAGTGCATATGCCGCAAGAAAGATCGCAACACCTGTATATGAAATCCAGTCAGGAAGCACGATCCATCCAAACCTGAAATTCAGCCCCGCAACTATAAACGCTGCAAGGAACATAATCCCGCTTAGCAGGATCACGGTTTTCTGCTCCTTTTCCTCTTCCTTTACGTTCAGTCTCTTACGCAAAAGCTCCGGACTCTTCTTCATCATAACAAGGCCGGCTATAAACATGGGGACAAATAGTATCCCCATCAGAAGCCATCCCTGCCAATATGCAAATGATCCTGCCGGAAGAAAAATCAGGACGCCCACCATGATGAGTCCGCTTATGAATTTGACGATCGCCTGACAAAACAGCTTCGCATCCATATTATCCCTCTCTATCATCTGCGTACTGTGTTATTTTTCAACATACGTATATTGCTTCAGCTTCTTGCCTGAAATAAGGCATAATAATGTTCCAGCCACTCCGAGCAGGAACATCATAAGTGCTGCACCAGAACCCTTCCCGCTGCCAAACAGCATAGTCAGCCATTGCCCCGATCGAATGGATGCCATAAACGGCTCACAGACATAATCTACCATAAACCCGCCCAGAGCAAGGCCAATGGGTATTGTGAAAAACTGCAGCGTGTTGCGACACGCATACACTCTTCCCTGCAATTCAACCGGGATCGTATTACGCATGATCACATTCTGGTTGGCGCTCATCACTGGAACAAATAACCATCCAAGCACCTGTCCAACACACCATATGACAGGATTTCTGGAAAAGGCGAGAAGGAAATTTTCAGTTCCAAGCGAAAAGAGCATCGTCAGGTAAATGGCCCTGACCCTGTCTTTCGGCTTCGGCATAACAGATGCGATCAGACTTCCCAGCACCATCGCAATCCCTGAGCAGGATGTCACAATACCAAGCGTGCTGTTTCCGCTCCGAGGGATAACCAGGGCAGGCAGCACGGCATCAAAAGCCGAAGCAATCAGATTGACGCCCGACATGAATAAGATCACATCCAGCACCAGGGGATTATCCTTTAAAAACTGCAGCCCCTCCTTTGCCATCTCCAGCATGTTTTTATCTTCAGCCGGTTCCACAGGGATGTCCGGCAAGCGGATAAAAAGCAGAAGAGTCAGAAATGCAATTCCAAAAGCAATAAGATCAGCAGCAATTACCGCTTCCAGGCCTGCAAGCCCATACAATGCAGAAGCGATCAGCGGATTTCCAATGGATATCAGGGAGCGTGAAAGCGACTGCAGCCCGCTCGTTCTTTGATACTGTTCCTTTGGCACAATCAGGGTATAGGCGACTTCTGAAGCAGGCTGCTGGACAGTATTCATCAGCCCGGAAAAAGCGTTGATCGCATACAGGTGCCATATTGAAAGCGCATCTGTCCTGTACAGCACAAAAACCAGGATCGTGGTAAATGCCGCCAGCGCGTCACACAGAAGCATGGTGATCTTCTTGTCGTACCGGTCTGAGATCGCTCCGGCAAAAATGCTCATGATCACATACGGCGCATAGGTACATATCGTAAGTGCCGCTGTGCTGAGTGCTGATCCGGTCTTCTCATACAGCCATAATGTCAACGCAAAACCGGTCATCGCACTTCCCAGCTGCGACAGACTCTGTGTGCTCCAGAGTATATAAAACTCCTTTAGTACTTTTTTTCTGTTTTTCATTGTCTTTGCTCCTTATCGTTTTTGTTTCTGATATAAGAGCAAAGCCTGAGGAATTCATCTCCTCCACACAGTCTCCTCAGGCTCTGCGTGGAGCAAAACAATGCAAAGAATCATTTTCTCATCTCCTCGAATCATTTGAATCTATTGCCATACTATCGTTCTGACCTTAGCAAAGCATACCAGCCAGCATCACAGATGCTTTTACCGATGACGGTTTTCTCAAATTCTGTTATTTATCGTCACCGCCCCAGACCTCGACGCAGAAGCCCTTGTGACCGCATCCGGTGCAGGTCAGCTTGCGGGCGGTTGGCGTATGATTTGCCCAGAAGGCTTCTTTCAGAGTGGGTTTGAATATCTCGTGGCATTCCGGGCAGATGTATTTTACATGATTGAAGTAGTAACGGCTGACCACTGTACCCCAGACAGCAGCCACCAGCACCCAGACGATGAACGGCCACCATATGCCTTTGACAATCCAGAAGATGATCGAAAACCACTGCAGGGCTTTGACCGGTGCTCCTGTCAGGATCATCATCCAGCGCATCTTTTTCAGTTTTTTCTTGCCTTCCATAATGACGGCTATGTCAGCGATGGTTTCAAGAGAGAATTCTGTTTTGCCTTTCAGCCCGTTTTTCAGTTCACGAAGCTTTTCCAGTTTTTCCTTTTTCTTGGAAATTTCATCCGAAAGGACGGTTTCCTGCTGTTCGATCAGCAGTGAGATTACCTTCTCAGGATACTCTTCTTTCAGGATCTGAGAGATAGCTTCGATGGGAAGATCCAGTTCCCTTAAGAAACAGATGATCTTCATGCGCTTCAGATCGTCTTCCGAGTAGAGCCGTCTTCCGCCTTCGGAAAGCTCACTGGGAATCAGGATGCCTCTGGTATCATAATACTGAACCGTTCGGACAGTGACGCCGCAAAGCTTTGCAAGTTCTCCCGTCGTGTATTTTGACATAGCTTCCGCCTCCTTTCGCCATGTATCCTACAACATGACGCTGCGTAACAAGCAATACCTTACGCAGGGGGATTTTCTAAAATTCTTTCTTTTTTCTCAAAAGAGCAGCGGTTATTAATCAGATCCACAGGACCGATACCGGGCGCTGCGGTCGCCACAGACGGATCAACAAAATATCTTGTATCCGAAATGCAGGATGAGCGGGATTTGATGTAATCACAACGGCCTTCTTTGAAAGCGCACAGAAGTACCTGATGTAATATCATGGAGATAAGCGACGCATTTCGTTTCTCATGGAAACGTTAAAAGGTTCAATTCATTTTGCATACTGCCCATAGCACCAAACTGCGATCTCTGCAATCAGATCTTTCGGCAGCGGTTTGGTATAGGGCAGACGGATCGTTCCCTTACTCACATCATAATTCGCCAGTTTCTCAGCAAAAACCGTGGTTGCTTCTGCACCCGGATAAAGTCCCAGATGCTTTTTCGACGCCGCGAAGTGAATAAGGTTCTGGCCATTCCAGTATGTTGGCATACTCCACGAGATCTTCTCCTGTGCTTCCGGAATAGCGCTGCCGATGATCTGGCGGACTTCATTCAGATACGGTCTGATTGTTTCATCCTGTTCTTCAATGTACTGATCTACTGTTTCGATCTTGCCGCAGTAATGACCCTGTCCTTCACGACTGAAACTCCGACCGCATTTCGGGCATTTCCACATATTGCTGTTCCTCCGTAATCAAGAGTCTAAAATACCGTATTGTTTATACAGATCGAGTATGCGGCTGTACATCAGGCGATTACCCATATACTGCCGATAAGTGGCAGTCTTTTCCTTTCCCTGAGCCTTCAGTTCATCCATCGCCTTTTTCTCACGCTCGCACTGTTCCTGTACATCGTGCAGCATTGCCTCAAACGCCTGGTACAGCGGAAGTACATCTATATGCTGGTCAAAAAACATCAGAGTATCCGCATCAAGTTCCCGCATCGTGACTCTCCTTTTCTTCAATCACCACATGGATTGTATCGCCATCATGTTTGTTCAGTTTGTTCCGGATTGCCTTCAGCATGCCGATGATGTAGCAGACAGAACCGTCCGGATTCTTCACTCCCATGTTGACGATGCTTCCTTCATATGGGATGCCGTCAAACAGCGCGTGAACCTTCACACGGCCCTTTCCGAATTCTTCCCGGATATTCCATGGAGAGATCACATAAGCCCCACCGTTATCATCCAGCTCATGGAGAACCTCATCATATTCATATCGTTTCTCATTATTCATCGCAGCACCTTTTCCAACGGCCCGTCCTCTGCCAGCTCATCTACCAGCTTGTCCAGCCAGCGAACCTTCCGCATCA
Source organism: Oscillospiraceae bacterium (assembly GCA_902798545.1). Taxonomy (GTDB): domain Bacteria; phylum Bacillota; class Clostridia; order Oscillospirales; family Oscillospiraceae; genus Limivicinus. The sequence goes on from CADBWQ010000020.1 coordinate 87,621, forward strand.
GGGGATCTTCGATGGTCTCCACCTGCACTCCGCGTACTTTTCCTTTAAGCAGTTCTGCCCTCGTATTCATGGCAGGTGCCTGCTCAAAAAAGTCTCCATACTCCGGTGTTCCATCTTCCAAGAATGTATTGCCTTTCAAGTCGAAACCGTCAGGAACTCTCATTTTAGTTTTGATATCGTATCTGCTGTTCTTTGATCATCGGATACCGAATCAATGCTTTTCCGTCTGTTGCCTCTTTGTGCATATCTACGGCTGTAAT
>CADBWQ010000021.1 GCA_902798545.1 Oscillospiraceae bacterium
CGCCACAAGCGACAGCTTGAACATCACATGGAAAATCTGACTGGCGGCACCCCTCCCGTCAGATACCTACCCTGTGTAGTCCCTTGTAAACTGTACTTTGTTGGGGAAAAAATATCAACGATAAAAAAGAAAATGAGCCAATTTCATGAGATTAGGACCACTTAACTGTCAGCTTTCATCATTTTTTTACAATTTATTCCCATTTTTTTGAAAAAAGGGCTTTTCAAAATCGTTTTTTTCATTTATATTATGGACACTTCTTAAGAATGATCAAATTTGATTGTTCTTAAAGAGGAGCATTTCTAGGATGGAGCTGATCCGGCGTGGCAATTGAAATCGGCAGTACACTGGAGGGGAAAGTAACAGGTATCATGAATTTCGGCGCCTTTGTCTCGCTTTCAGGCGGAAAGAGCGGTCTGGTTCATATTTCTGAAATCTCCAATACCTTTGTAAAGGATGTTCATGATCATCTTCAGGTCGGACAGATTGTGAAGGTAAAGGTCATCGACATCAACGATCAGGGTAAGATCAATCTTTCCATCAAACGCGTACAGGTGGAAGAAAAGAAGGAAGAGGTACGGGAAGAGACACCCAGGATCCCTACGGCCAATCGGGGACAGGCGCTGGAGATCGGGGTGGTAACGCCACCCTCCGGTGATATGACTTTTGAAGAAAAGCTGAAAAAGTTCATGCAGGCCTCTGACAGCAAGAATGCGGATAAAAGACGCAACACCGAACGTAAGCAGCATGCCAGAAGAAAATAAGCGCTCTCTGACGGAGCAGGATAAAAACGGATAACAGATGAAAAGGCACACTTCAGCAGAAACTGTTGAGGTGTGCCTTATTGATGAAAAGAAATCCGCCGACGGATTCGCCATGGGGTCAGCCGCGGATATAATCGGCGCTGCTGAGCAAGGCCCAGTCGCGATCATAGCGCATATACACGAAGTGCCCATTATTGAGAGCACCCATGTAATATCCGCTGTCGGTCTCGTCGTTGATAAACAGCGTCTTGCCCAGCTCGCTCGGAAGGTCAAAGCTCCAGGACATGCCTTCGCCAAAATCAAGTCGTAGAACAGCGGATTCCCTGGTCAGAATGACACGCGTCGAGACCGAAAGCGCCGTGAAGTTCTGATCGATGGCATAAGCCGGAAGACTAGCGTCGCCCAGATAGAGTTCCCAGTACCCGCAGTAGGGAAGGTACAGTGACAGAAGATCCATCCATTTCTCTCGCTCGGGGAAGATGCCCTCGTAGGCATTCAGCCAGTCTCTTGCCGCAGACAGATCGCCGGTGCTGCAGAGCATAAAGAAATCTCTGGTGTAATCAGTGGCGTCTTCGATCTTCTCGGAATAGGATTCGCTGTCGGCATAGTCGCCAAGGGATTCAAACAGATCATTCAGAGCGTCTTTCAGAGGAACCAGCTGGGCGGAGGGTTCATCCTCCAACCGTATGTCTGAGCGATCTTTTCCGCAAGCGAAGCGGAGTTCATCCATACAGGCGCTTCCGAGCCGCAGTGCCTCTGAGGCGGGAAGAGAGAAAATACTGGTGACGTCCGGGTCTGTAGAGAGGCTCGCACTGATGCGACTGACATCATACGAGGACAGAAAATGGAAAATAGAAACTGCCTTACGGTAGCGGCACTCGGTGATCATATCCACACTGTCCTTAAAATCTCCCAGTGTGCCGAAAATAGTGATTGCTTCTCCGTATGCTCGATCCTCCAGCATGGCTACCGCACGATCATAGGCCGACTGATTCTGGCGCAAAAGCTCCGACTCAGCCTGGTGTTTCAACATCTGAACCTGCCCCTCGTAGCCCTTGCGGCATTCCTCGGAAAGTTCAGCACTGTCTCTGTAACCGTCAAGCTTGTCATAGATCTCCTGTGCGGCGCAGTACAACAGCATAGCGGCTGTCTTATCCTCGTTCAGATCCACATCGGAATACCCCGCCTCCGCCAGCATGCTGCTGTCGTCTCGTTCCGCAGCCTCCTTATATTTGGAGGCGCGAAGATAGGGAATTTCGAAATGCAGCACCGTATCGCTGTCACGGTACATCGGAATTTCCGAAAAGACCGCCTCCGCTCCGGTGAGATCTCCTTCGCGGAGCGTGTTCATACCGGTGCGATATAGATGCTCGCGGTAAATCGCACCCGGAGCTGCTGCAATGATCAAAATCAGCAGCAAGATCGCCGGGATAATAACAATAAGATGCTTTCTGTGCAGCAGTTTTTTCATCCGAATCACCACTTCCTGCTTATTCACTTCTGATCTTACAAATATTTGAACCGGTTAGTCCCAGTATACCATGTTCCGCTGAGACTTGCAATGCGATTTCACAAATTTAAAGCAGTTCGTTGACAGCGCTTTATAAAATGACTATAATAAAGAAACTTAAATCTCTGGAGGTAAAAAAGATGATTGCGGTTGGTTCAGATCACGGCGGATACGCCCTGAAACAGGTAGTGATGAAGCACCTGGACAGCCGGGGGGAGAAATACTTCGATTTCGGCACTTACAGCGAGGCGAGCTGCGATTATCCCGACTTCGGACGCGCTGTCGCTGAGGCCGTTGCGCGCGGCGAATATCAGTACGGCATCATCATCTGCGGCACCGGAATCGGCATTTCCATCACAGCGAACAAGGTTCACGGAATCCGTGCCGCCCTTTGCGGGGACTGCTTCTCCGCCGAGGCAACCCGCCTGCACAACGACGCCAACATCCTCGCCCTCGGCGCACGGGTCGTAGGGGAGGGCCTTGCGTTGAAGATTGTTGACACCTTCCTGGATACACCGTTTTCCAATGATGAAAGGCACATTCGCCGGATTTCCAAGATCGAGCCGTAATGCGGCCATCCTGAAAAGGAGTAGTTTGTTTGGCACGTAATTCAGATTATTATCAGGGCCGTAGGCAGCGACGAAACTACTGGCTGATCCCCTTCGTGATCCTTATCGGCCTGATCACACTGCTGGTTGTACTGTTCTACGGCCTGCAGAAGTACGCCGTCATCAGCGACGATAAGGTAAAGGTCGTCTTCTCCGACAACGCAGAGGAGGAAGACGACCCGGCTCCGCTTTCAAGTGAGTCGAACATGGTATTTGATTCGGTCGTACCGGAGATTGTCTTTGAAGCTCCGGACTATTCCCGTGTTGCTGCCACCGCCGGGCGAAACGTCAGGCCTCTCCGCGCTGTCTATATCAGCGCCTCGGAGCTCAGTCTCGAGCGCCTTCAGAACGCTGCCGCGAGCCTGGTGGACGGTAATGCCCTTATGCTGGAAATGAAGCCGCGAAGCGGACAGCTCATGTGGAATTCCAAGACATCGTTGGCCTACAGCTACGGCATGTCGACGGACAATGATTTTACAAATTCCCTGCCAACGCTGATTCCGGCGCTGAAAACGCGGGAAGACGGGAAGGAGATCTATCTCGTCGCCCAGATCAGCTGCTTCATTGACGAGATGCTTGCCAACCGCAGTACCCAGTATGCCCTGCGCACAGATACCGGCTTCAACTATAGTGATGAGAATGGAACATGGTTGGACCCCTACAACTCAGAGGTTCGCAACTACATCATAGAACTTGTACGGGAATTATATGACATGGGTTTTGACGAGGTGGTGCTGGCGGATGTGATGCATCCGGTCGGCGCCTCCATGACGACCGCCGACGGTGAAACCATGAAGGCAAGCTTCATGTATACACGAGAGATGTCGACCGAGCCGGACCCTGTCACAGCGATCTGCGGTTTTGCCGTGTACGCCGCGGATCAACTGAAGGAGGATCGTACCGGCCGTCTGCTCTCCATCTACACCGACAGTCCGCAGTCTCTCGTCAGAACCAACGTGGACAGCGGCCAGGATGCAGTCCTGTTTATGAAGATCTATGACCGGGTCTTTTATCGTACCGACCGGTATACGTACACTTATAATCTTCAGGACATGGAGGGCAGTGTCCCTTACGGCGACGTCCACAACCGCTTTGTTCCCGTTGTCATCAACCTCATTCCCCATGACAACAGCTCGTGGGTCTATATCGAACAGCTGGCGGAGGGATAAGAGTGTTTGAAAAAAAAATAGTCATAACAGAGAATGCTGAGAGAGTCTCCGCCCTGTTTCAGACCATTCAAGATCTCTCCGGAGAGGCTGCCGCTGAGTGGCATGCCTCCGGCGATGACCTCGCTGAAAAGGGCCTGATATGGGTGATCGTACGCTATGATGTGAGCCTTCTTCGCCCGCTAGAACCGGCAGAGACCCTCATATTTAAGACTTGGGCGAATCCGGTCCGCCACCGCATGAGCCAGCGCAATTATCTGGCCTTTGATAAATCTGGAGCCTGTGTTATGCGTGGCGCCGGCAGCTGGGCCGTAGTAGATGCTCTCACACGGAGTATGGTGGATCCCGGGGAATACGGCGTTGAGATCCATGGCGAAGTCAACGGTCTGGAGCTTCCACGCCCCGCCACCCCGCTGCGTATCACGCTGACCGATATACAGGATTATGATGTCACCGACGCCGTGCTTGACCGAAATATGCATATGAACAACACGAAATACTTTGACGCGGTCCAAAGCTGTATCCGTGAGCCTAATCCCGCGCTTCAGCTTCAGCGCGCTCGTGCCATGTTTATCAGCGAATCCCGTTTGGGCGAGCGAATCGCAATCTCATGGGGACGGGACGGAAACAGCTGGTACTTTGACGGAAAAAAGAATGGTGCGTCCTGCTTCCAGATCAGTCTGGAGTATGTATAGGACGTAATTACGCGGGCTACGATTTGACTTTGTGTTTGTTACGATGTATGATAATAAAGAAAAATCTTGTAAATCACGCTAGAGCGCGATTTTACAGTGATGAAAGGCAAAAGGAGTGCAGACATGTATAAGGTAGTAACCAAGCGATATCTGAATGATGCGAAGAGCATTTGTCTATTTGAGATCGAAGCGCCTCTTGTGGCAAGGCATGCCCGGGCGGGTCAGTTTGTCATTTTCCGGCTGGATGAGCAGGGCGAGCGTGTTCCAGTCTCTGTCGCCGGTTATGACCGTGAGAAGGGAACCGTCACTGTGATGGTGCAGGCCGCGGGAAAAACCACAAAGATGCTGCACACCGTGGAACAGGGCGACTATATCTCCGACTTTGTTGGTCCTCTCGGCAAGGCAACCGAAATGGAAGGTCTGAAGAAGGTCTGCGTCGTCGGTGGTGGCGTCGGCTGCGCCATCGCGTACCCCATCGCGAAGGAAATGCATGAGAAGGGCATCAACGTCACCTTCATCGGAGGCTTTCGTAGTGCGGACATCGTGATCCTGAAGGAAGAACTGAAAACTGTCTCCGATAAGCTCATCATGTGCACCGATGACGGTACCTACGGTGAGAAGGGCTTTACTACGGTCTTCCTGAAGAATGAGATTGAGGCAAACATCAAGGAGAACCAGCCACAGTTTGACCGCGTGATCGCCATCGGCCCGGACATTATGATGAAGTTCCTGGCTGATGTGACTCGCCCATACGGCATCAAAACGATCATTTCTCTCGACCCGATCATGGTGGACGGAACGGGTATGTGCGGATGTTGCCGAGTGATCGTTGGCGGGGAGACAAAGTTTGCCTGTGTTGACGGTCCGGATTTCGATGCTCACGAAGTAGATTTTGACAGTCTGCTGAAGCGCGCGGCTTTCTATAAAGATGAACAGGACGAAGCGGCAAAACATATTTGCAAGATCACGGGAGGAAAGAGAAATGGCTAATCTGAAGGTCAATATGAGCCTGACAAAGAACGAAATGCCAGAGCAGGATCCAGTTGTCCGTGCCGGTAATTTTGACGAGGTCGCCCTCGGCTATGATGCGGAGACCGCGATGAAGGAAGCCGCCCGATGCCTGGACTGCAAGAACTCTCCCTGTCGTACCGGCTGCCCGGTAAGCGTCAAGATTCCACGTTTCCTCGAGAAGGTTCGTGAAGGTGACTTCGACGCGGCCTATCATATCATTACCAGTACGAACTCCCTTCCCGCTGTCTGTGGACGCGTGTGTCCCCAGGAGAAGCAGTGCGAGTCCAAGTGCGTCCGCGGCATCAAGGGCGAGAGTGTCGGTATCGGCCGTCTTGAGCGCTTCGTGGCGGACTACCACATGGCGAAAGCAGATAAACCGGAGCCTGTCGCACCGCAGTCCAACAGCCATCGTATCGCAGTTATCGGCTCCGGCCCGGCGGGACTCACCTGCGCAGGCGACCTTTGCAAAATGGGTTATGACGTGACCATCTTCGAAGCTTTTCATAAGTCCGGTGGTGTGCTGGTCTATGGCATTCCGCAGTTCCGTCTCCCGAAAGAGATTGTCGCAGCCGAGATTGAGAACCTCACCAAGATGGGTGTCAAGATCGTGAACAACGCCATCATCGGCAAGTCCATCACCGTAGACGAGCTCTTTGAAGACGGATTTGAGGCCGTATTCATCGGCTCAGGCGCCGGTCTGCCGCAGTTCCTTCACATTCCGGGCGAGAACCTGCTGGGCGTCTACAGTGCAAATGAGCTCCTGACCCGCACCAACCTCATGAAAGCTTACCGCGACGACTATGACACCCCGATCAAACACTTCCACAACGTCGCTGTCGTGGGCGCCGGCAACGTGGCCATGGACGCGGCCCGCGTGTCCAAACGCCTGGGCGCCGAGCATGTTTATATCGTCTATCGCCGCGGCGCGGATGAGCTGCCTGCCCGTAAGGAAGAAGTCGAGCACGCTGAAGCCGAGGGCATTGAATTCAAACTCCTGAATAACCCCTGCGCCATCCATGGAGATGAGGACGGCCATGTCACGGGCATCGAATGCATCAGGCAGGAGCTGGGAGAGCCGGATGAAAAGGGCCGCCGCAAGCCGGTCCCCGTGCCCGATTCCAACTGGGTCTTGGATGTCGACACTGTCGTCATCGCCATAGGCACCAGTCCGAATCCACTGATCCGCAACACGACCGAAGGCCTGACCTTTACCCGCAAGGGAGGCATTGAAGCCGACGAGGGCGGAGTGACTGCGCGACCGGGAGTGTTTGCAGGCGGTGATGCTGTCACAGGTTCTGCCACTGTTATTCTCGCCATGGGTGCTGGTAAGGCCGGAGCCAGGAGCATCGACGAGTTTATCAAGAGCAAAAAATAACAATTCGTTCACTTGACAGATTGTATCTCCTGTGATATTGTCAGTCAAGGATATTGAGGCGGACGCCTGTGGTTTCCCACGGGCGTCCTTTACTGTTTAATATGAGGAAGTGTATGCTTTGAAGAATCAATATGATGTCATTATCGTCGGGGCGGGACCCGGCGGAATCTATACCGCTTATGAGCTCATGAAAAGCGATCTGAAGGTTGGTGTCTTTGAACTCGGGCGTCCTCTGGCGCAGAGGAAATGCCCTATCGACGGGAAAAATGTAAAATCCTGCATCCGCTGTCCGGTCTGCAGCATTATGAGTGGCTTCGGCGGCGCGGGTGCGTTTTCCGATGGAAAATATAACATTACCAACCAGTTCGGCGGTACGCTCTATGAATATACGGGAAAGGAAGAAGCGCTGGAACTCATGCGCTATGTAGACCGGATCAACCTGGACCACGGTGGAGAGGGGACCCGGCTATATTCTACCGCCAACACACAGATCAAGCGTATGTGCCTGGAAAACGGGCTGCATCTGCTGGATGCCCAGGTCCGACATCTCGGTACGGACATCAACTATGTTGTTCTGGAAAATCTCTATAACGAGATGAAGGACAGGGTGGATTTCTTCTTTAACTCTGCCGTTAGCTCCGTGAGCATGAACGGGAATGAGTATGAAATCCACGTGGGGGAGACCGCGTACAGCTGCAGGAATCTCGTCCTCTCCGTCGGCCGCAGCGGCAGCAAGTGGCTTGAGAGCGTGTGTGAGAGTCTGAATCTTCCGACCAATTCCAACCGAGTTGATATCGGTGTGCGGGTGGAACTGCCAGCCGATGTATTTGCCCATTTGACGGACGAACTCTATGAGAGCAAGATTATCTACCGGACCCAGAAGTTCGAGGATCTGGTCCGGACTTTCTGCATGAATCCCCATGGCGTCGTCGTAAACGAAAACACAAACGGCATTGTCACTGTCAATGGCCACAGCTATGAGGATCCTGCCCGCCACACACAGAACACCAACTTTGCCCTTCTGGTCTCCAAGCATTTTTCCATTCCGTTCAAGGATTCTAATGGCTACGGCGAGAGCATCGCCCGTCTTTCAAACATGCTTGGCGGTGGTGTGATTGTCCAGCGTTTCGGAGATCTGGTTCGTGGTAGGCGTTCGACACCAAGCCGCATCCGGGACAGCTTTGTGACTCCGACCCTCGCGGCGACCCCCGGCGATCTGAGCCTTGTCATCCCGAAACGCATCCTTGACGGCATCATCGAGATGATTTATGCCTTGGACAAGATCGCACCGGGTACAGCCAATGATGATACCCTGCTGTACGGTGTTGAAGTGAAATTCTATAACATGGAGGTCCAGATCGACGAGCATCTGGAGACCTCAAACAAGGGACTCTATGTCATCGGTGACGGCTCCGGTGTGACCCATTCGCTTTCACATGCCTCCGCCAGCGGCGTTTATGTAGCGCGCCACATTATGGAGACACTGCTGTGATGGGCAAGCACGAGGCTGTGAGAGGACGGCATGAATCCCCACCGTCCGGGCCGGTGCGGAACGCGCCGGAAGGCAAAAAACAGAACTTCATGCACGGCGCTGCGATCCTTACGGTTGGTGTCGTGATCATGAAACTGCTCGGCGCGATCTATAAAGTCCCGCTGGCCAATATTCTGGGCGATTACGGATACGGTATCTTCCTTGCAACTTACAACGTCTATAACATCTTCTTCACACTTTCAACTGCCGGACTCCCGGTCGCCTTGTCAAGAATGATCGCCGAAGCGGACGCGCGAGGGGAAGAATCTTTGAAGGAAAAGACATTCTGCTCGGCGATCATGACTTTTGCGGGGATCGGTATTGCCTTCTCCCTGATCATGTTTTTCGGAAATCAATGGCTCGCGACATCCTATCTTGTAAAGCCGGATGCAGCCCTAAGTGTGCGCGCCATGTCTCCGGCTATCCTGCTAGTCTGCCTGGTGTCCGCCTATCGCGGCTACTGTCAGGGCAACGGCAACATGATCCCGACCACTGTGGACGAGGTTCTAGAAGTCCTGTTCAAAGTGATCTCCGGCCTTGCAATCTCCGCGGCGCTGGTGGCAGCGGGGCGCGGTCTGCCGGAGGCCTCCGCCGGGGCTATCCTCGGTGTCTCTGTTGGTTCCGTGGTTTCCCTGGGATACATGATTGTTTATAAGCATCGGAACTACAGTCGCACTGATGCTGGAATAGAGAATTCAGAAAGTGGACTGAAGATCGCCGGAAGTATTCTCAAGATTGGCATTCCCATCTCTCTCGGCGCCAGCATCATGGCCATTCTGAGCTCGTTGGACCCGGGAATCTGCCACAGCCGCCTAGCTGCGGCTGGATTCTCGGAGCATGATGCTGGTGTCCTCTTCGGTGTTTACGGCAAGGTTCAGACCCTTTTTAACTTACCGGCCGCCTTCATGACGCCGCTTACCATCGCCATTGTCCCTGCGGTCGCAGGAGCCATTGCCCTCGGAAACCGCAGGGACGCAGAGAAAAACTCAGAGGATGCCATGCGCATGGCATCAGTCATCTCTATGCCGATGGGCGTGGGGCTCTCGGCATTGGCGTTTCCGATTGTGAATGTCCTCTACCCAAACAGCCACGCGGCAGGTCCCGGCCTTTTGCGTATCATGGGTCTGGCCTCATTCTTCGTATGCACCGTCCTTATGGAAAATGCGATTCTCCAGGCATCCGGAAAAGAGCGTCTTCCCATGATCGCCCTGATTTCCGGTTCGTTGGTGAAAATCCTAGTTAACTGGATCATTATTGCCATCCCCAACGTTAATATCTACGGCGCACCGGTCGGCACGCTGATTGGCTACAGTTGCATGGCGGTCTTAGACTATGTCTTTATACGCCGTGCGCTACATCAAAATCCCAATCTGCTCAAGGCCTTTGGAAAGCCCCTGATCTGCAGCGCCCTCATGGGCGCGGTTGCCGTAGCGGTCTACACTGTGACTGACCTGGTGCTCGGCGGAAGCAAACTTGGCATGGCCCTGTGTATGTTCCTTGCCATCGCGGTTGCAGTTGCAGTCTATACCTTTGCCATCATCCGGACCCGCTGCATCACCAACGAAGATCTGAAGCTTATCCCCGGCGGAGAAAAAGTCGGAAGACTCCTACATGTACAATAAAGGGGAACATATGGAAAGAGCACCCGTCAGGGTGCTCTTTCCATATGTTCCTGGCAATCGCTGAATTTATTTTGTATGCTCAACCAGCCAGTCTGCAATGAGATCCTCACTGGCGTCGATGCCCTTGGATTTCAGCCCTAATGACAGGAATGCTGCAGCCTCATTGACGTTCAAGCCATTGAGATGTTCAAAATTGGTCCTTTCCAATACACCGCCGTCAGTGGTGCGGCCTTCAATATAGCCACAATTGTAGCACATGTTCAGCGGAATCTTACGATGGGAATCAAGCTCCATTTCACTTCCGCAGCGCGGACATCTCATCAGGTAAACCTCCTGTTAATAAATGTTTAAATCAATCTGCATCCAGACCGTCGTCACAGATCAGACCATAGCCACCCTGACGGCGTTTATAGACAACTGCGATGGCATCATCTGCATCCATGTTCCGGAAGACAAAAAACTCATGGTCCAGAAGATTCATCTGCAGGATAGCCTCCTCGGCGGACATGGGCTTGATGGAGAAGCGTTTGCTTCGCACAATCTGGAATTCTTCCGCAGGCTCTTCTTCTGAGGCAGGGACAAAAGAAGCGGTCGCCATGGCATCCTTCTCAAGGGAGCCTTCGCGAAGGCGCTTTTCCAGACGAGTCTTGTTACGGCGAATCTGGCGCTCAATGGCGGCGACACCGGAATCCACCGAGGCGTACATGTCGCTGGTCAACTCGCTGGCACGATAATAGATGCCGTTGTTGTGAATCGTAATCTCAGCCCGGAAGCGTCCGCGTTCCAGGCTGAAAGTGACAAAGGCTTCAGCCTCGGTTTTAAAGAAGCGATCCAGCTTTGAGATCTTCTTGGTTGCGTAGGCTCTCAGATCCTCAGAGGAATCCATTCGTTTTTCAGCGAAAGTGAACTTCATATCTGTCAACTCCTTTCCAGAGGGGCACGCCCTCTGTCTATATATTAACATATTTCACTGTGAAAGAGAAGAGCTATTTTCACATTCTTTGGAAATAAATATAGAATATCAATTTCGCTTGCCAAATGTAGGGAATTGGGATACAATAACTTATCAAAAAAGTTGATTATGGAGTTTCATATGCAGCATCCTGAATATGGCTGTCTTTACATCGTTGCGACCCCTATTGGCAATTCCGCCGATCTCTCGCCCCGCGGCAGAAAAATCTTAGAAGAGGCGGACCTCATCGCCGCGGAGGATACCCGGCGTTCCATGGTCCTGCTCAACAAACTGGAGATTCGGAATCGTCTCGTTTCCAACCACAAGTATAACGAGCACGGTAAGGCCAACTGGTTTGTAGAACAGATGCAGGCAGGGAAGAACGTTGCAGTCATCACTGATGCGGGGACGCCCTGCATCTCCGACCCCGGGAACGAGCTGATTCGGGCCGCTGTAGCCGCAGACATCCGTGTAATCGGAATCCCGGGCTGCTGCGCTGCGGTGAACGCTCTGGCGGTGTCAGGCTTTGATCTCTCGAGCTTTGCATTCCTGGGCTTCTTCCCGCGAGAAAACGCCGAGCGACTGCGCCTGCTGAAGCTGATGCGCCAGGACCGTAGCACAAGAACTTTCGCACTCTATGAATCGCCAAAGCGGATCATGAGCTTTGTCGACTTCATGATAGAAGCTGAAGCGTGTTGTAATCTCTGCCTCATGAACGACATGACGAAGCTCCACGAGATGAGCTTCCGCGGAACGCCATCGGAAGTGAAGGACCAGCTCCTTGCGAAAGGGAACTATGAAAAAGGGGAATACGCCATTGTCTTGGAGCTGGAGGAGGACTACCGCTATCAGAAGCAGGAGCACCTTGTCTCGCCTGAGGCTATGATCGTGGATGCCATGATCGGTGGCAGAGATGTGAAAACTGCCATTGCGGCGGTTCTGGAAGATCAGAACAATTCTTATAGCAAAAATGAACTGAAAGCCGCCGCTCTGCGGTTGAAACGGCTCTTCGAAGAATAACCCATCTGTGAAACTGTGATCAGAAAAGAGGAAACGAGCAATGGAGAACAAACGACCCACAGGACACCGGAAGAATGTAACCGGCAGCGGAAAGTCCGTCTATCGCCGCGGCGAGGGCCTTGGTACCGGACCGGTGACAGGCAGCAGACCGGATAACTTCGGCAACAGTATACAGAACATTCAAGAGACCGGACGCCGGACTTCCGGGCGGAGCATGAAACGCGGGGGAGGTGCTCTGTCTATCCTCGCCATTGTAGCACTGTTGTTTTTCGGCGGTCCGGAGCTCCTGGGCGGAAACGGCGGAGACTACAACACCTATACACCTGCGCCGACAGCTTACGTGAGTACAGTAACCCCGACTCCGCGTCCAACGGCTTCGCCCAGGCCTACTGCCACACCTAAGCCCGCCACGACTCCGAAGCCCACCGCGAATGTCGATTTCGGCATCTCACCGTCGGATTTCCAAGGCCTGAATTCCGGAAGTGGCACGACCACTGTCGTGAACACCGACATGTCCGACGTGGACAACACGGTTGCTTCCAGTGCGCGGGATAAGCGCACTGTGATCCGTGGCGATGGCAGCGACAAAGTTACCATCATGATCTATATGTGCGGCACGGATCTTGAGTCACGCAGCAGCATGGCAACCAGGGACCTCGTCGAGATGACCAAGACCAGGCTCTCTAACAATGTCCGCATTATCGTCTATACCGGAGGCTGTACACGGTGGAATAATTCGGTTGTCTCCTCCGACCGAAATCAGATTTATGAGGTCAAGAACGGTGGGCTTGAGCGCTTGTCTCAGGACATGGGCAGCAAGACCATGACTGACCCGAAGACTCTTACGGAATTCATCCAATGGTGCTCGCTCCGCTATCCGGCAAACCGCAACGAGCTCATTCTCTGGGATCACGGCGGCGGATCGGTTACCGGCTTCGGCTATGACGAGAAGTATCCACGCAGCGGAAGCATGACCCTCGCCGGCATCAACGAGGCCCTTAAAGCCGGCGGCGTATCTTTCGACTTTGTTGGATTTGACGCCTGCCTGATGGCGACGCTGGAGACCGGTCTGATGCTGGACGACTATGCCGACTATATGATTGCATCCGAGGAGACTGAACCCGGCATCGGCTGGTTCTACACCAACTGGCTCAACAAGCTGGCTGCGAATCCCGGTATGCCAACAGTCGAAATCGGAAAGAACATCGTCGACGACTTTGTTTCTACCTGCGCCAGCCAGACCCGCGGACAAAGTGCTACGCTCTCCGTCGTCGATCTGGCGGAACTTTCCAACACGGTCCCCAAGCCCCTGAAGAACTTCTCCCAGTCTCTCACGAAACTCATTAAGGAAAAAGAGTATCAGCAGATCTCTACCGCCCGCAACGGCACCCGTGAATTCGCTCGCAGCTCAGTCATTGATCAGATCGATTTGATCCACTTTGCTAAGCGTCTGGGCACCAGTGAAGGAAAGAACCTGGCCAACGCTCTTCAGAAGGCCATCAAGTACAACCGCACCTCCAACGACATGTCCGATTCCTACGGCCTATCCATCTATTTCCCGTACCGCAGGGCCACCAAGGTCGACTCCGCCTGCAACACCTATGACGCCATCGGCATGGACGCGAGCTATTCCGAGTGCATTCGCGCCTTTGCCAGCCTTGAAGTCAGCGGACAGGCGGCAGCTGGTGTAGGAGGATACAGCATGCCATCTATCCTGACCGGCGGTTACGGTAGCTCATCCGCCGGCGATTATGACATGATCTCCGAACTGCTCAGTGCTTTCCTCAGCGGCGGCTATGGCATGACGGGCTATTCCTCTGGAAACACAGGCTTCTTCTCCGGGCGCGTTCTGAGTGAAGAGAATACTGCCCGATACATCGCCGAACACAGCTTCGACCCAACTTGGTTGGTATGGAATACCAACGCCGACGGCGAAGAAGTTATCGCCTTGCCCGAAGAGCAGTGGGAACTGGTGGAGAACGTCGACTACAACCTCTTCTATGATGACGGTAACGGCTATATCAACCTGGGACTGGATAATCTCTTTGAATTCGATAAGGACAATAATCTCCTGGCTCCGCAGGACAACTCATGGCTAGCCATCAATGGTCAGCCTGTCGCATACCGCCATGAGTACACGCTGGGAGAAGGGGATGACGCTGTCACCACCGGCTATGTTCCGGCGCTTCTGAATGACGAGCGCGTCGACATCATGATCTCTTTCGATTCCGAACACCCTTATGGTACCATCACCGGCCTCAGGAAAGTCTATGACGCGGCGGAGACGGAGACAGTGGCTAAGGGAATTCCTGCCGTCACGGATAACATTCCCGCGGCTGATGCCGAATGGGTGAGCAATGACAGTGTCTTCTGGAAAGTTGGCGACACGCTTGACTTCATCTGCGACTACTACAGCTATACCGGTGTATATGAAGACAGCTACCTTCTGGGGGACCCGATGACCGTAACAGAGAACATGGAGATCTCCTATGTGACGCTGGACGACGGAAACCTTCGCATGAGCTATCGCTTTACCGATCTGTACCAGCAGCACTACTGGACCCCGGCCATCTATCGCTGATCTCTGAATACCATTATTGAATGCGAACGGCTGAGCAGAATTACTGCTCAGCCGTTAAATAACCTGTATTAGTATACCATTTAGGGAAAATATTTCATTACAAAGTCGATGTTGTTCTGGTCGACACAGAATTCCTTGCCGCTGAGGTAGTTCAGAATGCTGGCGTCAGTGGAAAAGTTGAAACACAGCTTCCAGGAGTACAGCGCCTGGCCATCCTCATGATAGCGGCGGTTGACGGCATCACGTCCGTATTTTCCATCGCCGAGGAGAGGCCAGCCTGCGTGAGCCATCTGAACACGGATCTGATGTGTCCGTCCGGTCAGCAGGTGGCACTCTACCAGAGAGAGACCGCCTTTGGATTTCAGCACGCGGTATTCCGTGATGGCTGTGCGGGAACCGGGCTCCGGACGGTTCTTGACATAGACCTGGTTCTTGACGGCATCCTTGAAAAGCTCATTCTCCAAGCGACCTCTGTCTGGTTTTGGACGACCGCAGACAGTACAGAGATAGTATTTCTCTATTTCACGGCCCCGGATCTTTTCATTCAGGACCCGCAAGGATTCAGCGTTTTTCGCAGCGATGACGATGCCACCGGTGTTGCGATCAATTCGATTGCAGAGCGCGGGGGTAAAAGAATTCTCCTCCCTGGGAAGCCATTCTCCCTTCTGGGCCAGATAGGCCTGGATGTTCGCGATGAGCGTATTATAATCCCACTTCCCGGCGCTGTGGCATAGGACGCCGGGCTTCTTGTCAGTCAGAAGGATGTTTTCATCTTCAAAGATGATATTCAGATGTGGTTTCGCGATCTTGAGCCAGGAGTTCTCTTCCCGCGGCGCTTCAAAGAACTCATCGTTGATATACAGTGTGAGGACATCGCCGGATTTCAGGCGAAGATCCCGCTTCGCGGCTCTGCCGTTGCATTTGATTCGCTTGAGGCGGATGTATTTCTGCAGGAGGCTGTCAGGCAGGAGGGGCACTGTCTTTGCGACAAAGCGGTCCAGCCGCTGCCCGGCGTCGTTTATTCCAACGAAGAGTTCTTTCATATTGTGTTCTCCAGAATCAGAATGGACACCCTCCCGGAGCCGGGAGGGTGTCGCCGAGTTCAAAATGAAATGGGATTACTGGTCGTTCTTTTCTTCGTGGACTTCTTCGACTTCAGTGTCAACGACGTCGGACTCGCGTTTTACGTCCACATTGATGCTGACGGGAATGTTTTCTTTGACTTTTTCGACTGCGTCACTGGCAAATTCGCGGACCTTGCGGTTGCTCTCTTCATCCATGACGTTGACGATCCCACCGTCGGATTTGATTACCTCAACTGTGCAGCCGAAACCGATGGTAGCAAGAACGCCTGCCAGCATAACCCACTTGGCATAAGCCAGTCCGACGACAGCGCCGACGACACCGACATTCACCGGAATATTAAGGACCTGCTGCCCCTTGCGATTGACGATAATGCGGGAGACATTACCCTTGCTGACGAGTTCTTTGAGTTTCTGAATTGTGCTTTGTACATCCATTGTTATGACCCCCTGTCATTAATTTGCTCCTGGGATGGATTATAGCATTCCTGTGATCCGTATAAGTGAACAGTTTATAAAGAGAAAATGAAATGATTATTGCATTTTTACTGCGTTTTCAGGTATCTGACAGCCGCTTTCAGCATGAGCTTCTTCGGCCCGTGCCCGTCAAAGAAAATCTCAAGGAGCTGGTCTCCGCCCATGGGGATCATCTTTGTGACGGTCCCTTCGCCGAAAGCGCTGTGAGTGACCCGCAGTCCAACTGATAGATCCGGAAGCGAAGCGGTTGGAATGGACGCTATCTGTTTCCGGTCTGCTGATCCTGGTCTCGGAGGGGATGTGGAGTATGTTGACTTTGTAAAGCCGGCGGATCGGGAGGAGGTGTGAGACTGACGCCGTGGAACCTCGAACGCTACTCCGCTCTCCTCTAGGAAGCGGCTCGGACGGTTGGCGGTGGTCTTCCCGAAGAGCATGCGCTGTTGAGCGTGAGAAAGAAAGAGCCTGGTCTTCGCTCGTGTAAAGGCAACATAACACAAGCGGCGCTCCTCCTCCATCTCGTCCTGATCCCCGATGGAGCGGAGTCCAGGAAAGATGCCTTCCTCCAGGCCTACGACGAAGACCACTGGGAATTCCAAGCCTTTGGCGCTGTGGATGGTCATGAGGATGACACTGTCTTCCTCCCGATCCATCCCATCAATGTCGGTGTAAAGGGCGATGCTGGAGAGATAACCGGCCAAGCTGTTGTCACCGGTCTCGTTCTGATAGGAAAGGATGCTGCTTTTGAGTTCGCGGACGTTCTCCACGCGGCTCTCATCGCGCTCGTCCTTCGACTGTTCCAACATGGTGAGATAACCGGTCTTTTCCAGCAGACGGTCATACAGCGCGTCACTGGAGAGAGCCTCGTCCTGCAGCTCACGTATCATGTGCGCAAATTCACGCATCCGTACAGCCGAACGGCTGAGTTCCGGCCAGGCGTCCGCCCGTTCCAGAACGTCAAACAGCGAGAGCGATTCTTCTGCAGCGATTCTTCGCGCGGTTTCCACGCTCTTTTCTCCGATGCCACGTGGCGGCGTGTTGACGATCCGCAGGAGACGAATCTCATCCTGTGGATCAGAGATCACGCACAGATATGAAAGAACGTCCTTGACCTCCGTACGGTCGAAGAAGCGGGCGCCGCCAATCACGCGGTAAGGGATACCGGAACGTTTCAGCGCAAATTCCAGCTGGCTCGACTGGGCATTCATGCGGTAGAGGATTGCGTGGTCTTTCCAATGCAGCCCGTGTGAATAGTCGGTCAGGATCATACTGGCGATGGCGGCAGCCTCCTCGTTTTCATCCTGGACAGTGATGACCTTCACAGGGTCACCACGACCCAGACCGGTCCAGAGTTCTTTCCCCTTGCGGGAATGATTGTGGCGGATAACGTTGTTCGCTGCCTCAAGGATCTGTTCAGTGCTGCGGTAGTTTTCCTCCAGACGGATGGTGCGACAGCCTTTGAACTGCTGCTCAAAGGAGAGAATGTTCTCGATGGTCGCGCCGCGGAAACGGTAAATACTCTGGTCATCGTCACCGACTACGCAGATGTTCCTGTGTTCGCCAGCCAGAAGTGAAATCAGAAGGTACTGCAGGTGGTTGGTGTCCTGATACTCATCCACCATGATATACGAGAAACGCTTCTGCCACCAGGCGCGACGGCTTTCAAAGCGTTCCAGAAGAAGGACTGTGTTCAGAATAAGGTCGTCGAAGTCCATGGCGTTCGCGGCGAAAAGACGCTTTGCATATTCCGTATAGAGTTCTCCGATGCGGATACTGTGGGAGTCACGGCTCGCACGGGCGTTGGCCGCATACTCCTCCGGCAGAATCTTCTCATCCTTCGCTCGGCTGATTGCACTCAGAACAGAGCGCGGAGGATAGATCTTTTCATCAAGATTTCTGTCCTTCAGGATCCGCTTGATGAGACTCAGACTGTCGTTGGTGTCGTAGATGCTGAAGCCCGAAGCATAGCCAAGAAGCTCTGCCTCCCGTCTAAGAATCCGCACGCAGGCAGAATGAAAGGTACAGGCCCAGATTTCTCCCGCATTTTCGATTTCGGATTCCTCGAGACGGTTTTTCAGCTCGTCGGCGGCTTTGTTCGTGAAGGTGATGGCGAGAATCTTCCTGGGGGAGACCGGACGGAGAACCGCCCAGGGCTCAGCCTCTGGCGAAAGGGTACTCAAAGCCTTCAGAGCGGCTTCATCTGCCTGGGGGGGTAGCTCTTCCAGGTCCGCTGCGGGACCGAAGCGGATCAGATTTACAATGCGTTGGATCAGAACGGTTGTCTTTCCGCTGCCGGCGCCCGCCAGAATCAGAACCGGACCCTCGGTCGCAAGGACGGCCTTACGCTGCATCGGGTTCAAGGACGAGAAGTAATGATCCAGCCATTGTTTCCGCACAGCACAGTATTCAGTTTTGAACATATTTGATTCCATGAAATGCATTCTATCATATTTCGGAATCTGCTTCAAGCTGATTCCTTCCGATTTTTCTCATTGTCTCATTGCAATTCACTCCTTGTTGTGGTAAAGTAAATTAGTTATACATTATATTGCAATTGGAGCGGTAACAGACATATGCCGAGACTCAACGACGAAATCAACAGAAGAAGAACCTTTGCGATCATTTCACACCCGGATGCTGGAAAAACAACCCTGACGGAAAAGCTTCTTCTCTATGGCGGAGCGATCCAGCTGGCTGGCTCTGTAAAGGGAAAGGCCACTGCCAGGCATGCTGTGTCCGACTGGATGGAGCTTGAAAAGCAGCGGGGGATTTCGATCACTTCCTCCGTCATGCAGTTTGAATTCAACGGCTACTGCATTAACATTCTTGATACGCCTGGACACCAGGACTTCTCCGAAGATACCTATCGCACGCTGATGGCGGCTGACTCCGCAGTCATGGTCATCGACGCTGCCAAGGGCATCGAGCCGCAGACAAGAAAGCTGTTTAAGATCTGTGCCATGAGGCATATACCGATTTTTACCTTCATCAACAAGCTCGACCGGGAAGCTCGAAGTCCTTACGATTTGCTGGAGGAACTCGAGAAGGAATTTGGCATCGGCACCTATCCGATGAACTGGCCTATCGGCTGTGGGCAGGACTTCAAGGGCGTTTATGACCGGCAGAATCAGGAGATCCTCGCTTTCCAGGAATTTCATAGGGGTCAGAACCGCATCTCTTCCATAGCGTGCAGCCTCTCTGAGACTGAGCTGCTGGACAGCCTGATTGGGGAGCGGCTCCGCCGTACCTTAGAGGACGATGTAGAGCTTGTTGACGGGGCAGGCTATGACTTCGATCTGGAGGCCATCCGCGCAGGCCTGCTGAGCCCGGTATTTTTCGGTTCAGCGCTGAATAACTTCGGCGTGGAGCCTTTTCTGAAAAGCTTTCTAGAGATGACGATCCCACCGCTGCCCCGTGTTTCCGACGGGGAGACAATCGACCCCTGCGAGGATGCCTTCTCTGCGTTTGTGTTTAAGATTCAGGCGAACATGAATAAGGCACACCGGGATCGCATCGCGTTCATGCGGATCTGTTCCGGACGATTTCAGCGCGATAAGGAATACTTCCACGTTCAGGGAGAGAAGGCCCTGCGTCTGTCACAACCGCAACAGCTCATGGCCTCAGATCGTTCGATCATCGACGAGGCGTTTGCCGGAGACATCATAGGCGTCTTTGATCCTGGAATCTTCTCTATCGGCGATACGGTCTGTGAAAAGGGAATGAACGTCCGCTATGAAGGAATCCCGAACTTTGCGCCAGAACACTTTGCTGCGGTCGAACGCATTGACACCATGAAGCGCAAAC
This sequence comes from Oscillospiraceae bacterium, assembly GCA_902798545.1. Lineage (GTDB taxonomy): Bacteria > Bacillota > Clostridia > Oscillospirales > Oscillospiraceae > Limivicinus. The sequence continues at coordinate 20,196 of CADBWQ010000021.1, forward strand.
AGTTTGAAAAAGGCATCCTGCAGATCGCTCAGGAGGGCGCAATCCAGATCTTCCATGAGCCAAACACCGGTGTGGAGGAGGTCCTGGTAGGCGTCGTCGGCGTGCTGCAGTTTGAGGTGCTGGAATACAGACTGAAGACAGAATACGGCGTTGATATCCGCCGACGGGATCTTCCGTATGAAATTATCCGATGGGTATCCACAGAGAATGACAGTATTCCGATGCTCAACCTCACCAGCGATACCAGGTGGGTACAGGATTTCAAGGGAAACAATCTTTTGCTGTTCACTTCTCTGTGGTGTGTCGACTGGGCACTACAGAAGAACCCGGGACTTGAATTGAGAGAATTCAATCACGATGAATAAGAGGGATGGTTTGACATGTCTGACGGTGTCAAGATAGAGATCTACCGGAATCAGTCGCTGGTTGAACTTACTAAAAAGCTCTCCGATCCGGAAAACCGGGTAGGTGCAGGCAGCGCCGCGGCGGCGGCCGCCGCCGTCGCCGCAGGGGTTCTGGCTCTTGCGGCAGAAAGACTCGCTGCCAAAACGGAATGTAAAAACGAAAAGATGGACTGGTACCTCCGCAATACAGAGATCCTGCGTGCTTATATGGTGAACCTCGTGGACGAGGATGTGAAGTGTCACGGACCGCTACGGCTGGCTTTGAAGGAAGGTGACGAACGTCGTATTGAGGCTGCAAGACAGACCGCTGTCAGCATCTGCCTCGAGATCGTCAACATGATGGGGAAGTGCCTGGAGATGGCAGAGGGAATGCTGCCGGCCGCGGACGGCGAGACAAGCTCGCTCCTGCTGGAAAGTGCTGATCTTGCGTTCGGGGCCTCCTTGGCCGCCGGTCGCCACGTCCTGTTTATGAGCGGGTTGAGCCAGGACGACACATACCGGTTTGTCATGAAGCGGGAGAATGAGCTGACGATGCAGGTACAACGAGAGGTTTATAACCGGATTACAGTGGCAGAAGCAAAGTTAGAACTTGCACTTTGAAGAAAATTGAATTATAATACTTTAGTTATGTTATCTGACTTTTTAGGAGACCGTTATGGACGCGATTGCCAATCTTCTCGGTACTGCTATTAGTTATATCAAGACCATTGGCATTACCGATGCCATTGACATACTGATCGTCGCGTATCTGATCTATGAAGTAATTGACTTTGTACGGCGGACGAATTCGAGGAACGTCGCAAGGGGGATTCTTCTCCTGGTCGGCGTCTTTCTGCTGTCGTATGTGCTGGACCTTACGATGATCAACTTCCTTTTGCGGCGCGCGCTGGAACTTGGCGTGATTGCGTTGGTAATCCTGTTTCAGCCTGAGCTGAGGCGTATGCTGGAACGTGTGGGCAGTACCTTTACTTCAAATCGGAGCTCGTCCACACCGGTTATGGAATCGGCAATCTCACAGGTTGTGCAAGCATGTGTCGATATGTCGGCCTCAAGAACTGGTGCACTGATCATCTTTGAGCGTGCGGTTGATCTCAGCTCGATCATGAATACCGGGACAATTGTGAACGCAGATGTGACGACCGAACTCACGAAAAACCTCTTCTATAATAAAGCACCACTTCATGACGGTGCTGTCATCATCCGTGAGGCCAGGATTGCGGCTGCAGGCTGTGTCCTGCCACTGACGCAGAGCCAGAACCTGAGTAAGGATCTCGGCATGCGCCATCGGGCAGGGATCGGTCTAAGCGAACAGTCGGACGCTGTGGTGATTATTGTTTCGGAAGAGACAGGTGCAATTTCGCTGGCCCTGGATGGTGCATTGAAGCGCCACCTGAACGGAGCTACCCTGATGGAACTGCTGCACAGGGAGCTGATTGTGGATGAAGAGAAGAAGACATGGAAAGACCGTATGAAGGAAACCTGGCAGCATGTATGGAAGAGGGAAGCCAATGGAGCCAAGACATCTGATAAAAAATAGAACTGTATCAAAGATTATATGGGCTTTGGTGTCGCTGATGGCTTCACTCGCAATCTGGACGTATGTTGTAAGCACTGAAAACTCCGTTGTGACACAGATTTTCCGCGGTGTTCCGGTGGAATTTATCGGTGAAGAGACGATTCGCAGCACCAGAAACCTGGTCGTGACCGATCTCGACACCAACAATGTCCGGGTTGAAATCCGCGGTCCGAGAAGAATTGTAGATTCCATGGATTCAGAGGACCTGATCGCTCAGGTCGATGTCAGCAAACTCAGCAGATCAGCCTATGCATCAATGAAATACAAGATCGTATATCCCGAAGGGGTGGATACCAGAAATCTGGCGGAAGTGGCCTACAGTCCAGAAACCGTGAACTTCATGGTATCGACGCTCAACACTGTATCAATCCCGGTACGCGGCGGATATGAAGGGACGCTTGCGGATGGATTCACGGCTGAGTCGCCGCTTTTTGAACCGGCAACCATCTCGGTGACCGGACCCGATGCCTATCTGAAGGACGTTGCCTACGCGTGGGTAAACTTCGGTGCTGGCCAGACAGTCTCCAGCAGCTATACAGACGAAGCGCCTTTCACGCTGATGAACGCGGATGGAAAGCCGGTGTCGACCGAGTACCTGACATCCTCGCAGGAGACGATTCTCGCGACCCTGCCGATCCTGCAGGTCAAGGATATCCCACTTTCTGTAGAACTGATTGAGGGTTCCGGAGCTACAACTGCCAACACTGTCGTCACGATAACGCCGGACAGGATCACGCTGGCTGGTGACTCTGCCATTCTGGACGGGATGAACCGCATCATCCTCAGCACGATTGATCTGACCGACTTCCGGGCAAGCTTCTCCGAAACCTATACGATTCCGTTTGACAACTCCCTGCGGAATGTCAGCGGAGTGACAGACGCAAAAGTCGATGTTGAAGTTGTCGGTCTGACAACGAAGAACTTCACATTGAAGAATATTTCCGTAACTAATGTTCCGGAGGGCGTCGAGGCCACAATCCTCAGTGGGAGTCTGGATGTAGTCATACGCGGAACCGAAGAACAGCTTGGCGAGCTTGCTGCAGAGAATATCCGCGCTGTGGCGGATCTGGTCGACTATAAAGAATCCACAGGACCGTTTGTGGTTCCCGCGAAGATTTATGTGGACGGATTTGTCGATGTGGGCGCGGTAGGTGATTACCAGATTTCAGTGAATCTTGCACGTTGACAGAAGTGAGGACGCGAGCAAATTATGACACAGGATGCAATCGTAACCAGACTGCTGCCGAATGCCATGGCCGAAGTGGCCGTGACGCGGTCCACCGCCTGCGGGAGCAACTGTGGAAGCTGTGAGGCCTGTATTTTCCAGTCTGAGCTGAAAGCTGTCGCAAAAAACAGCATCAATGCCCGTCCTGGGCAGCGGGTTGTCATTTCCAGTCGGACTTCGAAGGTGTTTTCGGCTGCGGTATTGGTGTATGTAATGCCGCTTGTACTATTTATAGTCGGATATGCTGCAGCCTATATTCTCGGTGCGCCAGAGGGACTCTGCATTCTGGTAAGTTTTCTCTGTCTGTTTCTGTCTGCAGTGATTCTGGTCCGTCATCAGAAAAGGCAGAGCAGGGAACAGCAGATTCAATTTGAAATTATTTCATAGGATAGGGGATATCGAACTACCATGATCAGAAGCATGACCGGCTATGGAAGTGCAAAAGCAACCGTCGCCGGATTCGCAATTACGATTGAACTCAGAAGTGTAAACAACCGGTATCTGGACCTTGGAATCAAGCTGCCTCGCGGATTTCTCTTCGCCGAAAACGAAATAAAAACCTGTATCCAGAAACGGATCTCCAGAGGAAAGGTGGATTTTTTTCTTTCGTTTGATGCTGTTGAGAGCGATCAGACGAAGATCCGGGTCAACACCCACCTCGCGGAAGCATACCGAAATGCAATCACCGCAATCGGGACGGAGCTTGGGCTGATGTCGTCGCCAAACGCCCTGGATATCGCCCGCTTCCCAGATGTTCTTTCGCTGGAAAAGGAAGAACTGGATCAGGATGCCTTCTTGACACAGCTGATCCCCCTGGTTGAAGAAGCCGTTGACGACTTCAACGCGATGAGAACACGTGAGGGCGGTAAGCTCGCAGAGGATCTTCTTCAGAAAGCAGACCGGATCGAAGAACTGGTCCGGGAAGTAGAACAGCAGGCACCGAAGACGGTTTACGCCTATCGGGAACGCTTGGAGAGTAGACTGAGGGAGGTCCTGGCTGACACTTCGGTCGCGGAAGACCGGATCGTCGCGGAGGCTGCCATCTTTGCTGACAGGGTTGCAACCGACGAAGAAACGGTAAGATTGCACAGCCATTTGTCCCAGTTTCGGAAACTGATGCAGGACGGCTCACCTATCGGTCGTAAACTCGATTTTCTGATTCAGGAATTCAATCGTGAGGCCAACACAATTGGTTCCAAGTGCCAGGATTCCGAGATCGCCTATCTGGTTGTGGAACTGAAGTCAGAGATTGAAAAAATCCGTGAACAGGTTCAGAACATTGAATAATATACAAGAATCCAGAATGCTTGCCATCGGTTTTGGCAATTTCATTGCCGAGGACAAGATCGTAACGATCCTGTCTCCGGACTCCGCACCGATCAAGCGCATGATCTCTGACGGACGCGAACGGGGCCTGGTGGTCGATGCCTCCTTCGGCAGAAGCACCAGAGCTGTTATCCTGATGAATAGCAATCATATGATCCTGTCCGCACTGACTCCACAGGAACTCGCACTGCGCATTCAAAATGATGTTAACGGAGGCTCGGAATCAACATGACTGGGAAAGGAAATCTGATTATACTCTCGGGCCCCTCTGGATCGGGTAAAAGCACGGTGGTGTTTCGCGCGATCGAAGAGCGCAGTGACATTTGCTTTTCGACATCCGTGACCACGCGTAGTCCACGCGCGGGTGAGGTACATGGCAGGGAATACTTCTTCATTGATCAGAAACGCTTCGATGAGATGGTTGCAAATGATGAACTTCTGGAGCATGCAACCTATGTGAACCATTCTTATGGAACACCGAGGAATTATGTCGAAGAGCAGTTGGAGAACGGAATGAACGTCATTCTCGACATCGAGATCCAGGGAGCCCGGCAGGTGCATGAAAAAATGCCGGAGGCTATCACGATTTTCATAATGCCGCCCTCCATGGAGGAGCTGAGAAGAAGACTTGAGTCCCGCGGGACGGATACGCAGGAAACGATCGAAGCAAGAATCGCAAGAGCCAGACATGAAATCCAGGAAGCGGATTTCTATGATTACCTGATTGTCAACGACAATCTGGACTTAGCGGCAAAGGAATTCAGCGCAATTCTGACCGCAGCGCAGTGTCGTTTTGACAAAGAGCTTGCAGCAAAGCTCGTAAAATAAAAGACTACAAAAACAGCAAATTAAATTGAAAAGGAAATGATACCATTATGATGCTCTATCCACCGGTAGCAGAACTCGTCGAAAAGGTCGGCAGCCGTTATCAACTAGTTAATCTCGTTGCCAGACGTGCCAGGACCCTATCTGCCGAAGCAGAAGAACATAAAATCTCTCTGGAAAAAAAGCCTGTTTCCACCGCGATTGACGAAGTATATACCGGGAAACTGACCATTCACTGACCATCGCATGTTCGCCAAAATTGCAGTTTCCCCGGTAACCTATGCCATCGACAAGCCCTATGACTATAAGATCCCGGAAGCGTATTCGAATTGTGTCTTGCCCGGATCCCGAGTTTTTGTGCCGTTTGGAAAAGGAAACCGTGTGGCGGAAGGGATTGTCCTCTCTGTAGATGAGGAGAGTGCATATCCCGATTGCAAGGAGATTCTACGCCCTGCGGATAAAGAGCCGCTTCTCACGAAAGATCAGCTGAGATTGGCACTCTTTATGCGAGAGAGATACTTCTGCACGGTATATGACGCTGTCAGGGTGATGCTTCCGGCAGGTCTATGGTTTGATAAATCCGGCAGGCAAAAAGCACGTGACAAAACCAGAGAGATGGTTCGACTGGCGATTCCCGCCGAGGATGCTGCGGCCTTCGTGGACAACAAACGCAAAAAAGCTCCAAGACAGGCTGAGGTCATGGATCTGCTATGCAGCTTTGAAATGCTCTCGGCTCTGGATCTAATGCAGTTTACAGGCGCAGGAAAGGAGACGCTCAAATCACTTGCAAACCAAGGATTGATTGAGATCTACCGGCAGGAGGTCCTGCGCAGATCTGTGCGGGTACAGGAATGTGCCGTACCTCTTCCGATTCTGAACGACGAACAGGCGAACGCACTCTCGGCGATCCGCAAACAGATGACAACAGATGGGCAGAGCGGTGTCTGTCTGCTCTCTGGTGTTACCGGAAGTGGGAAAACCAGCGTCTATGCACATTTAATTGCTCAGATGCTTTCAGAGGGTCAGGGGGCCATCTTGCTCGTGCCGGAGATCGCGCTGACGCCACAGATGCTTTCTGTCTTTTCCTCCTGGTTCGGAGACCAAGTAGCAATTCTGCACAGTGGACTTTCCGTAGGTGAGCGCTATGACGAGTGGAAGCGTATCCGGCGAGGGGATGCCCGGCTGGTAATCGGAACGAGGAGTGCAGTTTTTTCCCCTATTCCATATCTCGGCCTTGTAATCATCGACGAGGAACAGGAGGACAGCTATCGTTCGGAATCTGTTCCACGCTATGATACCAGAGAGGTGGCCCGCTTCCGCTGCCTGCAGGAAAAGGCCTTCCTTATTCTGGGGTCGGCGACCCCGGACATCACAACACGATACCTTGCACAGTGCGGTGAATATGGCTATCACCGGCTTGCGCACCGGTTCAATGAAAAACCGCTCCCGTCTGTTCGAATCGTGGACATGAAGAAGGAACTGCTTCAGGGGAATACATCGGATCTGAGCATGCCTCTGAAGGAAGCTATTCTCAGTCGGATTGAGAAAGGTGAACAGTCTATTCTCTTTCTGAACCGGCGCGGAACGAACAAGCTGGTTACCTGCCCGGAGTGTGGCTTTATTTACCGTTGTCCGCATTGCTCGGTCTCAATGACCTGGCATGCAAACCGACGCCGGATGATCTGCCACTATTGCGGGACGTGGCAGGTCCTGGATCCAGGCTGCCCAAACTGTGGTGGGAAGCTCAGTTTCTTTGGCACCGGGACCCAGCGCCTTGCCGAAGAACTGCAGGAAGAATTTCCGGGAACGGAGATCCTGCGTGTGGATGCAGATTCTGTGAGTCCACTAGGCTCGCATCAGATCCTGTTTCAGCGGTTTGTAGATGAAAAGATCCCGATTATGATCGGTACACAGATGATTGCAAAAGGTCTGAATTTCGAGAATGTAACTCTTGTTGGGATCGTTTCTGCGGACCAGGGCCTGTATTCCAATGATTTTCGTGCTGGGGAGAAGACATTCTCCGTACTGGCGCAGGTCATCGGAAGATGCGGGCGTGGAAATAAAACGGGTGAAGCAGTGATCCAGACCTTTACGCCGGAAAACGAAATCATTTGTATGGCGGCGAGACAGGATTATGAACACTTTTATTCTGCAGAGATTGACATGCGTAGAGTACAGAATGCACCGCCTTTTTTCAACTGGGTTGCACTATCCGCCTCCGGTGGGAAAGAAGAGCAGGTTTTTCGCTCTCTTCAGACCTGCCGTCAGATGCTGGAGAAACTGCTTGCGCAGAATGACGAACATGCGGAGCTGATGGGACCGATCCCATTTCCAGTCGTCAAGGTTAGTGACCGGTTTCGGTTCCGGATTCAGATACGCTGCAGATTGAACAAGACCATCCGACAGATCCTATCTGCGATCCTGATTGCATGCAGCCAGGACCGGGAGATGCGCAACGTCTATTTCTATGTAGAGAATGAGACCGGTTTTTAGGCGGATGGAATCATATGGATTATTGAAGACAAAGGAGTTTATGAATGGCTCTCCGAAATATACTGACCGAGGAAGACCCGACTCTGACCAGAAAATGCAGAGTTGTGACAGATTTTAATCCCAGACTGCATCAACTGTTGGACGATATGGCAGAGACCCTGGAGCAGGCGGACGGTGTTGGGCTTGCCGCACCGCAGGTCGGCGTGCTGCGCCGGGCCGTTCTTGTTCTGGAGACCAATGTGCCCGAGGGCAGTGAACCCTATTTGATCGAACTTATCAACCCTGAGATCATCGAATCAAGTGGAGAACAACATGAACCGGAAGGCTGCCTCAGCGTACCGGGACAGTATGGCATCGTTTCCAGACCTGCTTTTGTAAAGGTCAAAGCACAGAACCGGTTCGGCGAGGTTTTTGAGGTTACAGGGACCGGCCTGACTGCTCGGTGTTTTGCGCACGAGATTGACCACCTCGATGGTATCGTCTTTACTTCAAAGTGTGAGCGCATGCTCACTGAAGAGGAACTCCAGGCAACACGGGAACTCGATGCGGAGGATTGAGATGAAAGTAATCTTCATGGGTACGCCGGACTTTGCCGAGGCTTCACTGGAGCGCCTGATTGCAGATGGATTTGAGGTCTGTGCGGTATATACACAGCCCGATAAAGCACGTGGCAGAGGAATGCAGACCAGCTTTTCGCCGGTGAAGGACTGTGCGATTCGGCATGGAATCCCGGTCTTTCAGCCGGATACATTCCGTGACCCGGAGGTCATTCGAGAACTTCGAGCGTTCTCCGCAGATATCATTGCCGTTGTGGCATACGGAAAGCTTCTGCCTGATGATGTCCTGAACGCTGCGTCAAAAGGCGCGGTGAACCTTCACGGGTCTCTGTTACCGAAATACCGCGGGGCAGCGCCAATCCAGTGGGCTGTGTTGAACGGCGATACTGTTACCGGCGTTTCCACATTCCATCTCGTCCGTGAGATGGATGCAGGGGACATCATCTATGAAGCAGAGCTGGAGATCGGAGAGACGGAGACATCAGGGGAACTGTATGATCGTCTGAAGGTGCTTGGCGCCGAACTCCTCTCCAGAACACTCCGTGACATCGACCTGGGCATTGCGCCGAGACGGCCGCAAAACCATCAGGAAGCCACTTATGTTACCAGACTGGGAAAAGAACTCAGCCCAATTGACTGGAATCACAGCCCAAGAGAGATACGGAAGTGGATCTATGGCCTGCAACCCTGGCCGGTAGCGACTATGGAACTGGAAGGACAGACGGTGAAGGTTTTCAGCGCCGAATACAGCGATGGACATACCGAATCTGCTCCCGGAACCATTCTTTCCGCAACAGACCGTGGGATTGAGATTGCCTGCGCCGACGGTGCCAGCCTTCTGATCACTGAGCTACAGCTGCCAGGGAAGAAGAGGATGAAAACCGCAGACTTTCTTCGAGGGCATCGCCTGAAGCTGTGAGTACAGAGAATCCTTATGGAAAGAACGGGTCCGGCCAAAAACAGCAGGTCTCTCAGGCTCGCACTGGTGCTCTGCATGCTTTACAGAGTTACCGACTGAAGAATATTCTGCCGGAGACGATTAACTGTGATCGGGAAGATGACTCCAGACTGGCAGAACGGATATTTTTCGGCGTCCTGCAGAACGAGCGGTTTCTTGATCACTGCCTTTCGGGCTTCCTGCATACTTCGAAAACACATCCGCGTGTGATGGATCTCCTGCGGATGTCTGCCTATCAGATCATGTTTCTGGATCGGGTACCGGATTCCGCCGCAGTAAATGACGCGGTAATGATTTGCAGAGCGTCAAGGCAAAGCTTCGCTTGCGGCATGGTGAATGCCGTTCTGCGCAAGATCAGTGCTGAAAAGACGAAGCTGTTTCAGGCTAATCTGGACCCTTCAGTTCGATACAGTCACCCGGACTGGCTTGTCCTGCAGATGATGCAGGAGCATGACGAGGCATTTACCAGGTCCTGGCTGGAAGGAAATCAGTCCGTTCCGGAGCTCTGCCTTCAGATAAATACCAGACTTATTTCTCTGGAAGCGTACCTGGATCTGTTGCATAAGAAAAAGGTTCAACCACTTTCTGTCAGGGAAGATTTTCCTTCCGTCAGGATTCCAGCCTGCCGTGTTGATACTCTTCCGGGATATCGGGAGGGACTCTTCTATGTCCAGGACGATGCGGCTCGGGCTTCCATTCACTGCATTGGACTTCAGCCTGGAATGCGCGTGCTCGATGCATGTGCGGCTCCCGGCGGGAAGAGTATGGCTGCCGTTCTGGATGGTGCCGAGGTGCTGTCCTGCGATATCAATTCATCCAGATTGAAACGATGCAGAGAGAACTATGAGCGTCTTGGGTTCAGAATTGAGACCAGAGTGATGGACGCCGCGGAATTCTGTTACGAATTCGAGGGCGAGTTTGACGCCGTGATCGCAGATGTGCCGTGTTCCGGCACCGGTGTTATTCGCAGGCATCCGGAAATCCGTCGACGTACTTATACGGAAGTCAGGGAGCTGCTCCCCCTGCAGCGAGCGATTCTGTGCAATCTTTCACGCTATGTCCGCCGCGGCGGAATCCTGTTGTATTCGACATGTTCGGTGCTCAGAGAAGAAGATGAAGCACAGGTAAATGTCTTTCTTGAGACACACCCTGATTTCAGTGCAGTGCCGATTTGCTGTGATGGGTTCGACTGCAGCAACGGAATGCTGCGCTCATGGACACACCAGAACGGAAATGACGGTTTTTTTGCAGCGAAGATGGTAAGAAAACATGACTGATATTCTATCTCTCATGCCGGAGGAACTAAAACAGCAGATTAGCGATCTGGGACTTCCGGCATATCGTTCAAAGCAGATTTCGGAATGGCTGACAAGGGGCTGCCGAGACTTTTCGGAAATGACCAATCTTCCGAAAACACTCCGAGAAGTGCTTCAAGAGCACTTTGAGCTATATGCGCCCAAAATGTTGCGCCAACAGATCTCCAGAGAAGACGGAACGAAAAAGTTTCTATGGGGCCTCGTGGACGGAAATTCCGTGGAAACTGTATTTATGCGCTATCATTATGGCAATTCGGTCTGCATTTCCAGCCAGGTCGGCTGCCGTCAGGGTTGCAGCTTCTGTGCGTCAACCATCGGCGGACTGGTCCGAAACCTTACGCCGGGAGAAATGATCAATGAGGTTCTGTTTACAGAACAGGCAGCCGGTGACCGTGTTTCGAATATCGTCCTGATGGGGATCGGTGAGCCACTGGACAATCTGGAGAACGTACTTCGCTTCCTTCACCTGATCAGTCATTCGGAAGGAAGGAACATCGGACTGCGACATATTACACTCTCCACATGTGGCCTGCCGGAAGGGATAGAACGGCTGGCAGAGGAGAAACTGCCCATTACCCTGGCGCTGTCTCTTCACGCACCGGAGGATGCGCTTCGATCCAGAATCATGCCGTCGAACCGCGGCATCGATAAAGTCATGCGTGCCTGCAGGCACTATGTTGATCAGACGGGTAGAAGAATCTCCTTTGAATACTCAATGATACGCGAAACCAACGACAGCACGCAGCAGGCTGCCGAGCTTGCTGGGCTTGCAAAGAGTATCGGTGCGCACGTGAATCTGATACCGTTGAATTATGTAGAAGAGCGCGGTATGCTGCCCTCTACTCCAGAGACGATCCGTGCGTTCCAGAAAGTGTTGGAGGACAGCGGCGTCACGGTTTCAGTGCGGCGACGCCTTGGGAGTGATATCGATGCCTCCTGCGGCCAGCTTCGGCGCAAATTTCAGAAGCATGTGTAGGTGAGATTTGGTGAATTGCTTTGGGCTGACAGACAAGGGAAGAACAAGACCGGAGAACCAGGACAGCTTTTTGATTGAAGACTGTGAAAAAGCATCCTGCTCGATTCTTGCGCTCTGTGACGGTATGGGCGGGGCAAATGCCGGCGGCTTGGCCAGTCAGCTGTCTGCCAAAGCGTTTGTCAACCATGTTTATCATCATCTCTCTACGTTCCCGACCCGTCTCTCCGATTATCCTCGTGTCATGCTGGAAGCCTGTGATGAAGCCAACGGTGTCGCCTGGGCATATTCTCAGTTCGGTGATCATCTGACGGGAATGGGCACAACGCTTGTGGCTGCAGTGCTTCGACGTAATGGCTCCGGTTATGTGTTGAATGTCGGGGACAGTCGCGCTTATCATCTGCACCGTCACACGCTTAGGCAGATTTCCCGTGACCACTCACTGGTCGAAGAACTGCTCGAGGCAGGCATCATCACGCCGGAGCAGGCCCTACATCATCCACAGAAGAATGTGATTACCCGTGCACTTGGATCTGATCAGGATGTCACGGCAGACACTTTCGAAGTGAATCTGGGACCTGGGGATTGTCTCCTCCTTTGTTCGGACGGACTGTCCAATATTGTACCGGAGGATGAGATCACCGCTGTCCTGAACGATTCTTCGACGGCTGAAGCCGCCTGCCGGGATCTGATGGAGCTCGCTTTGTCACGCGGCGCGCCTGATAATGTTACAATAGTCGTATGGAAGAGATAGAAATGAAAAAATGGCTCGGCCAGACTCTGGACGGGCGTTATGAGATTGTTTCTCTGGTCGGCGCAGGCGGTATGGCGTGGGTCTATCGGGCAACCGATCATCGGCTCAATCGGGATGTGGCAGTGAAGATCATGAGAGAGGACGCAGCCTCGGACGAAACAGTTCGAAGCCGGTTCTGTGCGGAATCCCATGCGGTTGCCATGCTTTCGCACCCGAACATTGTAGCGGTTTATGATGTGAGTCACAGCGACGAGCTGGAGTATATTGTCATGGAACTCGTCGATGGTGTTACCCTTCTTCAATATATGGAAAAAAAGGGGCAGCTTCCATGGAACGAGGCATTGCATTTCGCAAGACAGATTGCCCGGGCACTGGCCCATGCACACAGCCGCGGAATCATCCACCGTGATATTAAGCCGCACAATATCATGCTCCTGCGGGACGGTACCATCAAGGTGGCAGACTTCGGCATCGCAGCCCTGGAAAACGAGCTGCACGAGCAGAACGGGGAAGCTGTGGGCTCGATTCACTATATCGCACCGGAACAGGCAAGAGGTGAACTGCCGGATCCGCGCAGCGATATTTACTCTCTCGGCGTAGTCATGTTCGAGATGTTCACCGGAAGGAAACCGTATCTGGGGGACACAATCCAGGAAATTGCTGTCAAGCATATGAACGCAGATCCGCCCTCGATGACAGGCCTGAACCCGTCCCTGCCGCCGGAGCTGGAGCGTATCACGCTCAAGGCCATGTGTGCCGATCGGACAAACCGCTATCAGAATGTCACGGAAGTGGTCGATGACATTGACCGTTTCCTATACGACAGAGAAAGTGTTTCACCTGAGAACAATACCGTGATTGATGTTCCGGAGGATGATCCGGAGGCCCGTGCGGCAATACGAAAGCAGCAGCACTTTCTTCGGCAGAATGCAGGGAAGGTTTCATGGCTGGCAGGAAGCTTCTTTCTGCTGCTGGGTGCAGTAGGACTGATGATTTTTCTCTGGAACTTCTGGCTTCATGATCTGTTCAATCCGGCTGTCCGCGTGACACTCCCCAATTTTCAGGGGCAGAATTACGAATCTGTATCCATGAATCCAGAGTATATCTCCACGTATTCCTTCAATGTATTGTATATGGTCGATACCGATCATGAACCCGGTACCATTCTTTCACAGTCACCAAATCCGGGCCGCAGCATCATGATGACACCAGGTGGAGTCGAGGTGAATTTGTCTGTCGCGACCGGAGATACCGTGGCGACAGTGCCGGATGTAAGTAACATGGACTATCGGACAGCAACCGCACTGCTGCGACAGGTTGGCCTTTACATTGAGGTCATCAATGCCTATGCTGAGACCGTCGACCGCGATCGTGTGATTCGCACCGATCCAGTGGCCGGCTCTGATGTGACAACGACATCGCTGATCTATGTGTATGTCAGCTGTGGGACAGAAAAACGGATTCTTACAGTACCGAACTTGATCGGGCTTTCGGAAGAGGCGGCCATTTCTCAGATCGAATCAAACGGCTTCAGCTATGGATGGTCACAGAAAGAGCACTCCGATCTCATGGCAGGAACGGTAATCAGTCAAAGTCTTGCCGCTTTTACAAATGAAGAGGAGCATAGCATGATTTATCTTACTGTGTCTTCCGGGCCGGAGGTGATTCCATGAGTCGGAAGATTCCCGTCTCATCGGTCGGTTTATGACTGGACTGCTGATTCGTGCTCATGGCGGCTTTTTTGATGTCGAAACGGAGAAAAGGACCGTTGTGCGATGCCGTGCCAGAGGACGTCTTCATCTGGACGACCTGGAACCGCTTCCCGGGGACCGTGTCAGATGGGAACAGGATATCCATCATCCCGGCTTCGGTGTGTTAACCGGTATAGAGCCCAGAAGAAATGTTTTTGTCCGCCCCAATATGGCGAATCTTGAACAGCTGGTCTATATCGCGAGTGCTGCGCGTCCGAAGACCGATCTTTATCTGATCGATCTGATGAGCGTCGTAGCCATGAAATCAGATTGTCGTTTTCTGCTCTGTGTGAACAAGATCGATCTGGAGCCTGCGGATGAGTTTCAATCCTGCTATGAAAAATGCAATATCCCGGTACTCAGCGTCAGTGCCGCAACCGGGGAAGGGATTAATAAGCTGCGTGAGGAGTTGGACGGAAGAATATCCGCATTTACAGGGAACTCGGGTGTCGGGAAAACAAGCCTGCTTAACCTTCTTCTTCCCGGAGTACAACGAAATGTTGCAGAAATCAGTGCAAAACACGGACGTGGAAAGCACACGACACGGCTGACCGAGCTTTTTCCGCTGCCGGATTCGGGATATGTTGCCGATACACCTGGATTTGCCGCCCTGGAGTTTGGACGGATGACCGAGATGGAACTGCCCGAGATCGCCCGCTGCTTCCCTGAATTTCCGGTTGATCAATGCAGGTTTCCCGACTGCATCCATCGTGCAGAGCCACATTGTTCAGTTCGGAAAGCCGTAGAAGCTGGAACAATTGCTGCATCGAGGTATCAGTCGTACCTGCGTATGTTGCAGGAACGCCCTGTTGCGTTCAAATAAACAGAATACAGTATATTATCCATTTGAAAGGAGAAATCACCTATGTCAGGACATTCCAAATGGCATAACATTCAGAAAACCAAAGGAGCCGCCGATGCAAAACGCGCTCAGGCGTTTACAAAGATCGCCAGAGAGATGATCGTTGCCGTGAAAGAGGGCGGAAGCGGCGATCCCCGCTCCAACTCGCGCCTTGCAGCTGTCATTGCGAAGGCCAAGGCGGCCAACATGCCGAACGACAACATCAAACGTACCATCGACAAAGCTCTCGGTTCCGGCAGCAACGAGAACTATGAGAAGATCGTCTATGAAGGATACGGTCCCTGCGGTGTTGCAGTCATCGTAGAGACTATGACAGATAACCGTAATCGTACAGCCGGTGAGATGCGCCACTATTTTGATAAATACGGCGGAAATATGGGACAGGCCAACTGCGTCTCCTGGTCCTTTGACAAAAAGGGCGTTATTGTCATTGACAATGAGGATGAGGAACTGGACGAAGACACGGTCATGATGGATGCACTGGAAGCCGGCGCTGAGGATTTTGAAGCCGAAGGCGAGGTCATGACTGTTTATACCGGTGTTGATGATGTTGCGAAGGTTGCAGATGCATTGACGGAAGCCGGGTATCATCTGCTCTCAGCGCAGGTTGAGATGCTTCCGCAGAACGGAACCGTCAAGCTCACCAACGAGGACGACATCAAAAACATGCAGAAAATGCTGGACATGTTCGAAGACAACGATGATGTCCAGAATGTCTGGCATAACTGGGAAGACGCAGAATAAGCCTGTTTTTTGAAAAATCATGGTTTTTCGGAACAATTTTGACTAGCTTCAAAATGGCCTCTGACAGAGAAAAATCATTTTTACTGTACAAACTGTACAATAATTGTACAAAAAAAGTGAGGGCAATCGTTCCGAAAAATCATAGAGATGCTGATGATAAGTAGTGCCTTCGGAGGCAGATGAGACAATTACTTACAACAATCCTGGTTTGAAAGAATCAGGATTGCTTATAATAAATGAATTGGCAAAAAGAAAAAACAGCTATAGAATAGCCCCATAAAAGAAATGTGAATGTTACTGCAGGTGAATGATATGGACGGAAGAGAATACTCAACTGAAAAGAGAAATGGAACTGAGATGCCAATTATTGTATCAGCTTGCGCAGTTTCCCTACAGCCACTTATTTCACTGAAGAGAGCCAAAAGAGGAATGAATACGTGATAGCTGATTAAAACCATCGGTTCGGCCATAAGCTGATTCCCAGAGAGAAACTTCCCCTAATCTAAAAAAAGACATCGCCATGTCGCATCGAGGGAAATTTTTCGGACATGTTGTGTGCTATTATGTAAACAAGTTCAAGGAACCGCATAATAACAGTTTAGAGGGATGAGGAGGAAATGGATATGGGGATCAAAGCACAGGCTGAACGAATCGGGTTTCAGGTGATTGGAGAGTTGACGAGATGCATGGATAGAGAACCGACGCACCTGTATCAGTGCTATTTTGATGAGGCCAGGAATGAGTTCATTCTCAGGAGGGGAATCCTGACTATCATTGCCTCGGATGGCACTGTTTTCTAAGTACGAGATCGACTATTACAACGAGCGCTTCCTGAGCGAGGAGTAATGGTTTTGACCGGTGACGGTTCCGGTACGGGCGGTACGCTGAATTTACAAATTACTGCGCGCTGTCCCTTCGACACAGTGGGACAAGAGAATACGTACGCATTTTACAGGCAGGGGAGCCCCTGCCTGTTTTTTGTGGGTGAAACAATTCTGCATTTTGCCTGCATATGACTTGAACTTATGGACTGAAAATGGTATCATAATACAATATGTTATTATAAATCGTATACAGTCAGGAGGACGGAACAGGCAAAACATGAGAGACAAACAGGAAAAACTTGCGCCTTATCTGCAGGCCCTGCCGGGAATTCTGCAGTATCAGGTTTTTACAAAGATCGTGATCACATTGTGGCTGTTTCTGATGGGACGCGTATACCGCCTTTTGCTGAACAGCATGGGCCGGGTGGCTGTCAGCACAGGGGACTTCACGTTCCTGTTCGGGCACTGGCAGGGGATCCTGATCCTCCTGGTCGCGCTCGTCTCTCTTTACGGCTACGTGGCCATTGACCTGAACGCCAAGGTCATCCTCAGCCAAGATCTATTGTCCGGAGAAAAAATCTCTGCCTTGGATATCCTGAAGCGCGCGATTCCGACCATCAAACGCTTTGCCTGCATTCAGGGCCTGGGCGTCATCCTGTATATCGCGCTGATCGCGCCGATCCTGGGCATCGGCGTGTCCCTGACCATGACGAAGGGCCTATATATTCCGACGTTTATTTCTTCGGTCATTGCGGACACGCCCCTGTATCTGGCGGGCGTGAGCCTGGTCGTCCTGGTCTTCCTGTCCGTGGGCGTTGCAAACCTCTTTATCCTGCATGGCATCGTTCTGGACGATCTTCCGGTCAAAGAGGCCGGGGAAAAGTCCAAAAAACTGCTCCGGGCGAACTGGAAGGATTACCTGAAGCAGAATGTCCTGTTCCTGCTTGTGATCGCGGTGCTGCTTGCAGCGGTGGTGGTGATTCTCCTTGTGCTGCCGCTGGCGCTGGTGCAGATTCTTCCGCTCTCTGCGGGCGTCCGAAGGGGACTCACGGTCTTCTTTGTCACCTCCGGGGTGCTGCTGTCTTTGCTGGCCGATCTGTTTGCCACGCCGCTCTATCTGATGAAGATGACGCAGCTGTACTTCCTTTATCAGCAGAAGGAGATCCCGTTCCACAAATGGGAAAAGAGAAAGCATTCCCTCACGGTTCTGGGAATTGTCTTTTGGCTGCTGGCGACCACCGTTGCGTCGGTGATGATGACACGGCAGTTTGATGTGATGTTTCCGAAGGACAGCGAGGTGCGCATCATCGCCCATCGCGCCGGCGGAACCGAAGGGGCGGAGAACACCGTCGCGGGCCTGGAAAAGGCATGGGAAATCGGCGCCTACGGAAGCGAAATCGACATTCAGCGGACGAAAGACGGCTACTATATCCTTAACCACGACGGCAATTTCCAGCGCGTCGCCGGAGAGAAACGGAAACCGGAAGAGATGACACTGGAGGAAATCAAGACGCTCTCCGTCGACGGGGAACCCGTTGCGACTCTGGAAGAGGCGCTGGAGGCTACCAGAGGAAACGGGGTTCTGTTCATCGAGCTGAAAGGCGAAACTGCCGATCAGCAGATGGCGGACGACACGGTGAAGGCGGTCAAGGCATACGGCATGGAAGACGAGTGCGTCCTGATCTCCCTGAAGTATGAGCTGATCGACTATATCGAGCGGACCTATCCGGAGATTCAGACCGGCTATCTGACCTTCGCCTCCTTCGGCGACACGGCGAAGCTGAACTGCGACTATCTCGCCCTGGAAGAGGAATCTGCCACCGCTGACGCCATCGAGGCCGTTCACAAGCAGGGGAAAAAGGTGCTGGTATGGACGGCGAATGAAAAGAATTCGCAGAAGCATTTTCTCTGCTCCCTGGCCGACGCGATCATCACGGATCAGATCAACCAGGCGACGCAGCTTCGCGAAGAACTGAGCCAGCGCTCGGATCTGCAGCGCATGGTTGACCGAATCAGGGAACTCCTGAGCTGAACGGCGAAGCAGAAGACAAGACTGTCGCATTCACCGGGGCTTCCGGAAAACGGCGGAAAAAGCCATGGAAGTACAGCCACCGGCTGAAACAGCGTATTTGATCACGATCGGGAGATGCCCGAAGCATCTCCGGAGGTACGTATGAAGAAAAACGAAAACTCCATCCGCAACAAGGGAATTCTGTCGCTGGTATTGATCATCCTGCTCTTCGTCCTGGTGCGTTTCGCGCTGTTGTATATCGGCGCGAAGCTCGGCGAGACAAGAGAGAACGAGCTGATCCAGCTGAAGATGAGTGCCCTGACGGACATCGTTTCCGATGCCAATGCCAACAGCACGGCCGCGGCGGAACGTGTTTCCGGCCGGCTTACGGCAGAGACCAGGCTCATGACGGGCATGCTGAAGGAATTCTGCTCAGAAGGAAGCTACGACGGACCGCGCACCCTTCCCGGCGGCTTTGTCGCGGAGCTGCGCGGCAGCCGCGTGATCCTGCCCCCGGAGGCGGAAGGGGACGCGTTCCGGCTCAGCCGGGAAACGGTGGAAGAAGGACTGCGTTCCGGGAAGATCGTAAGCGTTCAGGACGCGGACACACCGGGGGAGGACACGGACGCGCCGATGTTCTTTACCTTCGGCGAAATCACGGAACATTTTGTCTATGTGAACGTTCTGAGCGAGAGCGAGTACACCGCGTATCTGGACCGGTACAGCGGGCACATCTATGACACGCTTCAGCTTGCGGATGAGAGCTTCGGCGGCATGACCCTGGTCGTAAGCTATGACGCTGACACGGACGCCGGGGACAGCCTTCAGGTTCTCCGCCGCTTCGGGACCATCGAGGGAGAAGGGGAGTTCCTGGATCCGGAGCTTCTGCTTCAGACCGTCCGGCAGCGGTCCTCGGTCCTGACGCTGGATGAGCGTGACTATGCCTGCTCGGTCTCACAGCTGGAAGACGGCACCGTCGGGGATGAGACCCGCTACGTTGTGCAGATCATCCCCCAGGTCTCGGTCCGTGAGCAGAACACCTCGCGCACGCTCCTGGTGGTGATCCTGATGGTGATCATCTTCATCGCGGTTGCGGTCTATGTCATCTCGGTACAGCATTATACGGCCAAGCATCAGCTGACGCCGGAGCAGGCCGCACACTATACGGCGGAAGCCATGCGAAAGCGGATGATCAGTCTCGGCATCCTGAGCGCGGTGCTGGTGTTCGGGGCGGCCGTCCTGGTCGAATCCGTCGGCCAGCTCTATATGGAGCTGCGTTACGGACGGGACACGCTGCGCCTTTTCTCCAGCCAGGTGGAGAAGGAGAACCGGCACCAGCTCATGAGCATTTCCGAGGAGGAAGAATCCTGGTATCTCTATTACGGGGAGGAAATGGCGGCCCTGATCGCCGATCACCCGGAGCTTGCCGCGCCGGAAAAGCTGCAGGAATACTGCGACTGCCTGGACATCGACTATATCATGCTGTTTGACTCGGACGGGAACGAGGTCTCCTGCAGCCGGGATTATGTCGGCTTTACCCTGGGCGACAGCCCGGAGGACGAGCGCTTTGAGTTCCGGCAGCTGCTGCACGGCGTTCCGGGGATCATCCATCCGGCGTCCTACGATCCGGCGACCCGCCTCGAGCGTCAGCTGATCGGGGTCAAGGTCCCGGCTTCCGAGCCGGGGAACATGCACGGCGCGCTGATCCTGGCCCTGCTGCCGGAGAACACGGACGGCACGGGCCTCGGCGGGGCGGAAGTACGGGAGATGAAACTGAATACCACGCGAGGCGCCGCCTGCTTCGCCTCGGATTCCGAAACCGGCGAGATTCTCTATGCAAGCAGCGCCTCCATGCTGGGGAAGAGCGTGAGCGAGTACGGCCTGCCGGAGAACAGCCTGCAGGACGGCTTTATGGACTTTACCTCCATCGGCGGCACGACGAATCTTGTCATCACGGTCCGGGAAGGGGAGCACGTCTACTACTACACCGTGGAATCCGGCGCCATGTTCGGGCAGGTGATCCTGTACGGCGTCCTGGCCGCACTGCTCTTTACCCTGGTTCTGGCCCTGCTGCTGGTCTTCCTGCTGAAAGGTTATCACGAGAACGTCATCGAAGAGTGGACCGAGTTCACCCAGGAGCGCGCCGCCAACCGCAGACGCGAGACCGACAGTATGGACGCGGTAACCATCGTGCCGGAGAACGAAACCGATGCCGACGGGGAGGCAAAGCCGAAGACCGGGATCCTGCAGAAGCTTCTGGATTTCCTGCGTTGGAAACAGAAAAACCCGCGGGAGAGGACTTTTGTCGTTGTTCGGGTCGGTCTGATCGTGCTGATCCTGTGCTGCCTGGACGTGCTGCAGGGGAAGGCGCTGGCCAACGAGAGCTATGACACGATGCTGGGCTTCCTGCTGCACGGCGACTGGATGCGCGGGCTGAACCTCTTCTCCCTCTGCAGCTGTCTGATGATTCTCTCCATCGCGTATCTTGTCAACATCCTCTGCAACCTGCTTTTGAAGCTGACCGGGATCCTGCTCTCCGGGCATGGAGAGACGATCTGCAGACTGCTCTACAGCTGCGTACGGTATATCACGATTCTCGGGGTGATCTACTTCTGCCTGGAATACCTCGGCTTCCCGACAAGCGCGATCATCGCGGCCCTGGGGGCGGCGTCTCTGTCAATTTCCCTCGGCGCCCAGGACCTGATCGCCGATATTCTCGCCGGCCTTGCCATTGTGTTTGACGGAAGCTTCCGGGTCGGCGACGTTGTCGAGATCAACGGCCGACAGGGCGTTGTGCTGGAACTCGGCGTCCGCGCAACAAAAATGCGCGTCCCGGTGAACAACATCCTGAGCATCAACAATCACGAGATCAAAGATGTGCTGAACCTCTCCAGAGAGTATTCGGAGTGCGTCGTGAACTTCCGTGTTCCGCTGGAACTTCCGCTCTCGCAGCTGGAAGCGGTTCTGGAGCGTGAGCTCCCCGCCATCGGAAAGAAGGAGAACCGGATCCTCTTCGGCCCCTATCTGATCGGGACCACGCTGCCGCAGGACAAAACCATCGGGTCATTCAGCGTCGTCTCGGTCGGCGCCATGTGTGACCAGAAGGATAAGGAAGAGGTTTCCTTTGCTCTGTACAGGGAGCTGAAACTGATTGCGGAACGCGAAGGCATCTCCCTGATATGAGGGAACAGGTAATTATATCCTGAATCCGTGAAACTCCCTTACAAAAATATACTCGCACGACCTCCACGGAAAAACCAATGCGAGTTCTCTGCAATAAGGTGCTGAACGAAGGAGATTCAGTGAAAACGAGCGCAACAATATAAACTCTCTGTCGAGAGTGAACATTTATGGTCAGTAAGGTGATCCTTTATCCTGATGGAATTGACGCCGGATATCTTACTGCGATGTTGAGGTCCCAATTAATGAGACCATCCCAAAATTTGTGTAAACCTCCGATGTGGTGTTGAACAGGAGCACCACATCGGAGGTTTTATGATGAGCGGCAGAAAGAACAAAGCCCGGAAGAACAGGCCGGCGGGAAAAGATCCGGGATCACTTTCGGGCTCAATCAGGCAGTGACTGGTATCTAAGCTATTCTACTGTAACCTGTTTCTTACCTCGCAGACATGCTGTATGTAAACACTTCAGAGAGCTCCCTGGCATAACCTTCATAGAAGCCTCTCGGCATGCCGAGAATCATTCTCGCGCCTCTGTTATACAGAAGCAGCAGCCCTTCTGTCAGCAGAAGGTTGAATCTGTTATTTCGGTTTCTGCTCAAGTCGCTTCCCGTTCCTTTCACATAAATATGGTAAGCAAATGACATCTTCTGACGCTATTATACTGCAAAGTGAAATAACATCAAGACAGCAAACACTGTAAAGACAAGCACACCCCTCTGGAGACCGTACTGCGGGCGATGGTGAGTCAGAACTTCCCTACGGAGGAATTTTGTACGTCAGGGTGCACTACTGAAAACCGGGGGAATCAGAAACAGGAGAGCGGGTGTTCTCCTTTTCCTCTTTTTCAGGCACAGAAAGCTTTTCAACCCAATGCGCCTTTTATTTATAACGGGGCTGGAACAAAGCTTTTAGATGTGGTATATTGTATCGCTACGTATCTCCATGATCGGAACGGATAATTCAAGAACAAAGGAAGAGAGAAGCGTATGGAAACGAGAACGGAAAACCGTTGGCGCAAGGCAACCGTACTTGCGTTGATCCTCTGTCTGCTGCTGGGCATTCTGTATTTGACGGCGTTGGCCCCGAGAAGCCGAGGCGCGGGGACACCGCCGACCGGCGGGGGAGATCCGCTGGCCTCCTGGTCGGCCGATTCCGCGGTAAAAGCCGATATTCTCTCCTATGTCCAGGCAGTCACCGAAGAGGGAAGTGCGAACTATATCCCCGTGAAGGATCGCATTGCGGTGTTCGACATGGACGGGACCCTGACCTGTGAGACCTATTACACGTACTATGACACGATGATGTTCATCGAATACTGCCTGGTCGATCATCCGGAGCGCGTCTCGGCCGACTTGAAGCAGGTCGCCGCGTCGATCCGGCCGGGGTATCTCGCAGACGAGAACCTGGCCCGGAACTTTGCCAAAGCCTATGCCGGAATGACGACGGAAGAGCTCTATCGCTATGCGGTCGAATTCGGGCAGAAGAAAACCGAGAGCTTTCTCAACATGCGGTACATCGACAACTTCTACCTTCCCATGGCGGAGCTGGTTCGATACCTCTATGACAACGGCTTTACGATTTATGTGATCAGCGGCACCGAGCGCACGACCACCCGGGCGATTGTGGCGAATTCTCCCATCCGGGACTGCGTTACGCCGAACCACGTGATCGGCACGGATTTTGAAGTGAAGCAGGCGGGGTATGAAACCGAGCTCTCCAACATGAATTTCAAATACGAAAACGGAGACGAACTGGTCATTACCGGCGGCTTCATTCAGAAAAACCTCAACGGCAACAAATCCATCTATATCGAGCGGGAAATCGGACAGCGCCCGGTGCTGGCCTTTGGAAACAGCGGCAGCGATACGAGCATGCTCAACTACACGATCGACAGCCGGAACCCGTATCCGGCTCAGGCATATATGGTGGTTGCCGATGACAATGTTCGGGAGTGGGGCACGCAGGACTGGGAGACGAAGTCGGCGGATTACATGGCGAAGGACTACGTTCCGATTTCCATGAAAAACGACTTTGCACGGATCTATGCGGAGGGCATCACCCCGGCCGCCCAGCAATTCCGGGAGCACGATTGGAATGCCGCTTTTTCGGAAGCAGAGGCAGCATAGGCCCCGCTTTTTAGAACTCAACAGCCCACTTTCACCGGTGGGCTGTTTTTTTTAGTGCGCTCGCCGGGCGCACTAAAAAAGTCGTACAGGCCTGTGATTTTGATCTACCCACTTATGCCATCATCTCCGGCACGGAATCCCAGGACGGCAGCGTCACCCGGACCATGTACTCCAACAACATTCCTACTATCTGTGCAACTGTGAATCCAGACGGCACCGCGGTATGGAAGGGACTCACGTTTCCGCTGATTGAGCGATAAAAAATACCCCAGAGGACTGTTATCCTCCAGGGGAGAGATGGGCAGACAAATTGGAATTTGTTACTCTGTCCGCTTCTTATTTTCATCAGTCAAAAAGTAGCGAATAAACATTATCCCCAACAAAATGATAATTGCCTCGAAAACATAAAA
>CADBWQ010000022.1 GCA_902798545.1 Oscillospiraceae bacterium
CTTTATCATTGAATATTGATGCTCCAATGCTTATAATAATCAGAGATGATTGTGCGCAATCTGGCCGTCAAGCCTGATTTTGTTGGGGAGGAAAGATTATGGATATAATCCAAACCTTTTATGATAATATGGCTTCTCAGTATGACAAGCTGTTTATGGACTGGAATGCTACTACTCAGGAACAGGCCGTTTTATTGAATAGAATCTTTAATAATTATGGCTTCAACACCAATGCCCATATTCTTGACTGTGCCTGTGGGATCGGAACACAGGCAATCGGTCTGGCGTCTCTCGGATATCCGGTAACTGCTTCGGATATCAGCGATGGAGAATTAGTTGAAGCCAAAGCAAGGGCGAAGAGTCAGGGGGTTTCAATCCGTTTCGAACATGCAGATTTCTGTGCCTTGGCTGACACCTTCTCCGAGCAGTTTGACATTGTGATTGCAATGGACAATGCACTGCCGCACATGCTGACAAGCGAATCCTTGAAAGTGGCTGTCGGGAGCATCATCGGGCAGGTTAAAACAGGCGGTCTCTTTGTGGCCAGCATCCGCGATTACGACAGTCTTCTGGATAATAAGCCGCCTTATTCCCCGCCTTATATCCATAAGACGGAAAAAGGGCAGCGCGTTTCTTTTCAAACGTGGGTTTGGAATGGGGATAATTATCAATTGACGCAGTACATTATCGATGACGAGGAGAATCTGCAGATCGGCAAGTTTGTTTGTGAATACCGTGCTACCCGCAGAGAAGAATTAACGAATCTGCTTTTATCCAGTGGTTGCAGTCAGGTGATTTGGAAATACCCGGAGGAATCAGGATTCTATCAGCCGATTGTTATAGCCAGAAAGTAAAAATTCAGTTTATCACTATGAGTTATTAAGCGCTTCTTCCGATGCACCCAACGATTATGAATCCAGGCCGCTTTTGGGTTCAGCCTGGATTCATCGTGTGCTTGTATCAATTTGCCTCTCAATGGGGAAATCTTGTGGAGTGATTTGATACAATCACATGGTAAAGCATACGGGCTGAAACTCCCTTGAAATCAGGCACTTTTCGGGAGTTGCCTGATTTTTAATACCCGCAACGATAACGCACCCGGCTGCCCCGCCGGTCAGGTGAAGGAGCGGCAGCGCGGGTGGGTGCATACAAACACACGATATATCGTGTGATAGTACAATCGTGTGATTGTTTGACAGTATAAAAATCAGCGGTGCCCGATTGTTCTGTTTCGGTATTGCCATCTTTTTTAGGATTGGCAGATACAGCTGATTTATGGTATAGTGTTTGCAGGAATGAAGAATTATCGAGGGAAAAGTAGCAATCATTGTCGGAGGAGAGATTATGGCGGAAACGGAAAATGCAGTCACAGCCGTTGATGAGCAGTCACTTCGAGATAAGATATATGTCGTCCGATGCCAACAGGTAATGATGGATTATGATCTTGCGGAGATTTATGGATATGAAACAAGGTATCTGAATCTGCAGGTCAAACACAACATAAATCGCTTCCCAGATGATTTTATGTTCCAGCTGGCCAAAGAAGAGTTTGAAAACTTGACGTTGAATATTTCAACATCAAGTCATGGTGTACGAAGGATATGATAGTATATCACTGCGGTGGCTCAAGCAAGGATGCCGGAAAAAAGATCACGACCATCACCCGTCTTGCGGATATTGACGACTACAAAAATACGATCCGCGCACTTCTCAGCAATCCGCCGCTGGTTTTGCGATAATAAAACACACTCTGAGATCCGGATTTGATAGTCCGGGTCTTTGGTTTATAAACGAATTATTTTTCTTCTTTCTGCAACCATCCTCTCCCAAAACGCTTTTATTAGTGTGAGGGCCCATAAACACAGGAGGATTTAAGTATGAATGACAATCAGATTGTCGATCTCTATTGGACACGCTCCGAGAAAGCAATCGAAGAAACAGAACATAAATTCGGCAATTATTGCCGAACGGTCTCCTACAACATACTGGCAAATACCGAAGACGCTGAGGAATGTGTCAACGACACATGGCTCAAGGCTTGGAACTCCATGCCAACACACCGGCCATCCAGGCTTGCGCCTTATCTGGGCAAGCTGACCCGCTGGCTGTCGCTTACTCGCCTGCGTGAGAACAACAGTCTGCGCCGCGGTGGAGGAGAAATGCCGCTGATTTTAGATGAGTTGGCAGAAACTCTGGATTCCGGCATGGATACGGAAACGGAACTGGAAATCCGTGAACTTAACCGGGCGATTCGTCATCTGGTAGATAGTCTGGAGAAGGATGAACGAGACGTGTTTCTCAGCAGATACTGGTACGCCGCTTCCATTAAGGAGATCGCAGAGAAATATGATTTTTCGGAGAGCAAGGTCAAAACCATGCTTCATCGTACAAGAAACAAGCTGCTGCGGCAGCTGCAGGAGGAAGGATTATGCTGAACAGTGAGAAGGCTATGTTTGCAATGAACGATATGGATGACAGGCATCTGGAAAGTGCGCGGCTCAGATTGGAATATCAAACCGGAGAAAGACCCAGACATGCGGTGAAAAAGCGCATTATCACATTTGCCCTGGCTGCGGCCCTTATCCTTGGATTAGGCGTGGTAGCATATGCTGTTTATCGCGCTACCATGTATACAAGAGTGCCGGAGAAAGGAACAACAGAATACCATGTTCTTTACCAGGCAGATCCGGAAGCTACGCCGCAATTATTGCACGTCGATTTCGAGAAAACAAAACTGGCGCTGAGCTTCGATGTTCCGGAAGGCGGCTATTTCCCGGTCATGAGAGCCTCCGGTCTGCCCGGAGAAAGCGAGAACTGGCAGAAAACCAGCTTTTATGACATGCTTGTAACTGCACAGGTTTTCGGCCTTCCCTGGGAAATGAAACAAGTCGATCAAGAGAATATGGAGATCGATACGGCTCAGGAACTGCCGGCAGTCCAAATACCGGATCGAGAACCGCAGGAACTTCTGAATAGTGCGGGGATGGACGCTAAGACTGCGAAAAACTGGTTTACAGGGTATATTTACAGAAACAGGGACAAAGATATTTCAGGGGATAATATGGATATTATCCGAATTGATTTGTACGGAGGTTATAAGCTTCACGGGCAGGAAGTGATTCTTGGGGCATTCTCTCCGGATGGCGCGGAAGCAAGAAAAGTGAAGGAGGATAAACTCGGGGAATATCAGATGGTCGAAGTGCAGATGCTGCAAGCAAGTGGTGCCATCGATAATCACCTTTTCCTGTTCCATCCGGAAAAGTATTACCTCCTGCATATCAGTGGAAATGGAACCTACTATGATTTTCCTGTTCTGGAGCAAATCGGCCAGAATATAGCTGTTACTGAAACAAGTCTTCATGTTGACAGCTATGAGAACATGGTTAACTTCATCCTTGCCGATCTTGCTGCAGGATAAAGATTATTCCAGCATGCAAAATATGGGCCACCCGACTGCATACGAGCGCCTCTTCCGTGAGAGAAGAAGCGCTCGCTTTACCTGTATGCACAATCGTGTGCCGGTGCGCACCCAACGATAGTGAATCCAGGCCGCTTTTGGGTTCAGCCTGGATTCATCGTGTGCTTGTATCAATTTGCCTTGGAAGGGGGATCTGTTCTTTACCCTCTGCTCAGCCAAAGCGGAGCACATTCCAGCTCAGCGGAGGCAGCTTGACCTGTACCTGGCCGTCTGTAACCGCTTCGACCGGCATTGTCGTTGGTACAACTTCATTCGGTTTTTCCTCGGTGTTGACCGCATGGACATCGTCGTGATGCAGCATGATATGCTCCTGCATCTTCATTGGGGCGAAGGAGCGCAGATCCAGATCCAGCAGGCAGCTCTCCTCCAGATCGCGGTTGACACAGAAAACCGTCACGCTTCCGTCATCCGCCTGGGTTGCCGCAGCATCGAGGATCGGTACTCCCTCATAATCACTGCAGTCGTAGCGCGGGCTGTCGGTTACTGCAAGAAGAGCGGTCCCACGGCCGTATTTGGATGCGTGCATAAAGGGATAGTAGATCGTCTGGGCCCAGCAGCCTCCACCATTGCGTGTCATGATGGGAGCAATCACGTTCACCAGCTGTGCGAGGCAGGCAATCTTCACGCGGTCGGCATTGCGCAGGAGTGTGATCAGCATGGAGCCCACCAGCAGCGCGTCCTCGAAGTTATAGATATCCTCCAGCAGCGGAAGTGCGCGGTCCCACTTTTCCCGCTTCCAGATCTCCTCATCCTGTTCTCTGGAGTGGTACCAGACATTCCACTCGTCGAAAGAGAGGTTGACCTGTTTTTTGCTGTGCTTCTTTCCCTTGACCGCATCACAGATTGCCGCCACACTCTTGATAAAATCATCCATGTCCATTGTGCGGGCGAGGAACCCGGCGGTATCTCCGGTGGGATTGGCATAGTAGCGGTGCAGCGAGACATAGTCGATGCTGTCGTAACACTCGTTCAGCATTGTGAGTTCCCAGTCTCCGAAGCTTGGCATCTCGGAGCTGGAGGAGCCGCATGCCACGAGCTCAATCGACGGGTCCACCCATTTCATCATTTTTGCGGCCTCGTTGGCAACCCGCCCATATTCATAAGCCGTCTTCTGCCCCATCTGCCAGGGGCCGTCCATTTCATTGCCGAGGCACCAGAGCTTGATGCCCAGAGGATCTCTGCAGCCGTTCTTGATGCGCAGATCGGAGAGTCTGCTGTTGCCCTTGTGATTGGCGTATTCCACGATGTCGCGGGCCTGCTCCGGTCCGCGGGTACCGAGGTTCACCGCATACATGATTTCACTCCCGGCCTTTTCTGCCCAGCGCGCAAACTCATGCAGCCCCACCTCGTTGGTCTCCGTCGTAAACCACGCGAGGTCCAGACGCTTCGGCCGTTGTTCCACTGGTCCGACGCTGTCTTCCCAGTGAAATCCAGAGACAAAGTTTCCTCCGGGATAGCGGATCAATGGTACACCAAGTTTTTTTACAGCATCCATCACATCCGTTCGGAAGCCCATTTCATCCGCCAGCGGATGCCCCGGCTCATAGATGCCCCCGTATACCGCACGGCCCAGGTGTTCAATAAAGGAGCCGAAAATGCGATCGTCGATTCGGCTGATTCGGTAATCCCGGTCCAGAACCATTTTAGCCTGTTTCATCTTCTCATCCTTTCACACTGCCGGAGGTCAGTCCGGCGATAAAGGTCTTCTGCGCAAACAGGTAGACGATGATGATCGGGACGACCGCCATGACCGCGCCCGGCATCAGCACATCAAAGGCATTGCCATAGGGCGTGATGGTCGTGCCCATGCCAATGGGAATCGTGAACTTTTCATTGGTGTTGAGTACGATCAAAGGCCAGAGCAGGTTGTTCCAGCTGTTCATGCAGGAGAGAATGGTCATGGCACCATAGGCAGGAATCATGTTCGGCACCATGATTCTAAAGAATACACCATAATCGCTGCATCCGTCAATACGCGCTGCCTCCAGGAGCTCTTTCGGCAGACCGAGGACATACTGCCTGAAGAAAAAAATCATAAAGGGTGGAACCAGGTACGGCAGGATGACGCCAAAGTAGGTATCGGTGAGATGCACCTTGATCAGCATCCGGTAGAGCGGCAGCAGCAGGATCTCGAACGGCACCATCATCAGGATCAGGACGAGAGTGAAAACTGCATTGCGCCCCTTGAAGCGGTACATGGCAAGGCCATAACCTACCATTGAAGAGAGCACCAGGCCAATCACGGTCTGCAGCAGCATGATGATCAGACTGGACTTGTACCAGTGCCAGTAGATACCGTCACGGTAGGTGTTCAGTGCTTCGTAGTTCTTGAAAGAGCTTACGCCCGGATCAAATGTCAGACTCAGCCCGTTGCGCAGCATCTCGGTACCCGGTTTCAGGGAACTGAGAAACATGAAATAGAACGGAACCATCAGCAGTGCCGCAGTGACAAACATCAAGGCAGTTGCGAGAAACGTTTTGACTCGCTGCCGCTTTCCGTCGATTCGGTTGGAATACTTCATCTCAGTCCTCCTTTCTGAAAAAGCCCATCGCAATCAGCTGCAGCAGGTTGACAGCCAGCACCAGACCCAGCAGCACCAGACCGACCGCAGATGCCATGCCCATATTGTTCTTGTAGAAACCCATCAGGTACATATAGCCGACGATCGTCCGGCCCACACCGCCCGGATTGTTCTGTGCCCACAGGGCCACTGACTCCGTGAACATCGCAAAGCCGCCGAGAACCGTGATGGTGATGACATAGATCAGCACCGGCTTGATACCGGGCAGGGAAATATGGAAAAACTGCTGTACCGAGTTGGCCCCGTCGATCTTTGCCGCCTCATAGAGGTCGGTCGGGATCGCCTGCAGGCCGGAGATGTAGTAAATGATGTTCACACCCATCCATCGCCACAGGGTCAGCAGGACGAGGACGAAGTTACCCGTGTCGGCAAACATCAGCCAGTCCTTCGGCGGCTGCCCGAAGAGCGCAAGCACCCGGTTGGCAGGTGCCGTCGCCAGCGTACCGAAGGCAAGCCGGAAAACGATACCGACCACGATGATGGAGGTCAGGGCAGGGATAAAGAAAACCGATTTGAAAAAGGCCGGGAATTTCACACTGCTGGAGTTGAGAATCACCGCAAAGATCAGAGGAACGATTGTCAGTACCACAACGTCCCAGAAAGCATACCGGAAGGTGGTGGCCAAAGCCTGCTTGAAGTTGCGGTTCCACATCTTCTCATAGTTTTTCGTGCCGATCCACTCCACACTGCCCGGCCCGTCGATTTTCTGAAAGCTCATCAGGATCGTGCTGATGAAGGGATAGAGATAGATGACGAGAAAAAAGATCAGAAACGGAGCGATGAACACGTAGGGTACAATCTTCGGATCCGTGAGCCAACGCTTCTTCTGCAGGGTCGTCCGGGATGACTCGTTCATGGTATTGCCTCCAAGTACCGATAATCAAAACAGCCGGGACGGATGGATCCGCCCCGGCTGTCATCAGAGATTCAAATTGCCTTGAGACCAGCCGGGAAAAGCTTACATGATCTGATCACGCAGCTCTTCGGCGCAGTTATGAGCGATCTCGGCCGGATCTCCTCCGCCGATGACGAGGTCATAGGCCATCTGGTTGCGGACGATGTCTGCCGCCGCCGGGAAATACTCGGTCAGGCAGGTATCCGGAATGTCGTCCAGGATGGTCTTGAGCATATCGAAGATGGTGTCGTCCTCATAGTAGTCAAAGAACTTGTTGGGCGCTTTCATCTCTTCGGAGCCGTAGACATCCGTCATGATCGGGTCAAAGCCGAGGATCAGCCATGTGTTCACACTGCCCTCAAAGCTCAGTGTCGCGTAGGCGAGCCACTCTTTTGCAATGTCGACATTCGGGCTGGTCTTCACGACTGCGGTGCCCGTGCCGCCCATCTGTGCGGACTTGTGGCCGCCGTCGGGCCACAGGGGCATGGGGGCGACCTTCATCTTGCCGGCAAGGTCTGGCATGTAGTCAGTGAAGCGGTTGAGATACCAGAACGGCATGCTGACAGAGGCGCAGTTCCCGCCGTTCATCCAGCCATAATACTCCTCAGAGTGATGATTGCCGCCCGGGCAGGCCACTGCCGTGCCGTCGTCGAGCATGCTCTTCATAAAGGCCAGGGTGTCGATGACGACCTGTTCATCCATGCGGACTTCGTTATCCGGTGTGAGCCAGTCGCCGCCGTGCTGGTTGACCAGCGGATAGATGCTCCAGCAGTCCTTGGACTCCCAGGTGCACATGGGCTTGCCGGTCTTCTCGAGCACGACCTTGCCGGCCTCATGATAGTCATCCCAGGTCTTGATATCATGATAGTCGATGCCGGCTTCTTCGAGGATCTCAGTGTTGTACCACACGATGCAGGCACCGATGTGGTGGTCGATGCCGTAGAACTTGCCGTCCTTGGCATAGTTATTGAAGCGGCTCATGACCAAGTGGTCTTCCAACGGCTCGACAATATCGTTCAGGTCTGCCAGCTGAATGTCGCCCTTGAGGTAGTTTGCAAACATATTGATCTCGATATCCACGATATCGGGGGCTCCCTCGCCGGTCTGCAGGGCGATTGTCAGTTTGTTATGCATATCCTCATAGGGATATACCTGCATGTCGATATCCAGCTTGGGATTGTCGGGATTTGCGTTCCACTTGTCCAGCATTTCTTTATAGAGCTGGGTGTGGAGTTCCTGGAATGTCCAAAGGGTCAGATGGATCGGTTCTTCACCGTCCGCGAACGCCGTAATGCCGAGAGATACCAGCATTGCGACTGCCAGAAAGATTGCCAGAAGCTTTTTCACCTTTTGTTCCTCCTTTTAGATTAACGTTATCCCTTTCGGGCTTGTTCATATGTTAACGTTAATCTATCCAAAAGTCAAGACAATTTCCCGCCTTTTTTTGAATTATTTTATGCACTCTGTCTAAACGGTGTCTCTTTTTGATTGCTTTTTCTCTGTTTTGGATTATAATGTTGTTATCATCTGTTAATGTGTGATAGGAACGTGAACGGGATCTGAATCAATCTCAGGAAGGAATGCACAAATTGGTCCGAATTACGCTGAAAGACATTGCAAATGCCTGCGGGTATTCTGTCAACACGGTGTCCCGCGCTCTGCGCAACGACGAGCATCTTTCTGTATCCACACGCAGCCTGATTCAGGAGACAGCTCAAAATATGGGCTATATTCGCAACACCATGGCTTCCTCACTGCGATCCGGGCGCAGCCATATGATCGCCGTGATCGTCAACGATCTGCACAACCAGCACTACTGTGACCTGATCAACCGCATGGACCGTGAACTGCGCGAAAAAGGCTATACCTTGATGATTCTGTGCATGCAGCTTGAAGATGCGCTGGCCGAGAAGCTGATTCATACGGCGATTTCCCTCTCGGTAGACGGGATTCTGTATTTTCCGAGTCTTGGACAGAGAAACTATATCGAGTACATGACCGCTCATGGAATGCCCTTTGTTCTGCTGGACCGGCGTGTCAATGAAATGTGCGCCGATACTGTCCGTTGTGATGATGAGCAAGGCGGTTATCTGGCCGGGCAGCACCTGGCCACGCTGGGCCACAGGCGCTTTCTCTTTCTCTCCGGTGTCGAACTGAGCAGTTCTCAGATTGACCGCCTGGGCGGATTTAAACGGGCTGTGCATGAAGCCGGGCTTCCCGCTGACTGCATCCGCTTGATTCCGGGTGAGCAGGTGGAGGATGCGTTGCTGCACAACTCATTATCCTCGCTGATCTTCCCCTGTGATTATACGGCGATCGTCTCTTTCCGCGATGAAGTGGCCTATCCGGTGATGCACGCGCTGCGGGAGCATCACCTGTCGATTCCCGAAGATGTTTCCATTATCAGCTTTGACAATCTGTACGCAGAGGACCCTTCCCGTCCTCTTCTGACCAGTATTTATTCTGCGGATGAGAATATCGCAGCGCTGGGTGTCCGGATGCTTCTGGAGCGAATCAAAGATCCTGCACTCCCTCCACGGAACGTCGTTCTCCCCGTCCGGATCTACGATTACGGAACAACAGCATCTCCAGGGAAGACCGATCGGGAAATATGACAGAAATGAGCCCGAGATCCCAAATAAAGGAATCTCGGGCTCATTTCTGTCATATTTATACTATATACGATTACAAATATTATACCGAATCACAGGGCAAAGCGTCTGATGTATTCCTCGTATGCTTCTCTGAACTCCGGCGTTTCCTTTTCCTGTAAATTGTGCACATATTTGTGTGTCTGGAAGGCATCTCCCGATAATTCGATCATGGCGGCAGCAATATTCGAACAATGATCAGAGACGCGCTCACAGTTGGTCACAATATCATTGAAGACAAAACCCTGTGAAATCGTACAGATTCCCTGCTGCAGCCGTTCCACATGATTCATCTTCATCTTGTCGCAGAGTTCATCAACGACTTCTTCCAACGGCTCCACGCGGCTGGCAAGCTTCAGATCCTTTTCACAGAAGGCTGTGATGGTCATGCTGATGATCTGACACACTGCAGCAAAGAGAACATCCAGTTCCCGTTTGGCATAGTCAGAGAAACGCACGTCCTTATCGTTGAGTTCTTTCGCACTCTCTGCCAGATTCAGCGCGTGATCGGAAATCCGTTCAAAGTCCGACAGGGTATGAAGGTATTCACTGACTTCTTCATTCTGGCTGGTTGTCATCTCCTGCCCGGTTATTCGAATCAGGTAAGTACCCAGACTGTCCTCATAGCGGTCCGCATCATCCTCCAGTCTCTTGACTGTCGCGAACTGTGCATCCGAATATCCGTGGAATAGTTCCATGGCGGACAGAATCGCCTTCTCTGCAGTCTTTGCCATCTCATGGATGGTCAGTCTCGACTGTTCGATCGCCAGTGCCGGATAGGCAATGAATCGTTCCTCCAGCTGAATCTCGAGTGTCGGTTCCTGATTTCCCCGTTCGGGAACAAGCGCCGTAACGGCACCCTCTATCACATCGGTAAAAGGAATCTGGATCAGAACCATGACAAACCGCAGGGCGGTATTCACAGCAGCAATGGAGAACGGATTCATCACATGCTTGAGGAATGTGAAGTGTACCATGCTGTTTGCGATATAAAAGAGGCATGCGCACACAAGCACACCGAATCCCGTCGAGAGCGGATAGACCAGCGCTGTCCTTCTCCCGCCGACGTTGGCTCCAATCGCCGAAAACAGCACCGGCGCCGATGCACCGAAGGCGACGCCCATCAGCAAGGGAAGAGCTGCCTCAAAGCTCATGGCGCCCGTGACGCTAAGAGCCTGTACAATACCCACAGCGGCAGACGCGGACTGCAGCAGCGCCGTGAACACGGTCCCGACCAGGATGCCGACAAGCGGGTGGGACATCTTCGTCAGCGTGGAGGTAAACCACTCCTGTCTGCCAAGGCCGCTGACGGACCCTGACATGGCGCTCATTCCGAACATCAGCACGGCAAAGCCCATCATGATATCGCCGACGTGATGGAGAGCCTGCTTCTTTCCAAACATTCGCAGACCGATTCCCACTACTGCCACGATGCCCGTCAGGGTAGCAGTCGACACGAGCTCTGCAATTCCACCCGCGCCGTCGATGTAGCTCAGGCAGATGACCCAGCCGGTGATACTGGTGCCGAGGATGGCGCCGAGGATCACGCCAATTGCCTGCCGCACCTTCATCATCCCGGAGTTTACAAAGCCCACAGTCATCACGGCTGTTGCACAGGAAGACTGGATCACCGCCGTCACACCGGTTCCGAGAAGAACCCCCCGGACCGTCGTGCCCGACAGCTGATAGAGGATCGGCTCCAGTCTGCTGCCCGAAACTTTTTTCAAGCCCTCTCCCATGAGGCTCATTCCGAAAAGGAACATGGCTACGCCAGTGAGAAGAGAGAAGATTTCAGAAATGCTCATACTGTCTCCTGTTATCATTATTGTCCCACGGATTATAGATCGTCCTTCGTTAATTCCTCCACCCGCACAAGGTTAAATCCATGTAAAATCTCTGTTCAGGCCGCTTCTTTTATGATAAGATGCCTGAGAAGAGGTGAATAAAATGATCTACCTGCTGGAGGACGACGACAGCATACGGAAACTGGTGGTATACGCTCTGAAGAGTCAGGACTTTGAAGCGGAAGGCTTTGACAGGCCATCTGCCTTTTGGCCTGCCGTGAACGCTGCAGTTCCAAGTCTGATCCTTCTGGACCTCATGCTTCCCGAAGAGGACGGTCTCTCTGTTCTGAAGAAGCTCCGTGCCGGAGGGGATACGGCGAACATCCCCGTTATCATTCTCACGGCAAAAGGGACGGAATATGAGCGGGTCGAAGGCCTGGACGCCGGGGCAGACGATTACATCGTTAAGCCTTTTGGCATTATGGAGCTGCTGGCACGTGTTCGAGCAGTGATGCGTCGAAGCGAGAGGGTATCGTCAGGCCGGGATTACCGGATCGGGGACCTGTATATCTCAGCTGACCGACATGAGGTCAAAAAAGCGGGAGAACCGATTTCTCTGACTTTCAAGGAATTTGCACTTCTGGAATTATTGGCCGCCAATGAGGGCAAAGCTCTTACCCGCGGCTATCTGATGGACAAAATCTGGGACCTGGGCAGCGAGCCGGAGAATCGAACGCTTGATGTACATATACGCTCTCTCCGCTCCAAACTGGGCGATGCCGGTGACTGTATTGAAACTGTCCGGGGAGTGGGATACAGGTTAAAGGACCGGATCATATGAGAAGAAAAATCTTCAGCTATTCCTTCCTGCTCGGTGTCTCTATTCTTCTCATCTGTGCTGCGCTGTTTTTTGCGCTTCAGTACTCTCATACATTGGATGAAACCTATGAAGCGCTGAAAGGGGAAGCCGTCTACGCTGCGAGTGGTCTGAGGCTTGGCGAGACAAGTTATCTTGAAAGTCTGGGCAGCATCAACCACATCACATGGATCGGCGCCGATGGCAGCGTACTCTACGACAGTGAGTCTCAGGATCTCAGCAGCAGTCAGACTGACTATTCCGAAGTCAAAAACGCCTTCGATACCGGGGAAGGCAGGGGAATTCGAAGTGCTGTTCCTTCAGGTGAGAACTGCATGTACTACGCTTTTCTCTGTGAGGATGGCACCGTCCTCCGTCTTTCCCGCCCGCTCAGTGCCGTTCGATCCGCGCTTCTTGCGGTCAGCCCGATCCTCTGGGTTCTGCTGCTTGTACTGGTGATCTCCGCCGTGATGGCCTTTCGTCTCACGGACCGGATTCTCAAGCCCTTAAACGCACTCAATATCGACGCCCAGAACCCGGCGGCGGTCTATCCGGAGCTGTCTCCTCTGGTAAACAGAATTCGAGAGCAGCAGGAGGCCATTCAGGAAGAAATCAGCCGACGGGAGGGCCTGCGCAAGGAGTTTTCGGCCAACGTCTCCCATGAGCTGAAAACACCCCTGACTTCCATCTCCGGCTTTGCAGAGCTGATGCGGGACGGACTTGTCCCCTCGGATAAGGTCAGGGAGTTCTCCGGTGATATCTGCCGGGAGTCCCAGCGAATGATCACACTGGTGGATGATATCATGCGGCTCAGTCGTCTGGATGAAGAAAAAGGCTTTCCCGAGCCTGAGCCGGTCGATCTTTACGACATCGCTGAGGACATTTTGCCGAGGCTGGAACGTCCGGCATCTCTCCGTAATATTACGCTGCAGCTCACCGGAGAGCATGCTGAGATCATGGGCGTCGCTCCAGTTGTAGATGAGATGATCTTTAATCTCGTAGACAATGCCATCAAGTACAATCGGGACAACGGCTCTGTTACTGTCAGCATCCGGCGAAAGGAGGAAAAAACCGCTCTGTCCGTTGCGGATACCGGTATCGGTATCCCGGCAGAGGAACAGGAGCGGGTATTTGAACGCTTCTATCGCGTGGACAAGAGCCATTCAAAGCAGATCGGCGGGACTGGCCTTGGCCTTTCCATTGTGAAGCATGGGGCCCAGCTTCATGACGCAGGCATTAATTTGAAAAGTGAACCCGGGAACGGCACAATTGTGACAATTCTGTTCAACAGCCGATGACTTTCTGTTTGACCGCCGCCAACTTATGTGAACGAATTCTTTTCTCTGCTGTTTCACATTAATTTCGATATAAAGGAGATCCTGTTATGTCCTGTACCACCGTGCTGGTTGGGAAAAATGCCAGCAATGATCATTCCACCATGATTGCCCGGACAGATGACGGCCACTTTGACATGAAGAAACTGACCGTCGTCGAGCCGCGTAAGCAGCCTCAAAAATACAGATGTGTCATTTCTCATCTGGAGATCAGCCTGCCGAACAATCCCATGCGTTACACTGCCTGCCCCAGCGTAGATCCCAAGGATGGTATATGGGCCGCTACCGGCATCAATGCCGCAGGTGTCGGCATGACTGCGACAGAGACCATCACCTCCAACCCCCGCGTTCTGGCCGCGGATCCACTGGTGAGATTTCAGGCAGCAAAGTCCAGGCGCGAGAAGGAAATCCCCGGCGGCATCGGGGAAGAAGACATTGTCGTTCTGGTCCTGCCATATATCCACAGTGCCAGGGAGGGGGTCCTGCGTCTTGCATCTCTTCTGGAGCAATACGGTACGTATGAATCCAACGGCATTGCCTTCAACGATGAGAACGAAGTCTGGTGGATGGAGACCATCGGTGGCCACCACTGGATGGCCCGTCGGGTGCCCGACGACCGTGTAGTCATTAACCCGAACCAGTTTGGCATGGATGAATTTGACTTTGAGGACGCTTTCGGCAGGCAGAGTTCCCATCTCTGCTCGAAAGATCTGCGGGAATTCATTTCGGAGAACGATCTCGACCTGAACCAGAACGGCGCTTTCAATCCCAGAGATATTTTTGGCTCCCATCGGGACATGGATCATATCTACAATACGCCCCGTGCCTGGTTCATGGGCCGTTTTCTGACACCTTATTCCCACCGCTGGGACGGACCGGATGCGGAGTTTACACCTGAGAGTGACAACATCCCCTGGTCTTTCATTCCGGATCGAAAGATCACCGTAGAAGACGTCCATTACCTGCTCTCCGGCCACTATCAGGGTACGCCGTATAACCCCTACACCAGCCATGACACCGGTAAGCGGGGAATGTACCGCTCCATCGGCATCAACCGCACCGGTGTGACTTCCGTTTGCCAGATTCGCAGCGGTGTGCCCGAAGAAATCCGAGGCATCGAATGGATCTGCTTCGGCTCCACCACCTTCAGCGCAATGCTTCCCGTATATCCCAACGTCCCGAAGATGCCGGACTATCTCAGTAAGGTTACCCTCGATGCATCAACGGAGAACCTTTTCTGGAGCAGCCGCCTGATCGGCGCTCTGGCGGACCCGATCTTTGCCTCCTGTATTCAGGACATCGAGCGCTACCAGACCGCCGTAACTGTCGGAGGGCGCCGGATTATCCGGGAATACGACCGGAAGATGGCCGAAAGCAGCAACTTTACCCTGGCCATCGAAGCCAACCGGAAACTCTGCGACATGTGTCGTGAAGAGACGGTCAAGACCCTGAACAAGATCCTTCAGACAGCTAGTGAGCATATGAAAAACGGATATAACCTCGCCGATAACTGAAACAGAGGAAGATCAACAAACGGGAAGCGGAGGCCTTGGCCGCATCCGGCGTGGAAGAGCTCTCCTTCACCCAGGAATAAGCCTTTGTATGATTTGATCCGCAACAGATCCCGGTGACCGCAAGGTGCCGGGATCTGCTTGTATCAGACTCATTAGCCGCTCATTAACAGCTGTTGCAGGATTCTTTGCTTTCCTTTACAGCATTTTCTCTTTTCTTTTCGCCGTATTTATAGTCCTTCATGCTAAGATATTTATAATATCACAGCAGGAGGGCTTTGTTTATGGAAGAAACCTTACAGGCAAGTCTGAACAACGGTGAAAAAATACTGTGGCGCAGCGGCACAGAAGCTTTTGAAACACTGGATAAAACGAATAAACCGGCCTTTATCCGAAATGGCCTCATCGGAGGATTCATTGCAATCGTAATTGCCATTGCGATGATTGCAACCGGTGGATTTGACCGGAAAACACTTCTTATCATTGTGATCGCTTTTCTGCTCTGCGCTATCCCGACGATCAACACACTCAGTGATGCCTCAAAGCTTCGCAAGATCGAGTATATTGCAACGACAGAACGTTTGATCGTCCTCCGCGACTCCGTGCGAAGCGCCTTCTATTCCCAGATTCAGGCCGCTGCATTCCGGGAAGATGAAGACGGGCATGTTTCCCTGCTCTGCGGGCCGGATGGATTGAAGGCCAAACCGCAGAAATTTCGCGAAATCTGTGTAGTCGGCAACAGTTCCTCTGATTCCGGCGCCGGGTGTGTGAGATTCTGTTTTTACGCACCAAAAGACCGGGCTGCACTGCAGAACATCCTGCACGAAAAAATGCCTTCCCTGTTCTGAGCAGGTGCTGTGCATCTGAACATAAACACCAAGCCACAAGCCGTATCACGATTCTGTGACGCAGTTTGTGGCTTTGATTTTATCTTATTTCGTTTAAGCAGCCTCAGGAATCGTTCCCAAGTGCCGATTTCTCACTCGAATCCGAGTTCTTTTACGGTCAGTTCCTTCCCGTGGAGGATCTCATAATCCGCCATGCCGCAGCCGGGGCAAATCCGTTCCTCTTCTTCCGGATTGAAGACCTCCCCGCAGCAGCGGCAGAAGGCTTCTGGCTCGATCTCCTCGATCTTCAGCTCGGATCCCTCCAGCGCACTCCCCTTGGTGAGATCTCCGTAGTACATTTGCAGATACGGCGGCTCTACCCCGGTCAGCTTCCCCACCTGAACGGTGAGGAAGCTGACCTTTTCGATTTTATGCTCATTGGTAAACTGGAGCGTGGTGCTGACGATGTTTTCGACGATGCTGAGTTCGTGCATACTCAGCTCCTCTTCACCATTTCAGAGAGACCATGAGCGACGATATTTGCGCCGCGCTTTACTACATTCTTCGCGAGGCGGCCATACCAGTGCGCCATATCATTGGCCCACTGGGTGTCGTCCACGCGGACAAGGTGGATAGCGTCAAACTCGCAACGGTGTGTGCATACACCGCATCCAATGCACTTGTCCATATCCACCACCGACTGGCCGCAGTGCAGGCAGCGGAGCGCTTCTTTCTTGATCTGCTCCTCGGTCAGCCCGGCGCGCAGGTCCTGGAAGGTCTTTGAGGAGACGGTACCATCGACTTCTGGCACCTGTTGGCGCGGGGTGGTGTTCAGGCGGCCGAGCTCCACAGATACCTTACCGGTATCGACAGCCTGGTAGGTGCCGTGCCGTGCATCCGTGAGATTGAGTCCGCGGAGCTGGCGGGAGATAGAGATGGCTCCCTCCTTGCCCTGGGCGATGGCATCGATGGCGAACTTCGGACCGGTAAGGCAGTCGCCGCCGACAAAGATATCCTTCTGCGCTGTCTGGAAGGAGATACTGTCCGCTTCCGCATTCAGTTTCTTCCCCTTGGCCATGTCACCTGTATCCAAACCACCCCAGTCGATGGTCTGGCCGATGGCGGCCACGACACTGTCGACCTCGATCTCTTCATACTCTCCGGTTCCGACAGGTGCCCTGCGCCCCTTCTCATCCGGCTCGCCGAGCTTCATGATTTCAACCTTCAGTGCCTTGACCTTTCCGTTCTTTCCGATGATCTCCACCGGTGCACTCAGGTAGCGGAAGGTGACGCCCTCAGAGACCGCCTCGCGGATCTCTTCCTTGTCGGCGGGCATCTCATCCGCGGTTCTGCGGTAGACGATGCAGGTCTCTGCGCCGAGACGTACCGCACTGCGGCAGACATCCATGGCCACATTGCCACCGCCGATAACGGCGCATTTCTTGCCGAGCGCGGGCTTTCCGCCGAGGTTAATGTCGCGCAAAAAGTCCACACCGCCGTACACGCCTTTCAGCTCTTCACCGGGGATGCGAAGCGCCGTACTCTTCTGGGCACCGATGGCGAGATAGAAGGCCTCGTAACCCTGCTGACGCAGCTCGTCCAGACTGATATCCTTTCCGACTTCTATGCCGCACCGGAATTCGACACCCAGATCGCGGAGCACTTCGATCTCCGAATCAATGACTTCCTTCTCCAGGCGGAAAGACGGAATGCCCATCATCAGCATGCCGCCGGGCTTCTCACTCTTCTCAAACACAGTGACCTGGAAACCGTCTGCCGCCAGATAATAGGCACAGGAAAGGCCTGCAGGGCCGGAACCGACAATTGCGACCTTGTTGTCGTAATGCCCTTTCTTCTCAGGCACAAAGCGGTTTTCCTTCTCACGCTCCTGGTCGGCGATGAACATCTTGATGGCGTCAATCGCGAGGGACTGATCCAGAGTGTTTCTGGTGCACTGGGTCTCGCAGGGGTGCGGGCAGATGCGTCCGCAGACAGCCGGGAGCGGGTTGTCCTTTTTGATAACCTCAAGCGCCTCAAGATACTTGCCCTCAGAGGCCTTCTGGATATAGCCCTGGACGCTGATGTGCGCGGGACATGCCACCTTGCAGGGGGCGGTGCCCAGCGGCGAGACAAGATTGCGCTCGTTGATGAAGTCGTCGTGGATGTCGCTCTTGCGCAGGATGGTGTTCTGCGCCTTGCGGTACTCTCTGTTCTGGTGTTCCGGGCAGTCGAAGCTGGTGCCCATGGTGACGGCGTTCATCGGGCAGATGGTGACGCACTCACCGCAGGCGACGCACTTGTCGTTGTCGATCTTGGCACGGAAGTTGGAGTGGGACATGGGATTGGCGTCCAGACGATTGATCTGACGCAGGCCGGCACAGGCGCATCCGCAGCAGTTGCAGATGAAGGTGGTATAATCCTTGCCCTCGACCTGGAAGGCACAGTGGACCAGGCCGGACTTTTCGGTATATTCAAGGATCTGGATGGCTTCTTCTTTGGTCACATAGCGGCCGCGGCCGGTGCGGACGTAGTAATCCGCCGTCTCGTCGAACTGCATGCAGGTCCCCTCAATGGGATGCTCACAGCCTTTCCCCACGAGCTTGCCGGCAGTGCGGCAGGCGCAGTCAGCGACGGAATAGGTGTGGGCGCTGTTGACAAAGGTCAGGACATCCTCAAAAGAGTAGACTTTCTGCTGGGCATTGATCTCTTTCATGACCGGGGTGACCTTCATCAGGCCGCCACCCTGTACGCTGACGTTGCGCAGCAATACGCCCAGTTCATTCAAAGTCCTGCGGAACTGGAATGCGACTTCCTTGTTTTTCTTCGTCTCCGGATCGGTCATGACAAACTCATAGAAACCCGGGATGAACGGGGTGATGTTGTAAAAGCACTTTCCGTCCTTGGTAATACGCTCAAAACATGCACCCTTCTGGCTC
Source organism: Oscillospiraceae bacterium (assembly GCA_902798545.1). Lineage (GTDB taxonomy): Bacteria > Bacillota > Clostridia > Oscillospirales > Oscillospiraceae > Limivicinus. The sequence goes on from CADBWQ010000022.1 coordinate 18,855, forward strand.
ATATGCTTGAGCAGCTGTGCCGCCTTGTCCACGGGAACCTTAGCCGCTTCTGCAATCTTCTCCACAGACGTCGGCTTGTTGGGGATGTGCATACCCAATTCGCACTCTTCCTCCGAGATGAGCAGCCGGAACATTTCCACAAACGGTGCTCCGTCATTCATCGGTCCGAGGAACAGGCCGCCGTGGAAACTGATATATGTGGCGAACTTCGCCCATGCGCTTCTTGCCATGAATCTCTTCCTCCTGAACATGTTTAAAGATGTAGCACCATTATTTTAGTACATATCCTAAAATTATGCAAGAGCTATTCCCACATTTTTATCAAAAATATCGATTGAATTCTCTGCGTCTCGCCCATATAATAGGAAGCATGGTAGAAAACATCAAACAACTGATCGCGGAAGCGAGTCGGGAGCTCTTCAACTCCAATGGCTACCAGAAGGTCACGATGCGGCAGATTGCGGAGGCCTGCGGCATCTCTGTGGGAAATCTAACCTATCACTATCCCCACAAAGAAGACCTCCTGATGCTGGAGCATGATGGCATTCTGAATGCTTTTCTGGACGATGTGCTGACGAATCGTCCGGATCTGACCGGCATAAAGGGATATTTTACTGTGGAGTGCGCTTTCCTGTATCGGATTCTGAATGATCCGCCTGTGGCCGCACTTTACTCCGACGTTATCAATGTCCCGAGCCTGCGCAGGCGCTATTGTGAGGCGCACCACGCGCTCTACCGGCACTTCTGCCCGGAGGCGGACAAACGGGGTGCCGCATGGGTTTCGACTCTGGCCATGTCCGCCATGGAATATGAGCTTGCAGATGAAGGGATCCTCACTGACGCGCCTGAGCAGATGGAAAACATCTTCCGGGCAAAACTCCTCTTCGAAGGGAAAGATCCGGAGGCTTACGTCAATCTGATTCACGAAGCAGTCGAGGCCGGCACGGCACTGGCCAGGCAGTTGAACCAAGTATACTGAGCAAGGAGAACGGAAAATGGAGAAAGCAAAAATCATTGCGCTGAAGGAATCCGTCCTGGAGGACAACGACCAGGACGCCCAGGCACTGCGGGAAGAGCTGCACGCAGGCGGCACCTGTCTGCTGAATCTGATGTCATCTCCCGGAAGCGGCAAGACCACCACGCTTCTGGCACTGAACAAAGCCTTTGGCGGGCGGCTCCGCTGGGGTGTCATGGAAGCCGACATCGACAGTGCTGTGGATGCCGACACCATGCTTGCAGCGGGGGTGCCGACCGTGCAGCTGCACACGGGCGGCATGTGCCACCTGGATGCGGATATGACCCGTCAGGGGATCCGGGCGCTCGATATGGACAATGCGGAACTGATCGTCCTGGAAAACATCGGTAATCTGGTCTGCCCCGCAGAATTTGATACCGGCGCGGCAATCAACATGACGATTCTCTCTGTCCCCGAGGGCGACGACAAGCCGGCGAAGTACCCCCTGATGTACGAAACATGTGACATGCTCGTCGTAAACAAGATTGACACCCTGCCGGTTTTTGACTTTGACAGGGAACGGATGGAAGGCTACGCCCGGGCACGCAACCCTGAGATCGAGATCTACTACATCTCGGCAAAGACCGGTGAAGGTGTGCAGGAACTGGCCGATGCACTTGTAAAGAAAGTAAAGGAGTGGAACGCAAATTGAGCGAAGTCAGAGTCATTCAGGTTAACGAATCTATTTTTGCCGAAAACGACCGCTCGGCCGAGCTGATCCGGAAGCGGCTTACGGATCAGGGGACGCTGTTCCTTAACTTCATGTCCTCTCCGGGAAGCGGCAAGACCACTACACTGGTGGCCCTGATCAATCGACTGAAGGACCGCCTGAACATCGGAGAGATGGATGTGGACATTGAGAGCAGCCTGGATGCACAGCGAGTTGCGGATCGCACCGGGATTCGCTCACTCCAGATCCACAATGGCGGACTCTGCCACATCGACGCCGATATGACGGCCCGTGCTCTGATGGAATATGACACCAAAGGTCTCGATCTGCTGATTCTTGAGAACATCGGGAACCTGGTATGTCCTGCGGAATTCGATACTGGTGCCCATAAGAACATCACGATTCTCTCAGTGCCCGAGGGCGATGATAAGCCTCTCAAGTATCCCCTGATGTATACCGTCAGCGACGTGGTACTCATCAACAAGATCGACGCCCTGGACTATTTTGACTTTGACCTGGAGAAGGCGAAGCAGCGCATCCTCGCCCTGAATCCGAAAGCGATCTTCTTCCCCATCAGCGCAAAGACCGGCGAAGGGATCGGCGCAGTGTGTGAATGGATCCTGCAGGAATTGGATGCTGTGCGGGACGCCCGGGCCTGAGACCACAGCCATGAAAAAATCCGTGATCAGAAAAATATACGACGTTCTGACCGCTATTGAGATCGTGGCAGAGCGCTGGATCTCCAGAATATGGAAGCGGTGAAGTCCGAGAAAAGACTTCACCGCTTCCATTTTATCATGCAGGTTTCCATATGCTCATGTCTGGATCTGGAGCATTTCCTCCAACAGACCGTTGTCCTCGAATACCATGAAATCCCGGATACCGATGCTGATCTGCTGTCCGTTTTTGAGATTCTTAAATTCATAGCCGCTCACAATGACACGCACCAGCCTGTCACCGACCCGGACACGGCAGTCGTCCACATCGCCCAGGTAATACTGTGTTTCGAGGGTCCCGGTCAGCATCCCGTTTTCAGTGAAGAAAAGGTTCTCAGGCCGGATCGCAACTTCCACTTTCCCGGTACGGGGCCCATTGTACGGGATCTTCTGATTGTTCATTTCCGGGAAGACAATCTGCCCATCCCGAGCCTCACCCTTGAAGAAGTCCACCTTCCCCAGGAAGTCTGCCACAAACTGATTCGCCGGACTGTTGTAGATCTCCTGCGGGGTGCCGCACTGCTGCACAACACCGCGGTTAATGAGGAAAATCCGGTCGCTCATGGCCATGGCCTCGGTCTGGTCATGGGTGACATAGACGACGGTAATACCAAGCTCTCTCTGGATTTCCTTGATTTCAAAGCGCATGGATTCGCGCAGTTTGGCATCCAGGTTGCTGAGCGGTTCGTCCAACAGCAGCAGCTTCGGGGCGGCCACGAGCGCACGGGCCAGGGCAACGCGCTGCTGCTGGCCGCCGGAGAGCTGGTTTGGGAATCGGCCGGCATACTGGCTCAGATGGACAATGCCCAGCACTCTCTCAACACTGCTTTGGATCTCAGTCCTGGCAGTTTTTTTGATGGTGAGCGGGTAGGCGACATTATCGAACACATTCATGTGTGGCCATACCGCATAGCTCTGGAAGACCATCCCGATGCCCCGCTTTTCCGGTGGCACAAAGGTCTTGCCCCCCGAAACCAGCCGATCATCAATATACAGTTCTCCGCCTGTCGGCTTCTCAAAGCCTGCGATGATGCGCAGCATCGTGGTCTTTCCACAGCCGGAAGGTCCCAGAAGTGTGATGAATTCTCCATCCCGGAATGTTTCGTTAAAATCTTTCAGCACGGTGTTTTCACCGAATGATTTGGAAATATGATTCAGCGTTACTGTTGCCATCAGCTTTCTTCCTTTCTCAGATTGAGAACTCGCCCCTGGTCAGTCGGTTCAGTACATAATTGAGGAACACGACCATCAGCAGAATCCCAAACGCCATCGCACAGCTCATCGGCTGGCTGGTGAACGTCCAGTACTCATACAGCTGAAAGCCGATGGTCTTGGTCGTACTGGAATAGAGCAGTGTCGTCATGGATAGTTCATAGAAGCTCGGGATGAAGATCAGGAACCATCCTGCCGCAATGGACGGGAAAACCAGCGGTCCCGTAATCCGGAGCATGGTTCGAAGCCAGGAGGCGCCGGATACCTGGCTGCACTCTTCCAGTGACACGTGGATCTGGCTCATGGCGGAAACCACCGTCCGCATACCCATCATCATATACTTGATCATGTAGGCGATGATCATGATATACGCAGTGTTATAGATGTTGATGCCGAAGTTGCCCTTCATGGTCATAATCAGCCCCAGCGCGATGACCACCGACGGTGTCCCGGAGCCCAGTGTGATGAGGAAATCCGGAATCTTCCTGCCGCGGATCTGGGTACGCTGCAGCAGATAGCTCATGGTACAGGCAACCACAATGCCGATCGTCGCAGCGACAGCCGCAAAGATCAGAGAATTTCGGAAGCTGTTGAGTGTCTCCACCCGCCCGAACACAGTCTTCCAGTTTGTCAGTGTGAAGTTTTCTGCGCGGAACACGGGCTTTCCGACATCGATCTTGAACGATGTCGCAAGAATCACCGCAAACGGGATGACAATCACAATCACCGCAAAGAGTGTCACCAGCACCGTCAGGGGAACACGCCAACGCCGCAGATCGACGATCGCCGGCTGCACCGACTTGCCCGAAACGGTAATATACTGTCTCTTTGCCAGAACCACATCGGAGAGAAACAGGATAATCACCGCAAGACTCATCAGAAACACGGCCATCCCTGTGGCATCGTTCATGCCCTGCTGGCCCAGGGCAACATACTCGACGATGCGGGTCGTCACCGTATGTACGCGGCCGGGACTCCCGATGATCGAGGGAATCCCGTAACAGCTGGCTGCAGCGACGAACACCAGCAGTGCGCCGGAGATCAGTGACGGCAGCATCATGGGCAGTGTCACGGTAAAGACGGTCTTCAACGGAGACGCCCCGCTGATGCGGCTTGCCTCTTCCAGAGACGGATCCATCTTCTCCATGGCACGGCTGATGGTGATGAATGCATAGGGATAATAGAAACTGGTCAGCACCCAGATCATTCCCGGCAGGCTGTAAATATTCAGCGGTCCCGGTGCATTGCTCAGGCCGAACAGCATCCGGATCCACTGGTTGATGGTGCCGACATTCGGGTTCAGAAGCCGCAGCCATGCCATTGCGCCCACATAGGGCGGTACCATATAGGTCAGTACGAAGAGACCGCGGAAGAATTTCCTGCCGTACAGATTCGTTCTCCCGACCAGCCAGGCCAGCGGGAAGGCCAGAACAGTGCCAAAGAACATGGTCGCCGTGGCGGCAATCAGCGTGTTCTTCAGCGCATCCAGGTTCAGCGGATAGGTGTAGAGCCGTCGGAAGGTCTCCAGTGAGAAGCTGCTGTTCGGGAAGAAGGCCTTGACGATCATGAAGATTAGCGGCATCAGCTGGAACAGGAGCAGGAAGTCGACAATCAGCAGGATCAGGATCCATTTGAAGTCGAAGATCCATGTTCTGTCCCCCATCATCAGAATCGTCAGGAGCAGGGCGTCCAGGGCGATGACGATACCCGTCAGAATGGCCGTTCGGCTGTTGCTGACAATCAGCTGCCATCCCCACGAGACCTCACCCTGTGCGATCATCCGAAAGGCCTCCAGCTGTGTTTCCTTGTTCCGGACGCTTTTCTTCAGCGTGTTCACCTGCTCGGTGGTTTTGCCGTCCGCGGCGTCGTTGCTGACAAACCAGGCCTGTATCAGCGCCGCCTGCCGCTCCTGCCCGCTGAGCCTGCCGGCCAGTTTCTCCGCAGCTGTCGGGAGCGCAGCGCCTTCATCCATGACTGCCTGCAGCAGGGAAAGCCGAAAATCGTCACGCTCGCTTTCAGGGATCGCTGTGATTTCTTTCTTATTTGCTGTACTGACCTTCGGTCCGCTCACGAGATACGTGGTGTACAGCAGCTTATGCAGAAGTTCCCGGCGGCTTTCTGCATCCTCTTCCGCCAGAATTGCATTCAGTTTCTCCGTACTGCCTTTCTTCTGGTTCTCCCATGCAGCCGTCAGAAGCTCGTAGGCCGTCTGATCCAACAGCGCCCGGTCCTGTTCGGAAAGTACTGCCGTCTGCGGTTCCAGCTTCATGCTCCAGGCGCTTTCCACATCGCCGTGCAGCTGATAGATCGCCCGGTATGCCGCCTCCGAACTGAAACCCGAGCTGTTGTATTCCTGCATCCCGCGCCAGCCCATAAAAACAAGTGCCGCACCGAACAGAACCACCATCACCAGTACCGCTTTCGTCAAGGCCGGTGTCATGTTCCTCTTCTGGCCTGTCACTGTACTTTTCATCTGCTGTCACCTCTTCTCATCATGAACTCGCATATGCGCAAGCAGGGGGAAGCCGGACAGCGGCATTCCCCCCTGCTGTAAAACAAAAGATCCCGGAATCAGTTCATTGTGACGGTCTCTGTCCAGGCCGTGTTGATCGCCTCACGGTTGTGATAGGCGTTCTCCCAGTCTACGCCAAGGTCATGCTCAATCAGCCAGTTGGTGTCGACCGATCCAAAGGGGATCTCTTCCATGTTCTTGAACACGGAGTGCATAAATCCTTCAAGGATCAGTTTCTGCGCTTCTTCGCTCAGCAGCCATTCCTCCACCGCCTCACAGGCTTCGGTGTTGACATTCTTGCTGTGCTCCTCTGCAACCGTCATCACGGTCGAGGGGATCAGGACGACACCGTCCTCCGGATAGATGCACTTCAGGTTCGTGACCGGTGTGCCGGCATCTTCCGCATCCTTCAGAACTTTCAGGATCGACTCTTCGAGAATCATAATCGCCGCACACTCACCGGTCTGCAGCTTGGTGATCGCCGTGGAGCCGGATTCGATCATGACCTCATTGGCCGCCAGCCCCTTCAGATAATCCGGGCCATAGTGGTTATCCTGAGTCAGAGAGGCCACTGCCGCGAAGGTTGTGCCGCTCGACATGGGGTTGCCCATGGAGATATATCCCTTGAGCGCCGGGTCACTGGCAAAGGCTTCGAAGGTCTGCGGAATGGTCACGCCTCTGGCCGCCCATTCGTCGGCCATCTCGGGATTGTAAGCCAGAACCATATTGCAGACGCGGACCGGATACCAGTACCCCTCTTCATCATAGGGGAAGCGGAGCAGCTCATCCGGATTCTCGATCTCGACAGGCTCAAGATAGCCTGCTTCCTTCAGTTCCAACGACAGCGCCGGTTCTGCCACCAGCATCATGTCGCAGTCCAGAGTTCCGGTCTCCATCTCGCCGTAGATCTTGGTGATCAGCGAACTGGTTCCTCCGTAAAAGAAGAAACTTCCTTCGTTGCCGGGCGTCAGATTCGGGAACTCCTCCTTCAGTGCCTCGTCCAGCTTATCAAGCACGAACTGATACATTGAGGAATAGATGACAATCTCTCCCTCCACATCCTCATTGACCGCAAACGCTGTAATGCTCAGTGAAGCCGTCAGAACCAGCGCGAGCAGCACTGCTGTCACTTTTTTCATTTTCTGTTCCTCCCGTTATACTCTTACCTGTGGGTTTCCGGATCTCTGCCGGGAGATTCATCTCTGTCCCGTGGGCCCGATTTACGTATTCCGGATCCGGGATCAGGCGGCACCGAGGACAATCACCACATCGCTGTACACATTCAGGGTGTGGTATTCACCGCTGTCCTTCTCATAGCCCTCGGGGACCTTCAGAACATGGACGATATACTCCGTGCCTTCCGGCAGATCAAAGCTCGCAACACCGTCGGCATCGGTTTTACCTATGTTGCAGGTCGTATCGTCACAGAACTGGATCGTAACACCCTGAATCATGTCACCCTGACGGTCCTTTACGATGACGCGGTAAACACCCTCGTTGTTGGCGCCGGCATCCGGCATGGTGATGCCGCTGACGGTTTCCCCTTCCAGCAGGCGGTCGACCGTGGCTTCATATTCGTCCAGCGCTGCGCCGGAAAGCGGATAGCAAAGAATTCTGCCTTCCTTGTCTACGAAGAAAGAAGTTGGGAAAGAGGAGACATCTGCAAGGAATGTCATGTCGTCACTGGGCAGTACGTTCGGATAATTGGTGCCGTTCTCTTCCATAATCTGCCTGGCGAGTGCAAGCTTCTCGTCTGTATCGCCGTCTTCCAGGATGCCGACAATGCCGCATCCCTTTTCCTGCAGCCGGGTGTGGATCTCGGAGAGTTCTTTCATCTCACCCACACAGGCATGGCACCAGGTTCCCCAGTAGTTGATCATGGTGATCTCATTTCCTGCAAAGAGTTCTTCGCTGGTGACCGCATTACCATCGAGATCCGCGGTCTCAAAGTGGATAACCTGTCCCACCTGTTCGGCATTCGCATCCACAGGGGCATAGAGTGTGGCTTTTCCGAGCTGATCTTTGAGGATCTCCTGTACCTTGACATAGTCCTCTGCGAACTCGTCTCCGATGGCCTCGCGATAGTCCTCCACATCGCTCATCACATAGTAGAATGTGAATCCGTCGGCTTTTCCGAACTCCGTCAGTCCGACAGCGTTTGGATCACCCTCAAAGCCGAGGGCGGCGCACATCTCTTCTATCGTGCCGTTAGTTACAAGGATCTCTCCAAGTGCCGTCTGTGAGCGCTGAATATAAAGGATCTCTTCCTCAGTAAGCTCACCGGAATCCCTGGTAAGAAATTCATTGTATTCATCTTCTGGCATGGCGAAGTAGAAGATCGGCATATAGTACACTTCCGGTCCGAAAGCGATGGGGCCATAGGGGGCGGTTACAACCGTACCCTGGCAGTCTTTCATTGCTTCCGGATCTGCCATGGTGATGCCTATTGCGGGGTATTCGCCGGGTTCTGCTGCCAGGGCTGTACTGCCGAGAGAAGCCAGCATCAGAACTGCCAGCAGAATGCTGATAGTTTTTCTCATTTTTTCTTTTCAATAATCGTTTCCACTGTCCAGTCTACTATCTTATTATGTTTCCGAAAAGCGTTCAGCTTCCTTTGTTTTCGATTCTCAAGTGTTTTATTATATCATTGTAACTTCGCCCGTGCAAGATCAGTCGAATAAGAAGTCTGCAGTTTTCTTTGCTCAGATCAGTCCGTTGTACCGAAAGCTGTCCAGAATGCGCCCAATCAAAGCCGTGCGTCCGAAGGGTGTCACCAGATAATAGCCATCCACATCGGAAGCGATATCCCGGGCAAATTCCGTCGATATTTCTACGGCAAGTTCTTCCCCACGGGTCCTGTCCGCACCTTCGTAGCGCCCGATGATTTCTTCGGCGACCTGAATTCCCGCAATCTCACTGTTCATAAAAAGGGCGTTTCGCCGGCTGACTACGGGCATAATACCGCCGAGAAGCTTACCCTTCAGCTCCGACCGGGCAAGCTTCAGATTCTCTACTGCCTGCTGGCTCAGCACCGGTTGGGTCAGGAAACCTTCCGCGCCGTTTGCTTCCTTCATTTTCGCCATGTCCAGTTGTATGGGGAAATTGCGGGCATTGACATTCAACGCTGCAAAAATATGAAACGGCGCAGGCAGAACTGTCTCATTCAATCCGCTGATATATCGGATCAAACGGCGGGAATTGAAATTATAAACACTTTTGACCTCGTCACGACTGGCGGTAGGGATCGGATCCCCGGTAACAACCAGAACATTTCCGATGCCCTCGGCACAGAGCCCGAGCAGGAGCGCCTGTGTTGCGTTCAGATTTCGATCCCGGCAGGTCATGTGAGGCAGTGCGTTCACACCGAGCTCCCGGTGAAGCTTGCATGCCATCAGACTGGAGTCCACCCGCACTCTTGCTACCGGGCAGTCGGCGATGGTGATGATATCAACGTCTTTGGATTGCAGCTCCCGGGCTCCATTCATAAACTTGTCCAGGTCCGCATCCTCCGGCGGGTCCAACTCCACCGCCACCGCTTTTCGGTTTGGATCGCAAAGCACATCCCAGAACAGATTTGGCCGGGTCTGGGGTACCCTCTCCTCCCGTCCAGCAGGCAGGTCAATTCTCACCGGAGCTGGTGCTCGCAGCGCCGTCGCAGTTGCGGCAATATAAGCCGGGGTGGTGCCGCAGCAGCCGCCGAAGATCTTTACGCCGAGATCTCGCATCTCCGCCATCTGAGCGCCAAAGTATACGGGGTCACCGTTGTAGTAGCTACGACGCCCCCGTACCGTCGGGTAGCTGGCATTCGGCATCACAGAAAGCGGGATTCGAATCGGTCCGATTTTCCTCAGGAGCTGCACCATATGCCTGGCCGTGGTCAGACAGTTCATTCCCACTGCATCAATATTGGGATCCTTCTCCGCGGCTTTACACAGATCCCGGATCAGGTGTCCGTCTGCTGTAAATCCGTCCGGCTGGGTATTGAATGAAAGAATCACAAAGGCAGTCGGCTGCCGTGACTTGATGTGCGCCGCAATTTCATGGAGATACTGGTCACTGCTGTGCGTCTCAAACAGGAAGTGCTTCATGCCGCGCTCCAGGAACAGGTCCGCAACAAAGCAGTATTCTGTCAGCAAATCTCTGTCATCCTGCAGTTCGATCGGGCCGACAGAGGCAAACACATAGGCATCTCCGTTCGCCGCCCGTTCCGCGATATCGCAGGCGGCACGGATCAGTGCTCTGCAGTCTCCCTCAGCCATTCTCAGACGGTTGACCGCATAGGTGTTGGTCTTAATGGCTTTGCAGCCGGCTTTCAGATAGGCCCGGTGGATCGCTTCGATCTCCCCGGGATTCGTGATGCTGGCCCACTCACAGGCATCCGCAGAAGTGTTGTTGCGTTCGGCGTAGAAAGTTCCCATGCCGCCATCGAAGAGCAGACCGTGTCCTTTCAGATAATCTCGAATATCTTTCATTGTTGTCTCCCGTTTCAGCCCAGCACCATTCGCGCGATATCCGCACTCTGCTTGGCGTCCTTGGCATAATAGTCCGCACCGATCTCGGCCGCATAATCCGGGGTCAGGACCGCGCCGCCAACCATGATTCTGCAGTCATGGCCGCTCCTGCGGATGGCGGCGATGGTCTCCGCCATGCTGGCGACTGTAGTGGTCATCAGTGCGGACAGGCCTACCAGTTTTACATCCTCGCGGATGATGGTATCGACGATTCTCCGGACCGGTACATCCCGCCCCAGATCAATCACGGTATAGCCGTAGTTCTCCAGAACCACGCGGACAATGTTCTTGCCGATGTCGTGGATATCTCCGTAGACGGTGGCGAGAACGATCTTTCCCTTGGAGACCGACTGTGTCCCGCTTCGGGCAAGCCGCTCCCGGATCACATCAAATCCGCCGCATGCAGCATTTGCCGCATTGATGAGCTGCGGAAGAAAAATCTGCTGCTTCTCATACCGGTCTCCTACCACGTCGAGCGCGGGAATCAGGAGCTCATTGATCACATCCATTTCTCCCCGTGTCTCCAGAGCCCGTATGGTGGCGGCGGCAGTCTCTCCCTTCAGTCCTCTCAGGATGCTCTCCTGGATGCTCATTTCCTTCCCTGCCGTCTCCGGTTTTTTCGTCGATTCCTCTATCTCGGCAAAACGGCGGATAAATGCCTCGCCATCCCTGTCCTCCCCGGACAGGAGCCGGAATGACGCCACCGCGTCCATGACAGCGCGCTGATTCGGATTGATAATGGGAAGATCCAACCCGGCATAGAGTGCCTGGGTAAGGAAGCTCACGGTGATATTCTCCCTCGCCGGCAAGCCAAAAGATATATTGCTGACACCGAGGACGGTGTGCAGCCCCAGCGTTTCTCTCACATAATGCAGCGCCTTCAGCGTCTCAGCAGCCTGATCCTGCTGTGCTGAGACTGTGAGTGTCAGGCAGTCGATAAGCACGTCTTCTTTCGGAATTCCGACAGCTGTTGCCGCCTTCACGATCCGTTCAGCAATCCTGACGCGATCCCGCCAGGTCTGAGGGATTCCCTCCCCGTCCATACAGAGTCCGACCACTGCAGCACCGTATTTCTTGCAAATCGGGAGTATTGCCTCCAGGACCTCGGCTTTGCCATTGACAGAGTTTACAACGGCCTTTCCGTTGACCACCCGCAGTCCCGCCTCAATCACAGCAGGATCGGAGGAATCGATCTGCAGCGGCAGATCCACAACCGCCTGCAGGGCCTTGACCACGCGGGTCATTATCTCCGCCTCATCGATACCGGGGAGGCCCACGTTCACATCCAGAATATCCGCACCCGCGTCCTGCTGTTCAATCCCGCGGGTAACGATATAGTCAATGTCATTCTCTCTCAGCGCCTGCTGAAAGCGCTTTTTCCCGGTGGGATTGATCCGCTCGCCGATGACCCGCACCCCGCCGAAGCCGACTGTCTGCGTTGCGGAGCAGACGCCGAAGCACCTCCAAACCACCGGGTTCTTTACAATTTCCCGGTCGGTGTGTTTTTTCAGTGCCCTGATGAAATCCGGCGTTGTGCCACAGCATCCCCCCAGCATCTGCACACCTTCCTGCAAGGCAGGTATCAGCTCTTCGGCGAATTCATCTGCCGTGATGTGATACTCCCCTGTCGCCGGATCAGGCAGTCCCGCATTCGGTTTCAGGATCAGCGGTTTATCCGTCCAGCGGCGCAGTTCCCGGATGAGCGGAAGCAGTTCTTTCGGTCCCAGGCTGCAGTTGAAGCCCATGGCGTCCACGCCGAGGCCTGTGAGCGTCAGTCCCATTGCCGGAACTGTCGTCCCGACGAAGCTGCGCCCGTTCGCCTCAAAGGTCATCGTCACCCAAACCGGGAGCGCACTGTTCTCTTTCGCTGCGAGAACGGCAGCCTTGACCTCGTAGAGGTCGCTCATCGTCTCGATCACGATGAGGTCTGCGCCTGCGTCCCGCCCCGCGACGACAATCTCCCTGAATACATCATAAGCTTCTTCAAAGCGAAGCGTTCCCAACGGTTCCAGCATCTGTCCGAGCGGGCCGATATCCAGAGCGACCCTTACATTCTCTCCGGCTGCGGCTCTCGCACAGCGAATTCCCCCCTGTACAAGATCCCGGACCGAATAACCGGTACGGGAAACCTTGAGGCGATTCACGCCGAAGGTGTTTGAGTAGAGAAGCCTGCTACCCGCCTCCACATAACGCCGATGCACCGTGGTCACTTTGTCCGGTTCGGTCAGGTTCCAGATTTCCGGCGCCTGTCCCATGGGAAGTCCCGCAGCCTGAAGCTGTGTTCCCATTCCTCCGTCAAGTAGTATCAGTTCAAATGGCTCCACAGTGGGTGTCCTCCTTTCGGAATCTGCATGTCTCAAACATCGTACAGCTGGCACAGCCCCGGTGTCTGTGCTCCTGCGGCCGGTCTGCGACGCCGATCAGTGCGGTGACGGATTTCTGCGGCAGCATCAGGCCGCTCTCGGAGAGGCTCACTCCAATCTGTCTCGTGATATCCAGTACTCCGAACAGTTCCCTCTGCTGCGCAAAAGGGAAATCTCCGTATCCCGGGCTGAAACGGTCAGTCAGGTATCTCGGCGCGAAGCGTTCTGCCAGATCCTTGCAGAGATTGTCACACACATTCTCGACGGCGGCGCTGGCCGCCGCATCCAGAATCACAGCATCTCCCATGTTACGAATCTGGCTCCGCCGCAGGAGCTGCTCTGTCTCACTCCCCAGTGTCACCGCAATCAGAATCACCTGATTGCAGTCTTTCAGGAGTTTCTGCACGTCATGTCCCCTGGGAGAAAACGCCGTTCCGGCAAAGCGTCCGTCCTGTTCCAGAGAAAAGAGCTTCCACAGTACCCTCGGTCTCGCTGTCTTGAGGACTTCCTCCTCGCAACGGGTAAGATCCTGCTCCAGCTGCTCCGGGATCTCGCTCCCCAGATAGCCCAGATACTGTAGGGTCTCTTTTCGGTTGATACCTGTAAGTCTGCCTTCCATGCCGTCGCTCCTTTCACCGCCGTCGACAAGCCGGAACCGGAAGATGATCAAATATGGGGGAATTATATCACGAAGCGGCCCTTGCTTTCAACCGAAACCCACTCGCAGCCCCGCAATCACTTCACTTTGTTCCGTTTTTCCGGATTCTGCTTCTATTACCCATTTTTCTTGCATTTCATGCTCTCTTGTGATACACTCAGTCTACTATGAATGAACGTACACGTACTATCATCATGTGGACCGCCCGTCTTATTCCGCTCATCGGTATGGCAACCGTGGGCGGACTCTTTCTGTTCTCAGGACGTTCCATCACCATGGAAGACATTTTGAATTATACCCCGTCGGAGCCTCTGCTGGCCGTGCTCTTCCTCTGGCTTGCATTTGCGTTGAAGAGTCTGTCACTGGTTTTTCCGATTGTTGCGCTCTTCGCCGTGAGCGGGCAGCTTTTTCCTCTTCCCGCAGCCCTCGCTGTCAATACCGTTGGCGTTGCCATCGCCATGACGCTTCCTTATCTTCTGGGACGCTATTCTGAACTCGGGTTCTCTGACAAGCTGATGGAAAAATACCCGAAGCTTCGCGATCTGCGAAAGCTTCGGGAGAATAGCAGTTTTTTTCTTTCTTTCCTCATTCGGGCCATCGGTGTTCTGCCCTGCGACGTCGTCAGTATGTATTTTGGCAGTACAAAGCTGTATTACCCCGCCTATATTTCCGGTGCGGTGCTTGGCTTCATGCCGGATCTGATCTGCGCCACCATTCTCGGCCAGCAGATTGAAGACTACACCTCTCCCGGCTTCTGGATCACACTCACCATCAACATTCTCGCCTGTGTCAGCTCTTATTTTCTTTACCGCTGGTATAAAAAGAAAAAGGGAATCGTTTGAAACCACCTGCCGCTTGCATCCCGCCCTGAGGTTTCCGTCACATGAACAGTCTCCGGCCGCTCTGTCAGTCCATGACTTCGACGGTATCTCCGGCCCGGGCGGTCCCACCCTCAAGAACGATGGCAAAGATTCCCTCACGCGGCATTACGCAGTCCCCGGCCTGCCGCCGGATCGCACAGTCCGCGTGACATTCTTTCCCGATCTGTGTGACCTCGCAGAGTGCACTTCCAATTCTCAGCTTTGTGCCTATCGGGAGCTTTGCCAGTTCGATCCCGTCGCAGAGGATGTTCTCGGCAAATGCCCCGGGGATCAGCCGGAGTGTGACTTTCTCCTGCAGCTTGTCCACACTCTTCTGTGCCAGCAGGCTCACCTGCCGATGCCAGTTTCCGGCGTGGGCATCTCCGACGATACCATGCTGGGGCTGCAGTTCCACTTCATCGACGGGGTGCTTCTGCTCCCCTTTTTTCCCACTGATACAGACTGCCCGGATAATCGCAGTCTTCCCACTCATGACCGCAACTCCTTTCCGCCCTTTTGTTGAGGGCGTTCTTTTTTATATGGAGTGATTTGTCTCTGTCTTTGAAGTATACTCTCTTAATCCTATCGAGTCAATAGTCTATTAAGTTAATGGGAATATCGTCCAATCTCATTCGCAGAGCGCTCCCGGCTTCCACTGGCACCAGGAGTATACAAAGCCCTCCGCTTCCCGTATGACGCTTTCAAAATGCACGGAATCTGTATCATCTGTTGGAATTTGTTGCAGCGTCCGGGTACCGACCAGACCGTCCCCTGTCAGTTTGAGGAAGCTCTCCTTGCGAGTCCAGAGCGTCGTAAAACAGATTTCCGGCTGCTCGGCCAGCCTGATCTTTTCCTGCTCTGCATCGTTGAACACCGTGAGCAGATGTTCCATTTTTTGCATCCGGATCATCTCAATATCCGCACCTACAGGCTCTCGATCCAGTACGCAGAGGACAGCATTCCCTGTGTGGCTGAGACTGAATTGTATGTTATCATGTCCTGCGAGAAAGGGCTTTTTGTGTTCCCCGAAAGTGAAAACCGGTGGTTCCGTGAGGCCGTATTCCCGACGCAGTCCTTCCCACAACAGCATATACGCTTTGACACAGCGCTTCCGGTCTGCAGGGAAACGGTAAGTTATGGCTTTTTCATACCGTTGCGGCGGAAGCAGCTGCAGGTCAGCCTCGTAGGCCTTATCCGAATAGGTTTCGAGATTCGATTCCAGCAATATGATCATATTCTTTTCCGCAACTCAGGAACCTGAAATATCGTTCGCACAAGGAAAGCCATACGCACTCTTGGCGCTTAGCACCGCCCTGGTAATCGCCTCGCTGACCATTTCCGCAGCCAGGATGCCCACGAGATCACGGTCGGCAGCCAGTTCACCCACGGATACTGCGTAGATGCTGTCGCCATCTGCCGAGGTATGAACCGGACGGACAGACCGGGCATAACCGTCCTGTGCCATCCCGGCGATCTTGCAAAGCTGTGCCTTGTCGAAGGCAGCGTTGGTGATCACAACCGCCAGCGTTGTGTTCCCGGTGAAGCGATTCTCCACGACCTGATAGCTGGATTTCATGTATTCTGATGTGCTGCGAAGTGCGGTTCTGTCATCCGTAAGGAGACCCGCGATCTGTGTGCCCGTTTTCCAGTCGTATACATCTCCCAGGGCGTTGACCACCACGACAGCACCGACCTGCAGTTCCCCGATCTGAACAGCACAGCTTCCGATTCCCGTCTTCATACAGGTTCCCATCCCGCAGATCTTCCCTGCCGTCGCACCGCAGCCCGCTCCGTAGTTGCCATCCCGGTAGTTCGGCGCATCCAGCGCACAGACCGCCGCTTCATAGCCCATGGCAGAATCCGGGCGAACACTGTAATCCCCGACCGTCAGGTCAAAGAGGTCAGACTGTACTACCAATGGAACCCTCGTCACACCCACATCGAAGCCAATCTTCCGCTCCTCCAGGCATCTCATAACGCCGTCTGCCGCTCCGAGGCCGAAAGCGCTGCCGCCCGCCAGTACAACAGCATGGATCTCCTGTGCCGCCATCAACGGGTTCAGAAGTGGTGTCTCCCGGGAAGCCGGGCCGCCGCCCCGGATGTCAACGCCCGCACGCATTCCTTTCTTACTGACAAACACCGTACAGCCGGTTCCTGCCCTGGCGTTTTCGATCTGGCCAATGCTGATGCCTTTTATCTCTGTAATCTTCATGCCGGTTCCTCCATTTTTATTCGGTTACCGCTTTATTGTCCCTGATTATAACAAATGGAGGCGAAGATCGCAAGAAAAGAGAACACCGCTGTGTCAGGCTGAGAAACAGTCCCTCAGCCTGGTTCCGAAATCGCATCAATCTCCTCTGAAACAACTGATTCTTCCGGGCTTGACAAACACCGCTTTCCGCGTTATAAACAAATCAGTCTTCCCGTTTCAGGGTCAGGCGAAACAACACACGAACGCCAACAGAAAGGCATGGAGCGGAACATGAATTGCGTCTCAAGCTTCTCGGTGAACCACGATACACTGGAAAAAGGCATGTATATCTCCCGAATTGACGGAGATATCGTCACCTATGACATCCGCATGAAAAAGCCCAACGCCGGAGACTATCTCTCCAATGGTGCTGTACACACCTTTGAGCACCTGCTGGCCACCTGCATGCGCAGCGGCGAACTTGCCGATTCTGTGGTTTATATCGGTCCCATGGGCTGCCGTACAGGTTTTTATCTTCTACTACGAAACACGGTGAGCCATGAGGACGCAATCCGGCTGGTGAAAGGCAGCTTTTCTTTCGTCGCTGCCTTTGAGGGCGAGATTCCCGGTTCCAGGCGTCAGGAATGCGGTAATTATCTTGAGCACGACCTTCCTGAGGCTAAATCCGTGTCGTTGGACATGTTGAGTGTTTTGGAAAATTGGGCTGCCTCTGATCTGAAATATGAATAAATAATGAAAGCTCAGGTTCCATGTCGTGGACCTGAGCTTTGTTTTTCCAATCAAATCACTGAAACCTATCGCCGTACTATCGTTCTGACCTTAGCAATGCATACCAGCATGCATCGCAGATTCCCTGATTGTTTCGGTCAGCGCTACGCATAGTACCTTCATATTTCATGCCGCACTTTTTCATGACCATGCCGGAATGCGGATTCCTTGGGTCATGACGGCTTTCGATACGGTTCGCTCCAACCTTATCAAAAAAATAATCCATTGCCGTGTTCAGAGCCTCAGACATGATTCCCTGATGCCACCAGGTTTTTCCCAGGCAATAGCCGATATGAATCAAATCGATATCGTCGTTTATATAAACTGCAGAAATACTTCCGATCGGATCGCTTCCATGCTCTTTCAGGACAATTGCCCACTGATAATAATTGTTCTTTGAATAGGATGTGATCCATTCTTCTAACACTGCCTTACTGACATCGATACTGGTGTGAACAGGCCACGTCAGATATTTCGTTACATCGAAATCAGAAGCCCAGTTTTTATACATTGCTTCCGCATCCCCGATTTCAAATCTTCTCAAAATCAGTCTTTCTGTTTCTAGGAGCTGTGTTCCATAGTGGCGCATTGCTCTGTCTCCTGTCACAATCCCAGATTCCGCCGGGCTTCCTCGTTATTTTTGAGAATCAACCCCGCCTTCTCACAAGTCATAAGCTCCGCACAGCTTCCGCAGGTTTCCACTCCTTTTTTCAGTGCACACCGGCGGATCGGACACAGAACGAGTCCACCAATCAATTCCTGTTTCATAACTTCATGCCTCCGATCAGTTTACTGTGAATGTTTCACAGCCAGACAGTATCCAACACCCTCCGGTGCTGTTGCTGGCAGCCTGGTTCGAGAACTCTCTTCCTGATGCCATTTTATGTTTTATCTCTGCAGTATGTTTTAATGAAGTAGCGGCTGAATGCTTCGACTTGTTTGATCACTTCCTTTTCTTCGACGCGGGAAGTTCCTCTGCCATTGCTTCTACCAGCTTCTTCAGAAACTCTCTGTTTTCTACGTTGTCAACGAGCAGCATCTCTTTTGCACCTTCATACGGCTGCTCCATATCTGCCTCCGGCATTATTTCCTTTGCCGCGTTTACAGGCTTTACGAGGAAACGGTCATCGTAGATGCCGCCGATGACCTTCCCCTGGTAATAGAGGATATATTCTCCCATCATCTGCCGCCAGGACACACTGTCCAATTCTGAAAGCTGTTCAAGAATGAAATCCAGATATTCCTTACTTGATGCCACTTTTCTCTCCTTTGTTAATTACGTTAAGGGATTGTTCTCTGCGCATATCGGTGCCTGTACATTCCCTTCGTATGATTTCAGTACCGTCATGCGTAATCTCAAGATCCAGATCCGCTTTCCCTGTTTTTGCCAGGCAAAGCCTTACATTTGCCATATCGCTGAAATCCACAAACTCCTCTGCTTTTTCTCTCTCTGCTCCGGTTGCGATTCTTCGCTTGATCAGCCTCTCCCTGAGGAGTCCTTCGTCTGCAGATATGGAGATCGTATAATCCGCATATGCAGACAGCTCTCTCCAACCATCCAGATCCAGAAGAAGATAATTCCCTTCCAGTAGCACAATATCAGATGTAACGGTTATTGCATCTTCTACCGGATTGTGAAGAATTCTGTCATAACGCGGCCATGTACATACATTTCCTTCTGTCAGCTCAGCCGTCTTCTTCCTCAGTGCCTCCAGATCAAAGGTAACCGGGGCGCCTTTGATTTTCACCATTTGGATGTCTTTGCCATTGACCGGGACCGTATGTGACAGGAGGTACTCCTGCCGTCGATGGAAACCGTCCATTCCCAAGGACTGTACGTTTTTTTCTGGGATGATTTCCTTTGCCAGATACTCCAGGAAACTGACCAGTGTACTTTTTCCCGCGCCGGGAGGTGCTGCGATCATCGTGACAATTCGAGTCTGCTTTTCGGTATGCATTTCTGCCATATGTTCCAGCAGCGGAACAAACAGCACATTGAGCGTTTTATCACTGTAGTACGCATTCACGTCAATTCCATTGATGTTGGCAGTATATTTCATATAAAAACCTCATCAAAATTTCCGGCAATCCCACATCAGGCCTGTCCGGCACTCTCCACACCGCATTATATCAGACTCAGATGTCTCCGTCATCATGTTTCTCCCGGCGAGTATCTTTTTGCGATCTGCCAATGCGTCACCTGGCATGTATAAAATTATTAGAACTGGCCATTTTCATATGGTCAGTTCTCTGCTATGATAGGATCAACCTCGAAAAGGAAGTGATCTCGTGGAACATAAAAGAATCTTAACTCTGACTCAGGGCGCTCTGATTGCAGCTCTGGCTTATGTTGGCTTCCAGTTTCTCCGCATTGACATCCCGGTCGGCGCTGAACGCACAGCCATTCATCTTGGCAATACCATGGTTGTACTCGGTGCGCTGCTTCTGGGTGGCTGGGGAGGCTTTGCCGGAGCCCTGGGTCTGACCCTCGCCGACCTCACAAGCGGCTATGTCACTACTGCCCCGAAGACCTTCATCCTGAAGCTCATCATTGGGCTGGTCACGCTGGCGATCTCAAGGAAGCTGTTTCACATAGAGAAGGAACCCAGCATGAAAAGCCAGGCCAGAATCGCATTGTTTTCATCCATCGCAGCCCTCGGGCTGAACGTGGTACTGGATCCTCTCTTCGGCTATTTTTACAAAACCTATCTCTTTGGGATTCCACAGGACCTCTCTGCAGCGCTGGCGAAGATCAGTTCCGTTACAACGCTGGTGAACGCTGCTGCTTCGACGGTCGCCGTAGTGATTCTCTGGCCGGCGCTGTTCCGCGCGCTCGCCGGAACGGACAGGCTTCCCTGGCAAAGCACTGTTACGGATGATCGCGATCCCGTCCAGGCAGTCTGAACAGGACCTTTCACTGTATGCCGACAGGCCTCCGGTCGTTTGACCGGAGGCCTGTCTCATTCCTTGTTTTTCGTTTTACTCGCTCCAATAGCGCTCATAGAGCATTGCCATATGCGACTGCATGAATTCGTGCGCATCATCCGCTCTGCCGTCCAGGATTGCTTCACAGATGCGAATATGTTCCATGTTGTTCTGGTCCTGATACCGTTGGGTCGCAATGGTCCGGCTGAGGATGAGTTCCCACAGCTCCTGTTCCATGGCCTTGAAAACCAGATCCATGATCATGACATACATGGTACTGCCGCTGGCCTTCGCTACCGCGAGGTGGAACGCACGGTCTGTCTCCTTGGTGATGACGCCAAACTTTGACTCCAGCCGGAACCTTGTCAGGATCTCTTCCAGGATTCGTCGGTTTTCATCGTCCAGGTGAAGTGCGGCCTCTCTGGCAATATCCGGCTCCAAAAGCATACGTGCCCGGATAATCTCCTGCGGCTCGATAATCTGAGGGAGTTCTTCCTCGGATTGCTGCGCTTTGACATAGACGCCGCCGCCCTGAATCGAATCCACAAGTCCGTTCAGTTCCAGCGCGCAGAGCGCTTCGCGCACCGGCACCCGGCTGACATTGAAAACCTGACAGAGTTCCTTCTCGCTGGGGAGCTTATCCCCTACCTGGAACTTTCCGCCAACGATTGCGTCATGCAGCTGGTTGTAGATCTGTATATACAGTTTGTTGCTGGCAACCGGGCTGAATCCCTGCATATTTCATACCTCTTTTCAGTATCGGTGAATTATATCACGCGCACGCTCAGCTGTCAATTTACTTACTCGGTGCTAATGGCTTTGGCCAAAAGGAGTCCGCATCTGAACGGACTCCCTTTCGGTCTGCAGCATATGTTTCCTCAATCAGCCCAGCGTACCGGGGAGCCAGGTGACGAGTCCGGGTACATAAGTAATCAGGAACAAAACAATAATCAGTGGGACAAGGAAAGGCAGAATCGCCTTGTACATTTTTTCAATGGAGATGTGTGCGGTCTTGGCGCAGATGAAGAGGCTGGTGCCGACCGGCGGGGTACAGAGGCCGATCATCAGGTTCAGCACCAGAACCACACCCAGGTGCAGCGGATCAATCCCATATACAGACATCAGGGGTACCAGGAACGGCAGTGTGATGGTCATGGCCGCCAGCGCTTCCATGAACATGCCGATGATGAGGAAGGCGATGTTCACGATCAGCAGCATAACATATTTGTTATCTGTAAGTTTCACCAGGGCTTCGCTCAGTGCCTGGGTCATACCGAGCATGGTGACCAGCCAGGAAAAGGATGCCGCGCCGCAGATCAGACAGAGGATACCGGCACTGTCGCGGGCCGTCTCGATGAGCGCCTGATACACATCCTTCCAGCTGAGCTCGCGGTAGACGAGGACAGAGAGAATGAAGGCGTACGTTGCCGCAATACAGGCAGCCTCAGTGGGGCTGAAGATTCCGGTCCAGATACCGCCGATGATGATAACCGGCGTCAGCAAAGAGAGCAGCGCTTCCTTGGTCGCCTGGCCGACTTCTTTCCAACTGAACTCTTTTACCGGATAATGGCGCTTTTTCGCCATGAAAAAGACGAGAATGCTGGTTGCCAGAGCAAGTACCAGACCGGGGACGATCCCTCCGATGAACAGCGCACCGACCGAGACCTCCGTCATCATGCCGTAGACGACCATGGGAATGCTGGGCGGGATGATGGGGCCGATGGTTGCGGAGGCGGCCGTGACTGCTGCGGAGAATTCCGGATCAAATCCATCCTTGATCATGGCATCGACCTCAATCTGACCAAGGCCGCCGGCATCTGCGACCGCGGAGCCGCTCATACCGGAGAAGACGATGGACGCCACAACATTCGCATGGCCGAGGC
The DNA here is from genome assembly GCA_902798545.1 of Oscillospiraceae bacterium. GTDB lineage: Bacteria > Bacillota > Clostridia > Oscillospirales > Oscillospiraceae > Limivicinus. Next base: position 41,160 of record CADBWQ010000022.1, read on the forward strand.
CGCCGGGGATAGAGCCGACCCAGGCGGAGCAGGCGCGGAAGATCTTTCGCGTGACGCCTCCGGTGTTCATGAGTTTAGCCGCCAGGATGAAGAATGGAATCGCGAGCAGTGTATATCCGCTGGCATTGCCGATCATGCGGTGGAAGATGGCCGTAACCGTGAAGTTACCGGTCACCAGAACCGTGAAAATTGCTGAGATGGAGAGGGAGAACGCAATGGGAACACCCAGAACCATCAGGAGCAGAAAACCGCCGACCAACAAAAGAACATATCCTGCAAAGCTCATACGTCAATGCCCTCCTCTCCTCGGATTGCCTTCGGTGCATCTTCAGGCCTGCGGTTCAGTATCAGATCAATCAGATGTACAACCGAAAACGCGCAGCCGATCGGAAAGCACAGGTAGTAGACACCCTTGCGGATGGCGATGGTCTTGTAAAAGGTCTTCCAGGTTGTCTGGATGATCGACTGACTGCAGACGATGCCTGTGATCAGGAATGCAATCAACAGCAGATCAATGGCGTCCATATAGATTCGCCAGGTCTTCGGAGCCAGTTTGTCACTCACGAAGGTCAGGCGGAGATGTTCTTGTTTGTGAAAGGTCATCGGCATACCGATGAAAATGGCCCAGCAGAGTCCAACCAGCGTCAGCTCATACTGCCAGGTAACGGGATTGTTGAAGATAAAGCGCATGATGACCGAATAGACGATAATGAGACAAAGGCCTGCCAAGATTGTTGCGCAGATCACACTTGAGATCTTGTCCAGGATCTCACTCAGCTTGTGAATAAAGGCTTTCATGATGTCCGTACTCCACCTCTCTTAATAAGAAGGGAGGCACGGCAGGCGCTGTGCCTCCCCGGTATACAGTCGGGGTTTTGCTAAGATCGTACAAAAAATTACTTCAGTTCGTTGATGCGGGCGACCAGATCTTCAGCCCAGTCGTTCTCAGCGTAGAAGTCAGCATAGACGCTCTGCGCCTGCTCGATGAAGGGAGCGGTGTCGGGGTAGCCGACTTCCATACCGGCAGCTTCGAGCTCGGCCAGATAGGTGGCCTCGTTGTCGCGGATGGCCTTACGATGCTCAGCACCGAACTCCAGGGCACATTCCTGGATGATCTCCTGCAGGTCGGCAGGGAGCTTGTTCCAGGTGCTCAGGGAGAAGATCATGTCTTTCGGCTGATACTGGTAGTTCACCATCGTGAGGTACTTCTGTACATCCTGGAAGTTGTTGGCATAGATATTGGAGACAGGGTTCTCCTGGCCGTCAAAGGTGCCCTGCTGGAGCGCCAGATACAGTTCGGAGAAGGCAAACGGGGAGGCGCTGGCGCCATAGGCGGCGAAGATGGCCATGGTCATCTTATCTTCCGGCGTACGGAACTTCAGGCCCTGGAGATCTTCGGGTTTCTCAATGGGACGCTTGGAGTTGGTGAACTGACGCAGACCGTTCTCCCAGTACGCGAGCTGGATCATGTTGTGGTCTTCCAGACCTTCCAGAAGCTCCTGGCCGATCTCACCGTCAAGAACTCTGTACACATGGTCATAGTCCGAGAACAGGAACGGGAGGCTCAGGGCTGCAAATTTCGGGCAGAAGGAAGCCTGCTGGCCGGAGGGGAGCATCATGGCGTCGAGGTTTCCCATCTCAACCATTTCGATCATCTCGGCATTGCTTCCGAGCTGCTCGGCGGCGAAGATCTGGATCTTGACCTGTCCGTTGGTACGCTCATTGACGGCTTCGGCAAAGTGCTCAAGGGAGATGTGGATGAGGTTCTGGGTGGTGTCGCTGTGGCCGATGCTGATGGTGTAGGTCTTGTCTGCTGCAAACGCCGTGGCAGAGAAGGAGACGACCATCACAAGTGCGAGAACGATAGCCAGGAATTTCTTCATTTTTGTTCCTCCTTGATGTTATTGGGGTTTCTATCTGATGCCGGTTTCCTGTCCCGGGATCATACGTTTTCTTACATCCTGTCCGCGAGAATGATTTCCTTGTGATCGCGGGAGGACTCCAGTGCCAGGGTAGACAGCTTCAGGACCTTGATCCCCTCGTCCAGCGGCGTACGGATGGGCTTGCCCGACTTCAGGCGGTCCTGGAAATACTGGTGGATGTTAAAGATCACACCGTCCTGATTGTATTTATAGGAGTCATTGAAATGGAGCGTCTCTGCCTGGGCCATATCCGAGGTCTTCCAGGTCACCTCGTCGAACTCGAACATGTCGCTGCCACGCAGGAAACAGCTCCCCTTGGTGCCGATGTAACCCTTGAAATTGCCGCCGAGGTCCGCACTCCAGCTTGCGTTGATGGTGGCGACGCCGCCCTTCTTGATCTTCATTGTGGCGGAGAAGTTGGTGTCATAGGTTGGGAGAGACTCAATGGTACACCAAGTGTTCGCAGAAAGAGTTTCGAACTCCCCGCAGAGCGCTGTCAGCAGATTCCACTCATGAGAAATGGACTCGATGGTAAAGCCGCAGGCCAGCTTCGGGTCGGTGCGCCAGGATGGCTGGAAGTAGGTGCCGCGGAAGCCGTAGCCCGGTCCGACGCGATTGTCAAAAACGTTAATCGGATCACCGAGTTCTCCGCTTTCAACCAGTGAAAGCATTTTCTGGAAAGCAGGACGATAGAAATGGGCGAAGCCGACGATGATTTTCCCGTCATACTTCTGCTCCATGTCCTTGATCTTCTGCGCATCCTCCAGGCTGGTGGCAATCGGCTTCTCCATGTACAGAGGTACATGGTGTTTCAGTACCATTTCTACATAGTCCAGCCGCTTTGTGGGTGGTGTGCAGAGAACTACGTAATCGGCCTTGGGGACATATTCTTCGATCTGCTCATAGCTGAGCATTTCACAGCCAAATTCGTCCGCATAGCGCTTCAGCCCTGCTTCATTGACGTCAAACGCAGCAAGAACCTTTCCGCCAAGTTTAACAACAGCACGGCCATGGGATTTGGCAATGTCGCCCGCACCGATCATTAATACATTCATGTGGGTCTCCTCCTGTAATTTTGTCTGGTTGTAATCTTGTATTACAACTATACGATATGCCAAATTGATCGTCAAGTAATGCCAATTTTTTCACAGTTTTTTCTGCGAGATGCACAAAAATGGCGCTGCGTTTTTGTACGCAGCGCCTAAAGTGAGCCGATTTTCGTTAAGAAGTTGTTAAAGCAATTCGTGTTCAGGCAAATAGCTTCATGATGCCGGGGATGATGGTCTTCTGGAATGCGGAAACCGTCATGATCAGCACGAAGACATAGCTGATCGTCATGCAGATGCGCAGCGCCGTAGGAGCCTTATAGCCCTCGTTGACGTCCTTGCGCCAGATGAGCAGCAAAACGAACAGGCCGCCCACCGGAGTGGCGATAGAGGTCGCGATGTTCGCGATCAGGATCAGCTGGGTGGGAGATCCATTGAAGCTGTAGCAGATAACCATTGCAAATGCAAGGCAGGCCAGGCAGCCGTAACGGATGAACTTGCTCTCGAGA
>CADBWQ010000023.1 GCA_902798545.1 Oscillospiraceae bacterium
ACAAGGCATTTCCTCCTTGTTTTGGGTCAGTGCGTCCATTGCACTGATTACCGTATTCAATTTACGCTTTCGCTATGATGGACCCGCCGGACGTCTCCGGTGGCATAAACGAAAGTGTGAACGCCTCAGGCGCACAGAGAAACACACAACCATATGCGCTTCTCTCAGGGTCTGGATGCAGGATTCAATAATCGGGTAAGTAATAACACCTAAACCGGACAACTTTTGTCCTATTTAAAAAAATAATGCAGAAAAACAAAAAAGGCCGGACACCAGGATCCGGGATTCTTCAGAAGATCAGAAGAATCTCAGATTCAAAGTGTCCGGCCATTTGGTGCCTCGTGGTAGAACCCCGGGCCCGTTGCTCGGTACGGCGTCGGAGCAAGCTTCGTATCCATTCGCCTCCGCCAAGCGTGGCGAAGGCACAGTCACTAAGCTGCTCCTCCTTTTCGACTCAAACCCATTTCATTAGGCTTTGAGTCGATTCTTATTCATTTTTTGCAAATAACAGGGAATGTTCCGGTCAGGAACAGAGTTTATAATCCGTTCTTGCACAGGCCGGCATTCTCGCCCGCCGAAGCGCCAGATCCACCCGTACCACAGTGCCGCAACGTGTACACTTGACCTCAATGTAGCCACTTGCCGGCGACATCTTATCAAACAGGCGCTGATTACACTTTGGGCAGCGCTTCGCAACACGGATTTCATTCTTTTCCATCACACAACTTCCTCCTCTGACATTTCAATATCGATCATCGCGTTGGGGCAGCGCATCTGGTTTTTCCCAAGAAGCCCCAGCAATTCAAGACGGTAGGACAGCGCCTGCTTCGAGACGCCCATGGTTTTGCAGATACCGGTAAAAGCGCAGTAGTCCTGGCGGCGCCAGACAGGATTCAGAATATCAAAGCCCTGGGAGCAGCCGGCGAGCGCAAGGTTCCGGCGGATCAAATCCTCAGGCATCAGGAGCTCGGAAGAGAGGACATCCATCTGCCACTCCTCCCAGTCATAAGCCCCTCCCCTGGCCCGCAGGCGGTGCTTCCGGCACGGCAGCGCGCGCCGGGCGGAGAGGCCGTCGCCATAGCTTGCGGGAAAGAGCCGGTACAGCACATGGTGGGCACACTCATGCCCGATGGTGAAGTTCCGCCGACCGGGGCCGGAGGCCTGGGTGAGCAGATCGCGCTCAATCAGAATCGTCTTGCCATCCAGAACGCAGGAACCACAGACCTCTTCATCCGGGAGGAAGACCTCCATCTCCCGGTAACTGGTGAGACCCATGATCTCCCCATCCTCCGAGAGATGGCGATATCGAACCTTCAGCTCCAGAACCCGATCGGCCAGGAGCGCTGGGTCCACATTCCATGGATGCTCCTGAGCTTCCGGCAACCGCCAGTATTCATGAAGGACGCGCTGCGCCACCTGCGCAAGGTCATATCTTGACATATACCGCATGATGCTATCACCCCTTCACAAGCGCCTCATCGAGTGTAAACGGATTGTAACACACTATTTTGCGTTTGTAAAGGGGAAATTTTTACTTGCAATCTGTAGTTTATTGTGTTACACTCATTACAAGCTACGGATCGACTCGTTTCCCCATTGCGACGGGAAAACGCGCTCCCTGCGCTGCTCCTCGTGCTTCGAAGAAGATCCATGATCATTGGGATCTCCTTCGAGTGAACGAAATAAATGCAGAATGGAGAAAGAATCATGGGCAGACGGAATATGGAAAACACAAGCGGAAACGTCATCAGCATCAGGACGGGAAAAGCGGTGGACAAGACTTCCCTGCCCGTCATCTGTGAACAGGTGCGGAAATACCGCATCAGGAACAACATGGAACAGAAAGCGCTGGCAAAGGCGCTTGGCATCACTGCGAACGCGGTGAGCAACTGGGAAGTCGGGCGGAGCCGCCCGGACGTCGCGCTGATCCCACAGCTCTGCGAGATCCTGGGCATCAGCTTTTATGAGCTGTACGGAATGAAGGATCCGCACAGCTATGACGAGCACGAAGCGCAGCATATGGAGCGGTACCGGAAGCTGAAGGCGGGCAACCGCATCCTGGTGGACGGACTCATGGGAAGCATGCTGCAGATGCAGGAAAAAGAGAGCGTGCCGAAGCTGATCAGGCTGCGCTACTTCGAGAAGCCGCTGGCCGCCGGCATCGGCGATCCCACCGAGTTTGAGGGACTCAGCGAGGAGATCTATCTCTATGAGAGCGACGAATTCCGGAGAGCGGACTATGTCTTCCGGGTCAACGGCGACAGCATGGAGCCCAGGTACAGCAACGGGGATCTGGTGCTGGTGGAACGGGTACCGAGCGGCATCAAGCTGCACGAGGGCGAGATCGGCGCGTTCATCGTCGGGAACGAGATGTACATCAAGGAATACCGCGCGGACGGACTTCACTCCCTGAACAAGAAGTACGACGTGCTGAAGTTCGACGAGGACCAGGCGGTCTACCTGATCGGCAAGGTGCTCACGGTCCTGAGCCCCGACAGCGTCGCCAGCCAGAGTGACGTGGAGAGATTTCAGTTGTTGAACGAATAAGAAGGTTATGATATGTGCTGCAGATATTACATAGAGCCGCAGGACGCGGTGCTGGAACAGCTGGGCGATGTGGCGGCCCACACGGAGCTGCGGAAGCGCATGTACGAGCCCATACCGAAGCCGCTCAGGACCTACGGCGAAGTGCGTCCGGACGACATTGCGCCGGTGATCGCGACCAGCAAGAGGGGCAAAAAAGCCTGTTTCCCGATGGTCTGGGGCTTCAACAGCCAGAACCGGAAGCTGCTTGCCAACGCGAGATCGGAGACGGCCGGACAGAAGCCGCTGTTCCAGGGGGCATGGCGGTCACACCGGTGCATCATTCCCGCCTCGTGGTATTACGAGTGGGAGCACTATCTCCGGCCCAACGGAAAGATAGAGACCGGTGAGAAGTACCTGATCCAGCCGAAGGGCGACAGAATCACATGGCTCTGCGGTCTGTACCGCTTTGAGGAGGGATTCCCCCACTTCGTGATCCTCACGAGAGCGCCCGCTGAGGAGATCTCCTTCATCCATGACCGGATGCCCCTGATGGTCCGGGAGAAGGACGTGGAGGAATGGATCAGCCCGGACGCGAATCCCGAGGAGATCGCATTCCGGGCCGTAACAGACCTGCATTTTGAAAAAGCGGACAGCACCGAAAAGCACCCGGAAAACCATTGCTTCCCACCGGCCGGATGAAGGGGCATTTTCGGGACAGGTCATGGTTTATCATGTGGGCATCATCAGAAACAGGAGAAATGGAACAATGAAATTCAAGAAAGACTATCTGATCACGAAGAAGAAACCCGACGCCGGGAAACAGGGCGTCAGGGTATACAGCTATAAGGCATGTCCCATCACGGAGTCCTTCGACATACTGGACGGACAGATGACTCACACCGTCGCCTTCCGGAAGAAGGACTGCGGCAGGTATCTCACGCTGGAGGAAATCCACGGAATCCTGGATATCATGGGCATGCGGCGTGACGGCAGCATGGTCATGGAAAAGGAGCTTGCGGAAAACGTAGTGTACTTCATGCAGAAAGTGGATGCAGAAGCAGCCTGAGGAGGAAAAGAAATGACATTCGCAGAAAAACTGCAGATGGGACGAAAAGCGCAGCACCTGACACAACAGGAGCTGGCAAAGCGCTGCGGGCTCTCGACCCGCACAATTCAGAACTATGAGCTGGGCGAAAGGAAACCGAAATCGCGCGGAACCTACACAAAACTCTCCGAAGTACTTCACATTTCGGAAAAGGATCTGATAGACAACAACGCAGTTCTAAAATTGCGCATCTCCAAAGATGTGAGCGAATACGAGAGCGGCTACAGGGCCGGAAGACAGTCTCTGCAGCCGAAGTGGATCAACGCAGAGGAACATCCGCCAAAGCAGGACGGCATCTACTTCGCCGTTATCGAGGATGAAAGCGGAACCTGCAGCATCGGGCTGTATGAGATGTTCGCCGCAGGATCGTGGCTGGTGGACAAGAAGAGAAAGGTCCGGTACTGGGCAGAACAGAGCAGTTTCGACCTGCCGGAGGAGCTGAGGTGGAAAGGAGCGTAAGATGTACGCGGTAATACTGGAGAACCGTGACCGGTCCATCACCCACCTGGTGACCTGCCGGAGCAAGGAGGCCGCGCTGATCGCCTCGCAGCTGGAAAAGGACAAGGTATCCCCTGCCGACCGCAGTAAAATCCGGGCCGTTGCCCTGGACGATGGCGGGTATACGGAAATCATATTTTAGAACATGAAGGAAGAAATGATGGATCTCTCTGCACTATGTCCGAAAGACGAAGAAATATGGGCAACCTATTACAGGAAAAATGAGCTGCTGTTCTTCCTTACCGGGCCGGCCGGCATGTCTTCCACGCTAACAGCACAATCCGGGAAATTTGCCCTGTACAGTGTGAGCACCGGAGCAAAAGGCACCCAGAAAGCCAAAAAGCTCGGCCAGGGTGGAAACACGACCGAACTGGAAGCGAAATACAATGTGGCGGAAAAGATGAAGGACTAGAATAAATTATTTTCTCTGCCGATCTCGCAACAATCCAGGCAGCTGCTCTGGACGACAGCGGATATGCGGAGTCGGCATTTTAAAATCACTGCGTCGGAGGAATAAGCCTCTGGCGCAGTACTCTTTACATATAAGACATATAAGAACAGCAATTATCACAAGTGATTAGCTAATATTGATGTACCTATACTTTCCACAATGCCTTGATTACCAATACCTCACAAAAAAGAAAAAAGAGAGGCGTCCCTCTCCTTCTTCACCTATATCAAGCAACTATGTCAGAGTCCCCACCAACAATCAGGAACTTTCCTTCGATCAATTTCTGAAACCGAGACTTCGCAGCAAGATACAGTTCTTCAGATTCAGCATTGATGCGTTCACGCACATAATCATGCCTCTCAGATTCTTTCAGAAATAAGGACCACTTCATTTGCTTCTCCGTATACCGGAAGAACAAAAGCCACTCTGTCGCATTAATTGCAACCGGATTCTTTGTAAAATAGATTTTAGCCGCATTCGCACCTGCACCGAATGTATGGCTCAAGAACAACATTGTCGCAAGTTTCGGATGTCTGGCATGATCCGTCGAAAACGGAATCGATTCAGAGATCTTATAACCTTCCCGAATGCGATTGAAAGCATAGAGCAAACGAGTCCACACTTCGATGAGCATGGCAGGAACACTCATAGAGCAGAAATGAATAAAGTCATACCCTTCATAATACATACCCTGGACAATCTCAGCCACGGTCTGATCGTATTCTCCGATACTGCCAAACTGGCACAGATTAAATAAGTCCATCAGCGGGGCGGGGAGCCCCATAGCTGTATTCACATCGGAAGCAAGATGCCGAAACTGCTTTGCAATTGCGCAAAACAGATTTGTCTCCTTCCTGTCCGTATAGCACTCCATAACCTGTGAGACAAACTTACCATTCTTGTCAATGGTCGTCATGCGTCCAGTCAGAATGTCAAACACACCAACGACGAATCCCAGAAGTGGATCGTGCCCCAAGGAAAGCATACGGTGATAATAAGCAGAAAGACCTACCACGTTCTTTACCGTATGCCGATTATCCTGTGCATCAAACGGAACATGGCTCGCCAAATCTTTTGCGAGTTTATCCATCTCTTCTGGTGGAAATGCCTGTTCAAAGCGCTGACGTATCCAGTCCGAGAGCGGCTTAGCCTCCAGGCCGGCAGGTCCCCGCTGTGGAATACCTACCAGCAGGATATCAACAGCAGCACCAATCAAACCACCAAATACGGAAATATAGATCTCGGCGTCGTCAAGCTTGTGGATCTCATCAAATTCTTTCCGATATCCATCAAGACGTTCCCGAATCTCCTGTTGCTGCTTGGGAGAAAGAATTGTTCCAAGGTCAGCATCATCGCCATAAAGCACTCGGGCTTCAGCTGAAATTTCTTCCCAGCTGCGAAGCTCCACTACCTTAGACGGCCGCACTTTACCACGGTTTTGCGCTGGCATGGCACGAACTGCGGTAATTTTTGCTTCAAGCTCATTGAGTCGAGCATCATTGCGTAAAAGAACTGCATTCGTGTCACGCTGACGCTGGCCGTGCGGCTTACACTCTCCCGCCTTCATCTTACGCGCACTCCTCTGTGTCAGAAACAGTATTCACATCCTCTTCAGCATGCTCTTTTGGAGCCGCTTCCGTTTCAGGATTAACTGCTTCTTTCGCTGGCATATCCGATTCCTCAGTATCGAGGGAGCTGACATTCCCGTCGCACGCTCCTGACACCATCTGATCTATTGCTTTCTCCGCGTTACTCAGCCTGGCTTCCTGCATCTGGATCACTTTATCCTTCTCCGCGAGATCCACCTCATGAGCCTTGTCCTTAGCCGCAGCGGTTGCAGCACTGCCAGCAGCAGCCCCAGCGCCAGCAGCACCAACAGGGACCGCAACTTTGGCAATCTGTTTCCAAGGGAGCTTGAGCAGTCCCTTAGACGCGGCCGCAAAACCAATTTTCGCGTATTCTCCCAAGGCAACAAAATTAATGAACATCTATATTTAGTTCCTCCTTCATATTAATTGTCTCGTCTGTACGCAAAGGTTTCAAGCCAGAAGTGTTCCAGAGCGTTTCCAGCTCGGTCTTCTGCTTATTCAGGGCTTCAACCTCGAGACGGAGCTTCTCTAGCTCCAATTCCTGTCTCCGCAGCTCTCTCTCCCTGTTATGGATCTCTTCTTCTTTTCTTTCGATTTCCATATTACGCGCCATGAGCTGCTGAGACATCACATTTGCAAATTCAGCAAGCTCGGGATTGGATCGCGAATACGCAAGAGAAGTCCCCACGGCAAAAAGCGGTGCGAGCAGCGGAAGAAGCTCCAATAGGCCAGTTGTGGCGACCTTGCTAGCCGAAAGCAGTGATCTAATAAGTTCATTGCCTGTACTGGGGCTCAGCTTGCGCCGATATTTGGGATTACGCGCCAAAAAATCCTCCAGCGCCTCTTCCGTAATCACATGTCCCTGCTTCCTTGAGTTAAACTCTGTCTGCAATCTTTTTTTCGCGTCTGGTTCTCTGATCCATCTGCGTACAGTTTCTTCTCCGACGCCAAAGAGCGCCGCAACTTCCTTCACAGTGTAATTGGCCATATTACACCTCAATAACAACGTTGTGTTTTGAATATTACCATAGCTCCGCAATAATGTCAAGATATTTTGTAGTATTATTTTTCAATTCTCGTCTTTAATGCTACTTATTCACTGTTAACCATCAAAAAAGGCCAGAGCTTTCTCCAGCCTGTAAACAGCAATATAGCTCCTGAATTATCAAACGTTCAAGGCCTGAGACAAACAGCAATAGAATATCGCCCACGTTCTTATTCTATGTTACGGCAATTTTGCTGGATGCATCACAGGCAGAACATTTATACTCATCCGTACGGAAGAGATAGGCACGCTGGATTCAGCACGCTGATCTCATACCTTCTCCCCCATCCTCTCTATCAGATCATGCAGGCTCTTATCATGCTGGGCCTGAGAGATTGCACGATGCTCCAATAATACGTCCAGCAAGACTTTCTGCCGCAGGAACAGCTGATGGTTCTTCTCTTCATGAGACATGGTCAGCCATGCTTCATTATCGACTTCCATAAAAATTACCTTTCAAAATACCAAATTATAATCTTGGGGAAACGGCACGAGATTGCCAGCAAAACTATACCGTTTTCAAGTTAAGCCGGAAACCAGAGCTATTTTCAACACCATGACATTAGACACAATGGGAGAAAAAAGTCTATATATCAGATTTATCGAGGATTCTCTGAACCACTTGAGCCATTGTTTCTTCAAATCTGGCGCTTTTGAGTTCACATTCCCATACCGTCAGTACTTTCCAGCCAAGAGAGCGAAGCTCCTTCTGCACACGCAAGTCCCGCTCAACATTTTTCTCAATCTTGGACTTCCAGAATTCCGCATTATTCTTTGGCCATACGAAGTATCTGCATCCCTCGTGTTTATGCCAGAAGCACCCATTAACAAAAACAACTGTCTTATACTTAGGGAGAACGATGTCCGGCTTACCTGGGAGCCGGGCATCGTTTTTCCTGTAGCGAAAGCCCCTGGAAAACAGATACTTTCGTACCTTTTCTTCCGGCTTTGTATCTTTTCCGCGTATCCGGGACATGTTGTAGCTTCGTATTTCCGGAGAATGAACATCCGCCATCGCAGTCACCTCTTGCAATAAGTACTAAACCTCAACAAACACCTTATTGAACAGAAGCTTCGTAAACAGATCATCAACCTGTTTTGCCGTTTTTCCGGAATCGATAATCACACCAAGTTCGATATTGCCTTCCTGCCCGTGGTAGGAAAGATTAGCAGATGTGATCAGCGTCTTCTGCTGATCCACACTAATCACTTTGGCATGCAGCGCGGACATTTTGTCATCCTGCTTCGGATAGTTATAGATTCTCAGGAATTTACCTTTGTACTGGCACAGACGATCAAAAGTTTGCTGACTCGCGATGTCATTGACGTAGAATTTTACAAGAACCCCTTCCTGGCTTTTCCGGATAATGCGATCTATCAAATCACTGAAATAATCAGAGAGTGAATATCCGGTTATCAGGATACTTTTCCTTGCATTCGTGAGCATCGCATCAACCATGACCTTGGTCGGCTTCGTTTTCAGCGCAAAGGAAGGCGGCGCTGTCACAACCAGTTCAGCGCTGTCCTCACTGCCCGCAGCTGCCCCCGAAACCATAGAAAAGATCTCACGTGCTTCCTTTTCCGAAAGGGACGGGTATCTTTTCCTGATTGCCTGAACAGACTCACTGCCACCTGACAATGCGTCTGTAAGAATCTGGTTCAACAGAATATCCAGGCTTATGCTTCCAGTTGACATAATTCTTCCACCAAAGTTTTGAAATAAGCCTGATTCTCTCTGCCGTCAATCGGCACGATCAGTCCGCGATCCAGCATTCGGTTTCCATTCTCGCAGGCAGTCTCAGAAACCATGCAGCAGGAATGACAGGCGGCGCCATTCGAGTTATTTCCTGCAGGAGTATTATTCAGGCATTCGGGATCGTTTGTGCAGATCAGGGCTTCCTGGAAGGCGTCCTTCATCAGCACGATCAGCTGATCTATAGTACCGAGTTCAACAAGGCCGCCAAGAGAGCCCTCTTTGTCGGCACTTCCGGTATATAGCAGCACACCGGACATCTCATCCCCGAAATATATACGTTCCCGAATAGCGGCCGAAGAATAGCCGGAGGACATCGACATCTGCTTAATCAGCAGATGGGCAAAGGTATGCATCAGAACATACCGTGCATCTCTCAGCGTCGTGACAGTCCAGCCCTTGGATTCGCAGAATTCCTTATAGCACCGGGCATATTTCTGAGAAAGTTCACTCAGATTCGGATCACTCAGCCAGGCGTCAATCGTCTCTCTGTTGAATTCGATAAAGACACCTTCGCCGTGCACTTCAGCAGCGGGGAGCCACTTTTCAGTCTTGCCCCTATTCAGATAAACAATATTCTTCTGCTCATCAGCATCCGGATCCGGGGCATCTACACGGGTGAAGCCGAGCAACACGCGGACTTCCCTCAGACGTGTAATGCGGATCACACGCCGGAAATACGGAAGCAGATAATCCGGGAGCGGATCTTCCTCCGCTTTGAAATGCTTTTTATTCGAGGCATACACAGGATCCGAGTGATGAGTGATAGCCTGGTATTCCATCTGTTTGATCTCTGTGAACTCCCTGATGTTTTTCAGGCGTTTCTCCAGAGCTATATCGAATTCTTCCCGCGAATAATGTGCAGCGAAGTATTTGTTGTAAATCTTCGTTACACCTTCATCGCCCCAATCCTCCTTATAATTCTCTATTAACCTGAGATGTTCATTGATCAGATTGTAGAGCGGATTGATCCAGGGAGGAATCGAAATGGCACTCCTCATCACCGGGAAATACACATTTGAAGCACCACGCTGAGAAGGCACCATATCCTTCTCACAGTGATCATTCCTGTGATTTGGCCGGAACGGATGATGACCGTTACATTGCATACCTTCAAAATTTTCACGCTGCGTTGCTCCGCCCATGCTTCGTCTGGCACCACAGGAACATTCGACCCACATATCGGCCAGCGTAGACGTATTGCCGGTCGAGTACATACGCATTGTTCCTTTACAGTTTGAACGGCCATTATGGACCCACCAGCTCCAGGGGAAGTCGTCCATATGTCCGTCCTCGCAGATCGTAATAAAACGAGACGGGTAAGCCGGTCTAAAGCACGACGGACAGTTCACGCCATACTTCAGATACCTGTCAAGATCAAAATTATCTCTGACATCAAAAATTCTGCCACACTTCACATTGGAACAAACATGCATATACGGAAAAGAAACGACAGGAACATCTCCGCCGGAAGACGTCCGCGGCATGTAAAAGCAGTAAACCCCCAGATAGGATGCAAGGCGGCCATCGACAATCTTCTTTCCTTTTTCCTTCCAGTAGTTCAGATCAAGGACCGTAACGGAATCCTTTACCGCATCCACGATAGCTCCAGGCCCAAAAGTCGTTATCAGCTGATTGGGACGAATCTCACCCAGTTTATTATTGTCGAACACAGGCATTATCCCTCCGTATAATAGTACATGTTTGCAGCGCTCTCGACCTCTCTCATAGACCGGAGCGTGGGCTTTTCAGAATCCGTGCAAACTTCGCCATAATCGTTCATCAGGCGATTGTACCTGTCGGTCTTCACGACATAGTACTTCAGCCCTTTGGTCTGGGTCGCCAGCAGTTTCCAGTTGTTTATAAAATCATCGATTTCAAGTTCTGCATCCGCTTTGGCTGAAGGTTTCACAATATTCAGCCGTTCAAAAATAAGTGCCTTGACATCACTGAGCTGTTCCCGGGTCAACTGAGCTATGGCAGCCGCTCCATCATTATCAGCAAAAGCCGGGTAACGCAGCCGAATTGCCGATATGATCAGTGCATGCAAGACCCGGTCCCTTGCACGGGCAGAAAAAGGTGTCGCCGTTGTACCTTCCACGAACCGATAAAGCTGGGAATGATAGCCGGTAAAATTCTCATAATGTGAGAGGTCCCTCGGACGATACGGGTTATACAGGGTAACAACAAGGCCGGGGAAAGAACGCCCGATACGGCTGGTCGCCTGAATATACTCAGAATTCTGCTTCGGCTGGCCTGTCACGACCATCAGGCCCAGGCGGTCCACATCCATACCAACGGCAATCATGTTGGTGGCGATGGCGGTATCCAGGCACTCCCGTGAAGTGCACGGCGTTTCCAGCTGGCTCAGCTTCTTTGGAATATCGTATGAAGACATGCGTGAAGTAATTTCCACCTTATGATTAAGGAAGCGCTGTTTACTCATCCCATATTTTTTCTTAATCCGCTGAATTCTGTCAGGAATGTCATCCTGCAGCAGACGTACTGCGCCGCCAAGCTCACGTATACTGTTGTAATACCCGACAAGACTGTAGTAGGGATCAATGAAATCCCTGTACTCTTCCTTCAATGAAAGATCATACGCACTCTGCAGAATAATGGCATATACACGCAATAAAGCCGTCTTTACAGACTGGCCCGGTGCACTGACCCCAACATACCTTCTGAACGGCTCCTCTTCAACGGACACCTCCCGAATAAAAAAGCTGTCGCCAATTTCAAAACCGTTAGGCGGGAACTGGGCGGTCATCTTTCTGCCGTACAGGCATTTTGTCTGTTCAGCCGCATTCTTTATGGTAGCCGTGGAAACGACATATTTGGGTTTTATCTTTCTGCCGCCGGCAGTATATGTGCAAAGATCCTCGATTACCGTTTCATATGCTCCATAAATCGTTCCCAGTGGCCCGGTGATCAAATGCAGCTCATCCTGGATGATCAGTTCCGGCGGAAGGAACGGTTTTACCATGGTCAATGTGGATGCCGGAAGCTCTTCCGTACGACGATGGCGGGCATGATCAGCGCCGACAGCAACGTAGCCGTCACGGCTGCAGACTCGGTCCACGCGGCCAAACAAAGCATTCGTATTTACATCCCACGGTAAACGTGCAAACTTATCAACCGTAGACAGGATAATCGTCGGGCACCTGGCATAGATTTCCTCATCCACCAGATACACCGGTATCTTCATCTTGTTGTGCGATTTATACCTGTAGAATTCACAGTCCTTATCAGGACAATAGATGCTGACCGATTTTGTCGGAATATCGATATAGTAATTCTCTTCCTTGAGCGGTGTTCCGCAGTACGGGCAGGCAAGAAGCTGTCTGTAAATCAGTTTTTTCTTTCTTCTGGCTGCTGCCGTTTTCTCCTGATCCTCAGGATCCTCTTTCAATTCCTCAAAGGTATTCGGCGTAACACCACCGCCGACCCAGAAGCCGATGCTGATGGGCTCTTTCCCATATTTTGGCCAAGTCTTCTGACGAATCAACTCCGCAGCCACAATCATTTTCGTAATACGATCACGCTGCTGCGTGGTAAGAAGGCGCAGGGTGTAGCGCAGGATGGCCGTCACACCGCCGTCACGATTGTATTCGTCACTCTCATCTGCGCGCAGCCTTCTATTGGCAATCGCAAAAGCCATGAGGCCCAGATATGCCTCGGTTTTGCCACCGCCGGTCGGGAAGTACAGCAGATCAACGACTTCCCGGTCTTCATGCTCCGGATCCACAATTGCGTTCAGATTCATGAGAATAAAGGCAATCTGGAAGGGCCTCCAGCCGAAATTATTCTCGGGATTGCGAGGATCGATAAAGTCCGTCAAGCAGCATTCAATCCCCTTGCCATGCTTTCTGGAGAAATTCATAATATTCCTCTGAAGGATCATCACCCGGTTCATAAAGCAGAAGGCATCAAAAGCAATATCGTCATTCACCAGCAGCTGAATACCGGCGCGGATCCTTCCAAGAGCCTCCTGACATTTGGCAACAACAGGATCACCAATCCCGCTTTTGAATGCGGCATCACTCATTTTGGGGTCCTGTACCAGCTTATCCTGAATCCAGGCTGCGTAGGAATCCGCCAGAACATTCAAACGGGCAATTATTTCATCCTTTTTCTTCGCAATGGACAGCGTCCGCATCGAAAAGTAAAAACGGTCAAAGCCCTTCAGTTCTGCGCTCACCCCCGGAATCTCATATTCCGGGATAAACGTGGAGAATATCTCAGAAGCACGTCCCTCTGCATTGGCTTTCCAGGTTGCAGCACATCCGCGTCCCCTGCCCAGAATGGGTCTCTGAGCAAAATAGTATTCATCGGGCGCTATGATCTGCCTGCAAATGTGCTCCGCCACAAAAATGTCCGATTGATCCGGGGAATATGCACGCAGACTGACCTGGAACATCATTCCTTCAACATCATTCGACGGGTTTCTGCGTCTGTTGACAATATATGCCGTAACAAATGTAAAACCCTGTTTCAGTTCTATCCTTGAGACATGGAGAACAACATTCGAATCAATAACCAGAGGATATTCCCTGCTCCTGGCAAATTCCTGCATATCAATCACAACTGTCTCATTCTGCGGGTGGCGGGTATATGTATTTTTGCTGATTTCTTTCCCGTCCCTGTTCACAATTTTATCAGACGATTTCGTATAATCGCCCCAGGATATATCCATACAGAAGGACCTGGTTACGCTCTCCAGATAGAAACTGATGCCAATAGAAGACGGTGTTTTAAAATGCAGGACCGAAACGGGCTCATTGTCATCCTCTTCACCGGCAGTATAATCAGCATCCCCTTCATGAGAGGCATCTTCATCGATTTCCTGCTCACTGGAACCTCCTTCGCTGGCCTGCGGTGCGAGCATGCCCACGATATATTCAGAACACGGACTTTGGCTCAGTATTTCGTTTTCGCTGCCTGGCCCCAGCAGGTCTCTCTTCAGCATTTCGATGATTTCCTGACGGACCCCGGCGTACCTGAATCTGTCTGCCATATGATGCCTCCTCTCAGAATTTCAATACAATGTTGATCAGAAGGTACGGATTAATCTCCTGCGTCTGATTGAAACGATCTATTTCTCTCTGTGCTTCATCCCGGATTTCTTTGGTGCGCTTCGGAAGCTCCTGCTGCAACTTATCCATTTTTTTCTTTGCTTCGGCAGCTTTCTTCCGTATATCCTGCTTTTCCAGGCTGTCCACAGCCATCATTTCAGCAGACAAAAGCTCCTCAACCTCAGTTCTGGCATCGTCAAGATGTACCTGCAGCTGATCCAGCTGGACCCCGATCCAATTCTCGATCTTCTTTTTGTTGTAGGCAATGACCGGTGCCACCGCCCTGTCATGCTTTTCCCGTGCTTCCGATATCAGGCGATCGTAAATGCGGCGATAAAACGCCTCTTCCGAATCCGTCGGGGTAAAGAAGTGAATGTCCCTGTCGTCAGCCGCTTCCAAAGCGGAAACCAGATCGTCTTCCGGGAAATTGATATAATCACCATGTTCATCACAGAGCAGAAGAACCGGGTAGAGAAACCTGTTACTGTCCATAAATGCGCCGAGGAACAGGACACCATTGGCGCCAAATACCTTTTCGCCCCAGTTGTCGATCTGCCAGTAATACAGATTGCGATCCATCGGAGGTTCTTCAAACTTATCCCAGTATGCGACGTCCCGGAGATACCGGTCGATTTCCGCTTTGGTTTTTTCCAGAGCCTCCCCTTTTGCCTCTCTGCTCTCCGTCAGAAGGATTGAGCGAAGTTCTGCAGCACGCACATTTTTCCTTGCATCCAGCTGACGATTCAAGTCAGCAAACGCTTTCCTGACAGCTGTTATATTTTTGCAGTTCTGGTATATGTCAAAGATTCGCTTTTCAAAACTTACACCGGATTCCAGAGCCCCCAGAGCCACATCGGACGCACCGAAAACGCCTTCAAACAGTTCGAATTTCTTTGACAGGATCTCATACACTCGCCGATCCGCCTCATTGTCCGTATTGAGGAGGTTTACAGCGACAACATCATGGGTTTGTCCATAACGATGGCAACGGCCGATACGCTGCTCAATTTTCTGCGGGTTCCACGGCAGATCATAATTGATCACCGTGTTGCAGAACTGAAGATTCAGGCCTTCAGAACCGGTATCCGTAACAATCAGTACTTTGGCATGGTCCCTGAAATAATCAACAATGGCATGCTTGTATTCCACACTTTTGCCGTAGTTCGTCTTTCCGAAATTCTTGATCTGCCAGGCTCTGAAGATTTCCTTCGTCATGGCATCATCAAAATCGCCGTTAAACAGAAGGATATCTTCTTCCATGTAACCGTTCTTTCTGAGCTCTTCGGCAATATACTTCTGTGTGCGTTTGGATTCCGTAAAGACGACAGCCTTCTGCGCCAGCCCCTCAGACGCCTGATGCTCAAAAGCAGAGGTCAGCGCGGTTTTCAGCGCCGAGATTTTCGCATTCGTCTTAATTGACCGGGCAGTTTCAAGTATATGCCTTACCGTCCTGAGTTCCGCCTGAATCGCCTGCTTCTTCTCCGCGGTCTCCTCGTCATCGTATTCGTTGAAGCCATCCTCATCAATCTCGTCCTCGACAAATGCCCAGAACAAATCAAAACCTTCCTGGGCATATGCGGATTTTGTTCCTTCCTTCAGTTTCTCCAGACGTTTTTCCAGGATTTCGAAGGTTTCAATCAGGGCAAAACTCGAAGATGCCAGCAGCTTGCGGATAACCAGAATAATCAGCCCGCGGTTGGCATTCGGAATGGAATAAAGCTGCTCCTGCCGGAGGAACTCATTCGTCGTGTCATAAAGCTCCTTTTCTTCCTGACTCAAATGGAAATCCACCGTCACACAGGTTCGCTTACTGAAAGACATGTACTTTCCGACATCACGGCGTAATGTACGATACAGTACCGGGAGCAGCTCCCGTTTCAGCTCTTCATAGTCACCGCCCTCCACAAATCGCCGGTTAAAGACTTTTTCAGATCCAAATATCCGCGGATCGATAAAGGAAACGAGCCCGTGCAGATCCGTCAGGGCATTCTGCAGCGGCGTGGCGGTGAGCAGAATCTTGGGAATGCCCCGCGTCAGATCATAAAGATTTCTGGCACGCTTGGCACCATGAAACACATTGCGCAGGTTGTGTGCCTCATCGATGATCAGGAAATCCCACTTCACATGCGGGAACTGACGGATCAGCTTTGAGGAGAAATCATAGGACGCAATAACAATGCTTATTTCACCGGTATTCTCAAGCCGGCGCTGAATATTGACGCGGTCACGGTC
Organism: Oscillospiraceae bacterium; assembly: GCA_902798545.1. GTDB lineage: Bacteria > Bacillota > Clostridia > Oscillospirales > Oscillospiraceae > Limivicinus. Next base: position 16,275 of record CADBWQ010000023.1, read on the forward strand.
CACCGTATACCTGTCCAGAATAATCGCCTGACGACCGAATTTTTCCTGGAGTTCCACTTCCCACTGCTTTCTCAGGGTTGCAGGAAGAGAGATCAGCACCTTTTTCGCGCCATTGTCCAAGACATAATTGAGCACCAGACCGGCTTCAATCGTTTTTCCCAAGCCAACTTCGTCGGCAAGAATGATTCCACCGGTTTTCAGAGCCTGAATCGCCGCACAGAACGCGTTGATCTGATGAGGATTCGGTTCGATATCCGCATTCAGCAGGCAACTATACGGAGACTCGGCCAGCTGCTGCCTTTTATACCAGCTGTACTGTTCCAGCAGAACATTAGTTTCCATGGCGGTACCCTCCCTCATCCAAAACCGTTCTGATCCCTCTGGCAATGGCTTTCGCCATGAGCGGAGGGACCGCATTTCCGATCTGAACAAACTGAGAAGTTCGGGGCCCTTCAAAGAAATAACTGTCCGGGAACGACTGGATTCTCGCAGCTTCCCTTACTGTGATGGAGCGGTGCTGTTCCGGATCCGGATGGATAAAATAATGCCCGTCTTTTGATATATGCGCCAGCATCGTGTGACAGGCGGTCTCATCGCCCTCGACCACCTTGAACCGGTCCAGGAAGGATTCCCTGTTTTTATGTGTCTTCAGCTCTTCCGGCAGGTCATTATAGTTCAGCCGCTTGTGACCATCGCGCCACAATGCAATCGCATGTTTATAAATCTCTATATCTCTTTCCTTATTGGGTCTGGCCTGATGGAGCGTCAGAACATCGTCGGGCACCCGGATACCGGTTCTGGAAAGGTAGGTACAGATTTTCTCACTCCGGTATTCCGTACCATTCTCCCCTGGAAGCAAAGCCGGCAGATCATCCAGCAGTTTGCGAACCCGGGTTTTCGGATCCATTGTTTTGAATTCCGGATAGCGCAGACCGCTGTCTTTCAGCCAGCCTACTATAATCATTCGCCTGCGGTTCTGCAGAACGCCGAAGTCCCTGGAATTCTGATCCCTGCACTCGATATAATAGCCGACACGCTTCAGATACTTCTGAATATTCTTCCAGGTTTTCCCTCCGTTGGCGGTTTTTATCCCCATGACATTCTCAAACACAAACATCAGCGGGCGATATCTTGTCAGGAATCTTGCGTAAAGCTTATACAGATCCTTTCGCGGATCCTCTTCCATGGGGGTCTCCATATGACTGTTCTGCGCACGACCAACCATGGAATAGGCCTGGCAGGGCGGACCGCCTATGATCACATCGACCGTTTCGCGGCCTCCTGCAGCAAGCAGCCCATCTATTTTTGCAAACAGGCCGGGCAGGGTTTTCACCGACATGGTTTCACAGATAACAGAATTCAGGCATTCATCCGGGACCTCTGACAGAAGCTCCTCCCGCGAAATATTTCCTTTAAGATACTCATAATACAGGTTCAGCCGCCCATGGGATTCGAGCCAGTAATATGCGGTTCTGGTTTCCAGCGATTTTGCCGCATAAGGATTCATCTCCACATGCGCGACAGGCGTAAAGCCCGCCTGGATGAATCCCTCCGAAAGTCCACCGGCCCCGGCAAACAGATCTATGAAATTGTATTCATTCCGTGCATCTCTCCGTGGCATGGATTATACCCTTCCGCTTTATATTTCAGTCTTCAAACACGCCGTCCGTATCAAAGATGTGATCCAGTTCATCCGTGCTGATGGCCGCCAAGACCTTGTTCCGAATGATGCCGCTTGTCAGATTCAGTCTTTTGAACCTGTTCTTTCCGGCAGCGTCCTTCCCGACACGGATCAGCTGAATCCGGTCAATGCGCGGTTCCTCTGCAGCATACTGAGCAAGACCTTTCGCCTTGCCTAGATTGTCCTTGAAATCCGGATTATGCGGTTCCAGAACATCCAGCAGATACCCCAGTTCCGGATCCCGGCGAACAATGATAAAATCCGGAAATAGCTCTCTGCACTTTCCTTCCATCTCATACGGAATGCGGAGTGACCAGGACTGGCGCGAAGGATTGCGCAGCCAGCACACAAAGTCCGGGCGTTTCTGTTCCTCCGCGAGAACAGCCAGCTCCCACCCATTGAGCTTTATTTTTGCGATCCCTTCCGGATTTGCAAACAGATGATCATAGAATTCCGTTCCGCCAGCATCTTCCTTTGCGCTGATGGTTTCCGGCAACGTGAAATTGTGCTTACTGATTTCATCACCGTCAGCAACAATATCGCTATACTGCTTGCGGCATTTTTCCGGTTTCACAGCAATATATTTGCGGTACTGATCATTCAGCTCATGAAACTTCTTCTCGGCATACCGGTTCAGATCCACAATGCACTCACTGTCAAAAGCATAAAGAATACAGTCGATTTTGAATGCATTCGGATTTTCAAAGTCAATATACTTCCGGCCATACGCCAGATGGAACCCGCATCCGCCCATTTTGGCATCGGCAACCCGGAGCTGCCGGTCAAGATCCGACTCGGAAGCAGCAAACAGATCAACCTGGGTATCCGTGTGAAGCGCCTCACCGAACACATCGAAGATCTGCACAGACAGTTTCATCTCCAGGACCTGCTTCTTCAGCTCATCATATTTGCCGTCCTCATGAAGCTTTGCAACATATGTGTGTATCATTTCAGCCACATCGTTTTTCACATCCTCTGTGGCAGTCACACAGATGTTGAACTGGGAAAGCAGTCCGGCCAGGCTCACCAGAGATTTCAGATAGCTGTTAATCTTGACAGAGCGTACCATATAGGTCAGGTAGCCCTGCTCATTGATGAATTTCGTTATCCCTTCCCGGTCTATGGACGGAAAAACAGAGGTCTGAGGCACTTCCGGCGAAAGCTCAGGCTCATCCTCAGGCGTTTTAAGACCAGACTGACCTGCTGCCTTGCCGGCACCACTGTCCGTACCAATCGCCGGCACAGTTTCAGCCGGCTGCCCGGTCTGCTGAGCCGAAACACCTGTCTTCGCCGCAGTATCCACAGGTGTTTCGGTCCGTCCAGATGCGGGAGCCTCCGCCCCTTTCCCTTCCGGATCAGACGCCTGTTTCCCCGCAGCGGCAGGCACGCCGTCAGCAGGATCACTCATCTCACCGTTCAGATCACCAAACATACTCAGCTGTCCCGCCATCTGCTTCGGCTCTTTCTGTTTCGCAGTATGAACAGTCCAGGTCGTCCAGGTCTGCGTCTCAAGAGATTCCCCGTCCACGACCGTCGGAATCTCGCCGCCTTCCGAAGACTGCAATTCATCTATGACCTTCTTTACGTTATCCTGGTTGAAATACGGCAGGAACAGACGGACTTCATTCAGAGAATCGTCGACAACGACATGGCACTGGAGCGGGGTACGCACCATACGGCCCAGCAGCTGCGCAATGTATGTCGCATCCTCCGCTTTCCGGAACGACATCATGGTTTCCGCGCGAGGGCAATCCCAGCCGGTGGAAAGATTTTCCTTGAACAGGACAACGCGAATGCGGTGATCTTCCGCAATATCCGAAGGCTCGACATGCGGCACATTCAGGCCATGGATTGTCAGTGTACCGGTAGACCCAAAGGTATGAACCACTTCATGTTCCCTAAACGTCGAACCTATCCGTTCCTCAGTTTTCGCAATCACATCATCAAGGTCCGTATCCGAAATCTTATTGCCAGAACCGGCGCATACCTGGATCACAAACACCGGGTCTACATTCTGATAATGCTGCTCATAGGTATACTGATGCCAGTGTCTGCACTTGTCCTGCCATTCATCCGTGGCAGCCTGCAGCACCGCCATATCGCCGTGTCTGGCCGGGTCTTCCGGATACGTTATGACAATCCGATCCTTCAGGAGTCCGGACTGGCGCACCTGGGCAGCAGAAACAGCCACCTTGTGCAGCGTGGAACTGGTCCCCCTGCCAACGAGCGCATCAAACCGCTCAGCCGTTGCACTCATACCGATCACAACCGGGAGCGGAGAGATCTGTGGATCCGCACAGCCCTTGATAAAGCGCTGCATGATGGTCGTGGCAGTGCCGGCCTGACGCCCCTGCATGCCACGATGGGCTTCATCAATGATGAAATACAGACGATCAGACTTCAATCGTGCCGTGTTTTCAATCGTCTCCCAGATGGTGAACTGACGCGTATCCGAATGACGGCTCAGGTTTGCACCCTTGCCCAGCTTCTGGGTATTCAGGAAGTAAATATGACCATCGTCCAGAACTTCCTGATCAAAGGACTCGTCTGTGATCACAACACACTGGCCAATGCGGATCTTATCCGCCTTCTGCTCAATTTTCTGTCTGGACTGCTCATTCAGCTGCGGCGAATCCGAAAGCCAGACGAAAATGGCATCCTGCTGCTCGGTAAACTGATCCGAGCCAAAGAAAATGTCTTCAATCAGGGCAGACATGATAATGGTCTTGCCCGATCCCGTCGGTGCCTGAAGCGAAACAACCTGAGGCACTTTCAGCATTCTGTAGTTATTCAGGGCCAATGCCGTACGAAAGCGCAGCTCATTGACGGCCTGCTTCTGGAAAGAGAACAATTCACAAATCATATTCAGTTCCTCCCTGCGCTCAGGCGGAAATGATCAAGATAATCTCTGTAAAGCTGGTAAGACTGCTCCACGTTCAGATTCTTCACCATGGAACGGTAATTCACTTCATAATCCGTTGCCAGGAAGACCGTCTGTATCTCCGGATGCTCCGCCAGCGCTTCCTCAAATGCCGCAAAGGCCTGTTCATTCACCAGAACAGCAAATCTGTTCTCCGGAAGGATCAACATGTCCGGATTCTGACCATCAGCCAGTTCATGGCATTTGCCAACACATCCGGCTTTCATCCAGAGAACCGGGAGCATTTCCTTAAACTGCATCCCTAAAGAAACAGCCGTTTTATCCAAGAAGCCAAGCTGGAAGAATGCAGCATTCGCCCTGAACCCATCCGCCATTGGAAGATCACTGCCAAGATAATTGCCCTTCAGAGGTTCCCCTTTCACATCATGTCCCTCAATCGAGCATACTGTACGAGGCCAGGTAACATACCTGGCTATGCCCAATTTGTCCCACTCCTCATCACCTGGAAGATGGCCTTCAGCAGTAAGTGTCTTTGCTTCTGCCTCGGACACTTCATTGTTCGTCACCATGATGCAGCGTCGATGCCCACCATCCTCGGCATTCAGAAGATTTACTGCATGAAGCGTGGTGCCAGAGCCAGCGAAGAAATCAATGATGAGGGCGTTAGGCTTGTTCGCAACAAAGAATCTAATAGTATCGTGCACTGCGTACAATGATTTTGGGAAACTAAACCTTGCCTCACCAAACATTTTATTAATCATCTGTGAACCTTGATATGTCGCATCATGAGATTCAATATTCCATTGAGAACCTGGTACAAACTCATGCTTATAATCAGAAGAATCTACTATTACCGTATTATTTGGGCCCTCATGCCCAATGACTAAGACATCTTTGCTATCGATCTTCTGAATGCTTCCGCGTTTTAAATATGAGACTGGAATGGTATTATCCTTCATTTTACCTGTTTTAACATAACCGCTTTGAAGTCGCTGTGCAAGTTCGCTCTGCGACAGCTGCCATCTGCCTTCAATGCCAGATTCTTTTATTGGCCAAAGCTGGATATAATCGTCAAATACTTCCAAGGCCCCCGAAGGATGTTCGCTTAGCGGAAACAAGGCTTCACCAAAACCTACTATTTTAGTTCCTTGCCTGTTGAACTTAATTGGATAGAATAGATTTGGAGAATCAGTTCTCAAATCACCTGTGCCACTCCTTCTTAATTGAGACCAAACAATTCCTTTAGCAGCAGCACTCTCATTTTTGCCGAGTTGCCACTGTGCATCAAGAGGCAGGGGAACAACTGTTGACTCCCCCATTTGCACCATAAACAGGTACTCATTCGTTCTATAAAATGAATCTTTTCGATAGACTCCTTTTTGAGCAATTATAGAACTAACCATTTGAACATTAGCCTCCGGGAACATCTCCTCCAGCAAGCACCCCAGATGCAAATACTCCTTCTCATCAATCGTGACAATCAGCACAGAATCTCTTGGATTCAGTAGCTTTTTCGCCAGCTTCAGCCGTTTCTCCATAAACGACAGCCACTTGCTGTGCCTGTAAGTATCGGAACCATCCACATAGTCGTTGTTGTACTTCCAGTCCCTTGCTCCCGTGTTATACGGCGGATCAATGTAGATGCAATCCACTTTGCCTGCATAGAGATATTCCAGCAACTGCAGCGCATGATAGTTATCCGCCTCGATCAGCGCATGCCAGAGATCGCTGTCCGGGGCATTGCACACGCTGTCCAGCGGTTTCAGGTACGGATATATTGGATCCCCAAACTCCGCAATCGTAACGAGGCTCTCGACCGGAAGCTCCACAGCCTCGGTTTCTCCACGCTTTAAACAGACAACCTTCCCATCTTTCAGACGCAGAACCCGCCAGAAATCATCCACGCTGCCGGCCTTCAGCGCGACCTTTGCCCCTGGTTTGACAGGAATATCATAAAGAGGCGTGCATTCCGGCAGATGCTCCTCAAAAACCAGGCCAAACTTCTTCTGTTTTGCGAGTTTATCGACTTCCTTCTGGATTCTGTCCCGCAGATCGGGATCAGCAATCTGCCTGACAAGATCATTAATCGCAGCCATGGAGAACCTCCGTTAATTAATCAATTTCTAACACCCAATAAGAACTGCTCATAACAATACAATTATACATAGTGAATTATAATCACAATCCCATGCAAAGTCAATCTTAGCTGAATGACCGAAACCCCTGCACGGCTACGGGAAGCCATACAGGGGTTAAATCTCACCTGGGACTAAAACGGGATTTCTGCATCTTATGAGGCAAAACTGTGCCGATCTATAATGAAACCTAGTCAGATGTTTTCACCGGTCCTAACAGTCTCTTCTCAACAGCGGGTTATCCAAGATAGGTTTCTTTATTTGGTCTCCTCTTTTTTCCACACCATTTTCACTAACTATTCTGTAGACAGTAAAACCATTTTTCATATCCTTATTCGCACTTTGCCGAATACTACTTATATTTGCATCCTTATAAGCAGCAAATGTATTACTTGTTAACCGTAAACCAGTAGGGCCCACATACTGATAAACCAAGCTGGAATCCTTGTCATATTTGTTTGTATATACTGCGTACCTACACACTGGATTGCCTGAATATCCTCTTAACGTCATGTAACCTTCTACGAACTGATCCACACATACATCCAAGGCCACCAAAGAAGTCCATCCTGGTGCGCGTCCCCAATTCCCCATCAAGTCATCGATACCTGCTTCGTCACACGATAACCTGGTGAAAAAAGTGCTGATATCATCAACCATCGGACTCTCGCTGCTTTTGCAAAAAACACCGGCCTGGAATATAGCATCCTTATTTAACTCTTTCACTTTGAACTGAGAATATGTCTCTTCTATCAGATTGTATCCATTTTCCTGCAGCGCCAATAACCACCCGTAAAACATGGGGTCAATATTGCATCTCTCAGCGCTAATAAGATACCCATCATCTGAGACCAGTTTTGCCAGGACATCACTATATGGTTTTATCAATTGTTTATGTCCTCTGCTTAACTCAATAAGTGAATACGACATATCCAGAGAACCATTCTTCACGTTTTCATGCATCGTACGGCTTGAGAAAACCGTATCGTACCGGCCTGTGAGCTTCAAAACATCCGCTCTCCGGAAAGAAACATTCCGTATGCCCATTTTATCGGCCATTGTCTGCGCCACTTTGATTGACTTATCGTATTTATCTACAGATGTAATCTGCTTATCCGGGAACAGGCGACCAAGGAAACATGAAACAAGACCGATGTCACATCCTACTTCCAGGATGGTATCACCGAAGTATTGTTCATTATTCTGTATCCATTGAAACAGCCTTGACAGATAATTGTAGTCATAGCCACCTGTAAATGTCACTGCAAAATCATAGTTTGCATTTTTCTTATTATATAAAGTTTTATCCAATCCTTCTGCATTTTCGTGCCGTGCCTCAATTATCTTCTTGACCTGCAGATAATTGGAAGCTCCTCCGACAGCCTCACACCGCGGATACAGGGCTTCCAAACTATCGGCAGGATAAATTCCAATCTCGGAAATAAACGAATCAACAAACTCCAGTTCATTACTCTTCATACTAGTTCTCCAATAGATCATTCTAACGTCTGTACGATGCAGGAAGAGTCGGCTTTATAGACGGATCTACAACAATTGTAGTTTCCACCCTTGTTTTGCCTGTTCGTATATCGACAAAATCCAATCCAGCCTCAAACTGTATAGTCAAATACTTACAGCAGATAGAGCGATCATGAAAGTCCTTTGGATCAGAACCTTTCAATATGATACGTTCCTTATATTGTTTTTTCAATGGCGTAATAACAGAATTCTGATCGGTTTTAGCGCCATCATAAATTATAGTTATTTTTTTCGCTGACGACATCATGGGAATATAGTATTGCTTCAGCAATTTACAACTATCAGCATCCTTTAATATATATCTATCAATTATTGTAATATTCTCTTCTCCCTGCAAAAGATTAGAAAGCCATTCTCTGATTTCATCGATTGAAGTGCCTTTTCTTATTTGTCTATTTACAGGCACACAATAAATACTAAGTATATTTTGCTTAAATCTGTCATTAATATCATCCAATTTCAACTCTTGAACAGAATCTCTATCCACGTTAAACCCTTTTTCACAAATAACTATATGGAATGGAAACTGTTTCATCTGAGAGACTATTTCGCTTTTAAAATCCTCTTCCAACGAATTGCGGTATTCCAAGTAGTCCCATTGCGCCCAATGTTTTACCCATTGCTGATAAAACATCAGATTGTCGTTCTCACGAAAGTATCTTTCATATTCATCCTTGATAATATCTGAGAACAAAACTTTATGCTGCATTAATCGACCGACTGCTGTATTATACATATAGTTTTCAGAGATTGCCTTATTCAGCGCCTCCGGTGTAAGAGCCAAAACCAATTTAACCATCTGACAACGCCCTCATCAGTGCCCTGCCGATTTCTTCATTAACTCATATGCAAGATTATAGCCCTGGTCAAAGAAGCCTGTAGGCCACTCTTTCGCAAACTTTCCATTTTCCTTTATTACCATCTCTTCAATGAACGCGTCTTTCTCTTCATTCTGATCCACATAAAGGATCTGGACCATATCATTCGTCAGTTTGCAATCTTTATCTGCGATCATAACCTGTAGTTTGCTGATCAGGTGTTCACTGTGAGTTTCTATTACAATTCTGGCATTTTCATTTGAAGTCACGCACAAAGCAAACAGTTCCGCAAGATTTGCCTGGGCAGCAGGATGCAGATGCAGTTCCGGCTGTTCAACAAGAAGAATATCGTTTACAGCAGAATAGTTTTTTCTTTTGCCCACTTTTGAGATCAAAGCCAGTTCACAGATAATCGGCAACACCTGTGATATACCATACCCCACATCAATAATATTGGACGTGATATGATCATTATCAAGTATTATCTGGAAGTAGTTGTTACCGACATCCTGGATCTCAAGGTGATAACCATAATATTTGTACAGCCATCCTGAGATATCATTATATACTCCGCTGCTCTCTTTTTCCTGATATGCCTGAAAAATAAAGTCACCTATATTCTCGCCTTTAGGCCCAACATTACTCCTTGCTGTTTCTGAAAACCGATAAATTCTGTCCGGATTTTTGCGGAATGGGCCTATATATGCCACTTTGGTTCGGTACTCCCATAAAAACGATTCATAGAACAGGCGTATTAAATCGCTCGAGTAATCAATGGCTCTGCAAATGTACAGGAACTCTCTTTCGTCTTCCGTAAGCTCTGAGTCAGATAAAACACCATATCTGTCGCTAAAAGCTAAGGTAAGCAAATTCTTAATATCATCATTCTGAACCTTCAAGTCACTTCTGCGTACAATCGACTTAAGGTAAGAATTCTCATAGACAGGAAAAAAGTTGAGAAAAGAAACGTCTGAATTATCCAAGACAACAGTTTCAGATATTTCAATGAGTTTCTCTTCTTCATAGATCATGCAAAGCTTGAGCACATAATTTCTGTTATCATTGTCCCAGTGTAGTTCAGAAAGCAGCCTCTTACCAATATACACACAGAATTTTTCTACTTTAATAGATCTCCGAACTCTTCTGACTGTAACTTCAACAGTAACTCTTTTTACTACAGTTTTATCTTTATTCTGCGTCCTCAATATTTTTCTCAAAGAACCGGAAATCTGAGTATTTCCCGATATATCAAGGTCATAACTAAGAGAGAATGAAAACAAAGATCCCGTCTTATCATGAACAACATCTTCAAAATTGCCATAGTCCAAGAAATCCCCATTCAAAATAATTGGCTGCGTCTTGTCAGAGGAGGACGCGGTCTGAGCCAATACTGCAGGAAACCGAAGCAAGCTGCTCTTCCCGCAACTATTCTTACCAACCAAAATTGTAATCGGCTTTAATGCTATCTCCCCTGAATCTGAGAAAGCTTTGATTTTCTTCAAACCATAGGAATTCATATCATACCCCATATCGGTGCGGTTCCGATATAATTAAAAATCAGGAAACAGAAGCCGCCTTAATTTCCAGTTACCTGTTCTAATTGCTGTTTTATTGAGATTATAGCATAATCAATGCAGGTATGCCAACACCATAATAACGAAAATGCAGAAAGCCCGCATGGGTACGCACTAAACGTATCCATGCGGGCTTTCAATTCACTATTCCCGCATTTATTAATAAAAACCTGCCGACAGATTATAAATACTGGTGCAGCCAATCGGACATATTCGGATCATCAACTGCCCAGGACGATTCAACATGCTCGTCATAATCCCATTCATTTTCATCTCCATTAAAGAACTTTTGCCGATGACACTTATATTTCACAACTTCTCCACCTTCAAGCCTGTACTCGTTCCAGTAATAATTCTGCTTCCCATACCCGCTCCACTCGTTTGTTGTATAGATCGTCATAATGCAATTCCTCCTTTTAATGATACAGATAATGAATTATCAGCAATTGTGATGAATTTTACGGTTTCCTTCTGCTTTCGAATTCTTTCCGTATGGTGCCGATTCTCTTGTCACTTCTCGTATCACGACCGTCTCTGTTTCTGATTGTCCCAGGTGGCAGGTTGTTCTTCTTCTCAAAAGTACCTACCGTGCAATCACTTCTTACTGATCTGCTCATTACGTATCTCCTTTCTGATCATTGTCGTTTTCTTTATTCCAACCACCGATTACCTTATCAAACCAGGCTTTTATTTTCGGAGCATTATTCTGTATTATAACTGCAACAGCTGCTGAAGCACCTATTATTCCTCCTATAAGCTTAGAAACAGAAATGCTATCATCAGTTTCTTCTCCAATGGTTTCAATCAACTTGCTTAAGTCTGGCTTGTTTTGTTCTTCCCTTTTCTTTCTCCGAGCTTCAGCATCTGCTTCTCTGGCAGCTTGTTTCTCTTCCTGGGAGAAGTACAGTTCTTTCAGGATACTTTTATCGTATGTAGTGACAGTCCACGAAGGATTATACTGTTTATATCCGCCGGTTCCTCGCTTGTAATCTGTTTCGTGTATGTACGGTTCCGCTTTTTCAGTCGGACACCAGTTATTAGGTTCACCCTTTAGAAACCCCTGTCTCTTAAGCAATTGATTTACTTCTCGGCTTGTCAAGCCATGCTTGTCCCCGATTTGTTTCGCTGATAATCTCATAACATCCTCCTTTTTAATTCACCGTTCACCTGAAAAACGGCATCAAAGCTGCCCCTAATACAGCCACGTCATCAATCAGTATTCCTGGTGCTAAATCAACAGGTGAAAAGAAATAGATTATTGCTATTACCAGAAATACCGTCTTCAAGGCTCTTACATCATCCATCCTTTGACTCCCCCTTCCGCTGTTCAACACATTCCACTCTTCCAGCAACCTCGGACCGATTTATCAGCCCAAGCTTTTTACTGAATTCCTCATCACAAGTCATTTTACCTATCAACTTACAGATAAAAACTCTTTGACTGACCGTCTTCATATCAGCCCTCCTCTCTCGATGTGTGCATATTGTATCGCTGATTCATGCAACAATAAATATCGGCTCCTATACAATACGAAGTTCTATTTTCTCAATAAATGGAAAATAGAACTTCACTTTCATTACTTCCTATTGTATAATTTCCTCGGAAAGGGGCTGGCTATCATGGGCAGACGTTCAATCAGAGAAGACAAAAATATATATCAACAGCTTCGGGAGGAACTCGGTTATTCCCGCGCAAAAGCCAGTGAGAAGCTGAAATGTATTTCCGATGGCCGGCTGGTCAGAATTGAGTCCGGAGAAACTGTACCGTACCCTGAAGAAATCATAACGATGGCTGAAGTGTATGGGGAGCCCAACCTGCCCAACATTTATTGTGCCAACGAGTGCCTTCTCGGCAAAGCTTACGTCACAGAAGTTGAAGTAAAAGATCTGTCCGTCATTACTCTGGAAATGCTAAATCTGCTGAACCGGCTTACCAAGCAAAAAGAACGTCTGATAGATATTACTGTTGACGGAAAGATAACTCCTGATGAATATAAAGATTTTAACGAAATAAAGCGAAATCTCGAACAAATGTCAATGGCAATCGATTCCATGCAGCTTTGGATAGATAATATGATCGCAGATGGGAAAATAGAAAAAGGCGCAATAGATTAGAAACGCTTTATCATACAAGACTTTACACGGTAATGCCGCGTAAAGTCTTTCTTTTTACTCTACAATCCCGTATTCCTCTCTCATCTTCGCCAATTCCGCCATTCTCTTTTCATATTCCTGTTCTATCTCAGCTTTTTTCTTTTCATACTCTTCGCGCTTAGCAGCCTGGGCCTGCGCTTTTTCCTCAATTCTGTCGATTCTCTCCAGGACTTCCGGTTCACTGTTCTCAAAATGACGGATGATATCAACCCTGAACACAGGCTCTTCTTCACCGTTATTATTGGCGAGAACAAAAGTGTAACCGCATGCATAGGCCACGATGATCAAATCTTCAAAAGAAAAAGAATCCCGCGCAAGCTTGGTGTTGAGATAACTCACCGTACAGCCAAGATGCTCCGCAATGGTATCCAGACTCACACCAGACTGCTTCATCAACCACTTTACCATATTCGCCTTAGGCCTGGATTTCCATGTGTCGCTCACAGGATTCACCGGCGCGGTTTTTTTATTGATCAAAAACCCAGTGTATTTTGTCATAAGGGTAGTCACCACCAGGCCAGCTACTGTTAGTGCAGCCGGACCAACGGCAGCACCCACTACCCTTTGGGCAGCTAAACCAGATAATTCACTGCCTGTAATTACGCTGCTTAATGCAGCAGCAGCACGCGCTGTTGTTCCCGCAGCCTTTTTAATATCGGACGCCATATATACCTCCTGCAAAACTGAAATACGAAAAACGCTACAACATCTAATTCAAAATCTGAAGGTTCCAGCTGCTTCGCTTTTACTTTAACATATTTTTTGTCAGAAATCAACAAAAAAGTGATAATATTTTTGTTGATCATTACTTATTGCTATTTACTTCAATAAGATATATTATATGCACCACTAAGAATTAATCAGTTTTCAATTCTGTGTCAATCACGAAGGAGGTCGATACCAAAAGGAATCGCTAAATTTACAACTCCTATAGCAGGAACACCGGTACGCCGGTGTTCACTCACTGACAGGAGTTGAAGACCATGACTTATGAAGAATCCAGCATAGCTCTGAATGCAGCAGTGATGCAGCTCTCCCCCGCTGAGCTGCCACAGTTTCTCAAAGAGCACGCAGAAGATCAGCCCAAACGGCCATTCACCGATTATATGCGGCAGAAGTTCCGGGAGAAGAGAATATCACAGCAGAACGTATTCCTGGCCGCAGATCTGTCGGAACGGTATGGATACAAACTGATCTCCGGTGAAAAGCCAACGAAGAAGCGTGATGTCATTCTCCGGATCTGTCTGGCAGCGAAATTCCAGCCGGAGGAAGTCCAATCTGCCCTGCTTCTTTATGGCATGACACCCCTGTGTGCAAGATTTCCCCGTGATTGTGCGTTCCTTGTGGCATTCTGCAACCGGATCTATGACATCCATGATGTAGACGCACTGCTTCGCGAGAACAATCTTGCACCGTGCCTGATAACGGAAGTATCTTCCGTCACGAGTGTCCAAGGGGTAAAGGAGCGCAACCAGTACTCTGATACCTAACAGGACAGCAATTAATGAGCCGAAGTATCATAATTAGATGGAGGTAAATCATGGCAACATGCAAGTACTGCGGGCGGCAGTTCAGCCCGAGCGTGGCTGAGTCGGAATACGATTCTGACAGCTACATCTGTAATCACAGTCTCGAAGGGACCTATGGATGTTTTGATGGCTTATGTGCAGAGTGCGCAATCACCGAATGCATGGAATCATACCCACAAGGTCTTGAAGACTGCAACGCCCTGGGTGACGACGACTGATCGATCTAATAACAACATAATTGGAGACCTACATTATGAAAAACGTACAAACTGACAGATTTCATCAGATTTTCCCAGATCATGGTGAACCGAAACTTCCAATCTCTATTTATAACAAATTGCTGGATACTATGGAAGAAGATGCGGCTTTCAGTCTTCTGTGCGATTATGAGAGAGGATCCGTAAGCTTAAGCGACGTCACCTGTCATCTGGCTGCAGATGGTGGAAATTGACTCGCATATTTTACAGTTTCTATAGCAGAGAGCGCCAGGCCCACACGGGGTCCGGCGCTCGGTAATCCAACAAGAAACCACCAGCCTGAAAGGAGTTCATAATGGCAGAATACATCTGTGTATTAGTTGTAACAGCACTGATCATCGGCTTCCTCTGCGGCCGCTGGCGCGTGAAGGAGTATAGCGGTGATGTGATCGTCTCGAAAGAATCAGGATCCTGTACCTTTGCCCTGGACATTCCGGCAGAAGACATTCCAAACTACCAGGAGCTGGTATTCCGGGTAGTAAAGAAAGAGGATTCTCATAATGGCTGAGCATAAATGGCTTCCGGCAGAGATTGACAAAGAATGCTATGGCGACTATCTGTGCACATATCGCAATGAGCTGGGGGAAGAACTCGTGCACACGATCGACAGCTATGGCAGCTATGGAGACCCACGAGCATTCTGCTGGCGTGGATGCAGCGGGGATTGGCCAGGCTGCAAAAGAGACTGCCCGATCTGGAATGTAATTGCCAACGACATGCTGGAGATGGACAGGCAGAGGGAAGAAATGCCACCTCACGATCCGTTCAGCTTCATGCTGAATCACACGGAAGACATTGACGCTCACAACTTCTATGTGGAAGAATTCGACACCCTGGACGGGACACACTGGGCGATTGCGGTGGATATAGAAAAACAGATCCAGGATTATCTGGACAAAGAAACGGAGGATTAGATCACAAGCCATTGTATTGTGAAATAACTTGTACACCGAAACAACTTAAATTATGCAGGAGGTAAAAAAATGGCAACTTGCGAAAAATGTAATGGTGAATTTAACAGAAACTATGTCCGTAAAATCATTGATAACGAGTGGGGCGATGGACGGTATGATTGGGCGACCGGTGGAGAAAGAAATCTCTGTGAATACTGCGCCTCTGAGATTCTCGAATTGCGTGACGATGACGGGAATCTGGTCGATCCAAGCGACATCTACTATCCGGACTAAAGGAACAGACCGGGGAATTATCCCCGGTCTGCATTAATTTTGAGCAATGTGAAGTCGGGTACCAGAACTTGTTTCTATAATTTCCCCCAGCATTCCACTTGCCATTTTCCCGTTTCCATGCTATAATCCATTCAACTCATAAAGAGTGCGAACAGGGACAGCCCCTATGACCGCACACCAACCTGCCGGAACGGTAAGGTGGTAAAGGCTGAACGATGAGTTGGTACCGCTCATCGTGACGATGGGCGTTTTTCTTTTGCCTCTTTATGAGAATTCTATTCTTATTGGAGGTCATGGAAATGACAAGATTTGCAGTTCAGCGGTGTATCGGAAACACCAAAGAAGTACTCGGGATAAACTGTACCCTGCAGAATGGACACCCGTAGTTTGGGGGCAGCCCTGATCGTCGGACAGGAAGATTAGGGTAACACCCTATACCGTGGATACTTCTGCGGGAAAGCAGTTACACGATAGCATACCTGGGGGAATCTTTACCCCCTAAAATTCAAAATTGTTCTTGACATGGGGTACACTTCAATTTTGTGCTTCAATTGCAGTTCGTTCTGCTTGTTGGCTATAAGACTGAGAGTTTTTTGTGCCATCTTCGATATTGACAATTCTTGAACTGGATTTTATCATAATAAGTGATTCTATTTGACTTCTTGCCGATGATAGGAGGAAGTATACAGTATGGGAATGCGCTTTAGGAAAAGAATTAAACTTGCCAAAGGCGTTCATATTAATCTTGGCAAGAAGAGTATGGGTGTGAGTATCGGTGGCCGCCGTGGAGGGATTAACATCAATTCCCGGGCAGGTGTATCTGCTAGGGTATCTGCGCCGGGAACAGGTATGTCGTATACGACAAAGTTGTCTTCGGGAAAGAAAGCTTCATCAGGTACTGCAGTAAGATCTCGTAACAATAGTCTTCCTGCCGCCCCGTCGGCCTCATCTGCTCCAGTGAAACGCCCCGTCTGTAAAAGAACATGGTATCTTGTGCTTGCCATCTTGTTAATTCTGTCTGCTTTCGGTTCTCAGCAGACAAATCCGGTTGGCGCGGTGATAACTTTTATAGCAGGAGTCGTTATGATAGCGTATCGACTGATAAAAAAAGAACCGATTCCGTTGCAGGAAGAGGTTACCATCAACGAACCGGCGCTTATTCATGATCAACGCGAAGGTGTAAACGCTCCTACGGAGTTACGCCAATGGAAAGAGCTGTATGATGAAGGCCTTATTTCGGCAGAAGAATATGAAGTGAAAAAGAAGAAACTGCTGGAGAAATGAAAATATTTCTTTTTTCTGTGAACTGCTAATGGTGGAAACTCTTACAACGTAAATGATGGATCAGGAGATATCGACATGAAGAAGCAACTTTTCATCGGTATAATCGCTCTTTTTGCTGTCTCTTGTTTTGCTTTTGTGCTAGGTAAACTCTATTCGGCGAAGATACTGGAGCCGCCCGATTTGAAAGCCAGACTGTTTCCTGTTGCCGATGTACCTGCCCAAACAGAAAAACCGAGCCCCGATGAAGTGCGTCAGCTTCGCATCCAGGAACTGGCGAAACGTGAACAGTTGAAGCTCGGGACGGAATTCAAGACCGCTGAGATCAAGTGGCATCTTGAGCAGGACGAGGCATATTGTTTCTTTGATATCACGTCTCCGGATATCGGGGAACAGCTGGTTGAGAGCATCAGTGAAGGGAACCGTGACGCGAAGACACGATGGTCTGATCTGACAACGCGTGTAAGAACAGTACAGAGCGGAATCCAAAAAGAGTTTTATGATGAAGATCTGGATGTAGCTGTTGTCATGCGAATTTTGGATTCGCAGAACACAAATGAGACGCTTCTTTCTGCGGCGCATGGTGTGGTCGGATATGATGCGGTGAGCCATCTGGATCTGAAGAACATGCCTGCTGTACCGACCCGTAATATGAGTCAAGCTGATAATCGGGAGCTTCCAGACGCTCAGGATGATGGTTCCAATTCTGCTACAGATGCCTCAGCGCTGGCGATATTGAACGATTTGAAAGAAAACGATATGACGGTGAAGGTTCAGCGTAGGCGTACAGATGATGTGAATATTGGTGATGAATGGTTTTATGCTTATTTTGTCGATGGTGAGTATCTGTCCGGTCAGCAATTCAGGTTCTCCTTGGATGAAAGCATTATATTGTCTGCGAAGATTACGGAGAACGATGAGTACCCCGATGTAGGTACTGCCGAGATCGAGCATGTGATCACACAGGACGATTTGCTAAATGGATTTGATGAGATATTGAAAGTCAGCGTGACAGAAAATAAGGGCCATAACAGTGGTAAATCAGCGGAATTCGCTCTGATATTCAGTTTTATGCCGGTAGCTTAAGCTTCGTGATCAGAATAGGGGTGAGCGGGAACCTGAGCGAAAGCGGACATATGAACCCGCTGGAACAATATCGAATATACTAATAAAAGCCAAAGAATATAACCACTATATCCAAAAACTCAGTTGTCGAGTATTTATTGACAGGAAAAAAGGCACATGTTACACTTATGATAAGCCCAGATGCTGAACTGGTGTCGCTGGACGCAGCTACTCCAGTCTTGACAAAGGCATTTGGGCTGCGCCTTATCTGCGCTCCTCCGCTGCAGCGGAGTTGAGTCTTGCAACGCAGATAAGGCGTTTTAATTAATCATACATATGAAACAGACGAAACCCAGATGAGCTAATCATATGATCAGTTCGTCTGGGGTTCGATATGTGCAGAGGAATCTGTCAATTATCTTCCGCCTGACTATTATTCGTAATAATACCTTGTAAAGCTACTGATTCCATTATCATAATCACGGGAAACATACAAAAGCTTTCCATCCAGATCATAATCTCGTAGTTCTGAATATGGATTGGTAGCACTAAAGCAGTTAATCTTCACTTCCAAGCCATCAACATATGCATATTTCACGTAGTCCTCTTCAGATTCAATCGGATTCAATACAGATGTTTCCGCATAATGATACTGCTTTGAAGTGATCCCGTTATCCAAAACTGTAACGATATAAAGGCGTCCATCGTCCTTATATGTATATGAAATATTTGCGCCTGTAGAACAATAAGCACCTATCAGCCGGGGCCCATCATACTCAAAATCTATAGATATGATATCATCACCAACTAAAAGCAACTCTCTTGCCACATGGTCTTCTTCATACCAAAAGCTGATCACATAACCGGCATCATCAAGTTCCTCTGGTTCTCTGCCTTCTATGCGTACCAGACGATTTCCTTTATCATATTGATAAGTTTCCTCCACTTCACGTATATCCATATCGATTAAATCCCATATGTGAGGGATCTCAGAACGAGCAGCCAAGGTACCCTCGGGAGCATAGGCACGGGTAAGAAGCCCGTTATCATATTCATAATACTGAATCATATGCGTTTGGCGTTCATCTTTCACAACCGTTGTCTCAGCCTTAATGAGCCGGCTTTCCTCGACTATTGGCTCAGGCAACGGATCAAACGAAGACGCATCCACGATTGCCGGCAGCTCCGGATCTAAACTCACTCTCGTACAGGAAGCCAAGAAGAAAACGGATATCAGAAACAAAAAGAATAATACTATTTTTCTCATAATACTACCACCTTCAAGATAGTAAATATTACTATAACACGAAGCAGAAATCAGCTCAAGAAAAAACAGACCGGGGAATTAACCCCGGTCTGATGTTACCTTGAGCAATGTGAAGTTGGGCATCACAATATTCCGTATATTGCCGGACCTGGCACAATTCACGCACTGAGTGGAAACTCCGCGAAGCAAGGAGGTCCTGCTCACAGCGAAGATACACACCCCAATGCTTAAAACTCTTTTCTGCGGAACAGATACCAGGTAATGGTCGTCATACCGAAGAAGGTTCCGATCGCCATTACGATCCACTCAAAAGTCATACTGTTATCAGCCGTCTTCGGGCTGGAAGTCGAGCCGCTGAAGCCGAAGGAAACCGTGATCGGTCCCTTGACACCGTTTACCGTGAACGGATTCGTCACATTACGGGAACCAACATATCTGCCGTTGATGTTGATCTCATGCAGCCAATAGCCATTTTGCGGACTGAATGTGAACTTGATACTATCCCATTTCTGAACCAGGAAAACATTATCGTAATCGCCATACTTCGGGCAGTCGGTATAATACGTGCCCTTGCCATACATAAGCTGGGCCGTGACCGTATACCAGTCATTAATCGTGACTTCGGTCGCGGGACTCGGATTCAGGGTGCTGCTTCCGGCATACCGCACCAGATAGGTGCCGGCAGCCAGATTCGACAGCGTGGAACCCGTGACCGAGTAATAGCCTTCGGTGCCGTCCTTGAGCTTGTACTCCATGGCAGTTGTGAGCCCGCTGATAGAGCCCGCCATTCTGGTGCCGTTGTCAATACGGTCCGTCACAGTCAGGCCGGTCGGGGCCTTCTGGTCAGCTCTCGTGATGATAATCTTCGAAGAAGACTTCGGTGCTGCAAAGAGAGCGAACGGAGAAAAAACCGCAGAGCTTGAGATGACGCCGGAGGAACCACTGGCAGCAGGCAGCTCGGTCATGCTGCCGGAAGCGGCATCATAGTGATACACGAAGAATACATAATCCGCGGAGGAATAGCCGGACGGATAAGGGATCGTGAAAGACAATGGCGTCGTGATATCCGCGCTGTCCACCGGGTCGCTGGTATCCCCATCCCAATATGGGGTCACATCATAGCCAAAGGCTGCGATCTGGGAGGTCGAAACATTCCTGGAGCTGGCCAGGTTTGCGATCACCGAATTGACGGCGTTCATACTTGGAAGACTCGCTTTGGTCACAATCGCGACCGGCGTCTTATCAACGGTGCCCTTTTTGAAGGTGCAGGAAACCGTGAGGCCGTTGTTGGCAGCATTCATGGTGAACGCAACGGTATTGGAACCGGTGACTGTGGAGCCGCCGCTGACGGACACAGTATCGACCACATATCCATTGGCCGGCGTAAGAATGATCTCGACGGAACTTCCCTCCAGCACCTTGACAGCCGTGCCAGAGGAAACGGCGTTACCATTCCATGTGGCGGAGCCGTTGCTGCCCAGGGTCACGGTGAAGCTGTACTTATGAATGCCGCAGGTGGTGCAGACATCATCCTCGTCAAAGCTGTGGTCGCAGACCGCATCACAGCGGTCACAGACGCCATCGGTCCAGTGATGGCCGAGGGGATCACCGGTCTCGAAGTACCGATCCGGCGACTTCGCGCCGCAGGTCTCACAGGACTGGTAATACTGGGCCTTCTCAGTGCATGTCGCATCGGCTTTCCAGTACTTGTCATCAACGACGGTCTTCCAGGAATGGTTTCCTGTCGCATCAATGGAGACGGGAGCATTCTCCGGGTCTTTCAGGCCGCAGCGGGAGCATTCCTTATACGCTTCCGTCCCATCCTGGGCACAGGTCGGCTCCACCCTGGCGTGATCCTGCCAGTCATGGCCGAGGGGTTCGCCGTAATCAAAGTACATCGAGTCAGACTCAGCACCGCAGGTCTCACATGACTGGTAATAGCTGGCTTTCTCCGTGCAGGTGGCAGCCTTTTTCAGATAATCGGAAGAGGGGTTCATGACCCAAGTATGGCCAGTCGCAGGAACGGTGGTCATCGGGTGCGCCGGATCCTGATCGCCACAGCGGGAACAGGTATAATACTCCGTGGAACCGGCCTCGGTGCAGGTGGCAGCCACAGCGTCATGGTGGACGGAATAATCATGGACAAGGGCAGAGGTTTCTCTGGTCTCGGTCGCTTCACAGCGGGAGCAAGCCCGGGTCTCAGTACCGCCGGCCTTGCAGGTGGCGGTATTGTTGCCCCATTCGCCGAAGTTATGGCCGAGGGGTTCGCCATCATAAACAACCTCAGTTTCGGACACCGTACCGCACTTCGAGCAGGTTTTGTGATACATGGCAGCCTGCGTACACGTGGCATCGGATATCCAGGCATTCTCCGTTCTCTCGAACACGAAGGTATGATCCTTGCACTCCGAAGGGTCAAGTTCATACGCCCACGAACGGATCGGCAGCAGGGTCAGGCACATCAGCGCGACCAGCAACAGGGCCATGATACGGACTACGGTTTTCTGCATCGAAACAATCCTCCTTGAAGAAGCATTGCGTATCATCATCTTTTGATTACAGTACCGCATTATACCACAAGATGTTCCATCGGGCAATGGACAGACATCTAAATATTGCTTAAGATTACGTATAAGAGTGCGGCAGCCTGGGGAGTGATCCTCAGACTGCCGCATCTGTTTTACAGCGCCCCTGGTTTCTCAAGAGGCGGGAATAATTTAACGGAAATTTGGTGCCGTGTCAAGGGTGCTTTTTTGTACTTCTGCAGCCGCAATGAGTCATGAAAACTGTGCTTGAAAACCGGCACAGGACAGGATATAATGAAGATATATTATGTAACCTGAGGGATGATTATGGGCGGGAAAAAGACTGACTTCACAGGCCTGAAGCTCGGTCACCTGACAGTTATTGAACCGACAGGCCGACACGACGGAAACGGACGAGCCATCTGGCGCTGCGACTGTGACTGCGGGAACACCATCTATCTGGACTCGCGGGCATTAAAACGGACCAAACGCCGGGACTGCGGATGCAACATCCTGAACAGTCCGTTTGTAAAGGATCTGACCGGCCAGCGCTTTGGGAAGCTTGTATGTCTGTATCCAACGGGCGATAAGGACAGTTCAGGCGGGCTGATCTGGCACTGCAGGTGCGACTGTGGAAATGAAAGTAACTTTTCAGCACATTTATTGAAAAGTGGCAGAACGCGCACCTGCGGCTGTTCAAGGAACGCAGTCATAAAAGATTACGTTGGGAAACGCTTCGGCAGTCTGACCGTCATAGAGCACGCCGGTATGGGCATAAACAGCACACATCTCTGGAAATGCCGCTGCGACTGTGGAACGATCGTCATCGCAAGACAGCCCAGACTGGAAAGCGGCTACACCACATCCTGCGGCTGCACCTATACTGAGAGAATAAATGCGTTAAAAAAACTCTACGATGGGACCGGTATATCTTTTCTGGAATACAATTTAAGCGGAAAACTAAGATCAAGCAATAAATCCGGAGTTACCGGCGTACACTTCGACAGCAGAAATAACAAATGGATCGCAAGAATCACCCTGCGTAAGAAACTATACAGTCTGGGAAGCTATAAGAACAAAGAAGACGCCATAAAAGCAAGGAAGAGGGCCGAAGAAGAACTCTTTGAGCCTGTTATCGAAGAATACTATAGGAGCAAAGAGACGGAAGAAACCCCGACGAGCTGAGAAGATCAGTTCGTCGGGGTTATTGGTGTGTGGGGATTAGGGTGCCGGAAAGCAGCAGCCTACAGCGGGAAGGTTTTCCCTCACTGCGGACTGGCTCACTTTTTACTAATCAGAGATATCTTCGCCGATCACGGTTTCCGGTTCGCCGCTTTTCTTAGCACGATTGTGAAGCTGTTCGAGTACTTGTTTCAGCTGTTCGGGAACCGGCAGGCCGAGATGGGCAGCGTTCTCCAGGATGGAGAGGCCGTTGTTCGCCACCGCCCAGAAGATGACGGCGGTGCGCAGGACGCCCGGCTGGTTCAGGATGTGTTCATCCAGGACCTGGGCGATGCCCACCAGCAGGAAGGTCAGCACCTTCCGGCAGAGGCCGCGGAAGCCGACGGCGGAGCTGAGCGTCCGGTCCTCAATCGCGCACATCACGCCGGTGATGTAATCCACGATCACGAAGACCAGCAGCGCGTAGAGCAGGCCGTCGCTCCCGCCAAGGAAGTAGCCGAGCCATGCGCCGACAGCGGCGAAGACACTTTCAATCAGATGCCAGAAAGATTTCATTTTTCAGTCCTCCATAGATAAGATTTTGCGCCAGGTCAGGGGACCGACGACACCGTCGGGGTCGAGATCATGCTCGCGCTGGAACCTGCGGATCGCCTGATCCGTTGCCTCCCCGATCACACCGTCGGTCTCGGTTTTATAGCCGCGCGCATCCAGGATGGCCTGGAGCACGGTGACATCCTTGCCGGACATGGATTTATCCACCATACGGGGTGGCCAGAAATCGGCGTCAGCCGGTTTCTCCTTTTCCGGTGCTTCGTCAGCTGTGGCCGGAGATGGTATTTTGTCCCCAGACGGAGTGGCAGCTGCCGTGCCAATCTCCTGGGCCATGGACAGGGCATAGCGGAAGCGGGCGTCCACATTGCAGTAATAGGGCTGCTCGTACAGGCGGCAGACCTTATCCGTTGCCGAATAGATGTCGTCGGTCATCTTCAGGTACTTCCAGAGACCTGAATACTGCCCTTCGGTCTTCAGCTCATGCAGGGCGAAGGCCACCTGCATGGATGCATCGTCCAGGGCCTTGCCGGACTTCTTCCAGAAGTCGTAGAGATCCAGCTTTCTCCCCTGCCCGGTGGAGAAGTTGAAATAGGTCCACTGGGCCAGGCCGTAGCCCTTCTGATCCCGGGCAAACTGCGTGCGGCTGATCCGCCCGGCCGTGACATCGGCGGTATAGGCGTGGGAGAGCGAACGGCCGGCGGTGAAATCGTTTTGCAGCCGCCAGGGCTCCAGACCGGACTCGGCCATCCAGTTCCCCATCAGGCCGAGGGCACCGGCGTGGGAGACGCCGGAGGCGCGGAGTTGGTTATAGATAAGCAGCGTATTATTCATGATATCGTCCTCACAAGCTCCGTATCGTTCGCTTCCCTGTAGCGACAGGAAATCTCACTCACTTCGCTGCTCGTCCTCTTTCGCGAAAGACCCATTTCATTGGGCTCTTCCGCGATTATTTTTTCAACCATTGTAAATTCCTTCCTTATAAAGTCGAATGACTGTGTTTCCGGTGGGCATACGCTCAATGCCCTTGAAGACGGTGAAGCCCTCGAAGGTCCTGCGGTCTTCGTCGAAGACGCGGGTCAGGCTGCGGGTATGCTCCGGATCGTTGAAGATGGAAAAGAGCGTGGCGAGATCCGTCTCGGGGGTCTCGAAGCGGAGGCTTCCGTCCAGCTCGGAGATCCCGATCCAGTTCAGGGGAAGCGTGGTTCCCTGCGCGGTTTCAAGTGTAAGCATATGTTCTCCTTTAAGTCCAAGTTACGAGTTTGCGGTTCACGCCCCCGACCGTGATGGTCTCAAGGCCGAGGTAGTGGTAATTCAGGGCGATGGATCCGGCCAGCAGGGTCGAGAACTGGGCGCTGCCCTCGAAGTATCCGTAGAGCGTGTCGATGTTCGCCTTGTTCGTTCCGACCTGATCCAGGGTGGACTGGAAACTGGTCTTGCCGTAGGAGACCGCCGATGATCCGATCACGCGGTTGACGGCGGCACCGTCATCGATCTTCGTGGATCCGAGGGAATAGTCCGCGATGCGGTTGGTATTCAGCGTGCCCGCCGTGATCTTCGAGGCGTTCAGGTTCTGGATGTTCGCGTTGTAGATCTTGAGGACGCCGTCCTCGATCGT
The DNA here is from genome assembly GCA_902798545.1 of Oscillospiraceae bacterium. GTDB lineage: Bacteria > Bacillota > Clostridia > Oscillospirales > Oscillospiraceae > Limivicinus. Next base: position 41,517 of record CADBWQ010000023.1, read on the forward strand.
GCAGCCGCCGATAGTCCCGGACGTGGCGTCGATGACGCCGTGGACGGTGAGGCCGGAGGAATTCACCAGCATGACGACGGAGCCGTCGGAGCGGAGTTCGAACTTGTCGGCGTCGAGGTACCAGCCGAAGCTGGAGGGATCCCCGCCGCTGCGGGAGACCTTGGCCGCGATCTGCTGTGCCTGGAGTGTCAGCTCCGACTGGACATTCTGCAGCCGGCGGGAATAACTGCGCTCGGAAGACGGAATAAACGGGTATTCGTGGTCCAGCTCCTCATCCTCCGGGGCAGAGACAGAAGCCGCGCAGAGGGCGTCGAAGCTCAGGTCGCAGGAAAGCAGGCTCGTAAGCGAGCCGGAGACGGATATGGTATCTCCGATCTCCACCGCCGGGTCCAGGATGGCGGCCTCGGCGGCGAAGGGGCGATAGACGAAGCCCTGCATTTTGGTCAGGAGCCGGTCCGCCGCTGCCTGCGTCGCAAAGGGGCAGGAGATCTCATAAACATAGCCGGTCTCATCCCCGGCGAAGAGCTCGCCTACGGCACTAGGACTTCGTCCGTCGCTGTCATCATCCAGCAGGAAGCGGACGCCGGTGCAGGCCGGGAAGGCCGGACTCTCGGTCAGTCGGTGGGTGGAACCGAGGGTGAGATCCGCTTCAGTCTTCCGGTTCCAGAGGCATACGAGCCGCAGGGTGTTGGCATCCGTTAGGACGAAAGATCCGCCGTAGAGCGCCGCAATGTACTGCAGCGTCTCGCGCAGGGTGTACTGCGCCGGGAGAGGGATCATGAATCCGGCGGTCATGAGGTCAATGGTCTGGGCGTCAACTGTGACGCCCAGGAACGAGGCGATCTCGGTGACGACATTCAGGTCGCTATATGGCCAGATGTGGGTCGTACTCGGGTAAGCCAGTTCGCCCTTGAGCATGGCATCGTAGGCGTGGAGTGTCAGAAGTCCTGAGAATGTGTCGGCCTCGCGGGTGTCGATGTAATAGACGCCTTTGGCGATCCACTCAGACTGCTGGGTGTCGTTGACGGCACGGACGTAGGGGCGGATCGTCGCCATGCGCGGGACAGAGGACGAATCCACATAGAGGGAGAGCGTCAGATCCCCCGCGGGGGCGAGACCGAGGTGGGGCGATCCGCTGCCGAAGGCGGAGCGGGAACTCCTCATGGACGTAAGGACATCCATGCCGTAGTCAGTGCTGCCAATGCTGACCTTGACCTCAAAGGAGTGAATGCCGGAGAAGATGGAATTGTAGAGTTCGGAAGTTGTATTCATCTTTCAATCAGCGGGAACGTCAGGCCCTTCCAGATCGCGGTGCCATCGGGATTGACCGTTGCACAGATGGTAG
>CADBWQ010000024.1 GCA_902798545.1 Oscillospiraceae bacterium
TTCCCGCCCGGAAATGCCAGGCCGCTTTCCTCATAGTAGTCGATGCAGTTGTCACCGATACAGGCGATTTTCATGATTCTGTCATCTCCCTGATCCTCCAAATGGCGGCTGCCGCGGCTTCGGAAGGCGTGTCAATATAATGTGTGACCAGCTCCAATGTCGCCGAGCCGTCATAAACACCTGTTCTCAGTTCCCCCAGGAGTCCGCGGAGATCCATACTTCCGTCTCCGGGCAGGAGATGGGCCTCCGTGATACCGTCGCTGTCCGTCAGATGCAGGTGCGCCATTCGCGATCCGAGCAGACGGATATCATCAGCGGGATTCCGTTGCTGTACGAACGGAACAACGACATCGCACATGCCCTGAATAAAGTGAGAATTGAGTTCCTCCAGGATCTCCAGCAATTCCTCTGCACAGGTGCAGAAGTCCGATTCCATCGGAGTGAGAGGTTCCAGAAGGATGGGATGATCCAGTCGTTCCGCTTCCAAAGAGAGATGCCGCAGGCTTTTTAGAAGCCGGGCTCTCCGCTCCTGGAGAGGTGCAAAGCCACTGTGCCCGACAGAGATCAGAGTATACTTTGCACCCAAAGCCTTGCCGCAGTGGAGGGCAGCCGACAGATAGTCCATCGCATCTTCCCACTGGCGCTCGGACCCGGCCATATAATTGAAAGGATAGGCGTTGTGCTCCGGGGTATAAATCTCCACCGGCATCTCAAAGCGATCGATCAGCCGCAGGACGGCCTCCAGATCCCCGGCGAGGAGATCCGGCGCATAGGCGTGCGGTCTGCCGCCCCATAGTTCAATGTAATCGTAACCCAGAATGCTGGCATCTGAAAAGGCCCTTTCCAGCGAAAGCCGCTGATAGGGGCAGGTAAATAGTCCGTATTTCATAACATTCCGTTGCTTGATGAAACAGGGAAGGCCTCGGACCTTCCCTGCGTTTGTTTTCAATAGTCCATCTTCCGGTAATACCGGCGGAGCTTCATGTCGTGGCCGGAGAGCGCCTCCAGGTGGGCGTCGATGCGATTGGTTACGGCGTGCATGACCAGGTGGCATACCACAGGCCGAAACGCATCGTCAATACCGGGAAGTGCATACTCCTGCGTGTCGATGACGGTGTAGTTCTGACAGACTTTCGGAAGAAAACGGGCGACCCGCTCCCCCAGACTGCGCTGAGCATCTTCCCCGATGAACAGGGTAACGGGCGTATCCTCCTCGATAATCTCCAGCATGCCATGGAAAAACTCCGCGGAGTGGATCGACTTGGTGCGGATCCAGTGCATCTCTTCCCAGTAGCACATGGCGTAGGAATACGTTGCACCGTAGAGGCTCCCGGCACCGACAAAGTAATGGAGTGCGTCGTCTCTGTGCCGCCGGGCGAAATCTTCACCGAACGTGTCCGCGGCTTTTTCCACTTCAACCAGCGCCTCGGGAAGGGCCGCGTCAAATTGCTTATACATGGCTTCATACTCCGGCATAACACCCTCATGCCAGAGAATGCGGTCGGCTGCCATGAAAAACTTCAGCTGTTCATTTGCCGGATAGCTGATACAGAAGTCCACAGATGAAGCAAGAGGGACTTCCGGCTTGTCAATAAACCCGAGCACGCGGGCGCCGGCTTCCTGGGCTTTTGCCACAGCCTCCACGATTTCCGCGGTGGTGCCCGTGACAGAGGAGATGACGACCAGTGTCCCGGAGCCGATTCTGCGGTCGCCTGCGGCACAGTATTCTGCCGCGTTGGTGACAAAGATGTCGAGGGCGCTACGCTCTTTCATATGGCAGTGTGCCTGCATGCAGCTTGCCCAGGTACCGCCGATCCCGAGCCAGCAGAGGTTGTTGAGTCCGTCGTTCCAGACCCCGTCGATGATCTGTTCAATCCGTGTGCGCAGGGCAAGCGCCCCGCGCACACTGTCTATTTGCTTCTGTTCGTCGAACTTAAGCAAGGATTTTCCCCCTTCGCTCCGATCAGCCGACCTTCAGCATCTGATAGTACTGATCGTAGATGGTGATGGCATCGCCGACATCTTCCTGGAAGAAGATATTGGTCTTATAGTCAAAATCAAAAGCGGGACCGTTGCGATACTCCTCGGAAGCGGCTGCCACGGCAGCATCGTTCGGGCAGGAGTAGGGGTTGTCTACCAGGTTCGCGGCCATGACTTCGGGGTCGCAGATGTAGTTGAGGAACTGATAGGCCAGATCCATGTGCTGGGCACCCTTCGGGATGACGTACAGGTCAAAGCCGAGCTGTACCGGATCGCTGGTGAAGGGAGCCACGACGAGGGTGTTGTTCTCGCCCAGCTGAGCCATGGCCTCGGCGGTGTTGCCGTCATAGGTGAACATGCAGGAGATGGCACCGCTGACGATGTTGGTCTCGGTGGAGCCGTAGGCGACAACGTTCTCGTTGTACTTCACGAGCCACTCGTAGGCCTCCTTGATCTCGTTTTCATCACGGGAGTTGGGGTCATAGCCGAGAGCAATCAGAGCGATCGGGAAGAGGTTGCGGGCACCGTCGACAGAGCCGATCTGGCCCTTCATCTCCGGGCGGATCAGGTCGTTGTAGCAGGTGATCTCAATGGGGCAGCGCTCGGTATCATAGACGACGTAGATGTAGTTCATCAGATAGGGCACGCAGTAGCCCTGGTTCTGCTCGGACCAGTAGGCCTTGTTGATGTTGGCGGAGTTGGGGATCTGACTGAGGTCCAGTTCCTCCAGATAGCCGCCGTTGATCAGGGATTCCATGTAGGCGTCGCAGGTCATGATCAGGTCGTACTCACTGCCGGCACCGGCGGTGAGCTTGGTGATGGAGTCTGCGTTGTCGTTCATGTAGCTCAGATTGACTCTGACGTCGAACTGATCCTCAAAGTCCGCGATCAGATCGTCAGAGATGTAGTCGCTCCACATGAAGATGTTGAGTTCCTTCCGCTCTGCAGCATTGGCCGTAATGCCGAGGCTGAAAAGCATGACAAGTGCGATGAGAAGGGAAAGCGCTTTTTTCATTTCTGGTTCCTCCTTGTTTTATATCTTTCAGCCATGCTCGGACATGGCGGAAATACGTTTTTCAGATTCAGCAATTTCTCTGGCCTCCTTTGCGGCAATGCGGCGCTGGATGAAATTCATGATCAGCATGCCGAACACCATGACAAGGACCATCAGCGTGGTCAGCGCGTTGATGTCCGGGGTGATGCCGGTACGGTTCACGGAGAGAATCAATACCGGGAGGGTCGACTGTCTGGCGCTCGCGAGCATGTTGGACATGATGACGTCGTCGATGGAGAGCGTGAAGCTCAGAAAGGCAGCGGACATGATGCCGGGCATGATGCTTGGGATCGTAACGCGCCAGAAGGTCTGCACCCGGTTTGCTCCCAGATCCATGGAGGCCTCCTGCAGCGTGTCGTTGTCGCCGCTGATGCGCCCTTTGATGGTAACAACCGCATAAGGGATACAGAAGGTACAGTGGCCGATAACGATGGTCCCCATGCCGAGCTTGATGCCGATGGTCATGAAGATGATCAGCATGGAAACGGCCAGGACGATCTCAGGGACGACGATCGGGACATAGAGCATGAGGTTAATGAACTTCTTTCCACGGAACTGGAACTTCTTCAGCCCGATGCCGCCCAGAACCCCGATCACGACACTGATTATCGTGGCGAGAACGGCGATGATGATCGAGTAGACCAGTGCTTCCCAGAGGTCGTGGTTGCGGAAAGAAAAGAGTTTTCCGTACCAGGCGGTGGTAAAGCCCTCCCACGAGTAGTTGCGCTTGGCATCGTTGAAGGAGAACTGGATCATGACCAGCACCGGGATATAGAACATGGCATAGATGATCGCCGCGTAAAAGCTGCCCAAGAAACGGCCGCGCTTTTCACGGAGAACCTTTCGGTTTCTGCTTTGCTGCATCTCACATCACCTCCATGTCCTCGATGCTGGCAAAGCGGGAGTAAAGGAAGATGAGCAGGGCCGTGATCAGCAGAAGCAGCACGCTCAGTGCCGCACCGAGGGGCCAGTTGCGGATGGTGCCGAACTGGTTTTTGATGATATTGCCGATGTAAAGCACCTTGCCGCCGCCCAGCATATCTGTAATGGTATAGGTGCCCAGCGCGGGAATAAAGGTCAGAATAATGGCGGAGAAAATCCCCGGAAAGGTCAGGGGCAGCGTGACCCGCAGGAAAGTGGTCGAGGGCTTTGCCCCGAGATCTGCGGAGGCCTCCAGCATGGCATCCTGCAGCTTCTCAATGGAGGAGTACATGGGCAGAACGGCAAAGGGGAGGAAGTTCGTGATCAGACCGAGGAGAACCAGACCGTCCGTATAGAGAAACATGACCGGCTTATCCACCAGGCCGAACGCCAGCAGTGCCTTGTTCACGGGACCGTTGGTCTGAAACAGCAGCATCCAGGCGTTGAGACGCATCAGGGAATTGGTCCAGAGCGGGATCATCAGCAGCATAATGAGGCGTGAAGCAACGTCGGCGGGCTTCCGCGCAATATAGTAGGCAAAGGGATATCCGAGCAGCAGACAGACAACCGTTGTGACGACGGCGACACGCAGGCTTTTGAGGATAACATTGAGATAGATCACATCCGCCAGCGTCTGATAGGACGTAAGGGTCGGGGTATATTCCACACCGCCGAAGGTGCCGCGCGTCATGAAGCTGATGAAGATGATAAACAGCATGGGGATGGTCACGAACAGAATCATCCAGAGCGAGACCGGCCCGGCCTGCGCAATCATCGGCAGGCGGCTGAGGGGCTTTTTCTTCGTCATCTGATTCATGCCATCACCCCCGCCTCCAGGTGGATCGGGACAGACTTTGCAGGATCCCAGCACAGATACCGCTCATCGCCTTCGTGCAGATCGGGATCGGTTTCAAAACGGGAGAACTTCAGTTCCTGCCCGTTCTCGAGATCGAGGCTGGTCTTGATGACCGTGCCCATATAGATGAAGTCCTTCACCCTGGCCCGGACGGTGAAGCCGTCCTTCGGCGCCAGGCAGACGGAGAGATACTCGGGACGGATGGAAACGCAGATCTTCTCGCCGACGGAAAAACCCTCGCCGTTGGTGATGATCATTCCGCACGCGGTTTCCACCTGTATGAGATTTCCTGTTATTTTTTGCACGGTGCCTTCCAGAATGTTGGATTCCCCGATGAAGTCGGCGACGAAGCGGCAGCTGGGGTGATCGTAGATCTCCAGAGGACTGCCGATCTGGAGAATGATGCCGTCCCGCATGACGGCGATGCGGTCCGACATGGTCATGGCCTCTTCCTGGTCGTGGGTGACGTAGACAAAGGTGATCCCCAGCTTTTTCTGCAGGCGCTTCAGCTCGATCTGCATCTGCTTGCGGAGTTTCAGGTCCAGAGCGCCCAGCGGCTCATCGAGAAGAAGAACACGGGGGCTGTTGATCAGCGCGCGGGCAATGGCGACGCGCTGTTTCTGGCCGCCGGAGAGCGCATCGGGCTTGCGCTTCTCATAGCCCGACATCTGGACCAGGGCAAGCATTTCCTCTACCCGCCTGCGGATCTCATCCTTCGGGACTTTCCTGATGGAGGGGCCGTAAGCGACATTGTCATAGACACTCATATGCGGGAAAAGAGAATAGTTCTGGAAAACCGTGTTCACATCCCGCTGATATGGCTCTTTCTCCTCCACGCGCTCGCCCTGCACCTCGATGATGCCGCTGGTCGCATCCTCAAAGCCGGCGATCATGCGCAGGGTGGTTGTTTTTCCGCAGCCCGAGGGACCCAGCAGGGTCAGGAACTCTCCCTCCCGAATTTCAAGATTCATGTCCTTGACGACATGGTTGTTCCCATACCATTTATCCACATGCTGGATCGAAACAATGGAATCTGACAAAAAGCCTCACTCCCCATGAGATTCTTTTGATGCGGTTTAAACAAGTATATTATATATTCATACCAATTACAATAGAAAAAACGGCAAATACTCATTTTTTGTCAGGATAAATGCAGAATAAAATCTATTTTAGACAGAAAACAAAAAGAATCTGCCCCCGGTAACGGCGGGAGCAGAAAGCTGAACAGATGATTTGATTATAAATCTATACCAATTAAGAACTGGAATAGTGAACTGAAAATTCGGTCCGGTCTCCGCGGATATAGCTGCGGGAGAACTCGACCATCCGCCCCAGTGTGTCCTGAACGGAGTAGCTGAATTCCATGACAGCCTGCTGGGGGGAGACATCGATCAGCCTGGCCAGTGCCGGCTCCAGTCTGGTGATGCGGAGCGTCTGCTGACCGATGTTGAGTCGAATGCCGTTCCACTGCAGAGCGTCATAGAGAGAGAAGAGGCTGATGTCGATGTCCTCCAGTCCGGGGCACAGCGCGTATGGAATATAGATCTCCTCCAGCGCAACCGGATCTCCTTCACTGGAATCGATCCGTCGGATGAACCAAACCGGGTCGTCAGGAGACAGTTTGAGCAGGTGTGCATACAGAGGGCCGGCAGGCCGGACGGCCTTGACCAGAACCTTGGTGGAGGCGTCCCTCCCGCGTTCCTGCATGGTATGCCGATATCCGCCAAGCGTTTCCAGATCACGCAGGGTCTTCGACCCCTGAACGAAAACGCCTTTCCCCTGAACACTCTTCAGCAGTCCTTCGTTTTCCAGCGCTTCCACGGCGCTGCGGACCGACAGGCGGTTCAGACCGTATGCCTCCGCCAGCTGGTTTTCAGACGGGATGGCGGTGCCGGGCTGGTACTCGCCGTCTTCGATCTTGCCGCGGATGATCTCACGAAGCTGAATGTAAAGAGGAGAACGGTAGTTGAGCTCACTCATACCCGCGTCTCCTTTCCATCGGACCATCGGAGCGTACTGACCATCTCGATGCGATCCGCACGTCCCACGGTACGGCAGTATTCAATGACGATACCGTCCGGAGCTTCGGTTCTGCTCTCGATCCAGAAAGCGGCATCTCCCGCAGAAAGCTGCAGGTGTTTTGCCTCTTCTTCTGAGACGAGGGTGATTCCGGTCTTTTCAACCCCATGGTCAAGGCGGAGATGATAATTGCTTTTCAGAATGCGGAAAAGAGAATCCGTCACCAGATCCTGTTCTTCCAGGCCGGGGGCAAGCTCGTGCGGAATATACGCCGTCTCTATCATGAGCGGCATCTGTTCCAGCATGCGCAGGCGGGAGATCCGATAGAGCCTGTCTCCCAGCATCCTCTGAAAACGCCGTGAGAGGGTCTTATCACATTCAACCAGGGAAAAAGAGAGCAGACGGGTTTCCGCCTGGAAGCCGCTTTCCGCGGCGTATTCGGTGAAGCTCTGAAGATCCTGAAGGGTACGGCGAAATCGCGGAGCCACGCGGGTTCCGCTTCCCTGAACGGCGTATAGCCTTCCGGCGGTTTCCAGTGCAGAGATTGCGCTGCGAAGGGTACAGCGATTCAGGCCCCACATTCGGCACATCTTCCGCTCCGGAGGGAGAAGGTCATCTGCTGTGAGCGCATGCTCCAGAATGTATGCCTCGATCTGTTCCCGGGCCCATTCCCGAGGTCGGGGTGTATAAGTCTTCATACAGACCATCCTGAAATTGGTATGATTTGGATGAGCACAATTATACACACTTTCGAGGTGCCACACAAGAGGATTCTCCTGCCGGAAAGTCTGAATTTCGATTGAAAGACCGGGCGTTCTATGGTATGATAGGGCGAAAAAAGACTACGGAGGGTACGTGATGCATAAAGTCATGGTCATCGGCATCGCCGGGGGCACCGGCAGCGGCAAAACCACCATCACGAGGCGACTGATGCAGCGTTTCGGCAGTGACGTCTGCATGATATCCTATGACAACTATTATAAGGCCAGACATAACACACCTTTTGAGGAACGGGCAAAGATCAACTACGACCACCCGGATGCGTTTGATACGGAGCTGTTCCTGAAGGATCTGCGGACGCTGAAAGCAGGAAAGCCCATTCAGATGCCGCTGTATGACTACGCCATCCATGACCGGCTGGAACAGACCAGACTGGTTCGCCCGGCGAAGGTAGTTCTGGTAGAGGGAATCCTGATTTTTGCCAGCCAGGAACTCTGTGATGAGATGGACATCAAAATCTTTGTGGACGCCGATGCGGATGTACGCATCCTGCGGCGTATCGTGCGCGATGTACGGGATCGCGGACGCAGTCTGGACAGCGTGGTCAACCAGTACCTCACCACGGTCAAGCCCATGCATGAGCAGTTTGTGGAACCCTCCAAGCGCAGAGCGGACATCATCATCCCGGAGGGCGGGCACAATCTTGTCGCACTGGATATGATCATGGAGCGCGTCCGTGCGCATCTGGCGCAGTGACGAAGGGAGGAGAAAATGGCAAAACTGTATTTCAAATACGGGGCGATGGGCTCCTCCAAGTCCGCACAGGCGCTGATTACCAAGTTCAACTACGAAGAGCTGGGGATGACGGTATGGCTCATCAAGCCCAGCATCGACACCCGGGACGGTGCAGATCTGATTCACAGCCGGATCGGTCTGGAAGCCCATGCCCAGATCATCACGCCGGAACAGAGCATTGTGGAGGCTTACCGTAAGGCAGGCCGGCACGATGTGATCATTGCCGATGAGGCCCAGTTCTTTACCCCGGAGCAGATCGACGACTTGCGCACACTGGTGGATGAGGACGATTTGCCGGTGCTTTGTTTTGGGCTTCGGACCGACTTCCTGACCCACTTCTTCCCAGGTGCGCAGCGTCTGATGGAACTGGCCGATTCTCTGACAGAGATCAAGACCGTCTGTGCCTGCGGACGGAAAGCGACAGTCAATGCGCGTATCGACGCGAGCGGCAGGATCGTTACCGAGGGCGACCAGGTTTTCCTGGGAGGAAACGACAGCTATGTGGCCATGTGCCACCAGTGCTGGAAACGGAAAATCCGCGAGCAGAACGCGATCAAATAAAGGAAAGGCAGGAATACTAGAACAATATCATGCTTGAGATAAGAAATCTGAGCTTCGCCGTTGAGGAAGATGGGAATGAAAAAATCATCCTGCACGATCTGAACCTGAGTATTGAAAACGGAAAGTTCGTAGTCATCACCGGGCCGAACGGGAGCGGAAAGTCTACCCTGGCCCGACTGATCATGGGAATTGAAAAACCGACATCCGGCAGCATCTGGTTTGATGGGAAGGACATCACCGATCTGGACATCACCGAACGTGCCAGGCTGGGGATCAGCTTTGCCTTCCAGCAGCCCGTGCGCTTCAAGGGCATTCGCGTCAAGGATCTGCTGCGTCTGGCGGCAGGAAAGAATCTAACGGTTTCGGCGGCGTGTGAGTACCTCTCTGAGGTCGGACTCTGCGCCAGAGACTATATCGACCGTGAAATCAACTCTTCGCTCTCCGGCGGTGAGCTGAAACGTATTGAGATTGCGACCCTGCTGGCCAGGCATACGAGACTTTCGGTCTTTGACGAGCCGGAAGCGGGCATCGACCTCTGGAGCTTCCAGAATCTGATCCGCATCTTCGAGAAAATGCGCAGGGAGATTCAGGACAGCTCCATTGTCATCATCTCCCACCAGGAACGGATTCTGAACATCGCGGATGAGATCCTGCTCCTTTCCGGCGGCAGCATCCGGAAGCGGGGAACGCCGGAAGAAATCATGCCAGGCCTGATCGGCCGGAGCGGTGTCTGCGAAAAACTGCAGTGAGGGGAGGAAGAAGACATGGTCAAACTTGACGCGATTCAGAAACGTCTGATTGAGGAGATCGCGGATCTTCATTCCGTCCCCGAAGGGGCCTATAACTTCCGCGCCAACAGCCAGCTCGCCGGGCGCAATACCACGGCGAACATTGACATCGTCTCCAAAGAGGACGGCAGCGGTATCGACATCCACATCAAACCCGGAACCAAGAATGAAAGTGTCCATATCCCGGTTGTTCTGTCTCAAAGCGGGATCAGGGAGACGGTCTACAACGATTTCTATGTCGGCGAAGACAGCGATGTCGTCATCGTCGCCGGCTGCGGGATTGACAACTGCGGCTCACAGGACTCCGAACACGACGGCATCCACCGCTTCTATGTCGGGAAGAACGCAAAGGTCAAGTACGTGGAAAAGCACTACGGCTCCGGTGACGGAAAGGGCCAGAGGATTTTGAACCCCGTGACCGAGGTATATATGGAAGAGGGGAGCTCCATGGAAATGGAGATGGAGCAGATCAAGGGTGTCGATTCCACCGACCGCGAGACCCGGGCCGAACTCAAGGGGGATGCACGTCTGGTGGTGAAGGAGCGCCTCATGACTCACGGGACCCAGACGGCGGTCAGCGGGTATCAGGTGAACCTCAACGGCGCGGGTGCAACGGCGGACGTGGTGTCACGCTCGGTCGCCCGGGACGACTCGAGCCAGACCTTCAACGCCCGGATCACCGGCAACGCCCCCTGCAGCGGCCACACGGAATGCGACTCCATCATCATGGACAACGGTCACATCCTGGCGATCCCCTCTCTGGAAGCGAACAATGTCGATGCAATGCTGGTTCATGAAGCCGCCATCGGCAAGATTGCCGGAGATCAGCTCATTAAGCTCATGACCCTTGGCCTCACTGAGCAACAGGCGGAAGAACAGATCATCAACGGCTTCCTGCGGTAAGCATACGGAAAGAGTATGATAACACTATGAGACAGACGTGATGCAGGAATAATAACATGCGGAAGAAAGGGTGATCATATCGTGGTATTGACGAAAGAACAGCAGGAAATCCTGAACGGCTCGAAAGGAGAGACGATGGCCAGGGTTCTCAGGACTCTTGTCGCATACGGAGAAGCGTTTGATGCCGAGCGACTTGTCCCGGTAACGAGCGAGTACGGCCATACTGTTATCAGCTTTGGTCTGGGGGTAATGAAACCCGTATACGAACTCTATGACAGGATTCTCTCGGACAATGCGATCAGCAGACAGCCATTCAGCGCGGATCCAAGACCGCTGGACAAGAAAAATGTTCCGGCAAATCTCCTTCAGAACCTTGTCTTCGACTTTATGTACAGCCAGCAGAAGCGCTATGAAGAGCAGGTGAAGAAGTTCGGCATTATGAATGATGATGCCTATACCTGTACCTGCTATCTGCCGCAGGTGGGCAACACGCCGAAGCGGGGCGATATTCTCTCCTGGGCGGAGTCCTCGGCGGTGGTGTATGCCAACTCCGTCCTGGGCGCCCGATGCAACCGCAATTCCGGCATGATTGAGCTGATGGGTTCCATCGCGGGGCTAATACCGGAGTTCGGCCTTCTGACAGATGACGGTCGAAAAGCGGACTGGGTGGTGGAACTCCGCACCTCTTCCCTGCCTGATGCCCAGCTTTTTGGCTCTGCAGTGGGGATGAGGGTTCTGGAAAAGGTTCCTTATGTCAAGGGCCTGGACAAATATCTGGGTTCTGAACTTACAGAGAAAGCCTGCGCCTATCTGAAGGACTTCGGTGCGGCGACCGCCTCCAACGGCTCGGTCGGACTGTATCACATTGAACATCTGACGCCAGAGGCGGTGGACTTCGGCGAGAGCCTGATCCGCGAGGACGCACCGGTCTATGTGGTGGACGACGCAGAGATCGAGCGGGTGAAAAACAGCTATCCCTGTATTTGGAAGGATCTGAACGCAAAGCCGAAACTCTGCTTCATGGGTTGCCCGCATATGACACTCAGCCAGCTCATCGAGTGGACCCTGCGCGTGGAAGAAGCGCTGGAAGAAGCTCAGCAGAAACGCGTCGTAATCCCGACGGTCTTTACCGCGGCGCCAGCCGTGCTCAAGGCTTTCGAAGATACAGAATACTACAACCGGCTGAAGCGTACCGGCATCACGGTCAGTTCCATCTGCCCCCTGATGTATATGAACAATCCGCTGGTCAAGAAAGAACCCATCATCACCTCATCCAACAAGTTGCGCACCTATTCGAGTGCGCGATTCTACCCCGAGGCCGAGATCCTGAAAAAGATCACCGGACTGAGCCGATAAAGGAGGCGGAGACAGATGAAGAGAACATTTCAGGGCCGCGTCGTCACGGCGGGGACCGTCACGGCAGAGGCGCTGGTCTCTCACGGCGGATTCAACACCCTGGCGAGCTTCCAGGGGCCGATGCTGACCGGAGACAAAAAGCTCAAATGCAGCGACCAGAATAACCCCGACCTTTATCAGAAGTCCATGATCGGGAAGGCAATCTGTCTGCCGGAGACCATCGGCTCCACCACCGGCGGCATGGCGCTCTATACGGTCTGTGCCAGTGGCATGTCACCCGCCTGCCTGCTCTTTTCCAAGCATATTGACTCGCTTGCCGCAGCCGGCGCAGTGCTGGCGGACATCTGGACCGACACCAATATGCCGGTCGTAGACAAGCTGGGGGAAGAGTTCCTGAACTATGTCAAGGATGGCATGACCGTCGAAGTGAAAGAGAATGGTATTGTCGAAGTCAGTGACGACTGACCGGAGGATAATAATGTGGATAAACCGATTTCAGAGATGAACAACAAAGAACTGTTCTGCGCCCTCACCGGGGAATACGGTGTGGTCAAGCAGGCCTACGTCCAGAAGGTGTTCCGCAAGTACAAAGTCATGCACGGCGAGTATGGTGACCTGACCGAGATGGTCAAGGCCGCTCTCAGCGGCGCACTGGGTGACCTGGACGAAGTATAAAAGAAAACAGAACACACTGCCGGAACCAGAATAAGGAGTGGCTGCCGCCAGGCAGCAAAATGCCGGTATCCATGTCTTCATATGCCGAACGACATGGATATCGGCGTTTTATTTGTTCTCTTTTATTTCTCCGCGTTCCAGAGGTACGTTTTCATGTCGACGCAGCCGTTCGGCAGAAACTTAACCCCCTCTTCCCGTAAGCGGTCCACCTGATCGTAGAAATGCGGAGCAGGCCGCCCGGCGTGGTTCACCACCCGATGGCAGGGGTACTCTCCGTAGAGCTTGGACATACTGAGCACCTTCCCGACAAGGCGGGAGTTACGCTCCCTGCCGATGAGTTTTGCAATCTGACCATAGGTGGCGACATGCCCGTAAGGGATCTCCTCGACAGCAGAGAGAATTTCATAGACCAGGCGGTCATCCAGCTTCATGGCACGAAGCGATTATTCCGCCGCGGCTCTGCCGGCCCGGTATGCGGCAAGATTCAATTCGAGGAACTTCGGCGGTACGGTCTCGCGGATGACATCCTCCCAGTCGATATCGTCCAGCTGCAGTGCTTTCGTCATGGCACCGAAGAGAACGATGTTCATGCACTTGACGTTCCCCAGTTCCATGGCGATCTTTGCTGCGTCCAGGGTGTAGCAGCGGAAATTGGCCTCCATGGCCTCGAGACATCCTTCCGGATAGGCCTCGAGCCCGGCGGCGATGGTGGAAGAGGCCATCTCATAGTCGTTGATGACGGCAACACCGTCCGGCTTCAGGAAGTGGGCATAGCGGACCGCCTCCATTTTCTCGAAAGCTACCATCAGATCAGCGGCACCGTCTCCAATGACGGGGGAGTAGACCTTCTCACCCCAGTGGACCTGGGTGGATACGCTGCCGCCGCGTTGACTCATACCGTGGACTTCTGACATTTTTACATCAAAGCCGGCTTTCATAAGGCCGTTTACCAGGACCTTGGCCGTCAGAATGGCGCCCTGACCGCCAACCCCGACGAGAATTGCGCTTTTGCTCTTCATTTTCCCTTCTCCTCTCTGCGGATGGCGCCCACCGGACAGACCTGGGCACAGACTGTGCAGCCGACACACTGCGTCGGATCAATGAAGGACTTTCTGTCCTTTACCATGACGGCAGGGCAGCCTACTTTCAGGCACTTTCGGCAGCCGATGCATTTGGACGTATCCACAACGCAAGTCCCGATGTCGTGCTTCATTCGCTTGATGAGCAGGCAGGGGCGGCGTGTAATGATGGCAACAGGGACCTCGGACGCAAGAGCATCATCGACAGCTTTCTGCATGGCGGCCAGATCCTGCGGATCCACGATGATGACATTTTCATAGCCGTAGGCACGGAGAACGTCTTCGATTTTGATGGCGGCAGCCATCTCTCCCTGCAGGGTGTAGCCGCTGCCCGGATTGTCCTGGTGCCCGGTCATGCCGGTGATATGGTTGTCCAGGACGACGGGGATGACGCTGCCCTTGTTGTACAGGATCTCAGCCGCGCCGGTCATGCCGCTGTGGAAGAAGGTGGAGTCGCCCAGAACGCCGAAGACCTTTTTCTTCTGCCCGGAGGCCTCAAAGGCCTTGGACATACCCATGGCCAGAGAGAAGCCGCCGCCCATGCAGATGCAGGTATCCATTGCGGTGAGCGGGGCGCTGGCGCCAAGTGTGTAGCAGCCGATATCCCCGGCAATGACGAAATCTTTTCCCTTGGACATCGTATAGAAGAAGCCCCTGTGCGGACAGCCGGGACAGAGTGCAGGGGGACGGGAAACCGCCTTTACGGGCAGTTCTTTCACAACCGGCTTTTCACCAAAGAGCATTTCCTTCAGACGCTGGGGATTGAGCTCATACATGTTGCTGACAAGGGCCTTGCCGATGCAGTCGATTCCAGCCGCCTTGATCTGCTCCTCCATGAAGCCCTCCAGTTCCTCAATGACGTAGAGTGTCTCCACTTTGGAGGCAAACTCCCGGATCAGGTCCATGGGCAGAGGATTGGTAAGGCCGAGCTTCAGGAAAGAGGTATCTGCCGGGAAGACGTCCTTCGCATACTGATAAGCGATGGAGGCGGTGATGACGCCGGTTTTTGTCCCCTTAAGCTCCATCCGATTCAGAGGAGAGCGGTTGCTGTACTCCTCCAGCGCGGCGAGATTCCGCTCCACCTTGGGGTGGTTCTGGTAGGCATTCGCCGGGGCGCAGACGTACTTTTTTGCATTGCGCTGATAAGTATAAGGTTCGGCCTCTTCCCGCTCGCCGAAGGTCACAAGACTCTTGGAGTGGGAGATGCGGGTGGTGGTACGGAACAGGACCGGCATGTCGAATTTCTCAGAGATCCGATACGCTTCCTTCATGAAATCGATGCACTCCTGGGAATCGGAGGGCTCGACCAGGGCGACCTTGGCGGAACGGGCATAGTACCGGTTGTCCTGCTCGTTCTGGGAAGAGTGCATGCTTGGATCGTCTGCCGTGACGATCACGAAACCGCGGTTGATACCGTTGTAGGCGGCGGTAAAAAGCGGGTCGGCAGCAACGTTCAGACCGACATGCTTCATTGCGCAGAGGCTGCGCACGCCGCCGATGGCAGCGCCATAGGCTACCTCTGTGGCCACTTTTTCATTCGGCGCCCACTCACAGTACAGGGCATCCTTATACTGGGGCAGAGACTCAAAAATCTCCGTACTGGGAGTGCCTGGATATGCGGAACAGACCTTAACCCCGGCTTCATAGGCACCTCTCGCGATTGCCTCGTTGCCGGAGAGCAGATGTTTGGTCATAGGATCATCCTCCGTTTTTGAGTAGAAGATATGGTATCAGAACAATTCTATTTTACAGAAAGCCTTGCGAAAAGAGAAATAGAATGCTATGATGAGGGCATAAGAGATGCTTATATCTCGGAGGGCAAAAGGTATGACCATCACACAGGTCCAGTATGCATGTGAGATCGCCAGGCGGGGGAGCATGACCCGGGCTGCGGAGCAGTTTTATATCTCTCAGCCGGCACTCTCCGAGCAGATCAAGACGCTGGAGACGGAGCTGGGGTGTACGCTGTTCCGCCGGACTTCGCACGGAACGGAGGTCACCGAAGCGGGAGCGCGATTCTGCAAGTACGCGGAACCGGTGATCGGAGCCTGGAAGATCCTGGAGCAGAACAGCGCGGAGCTGAAAAACGCGCAGCATAGCCGTGTGCATATCGGATTTGGGGCGCGGGCACGGTCCAACGGCCTGTTTGAGCCGATCATGAGCTTTTTTGACAGCCATCCGGAGATCAGTGTCAGTTTCATCACAGACATGAATGAGAGTTTTCCAGAGGCGATTGAAGCCGGGCGGATGGATATAGCAATCGGCCGCCTGTATGGAAAGCAGATGATGAACCTGACGGGAAAGCTTGCGATTATCCCTCTTTTGTCGGAGCCGCAGTGCATTCTGATGTCCAGAGAGGACCCGCTCAGTGGAGAAGCAAGTCTTCCATTTCGGTTTCTAAACGGAAAGACCGTGATCTGTGGGCCGGAAGGCTCAGGTGACGACGCTGAAATGAAAGAGCTCTGTGAAGAAAACCGCGTTCGTACCGCCCGGGTGCTCCGAGCGGACGATATCAACGCCGTGATCGCCCTGGTTCAGAGAAAGAAAGGCTATGCGCTGGGACCGATCTCCTTTGCGCGGTTCTTTGGTGTGGCGGCGGTTCCGCTGGAAGAGGCGAAAGACATTGCACTGAACCTCATTTGCCGCGAAGATGAGAAGAACGACATCCTGTTCCAGCATCTGTATAAGCATCTGGAACGCAGCCTGCTGCTGCGAACCGGATGATCCAGGAGCATAACAACAGAACAGTATGAGGGGGAGAAGACAAATGTACGACTATATCCGATATGACTCCCCGTTGGGGACACTCACCATTGCGGCAGAAGATGAGGCTGTGACCGCGCTCGTAATTGACGGGCAACAATACGAAGACAGGCATCTGACCGGGGAGGGCGAAGAATGTGAAACACCCGTGCTTCACGCAGCCAGACTCTGGCTGGATGCCTACTTCGCGGGAAAGAACCCTGATGTGTCGGCAATTCCCCTGTCGCCCAAAGGCACGGGCTTCCAGAAAAGGGTCTGGCAGGAGTTGCTGAGCATCCCATACGGAAAAACCAATACCTATGGGACCATCGCAAAGCGTCTTGGCAGTTCAGCCAGAGCGATCGGCAGCGCCGTCGGACACAATCCGATCTCCGTTATCATTCCATGTCACCGTGTCCTCGGTGCAGATGGAAATCTGACCGGGTACGCCGGCGGATTGGAAAACAAAGAAAAGCTGTTGCGATTGGAAGGAGTCATTTCATGAACCGGGACAGGCTCTCATCGGAGCCTGTCCCAACATATTGTTTCAATCAGTACTGTACGAAAAGCCGAGGAAATTCCTTGTTGTATGCTGCTACTTGTGTTATAATCCGCGACACCGGAATCATCAACAAACCATTTCAGAGAAGATACAACCATGATAAAGACAATAGATAACAGGATATTTTATAAGCGCCTTTGGACACTGGCATTTCCCATTGCGTTTCAGAGTCTGATGCTGGCCATGGTAGCGGCGTTCGATGCTCTGATGCTGGGGCGTGTGGCGCAGGAAGAGATGACGGCGGTATCGCTGGCGACGCAGATCCAGTTTGTGCAGAACATGTTCCTGATGTCCGGCACGGCAGCAGGAGCCATTCTGGGAGCACAGTACTTTGGAAAAGGCGACCGGCGGACCCTTGAGGAGATCTTCAACCTCATGCTCCGCTTCTGCGGATTGATTTCCGCTCTGTTCTTCCTGGCCTGCGAGATAATCCCTGGTTCACTGATGCACGCGTTTACCCACGATCCAGTCCTGATTGAAATCGGGAGTGCCTATCTGAGGATCGCCGGATGGTCCTATCTGCTGACCGGCATCTCCCAGTGTTATCTCGCGGTGATGAAGTTTACGGATCATGTCTCGCCGGTCGCCTGGATCAGTTCCTCGGCAGTCATCGCGAACATCATCCTGAATGCGGTCTTCATCTTCGGCCTCCTCGGCATGCCGCGCATGAATGCCCGCGGGGCAGCGTTGGCCACGACCCTCTCTCGTGTGATTGAGCTGGGGCTCTGCATCGGGATATCTTCGAAAGACGGATATATCCATCCCGCATGGAACCGCTTCCTGAAGGGACAGAAGCAGCTGAGGCGGGACTTTACCCGGCAGTGCCTCCCTTTGTTGGGGGCCTCACTCTTCTGGGGTGTCGGCTTTACATCCTATACGGCCATTATGGGGCATATGGGCTCGGACGCCGCGGCGGGCAACGCAGTGGCTTCGGTGGTGCGAGATCTGGTCTGCTGTGCATGCAACGGCATCGGCAGTGCGGCCGGCATCATGGTGGGCAATGCCCTCGGGTCGGGTGATCTGGAGCGCGGCAAGGCTTATGGCATCAGGCTGAAAAACATCTCCTGGGTGATCGGCTTTGCCTCCACGGCACTGGTGTTCGCCGTCACCCCACTGGTGGTGCGGATGGTTATTTTGACCGATGAAGCCAGAAACTATCTCACTGGTATGATGGTGATTATGGCGGTCTACATGATCGGCCGCTGTGTCAATACCGTCTCCATCAACGGTGTGCTGGACGGCGGCGGGGATACTGTCTTCGACCTGTACAGCCTTGCGGTATGCATGTGGGGTATTGCGATCCCGCTGGCTCTGCTGGGAGCCTTTGTGTTCCACTGGCCGGTGCTGGCGGTCTACTCCTGCACCTGCCTGGACGAGGTGGGAAAAATCCCATGGGTGATGATCCGCCTGAAAAAATACAAATGGGTACAGGATCTGACCCGGGATATGGTATGAGGCAAAAGAAAAACTGAAACGAGAGCGCGGGTCATTTCGTGATCCACGCTCTCGTTATGTTAACAGATATTCTTATGCCTTGCAGGGAGTTTCGTTCTCAATGTTGATGTGGTGGCCGCTGTAGTTACCCTCGATCAGTTCTTTCTCGTGCTTTGCGGCGGCTAAAATCTTCGGAAAGCTGATACCGGTGTCATAGCCCATCTCATTGAGCATCCAGACAGCGTCTTCCGTTGCCAGATTGCCGGAGGCGCCGGGAGCGAAGGGGCAGCCGCCCAGCCCGCCGAGAGTGGATTGAATCTCGTCAACACCGGCTTCCATGGTCGTCAGGGTGTTGACCATGCCGAGACCGCGTGTGTCGTGAAAATGAACGGCGAGCCTGAGGGTCGGATAAGCAGCCTTCACGGCGGCGATCACAGCCTTGACCTGAGCGGGGTCGGCAATTCCGATGGTGTCGCAGAGGCAGACCTCAGTCATACCGGCATCCACGTAATCCGTCAGGAATGCCACAACTGCAGCAGGGTCGTTGTACTTTCCCTCAAAGGGGCAGCCGAAGGTAGTGGCCAGATCAACAATGACATCCATGTCGGGATAAGTAGCGCGAATCTCCTTGTAAGCGTCCAGGGACTGTTCGTGGGTACGGTTAATGTTGGCCTTGTTGTGGCTGACACTGAGGGAGACCACATAGCAGACCTTACGCAGACCCAGCTCGTAGGCGTTGGCCGCGCCGCGGAGGTTCGGAACCAGGGCGAAGAGATCCGCTTTCCGGCTCATGCGTTGCTCTCCCGGACGTCGTCGTACAGATGGCAGGCGCAGAAGTGGCCGGGTTCGATCTCCTTCCACTCCGGCGCTGTCGTCTTGCAGCATTCCATGCACTTCTCACAGCGGGTGTGGAACTTGCATCCGGCGGGGGGATTGGCGGGGCTGGGGATGCTGCCCTGAAGAACGATGCGGTTCATCTTCGCATTCGGATCCGGCACCGGGATGGCGGAGAACAGCGCCTCGGTATAGGGATGCAGCGGGTGAGAGAAGATATCGTCCGTCGCGCCGTACTCGACAAGGTTTCCAAGGTACATGACGCCGACGGTATCGGAGATGTGCTCGACAACGCTCAGATCGTGGGAGATGAACAGATAGGTCAGCTTATGCTGTTCCTGAAGCTCCTTCAGGAGGTTGATGATCTGTGCCTGGATGGAAACGTCCAGGGCGGAGACCGGCTCGTCGCAGACCACAAACTCCGGGTTCAGGGCCAGAGCGCGGGCAATGCAGATGCGCTGCCGCTGACCGCCGGAGAACTCGTGGGGATAGCGGTCCTTGTGGAAGGGCTGGAGTCCGCACTGGTCCATGACGTGGTCAATATAGTCGTCAAACTCTGCTGCCGGAACAAGCCCGTGTTCCCGAACCGCCTCACCGATGATCTCACCCACCGGCAGGCGGGGAGAGAGACTGGAGAACGGGTCCTGGAAGATGATCTGCATTTTTGTGCGCAGTTTCCGGAGCTCACGGGCGGAGAGATCATAGACCTCCTGGCCGTTGAAGAGCACCTGGCCGCCGGTCTTCTCCCCGGAGAGGCGGAGAATGGTGCGGCCGGTGGTGGTCTTGCCGCAGCCGGATTCGCCGACCAGCCCCATGGTTGTGCCGCGCCTGAGGTTGAAGGTGACGCCGTCGACGGCCTTGACGTAGCCGACCGTCTTGGAAACCATGCCGCCCTTGATGGGGAAGTACTTCTTCAGGCGGTTCACCATCAGAATGTACTGATCGTCATAGGTGACGGAGGTGAAATTGTCAGCCATTTCCTTCACCGTCCTTCCCTTCGTAATAACGGTAGCAGCTCACCGTGTGCGTGTCGCTGAGGCGGATCTCGCAGGGGTACTCTCCGGCGCAGGGGGCGACCTGCATCTCGCAGCGGTCCTTGAAGTAGCAGTAGTTCGGCATATTGATGGGATTCGGAACCTTGCCGGGGATGGAATAGAGCTTGTCGATCTTCTTGCCGACAACCGGCTTCGAGGCCATGAGGCCGATGGTATAGGGGTGCGCGGGGTGATAGAAGATATCCTCTGCGGTGCCCTTCTCCACCACACGGCCGGCGTACATGACGACGACGTAGTCCGCCATCTCGGCGATCACGCCCAGGTCATGCGTGATGAACATGATGGAGGAGTTGATGCGATCCTTCAGCTGACGCAGCAGATCCAGAATCTGGGCCTGAATTGTGACATCCAGCGCGGTGGTGGGCTCATCGGCGATGATGACTCTCGGATTGCAGGCCAGCGCCATGGCGATGACCACACGCTGGCGCATGCCGCCGGAGAGCTCATGGGGATACATCATGTAGACGCCTTCGGAATTGGCGATGCCGACCATCTCCAGCAGCTCAATGCTGCGTTTCCTGATCTCGTCCTCGCTCTTCCCCTCTCCGTCGTGCAGGGCGATGACCTCGTTGATCTGCTCGCCGATCCGGAAGACCGGGTTCAGGGCCGTCATGGGCTCCTGAAAGATCATGGAGATCGTGTTGCCGCGCAGATGTTGGAGAATCTCGTTGGGGGTTTTGGTGACGTCATAGGCTTTATCCCCGAGGTTCAGGCGGATTGCGCCGTCGACCACCTGCCCCTGCGGCCGCTGCAGCAGCTGCATCAGCGAGAGGCTGGTGACCGATTTGCCGCAGCCGGACTCTCCCACGACACCGACTGTCTTCCCGATGGGGACATCAAAGCTCACACCATCGACGGCCTTGACAGTACCGGCGTCGGTGAAGAAGTAGGTGTGGAGATTGTCAAACTCCACGGCGTTGTTTGGATCGCGCATGGCGGTGGTATATTCCGCCTCCGGAACATTCCTCCGTTTGCGCTGTTTTTCATAGGCGTTGGTGATGCGCCGATTTTCCCGGGAGATCCTGCGGGATTCCCGTGCGGAGAGATAACCGTCGTTTTTCCTGTTTGCCATGACAATTCCCTCCTCAGCGCTTCATCTTCGGGTCGAAGGCGTCGCGCAGACCGTCTCCGACGAGGTTGAAGGCCAGCACCGTCAGAAGAAGCAGCAGGCCGGCCGGAATCCAGATAAACCAGTAAGTCGTGAGAACAAAGGTGTTGTTGACATCATTGATGATGTTGCCCCAGGAGGCGAAGGGGAACTTGACACCCAGGCCAAGGAAGGAGAGCGTGGCCTCTGTCAGAATCGTGCCGCCGATGCCCATGGTGACCGAGACGATGATCTGGGGGATCACGTTCGGAACCAGATGGCGGAAGATCCGCCGGGAGACACGGATGCCGCAGGCCTCGGTGGCAGTCATGAATTCCTGCTCGCGAAGGGAGAGAATCTGACCGCGGATGAGACGGGCCATGCTGGGCCAGCCAAGAAAGCCGAGAATCAGCATCAGGTAGAGCATGCGGATCTGCGGATCCACGCGCAGCGCATCCATGGCGGCGCCGAGAATGATGATGATCGGCATGGACGGGATGCAGTAGAAGATATCGACAATACGCATGATGAGGTTGTCCACCCACTTGCCGAAGTAGCCGGCGAGACCGCCCAGAATGATGCCGAGGACCGTTGCGATGATTTCGACGATAAACCCGATGATCAGTGAGACACGTCCGCCGTACATCAGTCGGGTCAGCATGTCCATGCCGTTGCGGTCGGTGCCGAGCCAGTGGGCGCGGCTGGGCGCGGCATAGGTGTCATAGATGCGGGTCTCAGTGGCCTGCATGACGGTCCAGCGCTTCAGATCCGGACGGTACTTGACGGAGTAGCTGTGCTCCTCGCCATCAATATCCGTGAAGATGAAGGAATCAGCCCCGTCTTCCAGCTCCGTGACCAGCTCTTCCTGGAAGGCTCTGGAGAGAAAAACATCGTTCTGTACGGGCTGGACCACATAGCGGCTGATGAAAGCGACCTCTTCGCCTCCGAGGAACACACCGCCGTCTTCATCAATGGCATAATCTTCCCCATCAAGGGAGAAAGAGGCATCTCCGTTGGTATAGGCCTTCAGAATCTCGAACTGCAGTTTATAGGGGATGGCCTGTCCCTCAACGCTTGAGGAGACAATGTCCTTGTAGGCGATGCCGAGGGTGTTGGGACCCTGGGCAACACGGTAAAAGTCTTCCCCTTCCCGGGAGAGCATATAGCGCTCATTGCGGTAAGTAAACTTCGGGGTGTTCTTCTGGATCGCAAGCAGGGTCTGAGCCTGCAGAACGGAGTCAAACTTCTGGCCGTCGGCCGCAGCAAAGCGGAATTCCTCGTTCCGCACGACGCCGGCGTATTCCTTGTTCTGATACTCCACGCGGTAAAACTGCTGATCTTCTGCATAGGGCGTGATCAGGCCGCCGACAAAGGAGAACAGAAACATGAAGGTCAGAATCGCAAGACCGACGACGGCGATGCGGTTGCGAAGGAAACGTTTGGTGACCATGGCGCCGGGGGAGAGCACCTTGACACGGCGGTCATCGTTCAGGGAGTACTGCGAGGTTTCGTTACTCTCGGGAGCGGGGGCCTCATGGAGTCGGCCGTTCAGATTGGTTTTATCACTCATATCTCATTCCCTCCCTTCTCAGGACAGCCGCACGCGCGGATCAACCACGGCGTACAGAATATCGGCGATCAGATTGCCGAGCAGGGTCAGAATCGCAAGGAAGGCGAGATAGAACATGCTGAAGGGTATGTCTCCCGCGACCATGGCGTGATAGGAGGTATAGCCGATGCCGGGGATGGAAAAGAGCGTCTCAGTGATCAGAGCGCCGGAAAACAGCGATGGAAGGCTGCCGCCGATAATGGTGACCAGAGGGATCAGCGTGTTTCGGAAAGCGTGATGGTAGATGACCTTCTTTTCATCCAGACCCTTGGCCCGTGCGGTACGGATGTAATCGGCGTTTAAGACCTCCAGCATGTTGGTGCGGGTATAGCGCATCAGGGAGCCGATGCTGATGACCACGAGGGTCAGAATCGGGAGCACCAGATGGTTGGCCTTGTCCAGAAACTGCCCCCAGGAGGAGAGCTGTTCGTAATTACGTCCTACCAGACCGAAGAGGTCGAACCAGCCCATCTTTACGGAGAAAAACAGCTTCAGCAGCGAAGCAAAGAAGAAAGTGGGCAGCGAGATCCCAGCCAGTGCCAGAACCGAGATGGTATAGTCTGTCCTGCTGTACTGTTTCGTGGCGGCGACGATGCCCAGAGGGATCGCGATTACGAGTTCGAAGAACATGGAAATCAGGCCCATCCAAAAGCTGAGCCAGATGGTCTCGTGGAATTTTTGCACCACGGGGACGGTATAATACCAGCTGTCGCCGAAGTTGCCGCGGAAAAAGTCCTTCAGCCAGCTGAAATATCCGAGTAAAATGCCCTTGTCCATGTTGTACATGGAAGTCAGCTGCGCCATCCACTCCTCGTAACTCTTGGAGCCGGGCTGCATCGAGCGCTGGCGGGCCAGAGACTCGATGTAGGACGTGGGGAGACAGCGCATCAGGGCATAGATGATGAGCATAACGAAGAAAAAGATGATGATCGAATAGAACAGGCGCTTCAGAATGAATTTGCGCACAAAAAAGTACCTCCGTTCCTGTATGGATGGGAATTCCCCGGGGCCGGTGCGGCCCCGGGGTGTGATGCTTGCTCAGGTTTACGGAGTGTATCAGTTGAGCTCAATGTTCTGGACTTCGTTCATCCAGCCATAGAAGGTGGTGATGTCCGGGGTGACGGTGTCGAGGTTCACACGCTCGGCGCTGAAAATGATGGCGTTCTGGCGCTGATAGGTCGGAACTTCAACGGCCCAGTCAATGATCATGTCGAGGCAGGCCTTGTACATGGCCTTGCGATAGGCCTGGTCGGTAGAGGAGCGGGCCTCCATGATGAGTTCGTCCAGTTCTGCATCGGCAATGCCGTACTGATAGTTGGAACCGCCCTGGGCAGGGCCGCCCAGCGGGTTCTTGCCGGCGCCCTCGGAGGGCCCGTTCACAACGTCGGAGTAGTAGATCTGGTACATATCTGGATCGATTGTGGCCTGCCAGGCAGCCGCCCACATGGCGACTTCCTGCGCATCCAGCGCATCCCAGAGCAGGGAGGAGTCAGAGAGATCGTTGATAACAAGGTTCATGCCAATCTTGGCGAGGGCATTCTTCGCCTCATTCACGATCATGAAAGCGGGATGGTCGCCGGAGCCGTCGGCCGGAATCCAGAAGGTGTACTCCAGTGCGGCACCCTCAGGGGCGGCAGTCAGCTTGCCGTCTTCGACGGTGTAGCCGGCCTTTTCAAACCAGGCGAGAGCGGTCTGCAGCGCAGCGTCGTACTTCTCCTCGTCAGTCATGGAGGAAGTGTAGATCGAATTGCCGTCCGGATCGACGGAGAAGGCCAGCTGGTAGCCGTCGTCCGCAGGCTGCGGTGCTGCCCAGGAGGTGTTGGAGATCGGATAGTTGATCACGGCGGCGCGCTCGCCGTAGTAGGAGCTGATGGCCACGTCGCGGTAGACACAGAAGACGGTGGCAAAGGCTTTGCGCAGGGCCCTGGAGGCATCGGAAGCGGAGTCGCCGCCGACGTTCAGTACGTTGGCGTTCATGCCAATGTAGCCGTAGCCGAGGTTGTCGACAGTATCAGTCACGATGACAGGACCATTGACTTCATCGTTACCATTTGCTTTTTTGATGGATTCAACATTGTCATTTGAGTAAGAAGGATCGGTGATATCGACGGTGCCGGTGACGATGCCGTTGAGCTTGTCGTCGTCGGTGGTGCACTGCAGGAAGTTGACGTACTTGGTTTTCGGCGTTCCTAAATAGAAGAGATCATTTGCCTCATAATTGATGACACCGTTCTCGAACTTGATGAATTTGTAGGGACCGGCACCGAGAGGCTGAGTGGTCTTGGCGCGGATGAGGCTCAGGTCGCCCTTCGGGAAGCCGAAGCTGTTGTTGTCATAGTCGTAGAGGGAGGGATCGCCGTAATAGTGCAAAGGCGCAATCGCGACACCAAGCTGATAGATGGCGGTGGCATCGACCTTGGTCAGCACCACGCGCATGTGATAGTCGTCGATTTTCTGGATGCCTTCGATGCTCTTGGCGGAGTCGCCGGTCTGAACACCGGCCTGATACTCTTCGCCCAGAGCGGCAACCGTCAGGCCGAGCAGGTCGCTGCCGGCGGTCTCGGTGGAGACGGCGGTGTCGATGTCGCCGTCATAGGCCTCGACGATCGCAGTCCAGAAGTCTTCGACAGTGGCGTCTTCCGCCAGCTCGAAGCCCCAGTTTGCGGCGCAGGCAGCGACGGAGTCGTCGGCGGCATTGTAGCCGTTGCCGATGCAGTAGTCGACGATTTCCTGTGCAAAAGCGGCGCCGGCCTGGTTGTTGTAGTAATCCCAGAAGGCGTTGTACTGCTCTTCGGTGTAGTTATCGTTTGCCTCATAACCGGCGTCACCGGCAGAGAAAATCGCATTGCCGCGAGTTTCTACGCCACTGATGTACTTATCCAACCCGAGAATCGGCTGGGCGTTGAGGGTGCTGCTGCCGTCATAGGTCGGGTCGCAGAGGACGTACATGGAGAAGATGACATCGTCGATGGTGAGCGGCTCGCCGTCAGAGAAGACGATGTCGTCCCGCAGGGTAAAGTCGTAATAGACCGTGCCGTCGTCATTTTCGGTGATAACGCAGTCGGCGGGACCGTAGTAGGTGTAGTCTGTGCCATTGTAGGGGACAGTTTCGCCCTCGATGCCGTTCATGATGATGGCACCGGTACGATCGTTATTAAGAAGTAATATTTGCGTCATAAACCAAGCGCTCTGGTCATAATCAGTCGTAGAAAAGAAGGGGGAGAACTTGCTGTTGAACGGGGAGTAGCCAACGACCAGCGGGGTGTCGTCTGCCGCAAAGGCCGAGGCTGTGCCAAAGGAGAACATGCTGACACACATCAGCACGGCGAGGATCAAAGACAGTAGCTTTTTCATGATGAAAGGCTCCTCCTGCATGTTTTTTGTAACAGAATAGGGTTCTGCCGGCGGGTTGCCGCCGGCAGGAATGCACAATTGACCGATCAGACCGCACCGGGCTTGCCGAGCATGCGGAACATATTCTTCTTGTACGCTTCAACGCCCGGCTGGTCAAAGGGATTGACACCGGACATGTAGCCGGAGAGGGCGCAGGCGAGCTCAAAGAAACCGATGAGTTCCGCAAGTCCTTCTTCATCCCGGGCGGAACACTCAATGACGAGGTTCGGAACCCCGCCGTCGATGTGCGCTTCACGGACGGCTTCAGCGGCCACGTTGCAGATCTCAGCGAGGTCGCGGCCGGCAATGTAGTCCAGGCCGTCAGCGTTGTCCTCGGATGCGGGGACCGGATAGGCATGGCGGGAGCGGGAGAAGCGGACGATGGATTCCATCAGATTCCGCGGCCCCTGCTGGATGTACTGACCCATGGAGTGCAGGTCAGCGGTAAACTCGACGGAAGCGGGGAGGATACCCTTGTTGTCCTTTCCCTCACTCTCGCCGTAGAGCTGTTTCCACCACTCTGCCATAAAACGGAAACTGGGCTCATAGCAGCCAAGAATCTCGACGGTATAGCCCTTGCTGTAGAGGTTCTGACGGGCAGCGGCATACTGCCAGGCGGGGTTCTCCGGGCTGCGAAGATCCAGTGCCTCAAACTCGCGGATGGCGGCGGTAATCACACGGCGGACATCGATACCGGCAACGGCCATCGGCAGGAGGCCGACTGCAGAGAAGACGCTGAAACGACCGCCGACATCATCGGGAATCACAAAGCTTTCCCAGCCGTTGGCGTCAGCCAGAGACTTCAGCACACCGCGCTTTGCGTCGGTGGTGGCAAAGATGTGCTTTCCTGCGTCAGCGCCGTATTTCTTGTCCAACAGTTCACGGAAAATACGGAACGCGATAGCCGGTTCCAAAGTGGTGCCGGATTTGGAAATGACGTTGACGTCAAAATCACGACCGCCGAGCTTTTCAATGGTGTCGCTCAAAGCGTCTGCGGAGAGACCATTGCCCACAAAGAAGACTTCCGGATCGCCCCTGCCAAGAACAGGGCGCAGCAGCTCAATGGCCCCGCGGGCTCCGAGATAGGAGCCGCCGATACCGATGACGACCAGAGCCTTGGAGCGGGAGCGGATGGTGTCCGCTGCGGCGAGAATGCGGTCCAGCTCGGTGTCCTTGATCTTCTGAGGAAGATGGAGCCAGCCGGTGAAGTCGGAGCCGAGTCCGCTGCCGGAGGTGAGAACGTCATGAGCGCGGGAAACCGCTGCAAAGTCAGGACCTGCCTGTGTAAAGAAGCGCTGAGCGCCGGATAAATCTACTTTGACCATAGGTAGAAAACCTCCCATAAAACTTATCATCCACTATTATATAGATTTTCCAAAGGAAATCAATAACAAAAAAAAGAGCAGAAAGGTTTACAGAATTATGAATAATACAGTGGCAAATAATGAATTAATGGTTTCAAAATAAAAAATAATTGTAGACAACAAAGGGGTTTTCGACTTTTTGAACAGGGTTTTCGACAGAATGAAAATGCATAAAGTCAAAAGTAGAGTTGACATAACCGAAAACGGTGCTCTGCTTCGTGCAAAAGGATAAGACATGACATCGGCGCCGAGCCAAAATGCTTGACGGGAGCAGAGCAGAATAGTAAAATAAACAAAACAGCTACTTGATATAGACACTGTCCCCTGGAAGGAGTCAGTTATGAGACGGCGTTTTAATTGGGATAAAAGATACTTATACTGGGGTGTGACGGCATTCTGTGTAATCGCCGCGGCGCTCCTGTTCTATTTTGCAGTGGGCAACATCACCAGGCTGGTTGACGCAGTCAATACACTGGTGCGTATTCTCGCGCCGTTCATCTGGGGTGTGGTGATCTGCTATCTGCTCTCCCCGCTGATGAGGACGCTGGAGAACCGACTGTTTCTTCCGCTTGCCCGGAAACTCTATAAGAAAAGCAAGAAGAGCGACGGACGGAAGTTTGCCCGGGCATTGTCTGTGCTCTTCAGTGAGATCATCCTTATCCTCATCCTGGTCGCTCTGGTCTACCTGATCCTGCCTCAGGTGCTGAGCAGCATTCAGATAATCATCCAGAACAGCGGCACCTATGTGGACAACCTCTCGGACTGGGCGGACGGCCTGTTTGAAAACTACCCGTTTCTGGACCAGTATATCGGCGATGTGTTTGACAACTTCAACACCAACTTCGGCAACTGGCTGCAGACCACCCTGCTGCCGCGGGTTGGAAACGTGGTCACATCCATCACCTCCGGTGTCTATGGCGTGGCCAAGAGTATCTACAACCTGATCATCGGTATCATTGTCTCCATCTATCTGCTCTCGGACAAGGAGGGTTTCCTGGCTGCGGTGAAGCGCCTTAGCTATGCGGTGCTCTCGGTTGAAACGGCGGAACGCGCACGCATGGGCATCAACTTTGTGGACAGAACCTTTATGAGCTTCCTGAACGGCAAACTGTTGGATTCCCTGATCATCGGCATCATCTGCTACATCGTCTGCTCCATTCTGCAGATGCCATTTACTCTGCTGGTCAGTGTCATCGTCGGCGTGACCAACATCATCCCTTTCTTCGGCCCACTGATCGGTGCAATCCCCAGTGCCCTCATCATCCTGATGGTGGATCCGACCAAATGCCTGATCTTTGTCATCTTTGTGATCATCCTCCAGCAGATTGACGGCAACATCATCGGACCGAGGATCCTCGGCAATTCCACTGGTATCACAGGCTTCTGGGTGATGTTCTCCATCATCCTGGGCGGCGGGCTCTTCGGCTTCTGGGGGCTGCTCCTGGGCGTGCCGGTGTTCGTGGTGGTTTACTCCCTGATGACCAATCTGATCGTAAAAAAGCTGAAAAGAGAAGATCTCCCATATGAGATTGAGGATTATAAAGAGCTGGAATATATTGATCCTGCAACGCTGCAGGTCGTGAAGAAGGCCAGTGTCCGGAAAGAAGAACTTGAGAGAGAGCGGGCCGCGAAGCTCCAGCTGAGCAGGGAGAGCAAGGAACAGGAGAAGCCTCAGGCATGAGATATCTGATCGCGACCCTGGGCTGCAAGGTGAACCAGTTTGAGACACAGGCGATGGAAGAGCGTCTCCAAAGTGACGGACATCTCCCGGCAGTGCCGGGGGAGATGGCCGACGCGGTGATTGTCAATACCTGCGCCGTAACTGCCGAGAGTGGGAGAAAGTCACGCCAGATGATCCGCCGCCTGCATGAAGAGAATCCGGGCGCCGTCGTCGCGGTCTGCGGCTGCTATGCACAGCTGAGTCCGGAGGAGAACGCCGAGATCGGTGCGCAGGTGATCTTCGGATCCGGAGATCGGATGGCTTTTGTAGAGGCCGTGGAGCACGCGGTGGAAACCGGTGAGACCGTGCGCCGGATCGACCGGCCCTTCGCGCGGAGGAAGATCGAAGTTCTCCCTGCAGGTGCCGTCTCCGGCAGGACCAGAGCCATGCTGAAGATCCAGGACGGCTGCCGGAACTTCTGCACCTACTGCATCATCCCCTATGTTCGGGGCAGTCTGCGGAGCATGCCGATCCCTGATGCGGTCTCCGAAACCAGACGTCTGCGGGAAGAGGGGTTTCGCGAGCTCGTCCTGACCGGGATCGAGGTCGCCTCCTATGGCCTTGATCTGGACGGCCGCCCGACACTTACTGATGTGGTAGAGGCGGTGGCAGCAGAGGCGGGGGAGATGCGTCTGCGTCTCGGTTCGCTGGAACCGACCGTGATCACCGAGGATTTCTGCCGCCGGCTTGCGAATACGGGTCACGTATGCCGCCACTTTCATCTCTCTCTGCAGTCCGGCTGTGACCGGACGCTGAAGGCGATGAACCGGAAGTATGACACCGCCTTCTTTTATCACACAGTGGAGCTGCTGCGGCAGTATTTCCCGGGTTGTGCCCTAACCGGAGATCTGATCGCCGGCTTCCCCGGAGAGACCGAGGAAGACCACCGGGATACGCTGAACTTCCTGCGGCGCTGCCGGTTCTCTGAGCTGCATGTCTTTCCCTATTCCCGCCGTCCCGGGACGCCTGCGGACAAGCTCCCAAATCAGCTGACCCAGGCGGTGAAAGCCCGCCGCGCTCATGAGGCCAAGGCGGTCTCGGAGGAGACGGGAAGGGAATTTCTGGAGGCGAGTGTCGGGCAGACCCTTTCGGTGTTGTTTGAAAGTGCGGAGGGAGAGGGATCCCTCGGCCACAGCGACACCTATCTCTATGTCCGGGTTCCGGAGCAGGGCCTGCGCGGCCAGTTGCGGAATGTGCAGATCATCGGCATAAAAGACGGGATACTGCACGGCAGGATCATAAAAACAGAACAGCCCTGAAAGCGAAAGGACCAAACAGAATACAGAACACGGAATATGACACAGTCCCTGAACCGGCATGAGATGCCGGTTCAGGGACTGTTTGTGTTCGGGTCTTTTTCATGGTATCCGAGCGGTCGGCGACAGAGCTGGATTACACATAAAAGAAAAGATTGCCAAAAGGATAACCATGTAGTATAATTAATTTGTTCAAAAATTTGAATTAATTTACAGAAACGAATTGTGGGGGGCACAGGAAATGGACATTTTTGCGAAATGCTTTGATCCATCCATGGCCGATCAGGTGCGGGAGCTTGGAATTTATCCCTACTTCCACGCCCTGGAGTCGAGACAGGACACCGAAGTTATCATGGAAGGAAAGCGGCGGATTATGCTGGGATCGAACAACTACCTCGGACTCACAACCCATCCCGATGTGATCGAGGCCGGCCTGGAGGCGATCCGTCAGTACGGTTCCGGCTGTTCCGGTTCCCGCTTTCTGAACGGGACACTGCAGCTGCACCTGGAGCTGGAAAAGGAGCTTGCAGACTTCCTGCGGAAGGAAGCCGTTGTTACCTTTTCCACCGGCTTCCAGTCCAACCTTGGCATTATCAGCGCTGTGGTCGGCCGCGGGGACTATGTAATTATGGACCGGGAGAATCACGCGAGTCTCTATGACGGCTGCAGGCTGTCCTTTGGGAAAATGCTTCGGTTTAAACATAATGATATGGAAGACCTGGAGCAGAAACTGAAGAGCGTTCCTGAAACGGCAGGCTGCCTGATTGTGACAGACGGTGTGTTCTCCATGGGCGGAGACATTGCGAATCTCCCGGAAATCTGCCGACTCGCGAAGAAGTACGGCGCCCGCGTGATGGTGGACGACGCCCACGGCCTCGGCGTCATCGGCGAGGGCGGCCGCGGGACGGCAAGCTTCTACGGCCTGGAGGACGAGGTTGATATCTACATGGGGACCTTCTCCAAATCCCTGGCTTCTCTGGGCGGATATATGGCGGCGTCGGAGCGCGTCGTCGACTATGTAAAACATTCCTCCCGGCCGTTTATTTTCTCAGCATCCATTACACCGGCCAGCTGTGCGACTGCGCTGGCAGCGCTTCGGGTACTGGAAGCGCATCCCGAGCTGCCCGAAACCCTGCAGCATAACGCGCTGCACATGCGAAAAAAGCTGGATGAGGCCCATGTCAGGATGCGGCCGTCCAACGGGAACATGATCCCCATCATCCCGATCTATACCTATGAGGTGATCCCAACCCTGACCATCGCGAAGGAGCTCTATGATCTGGGCGTCTATGTGAACTCCTCGCTGCCTCCTGCAACAGCGCCGACCGAGTGCCTCCTGCGTACCAGCCTGATGGCGACCCATACCGAGGCCCTGATCGACGAGGCAGTGGAGATCATTGCCGAAGTGCTGCACCGGCATCAGATCGGTGAGTGAGAGGAGAACAATATGGAGAAGGTTGTTATCATCACCGGCGGCACGAGCGGCATCGGCCTGAACACAGCCCGGATCCTCGCGGAAAAGGGATGCCGGGTCTATGAGTTCAGCCGCAGAGACTCGGGAATGGTTCCCGGGGTGACACACATTCGGGCAGATGTAACGGATGAAGAGCAGATCCGGACAGCGGTACAGGCGGTGCTCGACCAGGAGAAGCGGATCGACGTGGTCATCAACAACGCCGGTTTCGGAATCTCCGGGGCTATCGAGTTTACGGACACGGCGGAAGCGCAGCGGCAGTTTGACGTGAACTTTTTCGGTATGGTACGCATGAACCACACAGTTTTGCCGATTATGCGGAAGCAGGGGCACGGCAGAATCATCAATATGAGCTCTGTCGCGGCGCCTATCGCGATTCCCTTCCAGGCCTATTACTCTGCATCCAAGGCGGCGGTCCGGACCTACAGCATGGCGCTGCAGAGTGAAGTGAAACCCTACGGCATCGAGATCTGCGCCATCATGCCGGGGGATGTGGCGACGGGCTTCACCGCCGCCCGGGCCAAGAACCCGGCGGGCGATGATGAATACGGCGGACGGATCTCACGCAGCGTCGGGGTGATGGAGCATGATGAGCAGACCGGCATCACCGCCGCGGATGCTGGCGCATTTGTGGCGGAGAAGGCTCTTCAGAAGAAAGTACCAGTCCTCTGTACGTTGGGAGGAAAGTACAAGCTTTTTGTCTTTCTCACGAGGCTTTTGCCAAACAGGGTTCTGGTGGATCTTGTCGGTCAGATCTACGCAAAATAAGCCTGAAAAAGTAGCGCGCGAAAAGGGGGTTCGAGATGAAGTATAACTTTACAACGGTCCCGGACCGGCATGGCAAAGACGCTCTGGCGCTGGATGCGCTCGGAACACAGCCGACCGGACCGAATGCCCCGGACAAGGGCTTCGACGCGATCCCGATGTGGATTGCAGATATGAACTTTGAGACCGCACCTTCCGTGGTGCGCGCAATCGAGGAGAGAATCCGGCATCCGCTGTTCGGGTATTTCACGCCTACAGAAGAATACTATGACGCGATCATCCGCTGGCAGGAGACCCGGCACGGGGTAAAGGGTCTCGAGGCGAAACACATCGGTTATGAAAACGGTGTCCTCGGCGGTGTGGTGAGCGCACTGAACATCATGTGCTCCCGGGGAGACAAGGTGCTTGTACACAGCCCGACCTATATCGGCTTTACCGGTGTGCTGAAGAACAACGGCTATCACATTGTGCACAGCCCGATCTATCGGGATGAAAAGGGCGTCTGGCGGATGGATTATGACGACATGGAGCGGAAGATCCGGGAAGAGAAGATCCACGCGGCTATCCTTTGTTCTCCGCACAACCCCTGTGGACGTGTCTGGGAGCGCTGGGAACTGGAGCGGGCGTACGAACTCTTTCAGAAATATGATGTACTGGTGATCAGCGACGAGATCTGGTCCGACATCCTTCTGTCCGGGCATGAGCATATCCCCTCACAGATGATCAACGAAGACGCTGCCATGCGCACCGTGGCACTCTATGCACCCTCAAAGACCTTCAACCTCGCAGGCCTTATCGGAAGCTATCATATCATCCGCAATGACGTGCTCCGTCACCGGGTGGAGAAAGAGTCCTCCCTCTGCCACTATAACGACATGAACGTTCTCTCCATGCACGCGCTGATCGGCGCGTACAGCGACGAGGGAATGCGCTGGACGGATGAACTCTGCGAGGTACTGACGGAGAACATTCGCTTTGCAGTGGACTATATCCGCAGCCACTTTAAAGGCGTCAGCGTCTTCGAACCGGAGGGAACTTACATGCTCTTCATCGACTGCGAAGACTGGCTGAAAGCCCACAACTGCACGCTCCGCGAGCTTGAAGAAAAGGGCTGGCGCGTTGGCGTCGCCTGGCAGGACGGTGCCATGTTCAACGGGCCCACTTCAATCCGGATGAATCTGGCGCTCCCGAAAGCCCGTTTGGAGGAGGCCATGGACCGCCTGAACCGCTATGTGTTCTGCGAGGCCTGAGCCGGGAAAAATATTTAGCGAAATAGCGAATAAAAGAGAAGAAAGATTGAAAAAAAAGGACGCGCTCTGCTATACTGTCAATACAGAACCTTGAAAGAGGTTAGAAAATACTTCAATATAACAGGAGGAAAACAAATGGCAAAGAAAGAACTCTCCCGTCGGGAATTCCTGAAGGGCTCTGCGGCTGCGGGCCTCGGACTGGCTGCAACGCTTGGCCTCGGCGGCGCGGCTGCCTTCGCGGATGATGCAAAGTACAAGGCCGGCACCTATCAGGCCACTGCTTACGGCAACCTGAGCTACGTAACTGTGGAATGCACCTTCAGCGAGACCGCACTGGAGAAAGTAGACATCATTTCCCAGAATGAAACGCCGGTCCTCTTCTCCCAGGTACAGGATCAGCTCATTCCCTCTATCATCGATAATCAGGCCCTCGGCATGGATGGCATCACCGGTGCCTCCAACTCCTCCCGTGCCGTCAAGGAAGCCATCGCGGACTGCGTCGCGCAGGCCGGCGGTGATCCGGACGAGTGGCTGGGCCGCACGGTTGCCGTGACTGCAGGCGCTGACGAGACCTATGATGTGGACATCTGCGTCATCGGCTGCGGCGGTTCCGGCTTCATGGCTTCCATCAGCGCAGGCAAGCTGGGTGCGAAGGTCCTGACCATTGAGAAAGCCAGCTCTGTTGCCGGTGTCAACGGCATCAAGGTCTCCGGACCCTTCGCTGTCGACACCTCCGTTCTGCATGAGCGCGAAGGCGGCACGACCCTGGAGGTCGACGAGGTCTTCCACCATGTCATGAACTACACCCACTGGACCCCGAACCCGGCGCTGATCCACCGCTGCCTGGACGAGAGCAAGAACGCGGTTGAGAACCTGGTCGGCATCGGCTATGCCATGCAGGAGGCCAACTTCCGCTTTGAGACCCCATTTATTGGCGAAAAGGGCGGCTTCCACCTGATCACCAACAGCCTGGACGAGCGCGTCGAGCTCTGGAACAAGGCTCTGGAGGATGCAGGTGTTGAGGTCCTCTTCAACACCACCGCGACCGGCCTGATTATGGACGGCGACAAGGCGGTCGGCGTCACGGCAAAGAAGGCCGACGGCACCAGCGTCACAGTCAATGCCAAGGCGGTCATCATCGCTTCCGGCGGTTATCTGGGCAACCGCGACCTGCAGGAAAAGTTCCTCAAGACCCGCAACCTGAATGCCGCCGCGGGCGGCAACAGCCTCTGCACCGGCGACGGCATCATGATGGCCGAGGATGCGGGCGCTGTGCTCTGCAAGACATTTGGATTCTGCCCCTGCGAATACGGCGGAACCAACACCAAGGCCTCCCGTCCGGCCAAGCAGGACAAGTACGATCAGAACTATGCCTTCAAGTTCGGCCTCTACGGTAACCTGCTTGTTGATCAGGAAGGCAAGCGCTTCATCAATGAAGGTCTGCTCTGCGACTACCCGATGAGCTACGGCTCCGAGCAGATCGTCCTGAACGCTCCGTGGTACGGCATTGTCGACCAGGCCTATGTCGATGCCATGACCACCATCGGCCTGTATGACTACACCATCGCCAAAGGCGCAACGACAGATGAAGGTGTGTGGTTCATCGGTAACTACTTCAAGGGCCGCATCCTGGATAAGCTCCCCGAAGATCTCGAGGAAGGCATCCGCGAAGGCTGGGTCGCCAAGGCAGACACCCTCGAAGAGCTGGCGGAGAAGTTCGGTCTGACCAATCTGCCCGAGACCGTCGCCAAGTACAACGAGTTCTGCGACAAGGGCGTGGACGAAGAGTTCGGCACCAATCCCTGGTACCTCAGCAAGTGCGAGACCGGTCCGTTCTACGCTGTTCAGTGCGAACCCTCTGCCTGGAGCACCTTCGGCGGCATCCGTACGGATGACCAGCTGCGCGCCCTGAAGGCCGACAACACCCCGCTGCAGGGCCTGTATGTGGTTGGCACCGACAACGGCTCCATGTACTACAGCCCGTATTATGATGTGCCCGGCTTCTGCTACGGCCTCTGCGTCGACTCCGGCTATATCGCCGCCACCGAAGCAGTCGAATACATCAAGTAATCCGATCGGACAGATTCAACGTGATAAAGAAACGGCATGGCTTTCGGGCCATGCCGTTTTTACAGCTTCAATCTTCTTATTTGATTACATACTGATCGTATCCCGCGGCGACAAGGCGGTCATAGGCGGACCAGATTTCATCCGGAACCTCCACAGGCGCCTGAAAGCCCATCTCGGCGTAGACCCGCAGTCTTTGGAGATCTCCCACCATGAGAGAGATGGTAGTCTCATCCGTACCGTATTCCTCCAGAGAGAGCGGCTGGGTCATCACGCTCCAGCTTACTTCCGGCCACTGCTTCGTTCCCGTCGCCCAAGCCCGTTTTGCCATATAGGGCTTGCTGACGGCGATGCCGGTTGAGGGGAATATCCCGCGGTCGGCCAGCAGCTCCCGGGAAAAACGAAAGTTCTCTCCCGTGTTGGTGGACGCAGATTCAACAAATATACATTCCTGCGGCACACCGAGACTGCGGCAGCGCGCCGCGAAGAGGTCAGCTTCTGGCCGGGTAAAAAGGGAAGCAGTCACTTTTCCCAGTCCTCCGCTGCAGATGAGGATCGGCGCACGCCCGGAGAGAAAAACTTCGGCGGCATAACTTGCCACACGCAGGTCATGCGTCCCCAGTGCAATGATGAAATCGGCATGGTCGGGAACCCGGCCGGGAGAGGATAAGAAATTATAGATCAGCTCCGCATCTGAGATCATTCGAAAGCTCCTTTCGACGGTGACAACCGGCATTCCCCTCGGGCATGGATCATCCTCGGAAGAGCGTCTATTCCGGTGAAGATAGAGCAAGTTTACTATGGAAACGAGGTTCGGGTCAAGGGGAAATTGAAGCCCTGTATCCGTCAGGTCATCAGCCAAATCGCCGGGAACGGAAAAAAGAATTGTTTACATCAGGATCATATACAGCCGGTTGAAGAAGTGCTGTATTTCTGTTATACTGCAGGGCAATCAGATGAGATATGGAAAAAATCGGTCTGATTCTGGGACGGATGGTGATTACCCAGACAGGGCATGGAGAGAAGGCAGAACACTCATGATTCAACAGATCAGGAAAAAAGTCAATCAGGCACTGGCTCACAGGGAGAAACGCCTCTATATCTGCAGCCGCTGTGGAGGAAAATTTCTGCTCGCGGGGATCCCCGAAAGTTGCCCCGAATGCGGGCGGAAATATGCGGACAAAGTTACCGATCTGGACACCGGCGCCGTCTCCGGTGGAGAACTGCTGCTCCGGCGTGCCACCAGGACTGAGAAAGCCGTTTATACTGCGACAAAGAATGCAGCGAAGAAACATAAAATGGAAAATCCGCTCCGACAGGTGATTGGCGGCAAAGGCAACACCGTTGTTGTCATCATGGAGAGAACGGATGAATTCGGAAAATAGAAACAGATCTATCAACAATGCCGCCCGGACGGGCGGCATTGCCTTTATACAGACTCAATACAGACTCAGCGGTGGGCCAGCATGGCGTGGGCATCCCGGAGACCTTCACAAAGAGCATCAATGTCCTCCTGTGAGGTATAGCGGCTCAACCCGATACGCAGCGCCCCGTCGATGGTTTTGGAATCGAGACCCATGGCCTCCAGGACGTGGCTGCGGGCGCCCTTCTTGCATGCCGAGCTCTTGGAGACATAGACTTCACGGGCTTCGAGAAAGTTCATCAGAACCTCGCTGCGCCAACCGGGCAGAGAGATGGATAGAATATGCGGCGCACCGCCGCCGATGACGCGCAGTTCCGGAATGTCCGTCTGCAGTCGGCGGATGATTTCCCCCCGCATGGTGCGCATTCGCTCTGCATTTTCCGCGATTTTTGGCGCGGCGACGTCGCAGGCGGCGGCAAAAGCCGCAATCTGGGAAGTAGCCTCGGTTCCCGCACGACGGCCTTCCTCCTGGCTCCCGCCGACGATTATTGGCTTAAGGCGAAGCCCCTTACGGACGTACAGCGCACCGATCCCTTTCGGCGCGTGGATTTTATGACCGCTGATGCTGATCATATCGGCACCCAGTGACTTCGGCGAGAAGGGTATCTTCATAAAGGCTTGTACGGCGTCAGTATGCAGCAGCGCGGAAGAGCCTGCGGCTTTCAGCGCGGCAGAGACCCCGGCAATGTCTGTAACGGCGCCGGTTTCATTGTTGGCCAGCATGAGGGAGACAAGAATCGTATCTTCCCGCAGCGCCTCGCGGACCGCTTCCACTGAAACCGCCCCGGAGGGGCCAGGCTTCAGACGGGTGATTTCAAAGCCGCGCTCCTCCAGCAGATCAAGGCTGCGGCGGATGGCGTCGTGCTCTGCCACCGAGCTGATGATATGATTTCCCCTGCGCTTCATGCTTTCGGCGCCCGAGAGCAGGGCCCAGTTGTCACTCTCGGAACCGCAGGAGGTGAAGATCAACTCTGCCGGGATGCAGCCCAGAGCCGATGCAACCGAGGCACGGGAGCGGTCGAGGAGCTTTTTGGCTTCCCGGCCGGCGGTGTGGGTGGAGCTTGGGTTGCCGAACTCCTGAGTCATGGCGAAAAGCGCCGCCTGCGCGGCTTCCGGGCAGACCTGTGTTGTGGCGGAATTATCCAGATAATGCATTGTTCTCCTGCCTTATTCTGCCCAGAAAGCTCTGTTTTCTTTTCTCGGAGCGGCTTTCGGCATCTCACCGGCCATATATCCGACTGCACAGTGACCGATGCCTTCCCATTCTCCTTCAATGCCAAGGCTTTTCAGCCAGGACTGCCACTCTTCCCGTTCAAACTCTTGCTTTGCACGATGAATCCAGATGCTGCCAAGGCCCAGAGAATGCGCCGCCAGCATCATGTTGCCCAGCGCAAGGCTGCCGTCATATACGCGGTTGGGCCAGTCCTTCCGGGCAAGGACAATCAGAATGGCGGGCGCGCCGTAAAAGGGGTCCACGCCTTCCTTTCCCCAGATTTTGGCGTTCTCTTTGGAGAGCCTGTCGCGGATCTCCGGATCTGTGACGGCGACGATAATGGCATCCTGCTCTCCCCTCGCGCTTGCGGCATACAGCCCGGCTTCGATGATCTGCTCCAGATCTGCCTTCTTTGGCATCTCCGGTGTGAACTTCCGAATGCTTCTGCGCTCTTTCAGTGCGTTGATTACTTCGTTCATTTTCTTGTTCCTTTCTTTCCTTTATCGTTGCAAAACAACGCCTGATCAGCGCCTTTTTCTGCGGTTCTGTAATAGCGTTCATCAAACTTCTTCAGCGCTGTATCTATGGTTTCTTTTTCTATGGTATTTCACCCAAGACGCCTTGACAATGCCATGATGGAATACGGTTAGTATAGCAAATTAACCCGGATTCTTCAATGGTTTTCCCGAACATCTGAAAACTTACATCCGCATAGAGGAAATGAACCGCATATATGAAAAAACCGCCCTGACGGACGGTAATTCATTC